>CBCTFZ010000006.1:0-94795 GCA_965146355.1 uncultured Emergencia sp. | reverse complement strand
CACCAACGGCGCCATCATGGTTCAAGGTGGGCTGGGATATTCCATCGTCATCGAAGGCTCTGTATCCCTCATGGACAGAGAGAAAATTACTTATCGACCGCTGTATCCGGAGCTAGAGGCCAGCTGTGTTCTGGCATGGAAAAAACAGCAGCCGTTCAGCCTGGCAGCGGGCAGGTTTATCGAACACATAAAATGCTTTTTAAGCATAACTGAGTGATGAAAACCAAGTATTTGATATAACTCAAGAGGGCAACTATAATGTAGGTACAGAAGGAAAGTATTTTCTGCACCTGCATTTTTTATTTGTAAAAGGAGGCACGGAGAAGTGAAAACGAGGAATTTGGGGCCCCTGGAGGTTTCCGCTGTGAGCATGGGCTGTATGGGAATATCTCACGCCGCCGGCAATCCGATGGATACAGAAGACGCCGTCCGGCTGATTAGAGAAGCGGCAGACATGGGCTATACCTTTTTTGACACCGCCAAGAATTACGGATACATGGAGCAGCCCCACCACAATGAAGAAATACTGGGAAAGGCGTTGGCGGGAATCCGGCACAAAGTGGTCGTCGCCACAAAGTGCGGGGTCGATTTTGACTATTCAGCAGACCCCGACGTGCCGCCCCTTATCTATGATTCCAGCCGCAGGGGAATCCGAAAATCCGTAGAAGGTTCGCTGAAAAGGCTGCGCACCGACTACATCGACCTGTATTTTCAGGCTCGCATCGACCCCAGGGTTGAAGCAGAGGAAGTGGCTGAAACCATGGCGGAGCTGATTCGGGAGGGAAAAATTCTGCATTGGGGCGTCTCTGAAGTCGACGGTTCGTATTTGAAGCGGGTCAACCAGATTTGCCCTGTAGCGGCAGTGGAGAACGGCTATAACATCATTCGCAGAGAACACGAAGGATTGATTCCAATGCTGGAGGAAAATCATATGGGGTGGGTCGCCCACGGCCCGCTGTTTAAGGGACTGCTGGGCGGAGGCTTTCAGAAAGGCGTAAAGTTTGCCAGAAACGACTGGCGGAGCCGTCTAGTAAATGATGAAAATCTGGAGCGCTATCAGCCTTTGACAGAATATTTGACCGCCCTGGGAGAGGAAAAGGGAACAACGGCGGGGGTGCTGTCTCTGGCATGGATTCTGCATAAAAAGCCTTATCTTGTTCCCATTCCGGGTATGCGCAGCGCCCAAAGGCTGAAAGAAAATGCCGAAGCGGCAGAAATCGTTTTGACTGCTGCAGAAATTGCAGCAATAGATGAACTGGCGGACTGTGCCAGAGAAAGGAAGGTTTTGTAATGGGTTATCAATTTTATGTTCCTACCCGCACCCTGTTTGGCGCGGGAAAACCTTTGAAAACGGCCATATCACCTACTGTGAAGCGCATCACAACATGGCTGTATTTTACGCACAGACCGATAATCCCAATCTGTCTGTGGACGTCATTCACATCGGGAAGGTAACGTCAGACCTGTCTGTCTTTACAAACCTTGGCAGCAGAGAAGATGTCACTTTCGCGCTGACAGAATAGAGCAATTATGAAATTGGAGGTAAAAAACATGAGAAAAGTTACTGTGATTCTATTGGCGCTGCTGATGGTTGTATCCCTTGCAGCCTGCGCCCGGAAAAGTGAACCGGCAGAGACAAGCCCTTCCGACGGGGAAAACAGCGCAGCCCAGACCGATGAAACGGGAGAAGCGGAAAGTGCGGCGGATGGAAGCCGGATACTGGTGGCTTACTTCTCCGCCACCAATACTACCGAGGGTGTGGCTCAATATGCGGCGGACATATTGAATGCCGACCTTTATGAAATCGTGCCGGAAGTGGCTTACACCGATGCGGATTTAAACTACAACGACGACAGCAGCCGTTCAACCGTGGAAATGAACGACCCGTCCTCTCGTCCCGCAATTTCCGGTGCTGTGGAAAACATGGAGCAATATGAAATTGTGTTTATCGGCTATCCCATCTGGTGGGGTCAGGCGCCGAGAATCGTCAGCACATTTATGGAAAGCTATGATTTTTCCGGTAAGACCGTTGTGCCTTTCTGCACCTCCGGCAGCAGCGGCATCGGTTCCAGTGCAGCCGGTTTGCAGCAGCTGACGGATAATGCCCGCTGGCTTGAGGGCCAAAGATTTTCCGGCGGCAGCACCCGCGAGGAAATTGCAGCGTGGATAGAGAGCCTGAACCTGGATGCGTAAGACCGCAAAGAGGAAAAAGGGGAAGTCGCTCAGGACTTCCCCTTGCTGTGGGCAGCTCTGTTCAGGGTTAGAAGTCCCAGCCCCAGCAGACACAGAAGGGCGTACGCCGCCGCCCCTGCCATGACGGCGTAGCCAAAGGTAAGGGCCTGGGGCTCAACAAAGCCGTAGACGAATTGGCCTGTAACCTGGCAGCGCAAATAGTCAAAGAGTAAATATACCATGAACATGATGGGCGCCGCCAGGGCAAATCTGCTTTTGCGGTTCCGCTCATCGACAAAGAGTATATAGCAGAGGATAAAGACAATGGGGTTGACGACGTGGAGGAAGAAAAACGCGCCCTGAAAATTAAATCGATATACGCCGGAAAGGCTTCCCATGCAGATGAGAAATACCGTAAGGATACTCACGGCTACATTCAGGTAAAAAGCGCTCGGGAGGTTTTTCTTTTTTGTCATGTTCAGTATGCCGTCTGCAAGGAGCAGCAACCCTCCCAGAGTATTTGATACGCAGGTCATTTCAACCAGGTACTTCGGCTGGGGTATATAACCGATTAAGACAGTTGCAATCATCCATAAGCCTGCGGCTGTTTTCACCATGTTTTTCATCATCTGATGTCATCCTTTTTCTTTTCTGGTTTGTTGTTGGTACAATTCTAACATAGAACGGCCCGGGTTTCCAGCTTCTTCATTTGCATCTTTTCAGCAAAAGAGACATCTTCTTTTAACATACCTTAAACAAAATCCCAACACTTCAGGAACATTTGAAGTATAGAATACTGACAACAGATAAGAAATGATGAAAATCTAATGGAGGTATTTACTATGAAAAAACAAGATTTTGTTACGCTTATTCTCAGTGTCATCGGAGGCCTGCTGTTTGCCCTCGGCATGTGTATGGCTCTGGTGCCGGAAATGGGTACAATGACACAAGGCATCGTGCTGGGCGTTGCGGGGATTATTGTCCTGCTGGCCATGGTGATTGTTCGTCGGAAAATGGACGGAAAACCAGCCATCGTGTTTAACGGAAAAGCGATAGGCATCACCCTTTACAGCATCTTCAGCACCGTGGTATTTGGTGCAGGCATGTGTATGGTCCTCGTAGCAAATCAGATGATATGGGGGATTGCCGTGGGTGTGGCCGGTATCCTTCTGCTGCTCTGCCTGATTCCCCTTTGCAGAGGCTTGCAGTAGCGAGGAGGCTAATGGATGAAAACGATGAAGAAAATAATGATTCCCGCCGCCGTTGCTGCAGCTGCAGCCGGCATTGCAGCGATTACCGGGGTACTATTAAATAAAAATAAAGTCAGCAGGAGGTAAAAAAATGTCAAATTCTAAATTTATAAAGGCCAATGAAAAAATTGCCGAAGGTGTAACCAGCGGTTTTCAGAAGATTGAGGACAGTGTTGTAGGCACGTATAAGAAAGTGGAAGACGCTTTCGTAGATAAATTTCTGGCTCATGAAGGCGAATCCACCGAAGATGCGAAGAAGCGTCTTGCAGAGGAACAGACTGCTCGTAAGGAAACCAGTCAAAACAACGGCGTTCGATAAAGCTATATATGAAATATCCCTCATGGCTGTCACTGTGCGGGGGTATTTTTTTTTCGCAAATACAAATGAAATTTTAACACATAGAATTTTATAAAAAATTATTGACCGGTAGTTACTACCGCAATGTATAATCGGTACCAGAAAAGAGTTTAAACAATGAGGAGAGAACAAAATGAAAATAAGGAAAAATCTTTTGCTGATTATGCTGATTCTTATATTGAGCTTTGCGATGTCGGCCTGCGGAAACAATGGCAATGCAGCAGAGGCTGCCTCGGGAAATGGAACTGATGCGGAAATGCCGAAGACAGAGGCACCGGACACAGATAATCAAAATATTTTGATTGCGTATTTTTCCGTCATGGAAACGGACGGCGTGGATACGGTCGCCGGTGCCAGCCGCATTGCGGCAGACGAAGAATTGCTGGGGAACAACGAGTACATTGCGCAGATTATCCAGCGTGAAACAGGCGGAACCCTGCTGGCCATTGAAACGGTTCAGGAATATCCGAAGACTCACCAGGCGCTCCTTGAGATGGCCCACGGTGAGGGAGCAGAAAATGCAAGGCCGGAACTTGCAGTGCAGATTGAGAACCTTGACCAATATGATGTAATTTTCTTGGGCTATCCTAACTGGAACGCTGACCTGCCAATGCCGCTTTATACATTCCTTGAAGAATATGATTTCAGCGGAAAAACTATCATTCCATTTACAGTTCACGGCGGAAGCGGATTTGCCGGAACCATTGAGACGATTTCGGAGCTGCAGCCGGGTGCAGAGGTTGTTTCTGACGGGCTTTCTATTTACAGAGACGATGCGGCCGGTGCGGAAAGCAGTGTCGTAGACTGGGTGAAAGGTCTCAACTTGACTGTCGAAGAATCATAACCGGGCGGGCCGCATTTGAACGAGATGACTTGTGAAATTAGATGCGTAACAGGGAATGGAAAGGCTGTAATCATAAATCCCAAGGTCGCCGGATCATGGACTTTTTGAAACGTTCATATACCCATAGGGGGTATATGGGCGTTTTTTTTAAAGGTGAGTTTCCCGCAAAAGAGTTTTTTATAGCGCTGCGGGACATTTTTTTCATATATTGCCTTAAAAATCAGCAGAGGAAAGGTTCTTGGCGAGAAAATTTGGCACTACATACTGTAAAATTTTATAAAAAACGGTAATATATTCTAATAAAAAGGGCAATGCACCTCTGCCCGCTGCTGAAAAAGAGGCATATACCCCCTGCAATTTGAAAAAAGCTTCCCGCAGAGCATTCTTGGAGCGGTCTGCGGGAAAAAGAAGAGATTTCGCTATTATCAGTTTTTATCAAGAGCGCGCAGGCGGCATGAGGGCGCAAGGTTTTCAATAAACTCACGAACAATGGGACTAATCCATTTATTTTTGTGATGGGCACAGACGGCGGAAATACTCGTGTGAGAAATATCTGTGGGTATTTCAACCAATTCTCCTTTTTTTAATTCTTCTTCTACCGCGAATTTAGGCAGGAAAGAAATCCCTACGTCACTTTTGACTAAATTTTTGATGGTAGGTATGCTCCATAATTCTATTGTGTGCCCTAAAGTGATGGATTTTTTATTGAGGTATTGCTCAAAGATTTGGCGAAACACGCAGTTTTGTTCATTGATAATCAAAGGTATATCTAACATTCTGTCCGGGGTGATAAAGTCTGGAAAACACCTTCCGATTTCCGGTGAAGCAACTAGGCACAACGGAAAATTTCCAAAAGGGTAGATAATGAGATTAGAGCCAAATCCTCCAATGTCTTCGTAGAATACGCCTAAATCCAGTTTTCCCTCGAGCAGTGCGTTGCGGATATCATAGCAATTCATAGAATGTAGGTAAAGGCGGGCTTTCGGGGCTTTTTTATGAAATTCCTTTAGAACAGAAGGCAGATGATAACAAAGTAAAGTTTCGCCGACTCCAATATGTAATTCCCCCTGACATAGAGATAAATCGTTCTCAAAACATAGGAGTTTTTCTACTGATTGAAAGACTTCGTCCACGTAAGGAACCAGCAGCTTCCCGGCTTGGGTGAGCACCATGTTTCTACCTGCTTTTTCAAAAAGTTTCACAGATAGCTCGTTTTCCAGCTGGCTGACTTGGAAAGTGATTGCCGACTGGGTGTAATTCAGTTTTTCTGCGGCCTTTGTAAAACTTCCGGTTTCGACAATGGTGCGAAAGGTGTTGAGATATTTCAGTTCCATATTTTCCCTCTAGATACTTAAATTAATTTTAATTATAACTCAATAAACTTTAAATTGTTTTCGGCTTTTTATGGTGCTATTATATACTTAAATCGAGGATAAAGCAAGTAAAAACGTTGTATTTAGGAGGAACTGATAAATGAAAACCCTGGAATTAGCATGCGAAAAAGATATTCACATTTGCAAGCAGATTATAGACGATGGAAGAGCCTTTCAAAAAGAGCAAGGTTTTGTTCAATGGACGGAGGACTATCCCAATGAGGATACCATTAGAGATGATATAAAAGCCGGAAAAGGGTATGTCATTAAATTGGACAATCATATCGCCGGCTATCTATGCGTCGACTTCGATGGTGAGCCTGCCTATGCTGACATACAAGGCCAGTGGCATACCGAAGAACCTTACGCAGTTATTCACCGCATGTCGTTTGGGAAGGAATACAGAGGTATGGGGCTGGCTGAGACCACGATAAACCTGGTCGAGGAATTATGTGCTGCGGAAAATATAAAGGGAATCCGGATAGACACCGGTTTTTCAAATAAGCGGATGCAGCACGTTTTAGAGAAGAGCGGATTTAGAAAATGCGGAACAATTATTTTTCAGGGAAGCGGAAAAGCAGCGTATGATAAGATAATATAGAAGGAACACTTTTGCGCTGCTTTAGCAGGGCGTTTTTTGCACTTGACAAAATGCAGATATGAAATCGGAAGATTATATGCTATAATCAGTATAATAAGCGTCTGCGAGGTAAGAAAATGAAAAATCCATGGGAAGAAATCCCATTATCTGATTATGAAAATCATATGAAACTTGATTCTGTCAGACAATTACAGGCAATGAACGAAATGATGAAAGGCCAGTTTTCTGCTTATCCTGTTTCCAGTGTAATGATATTGGGAATTGCAGGGGGCAATGGCCTTGAGCATATTCAAAGAGACAAATTTGAAAAAATATATGGAGTGGATATTAACCCTTCTTATCTGGAGGAAGTCGTTCAAAGATATCCGGACCTTGACGGGTTTCTGAAATGTCTGCATATGGATTTGACGAAAGAGGCTGACAAATTGCCAGGGGCAGATATGATTATTGCAAATCTGCTGGTCGAATATATTGGATATGAGTGCTTTCAGAAAGCCGTCAGACAGGTAAATCCGAAGTATGTTTCCTGCATTATTCAAATTAATATGGAGGATAACTGGGTTTCAGATTCTCCCTATCTGCACGCTTTTGACGGGCTGAATCAAGTTCATCACCAAATGGAAGAAGATGAAATGGAGAGAGCCATGCTGGAACTTGATTATCATGCAGTGGGAACTTTTGAGCATATGCTGCCCAATGGGAAAAAATTAGTCCAGATGGACTTTGAGAGATAGGTAATATTTTAAGTGATGAAAACAAGGACTCCTTCGACCTGAAGGAGTCCTTGCTTTATTTCTTTAGCTGGAGACCGTCTTTGAATGCTTCGCCAACTCTCTCCGTTACCTTGTAATAGCCATGGGTGTACGGGTCAAAGGCAATTGCGTTTACCAGCGATATGTCAACCTTATCTCCGTTCATGACACTTTCGTCTGCTGTGACATTTACCACTTTACCGATAACACCGCACCCGTATTCTCCGTTCTGGTATTCAACAAATTCGCACTCAAGGCAGAGCGGAAATTCGTTGATTACGGGGGCATCCACTGATTCGGCTTTGCTTGCGGTAAGCCCACTGTCTTCAAATTTCGTGGCAGTCTGGTTGCCTGATACAACGCCAAAGTAGTCAGCCTCGACTACATGAGCCGCATCGGCGATACTTACGGTAAATGCGCCCCTTGCTTTGATATTTTTTACGGTTTTATGTGTTTCCGTCAAATTAAGGGCAACATTACCTCTTTCCTGCATGGTTCCCCAGGCAGCATTCATGACGTTTACACTGCCGTCTTCGTTGTAGGTTGCTACCATTAGCACGGGCATGGGGAAGATGCCTTCCGTTATGTTGAGTTTCCTTCTCATCGTATTTACCTCATTTCTTGTGTAAAATTGACAGAACCTGCGTCCCTCGATATAATTGTAGCAGGTAACGGAATAAAAACAAGTACCATCTTTAAAGATAGGTACTTTCTTGTAAGGAAGTATAACATGATAAGAAAATATATTGAAAAAGCTAATTTTGAAGAAACAGGGTTCAGCTATACATTGTCACTCATATCCGGCAAGCATAAGATGGTCATCCTGTATTGCCTTATGGAGTTTGAACCGGTACGGTTCAATGAGATGAAACGGTATTTGGGCAGTATTACAGATAAGACCCTTAGCAGCAACTTAAAGGAGTTGGAAGCAGACCGACTCATTATAAGAACGGAGTATCCTCAGATTCCTCCAAAAGTTGAGTATACTCTCAGCGACAGAGGCAAATCTCTGATGACCGTCTTAGACCAATTGTGCATTTGGGGCGAAAACAACAGGGAATAATAAAAGGGGCTTTAAAAAAACTCAAAAGTCCCGGAGAACGGCAAAAAAGAAAGAATGAATACGGGAGAATGTTTGGAATATAATATTGTTCCGTTTATCATTGAGGACAGTCTGAAGATGTTTTATTACCGAGGACTGAAGGAATGGGATAATGAGAAAGGCTACCTGACAGATATCTGCCTGACCGCACAGGACAGATATAAGACTTATCTGGATTATTTCAGGATTGCGTATTGAGTCGGGCAGAATCTATCAAAATGTGCCGTTGCCATTCTTTGATTTTTTCAATACAATTTGCGGATTTGTGGTAGGTAGGGCATAATGATTTTTAACAAAAAGTACAGAACGGAAAAAATGTTCAGTGAAATTGCCAATATTATAGAGAGACATCATATTGAAAAGAGCCAGGGACTGGAAGACCTGATTAACATTTTGACATCTGCTGTAGGCTCTCTGACAAATCCTCCGAGAATTGAAGCCGCTTTTCAAAGTGTGCTGCAGTCAAAAATCAGCTTGAACACCATAAGGCAGTATATCGAATATCTTGAAGACGTCTTTATTATCAATAAAGCAAATCGCTACAACGTAAAAGCAGAAAATATATTGACACGCTGCCGAAACACTATTTTGAAGATGTAGGCCTGAGAAATGCAAGGCTAGGATTCAGACAGGTTGAAGAGAATCATCTTATGGAAATGTCATCTGCAACGAATTAAGAAGCAGAGGTTATACCGTTGATGTAGGCGTTGTGGAAAAGCGAGGGCTCACCGAAGACGGCAAAGACGAAAAAAGCTGCTTGAGATAGACTTTGTTGCAAATCTGGGAAGTAAACGTTACTATATTCAGTCGGCTTTCAGCATGCCGACAGAGGAAAAACGCAAGCAGGAAAAAGCTTCCCTGCTGCATGTCAAGGATTCCTTAAAAAAATTATCGTGGTGAAAGATGTTGTCAATGTCACCCGAGATGAATATGGCATAACGACGATGAGCATATATGATTTTTTGCTCCAGGAAAACAGTCTGGAACTGTGAAGAATATGGGGTAGAAAAGGATATCAGAGAAACAGACTGGAGATGAAATCTAATGAAACAATGGAAAGACTTATTCCGCACCCGTATACTGGAGCGTGGATTGGACTATTATGAGAGGGGGCATGTCAGCGCTTTAAAGAAAACGGAAACCGGATATACAGCGGCGGTAGAAGGCTCAGAAGACTACGACGTAGAGATTGTCTTTCGGGATGGAGAGATTTATGATATGACCTGTACCTGTCCCTATGCGGAGGACGGAACCTATTGCAAGCATATGGCGGCGGTTTTATTTGAGATTGAAGGGGGAGAGCCAGATGGGGAATTGGCGGAAGTCCATTCTCGGCATATTCAGGACCCAGAAAAAGAACTGAAGGATATTGTTGAAAAAATACCCGCGGAGGACTTACAGAGTATCATCCTTTCTCTGGCGCATTCTGATAAATCCCTTTACAACAGGATTATGACCCGGTATGGGCCAATCACACCGCAGCAGATTATCAGACTGAAGAGACGGGTAGATGATATCGGTTATCAGTATTCTGACAGAAGCGGGTTTGTAAATTATCATCATGCATGGGACTATACGGCTGAACTGAATGTTCTGCTGAACGAGAATATTCCGGCTTTACTGGAGAAGAATTGCAGGATGGACGCTTTTGAGCTGGTAAATTACGTTTTTCGTGAAGTGGGAAATCGAGATATGGATGATTCGGACGGCGGTGTCTCTTTCGTGGCGAAAAAATGTTATGAATATTGGATATTAATATTGCAGGGATGTGATGAACAGGAAAAGGAAACCATGTTTCAGTGGTTTCAAAGTCATCAAGAAGGCTATGTAATCGATTATCTGGAGGATTATATCACGGATTTCCTGTGGAGTGAGTTTCATGATGAAAGAATGCTGCGTGAAAAGCTTCGCGTCCTGGATGAAAAAATTCACAGTGCTGAAAATCAAAATTACAGCGGAAACTCCTATTCCGCCTATTACGGCAGGATAAACAATATCAGCGCGCGGCTTCGTCTGATGGAAGAACTGCATTATTCAGAAGAGGAAATAAGAGAATATCGGAAGCAATACAGAAACTTTTCTGAAATCCGAAAGATGGAAATCCGGGAATATCTGTCTGAGGAAAAGTATGAAGAAGCTATTTCGGTATTAAAAGAGAGCAAGGTTTTAGACGCAGATAAAGCAGGACTGGTTGCCGAATACAGCCGACAGCTGATTGACATTTACGAATCGCAAAACATGGAGAAAGAGTATGTAGAGGAACTGAAATATCAGGTGTTCCAATGCATGCAGGATAATCTGGAGTATATTGCAAGATTAAAGAAGTTGTACAGTCAAGAAGAATGGGAAGCGCAGAGAGAATTGTTTTTGGAAAATAAAACTTCTTCATGGGTGAGATATGAACTACTGTCAGAAGAGGAGTTATTTGAAAGGATGCTTACGAAAATTAGGAAGAATGGCGGTGTACATATATTAAATCAGTACGAAAAAGTGTTGAAAAAGCATTTGCCTGAAGAGGTCAGAGACTTGTATGTGCAGTATGTGAAAGATGAAGCGGCGCAGGTGTCGGACAGAAAGGCATACAGAGGTTTAATGACCTATTTGAAGAAAATTGCCGGATACCCGGACGGCAAAATAATGGCTCAGGAAATTGCCGATTGCTGGAAAGTGGATTACAGGAGAAGGCCGGCCATGATGGACGAGCTTCGAAAAGCGGGGTTTTAGTGTAGACCGCCTTTAGAAAATTGCGAAAACTGACAAAAATTTTCACTGGAAGTTGTTCAACGGAAGATAAGAATGGTATCTGCTGGGCCTTTTCATTATTCCGATAAGTAAAAAATATCATTCCGATGTCGTTGCTATTGTTCCGATAATAGGGTATACTACTGTTAAGAGTGAGGTGTAGATTTATGTACATGACAGTGAAGCAGGCGGCAGAGAAATGGGGCATTTCAGATAGAAGAGTTCGTATTTTATGTTCAGAGGGGAAGATTCCAGGTGTTACCCGGGATGGACGCAGTTGGAAAATTCCTGCAGAAGCGAAGAAGCCCAAGGACGGCAGGTATAAAACGGCAGAAAGTCTGCTTGAAATAATTGACAGGAAAAAAATTGAATTGGATTCCAGAAGGCCTTTGACGGAGGGAGAAGTGGAGCGGCTGACGGAGGAATTTGTGGTTGAATACACCTACAATTCCAATGCGATTGAGGGGAATACGCTGACCCTGCGAGAGACAGCTATGGTGCTGCGCGGGCTGACCATTGACCGAAAGTCGTTGAAAGACCACATGGAAGCGGTGGGCCATAAGGAAGCCTTTGATTTTGTGCGGGACTTGGTAAAGAATCAGGTGCCGTTATCGGAGAACATTATCAAGCAAATTCATTATCTGGTGTTAGCGGATAAAAAAGATGACCGCGGCGTTTACAGGAGAGTTCCGGTAAGAATTATGGGTGCAAAGCATGAACCTGTACAGCCTTATCTGATTCAGCCTAAGATGGAGCAGCTGCTGGAGTCTTATGGAAACAGTACAGAGCATATCATTCCTCGACTTGCACGGTTTCATATTGAATTTGAGAGAATTCACCCTTTCATCGATGGAAACGGCCGGACAGGCCGGCTGCTTGTGAATTTGGAATTGATGAAAGCCGGATATCCGCCCATTGACATTAAATTTACAGACCGGATTGCTTATTATAATGCTTTTGATGCATATCATGTGAAACATAATCCGGATGCAATGGAGAAGCTGTTTGTCGGATATGTGGATGGGAGGCTGGATAGTTATCTGATGATGTTGGAGGAATAAAAGTATGAAAATATGGTAAGGCGGCAGGTTTCTAAATTCCGTTGTTGTTTCCGGCAAAACGAAGCGCCACCAGATTGTTAAAACAGTCAGGTGGCGTTTTATCGTTTCTAAATAGTAACAACTATTACATGAGTATGTCGTTCATATCGTCGATTAAATCCTGCAAAGCAATGGATTTCATCTTCTCCCGCATTGCCTCCCGTATGGCAAAGAGCTTATTATCCAATACAGCATGAACGTTTTTTCCAACAGGACACTCCGGGTTAGGATTTTCGTGAAAATGGAATAATGCTTCCTCTTTCTCAACGGCATCAAAGATGTCCAGCAGCGTAATGTCTCCTGGCTGTTTTGCAAGGGACGCGCCGCCCTCTCCGGCCTTTACCGTAACAAGTCCGGCAGCTTTGAGCTGTCCCAGCGTATTGCGTATAATGACGGGATTTACATTGACACTCCCGGCAAGAAAGGTGGATGTTGTCTTTTCCTTGCCCTCAAATTCCACGATTGCCAGCAATATGTGCACTGCAATCGGAAGTCTTGAAGAAAATTGCATATTAATCACCTCATATCGTTTTATTATACGCGAGGCGTGATGTAATGTCAACAATTACACCGGGAAAAAAGTTTCAAAAAATTTTCGTTGTAAGTCTTGACATTACATCTGGATAGTGCTATACTCTCGTTGTAATCAAGAAAGTTACAACGTTTCCCTGGAGGAGGTATTTGAAATGAAAATTGCAGTTATTTGTGCAAATGGCAGAGTTGGAAGATTGGTCGTGAAAGAAGCCATTGAAAGAGGGCTGGATGTGACCGCCGTTGCGAAGGGCGAGAACCAGACTGCGGCAGAGAACTATATCCGCAAGGACCTGTTTGATTTGACCGCAGAGGATGTGGCCGGTTATGATGTGATTGTAGATGCCTTTGGGGCATGGGCTGAGGAAGTGCTTCCGCTGCACAGCAAGTCCCTGATGCACCTTTGCGATATTATTTCCGGTACGGAGAAGCGGCTTGTAGTGGTTGGCGGCGCCGGAAGCCTGTATGTCAACCCTGAACATACTGCAGTCGTATCCGACGGCCCGGATTTTCCTGCCATGTTCCTGCCTCTGGCAAAGGCGCAGGGGAAGGCACTGGTCGATTTGCGCAAGCGGGACGATGTACGGTGGACGTTTATCAGCCCTGCAGGTGACTTCCAGGCGGAGGGAGAGCGCACCGGAGCGTACATTCTGGCCGGTGAGGAATTGACCCTGAATGAGCGGGGCGAGAGTATCATCAGCTATGCGGATTATGCCATTGCTATGGTTGACGAGATTGTCAGCGGCAATCATATCCGGGAGCGTATCAGCGTTGTGAGAAAGTAATTAAAATATTTATAAAAAGGAGATTAATATTATGAGCAAAGTATCTGAATTTCTGACCGAGAACCCTGTACAGTACCTGGCTACCGTGGGCCGGGATGGCAAAGCCAAGTGCCGGCCTTTCATGTTCCTGTTTGAGCAGGACGGCAAGCTGTGGTTCTGTACCAATAGCACCAAAGATGTATACAAGGATATGCAGGCCAACCCTGAGATTGAGGTCACTGTCTCCAGTCCCGACTATGCCTGGATTCGCCTGCATGGCACTGCCGTATTTGAAAATAACATGGCCGTCAAGGAAGGCGCTATGGGCAATCCCATCGTCAAAGGACAGTACGGCGAGGCGTCCAACCCCATTTTTGAGGTGTTTTACATTGAGGATGCACATGGCGTAATTGCTGACTTTTCCGGCGAGCCGCCTTATGAGTTTTAGAGCAGCATGAACCAGAATGAAAGAAGGCAAATATTGATTCGTTCCTTGTTGGACGAGAAACCGGAATATCGAAACATCAAAATTCCACATGACAGCAGCGAGCAAAAAACGCTGCTCCGCAGTCTGATGAATGTTCGGCTGGCGTCTCCGGTCAGCGAGGACTTTCAGCGGATACAAGATGAATATTTGCAGGAAGAAAACAGGCGCAAAGGAATTGTCGAACTTTCAGCACTTACGCCCATTCAAAAAGAAATTTATCTGTGGCGGGGCGACATTACAAGGCTTGCCTGTGGTGCGATTGTAAATGCGGCCAACAGCGGCATGAGCGGCTGCCATTGGCGTTTAGTTCGCTGGCATACTTGTCAATCAACTCCCTGACCTCATTTGGCAGGTTCAGGGTTTCCAACTTACCGGAATATTCATCGGCTTTTTGGATGATTGCCTGATACTCTTCATCGGTTCTTGTGATCTCGTCCATGATTCCATTTACCCGTATGTCCATTAACTGGTATAATGCAGAATTCTTATCCATAAAATCCCTCCTTCCTCAGTGGTGCATATTACCTCCGAATCCGTGGGTTAGCAACTTATAATTTGAAAGCTAATACGGCGGGGTTCAAAATACGGCCGGTTAAATTTGGCTTTTGGGGGTTCATTTTTTTCGCTTTCGTGGTCTATATGTGGAGGTGGTTTTTATGACTAAAGAAATGAAGGGTGCTGTGAGAAGCGGAAAAGTGTTTGTGCCAATCAATGAGAAATATATGCTGACCATAAAGGAGGCATCAGAGTATTTCAGTATCGGAGTAAAAAAGATGCGGCGCCTAGCGGAAGAAAATGTTGGCCGGTTTGCGGTTTACAGCGGAAACCGCTATCTCATAATACGCACAAAATTTGAGAAATTTATCGAAGAATCTTCTGCGGTCTGAGTTCTCTTTATTTGCCGTGAGTAGTTGACTTTTCAGGGCTTTAGAGTGATATATGTCATGACCTTAAAAGGTCGAAAACCGGGAAAAGGAGGCCATGACATGAAGGAAACAAACCGGGTGGCAGGCAGCGGAAAGACCGAAATTCCGATCAGTGAAAAGTATATGCTGACTGTAAAAGAGGCGTCAGAATATTTCAATATTGGAATCAAAAACATGAGAAGAATGGCGGAGGAGAATACCGGCTTCTATGCTGTTTTTTTAGGGAACCGTTATCTGATCGTCCGTAAGAAATTTGAAGAATACATGGATTCATTGACTATGGGAAAGAAGGAAGATGCAGAATGAAGAAACCATCAGCCGAGCAGAAGGATATTCTGAATCAGGAGGAGGCAATCGTATACTTCGGACTTAGCAGAAGAAAGTTCTACAAACTTCTGAAAGAGGGAAAAGACACGCCTTTTATGGCAATGTACGGCAGCCGCAGGCTGATCATCCGTACTGAATTTGTAAAATATCTGGAGAAGCATCCAGAGCTAAGGAGGCGGACATAAATGGCAAAGAGACCAGGCAATCGGCGCGATTCCAAGCACAGGGTTCTCCGCCGGGGAGAATCCATCCGGGCGGACGGGAAATACCAGTTTAAATATCATGTGAACGGGAAACCACACTTTGTGTACAGTTGGCGGTTGGAACCTACAGATAAACTACCAGTGGGAAAGAAGCCATGTCTTTCTTTGCGGGAGTTAGAAAAGCAGATCGGCTATGACCTTGATTCACAATTAGACCCTGTTGGGAAGAACATTACAGTGATGGAATTGGTGGAGCGCTACCTTAAAACCAAAACTGGAGTAAGGGATAGTACCCGCGCAGGCTACAGAACTGTGCAGCGTACATTAGAAAAGGAACCTTTTGGCGGAAAGAAAATATCCCAGGTAAAGGTATCCGATGCGAAACTGTTCCTGATAAAGCTACAGAGTGACGGTAAAGGATACAGTTCTATTCATTCCATCAGAGGTGTGCTGCGACCTGCCTTCCAGATGGCGGTGGATGACGATGTTCTGCACAAGAACCCTTTTGAGTTTCAACTAGCTACAGTAATTGTCAACGACAGTGTAACAAGAGAGGCCATTACCAAAGAGCAAATGCGGAAGTTCCTGAAATTTATCCATGATGATAATGTTTACTGCAAGTATTATGAGGTGGTCTACATTCTGTTCCATACAGGAATGCGCATTTCGGAATTCTGCGGTCTGATGCTTAAGGACATTGATTTGGAGAACCGGATCATCAATATTGATCATCAATTGCTCAGAACGTCAGAAATGAAGTATGTGATTGAAGCCACAAAGACAAATGCCGGAACGAGGAAGCTGCCCATGACGGAAGATGTATTCCGTTGCTTCCAGGCAATCATTGAGGACAGGGAAAAACCGAGATTTGAAAAGATGGTAGATGGACATACCGGATTCCTTTTCACAGATAAGGATGGAATGCCCCTGGTGGCCATGCATTGGGAACACCGCTTCAACCACATGGTCAAGCGGTACAATGACATCTACCGGGTACAAATTCCGAATATCACTCCCCATGTCTGCCGTCATACCTACTGCAGCAACATGGCGAAGTCAGGAATGAATCCAAAGACGCTCCAATACCTGATGGGGCATTCGGATATCGGTGTAACGCTGAATACCTACACGCATCTTGGCTTGGAGGATGCTGCGGATGAATTGAAGAGGATGGAGGAGCTGGCAGATGCCAGAAAAGAACTGGAAAAGGTCAAAGGAGAGAATCCGGTTTCGCAGAAAATGTTTTGGGCAATTTAATATAGAAAGAACACATTGGCGCTCTGCTTCGGCAGGGCGTTTTTTAAATTTTCAGCAGATTATTTCATAGGTATCTTGCGTTTGTCAACCTGATGGTTTATAAAAAAGATATGTTAGTGGAGGTGAATCATGACAACATCGGATATGATAAGAGAGTTGTGTGAGAAACAGAATATCAGCCTTGCAGAGCTTTGCAGGCATATTGGGCAGACACCGCAGAATTTTAATAAAAAGCTAAAGCGTGGGACGGTTTCCTTTGAGGAGATACTTGCGATTGCTGAGGTGTTGGGGATGAACAGGCGTTTATTCTGCCAGATGGTAATAAAATAAAAGTGAGAAGTAGGAGGAAGTATATATTTAAAGACGACAGAGTACCAAAGATTTTATTTCATATTCTTGGAGTAATGATGCGTTAGCGTTGGAATTGGCGCAGAGATTAGTTTCACATGGGGTGGAGCTTGAGTGAAAAAGTAAATTCTATATGTAAAATGAGGGGGAATTTACTTTTTTATTCAAGGCCCCGGATTTTTTTTGCTGATTTATTGCAAATTTTGTCAATGTGTGTTATCATGTATAAGAATAAGTGTCGGATATGTATAGTTATTCCGAACTTGTTTTGCTCAATAGATAAATATATGAAGGAGGTTTACGACATGGGATATAGCGGATACAGCGGTGGCGGTGACATTGGTGGAAGTAATAATAGTGGTGGCTATTCTAGTGCAGATTCCTATGGTGGATTCTATAATAGCAATACTGGTTATACTAGTGCAGACTCTTATGGTGGCTATTACAATAGCAATACTGGTTATACCAGTCGTGACTCTTATGGCGGGTACTATAATAGCAATACAGGATATAGTAGCAAAGATTCTTACGGTGGGTATTATAACAGTAGTACTGGATACACAAGCCAAGATTCTTATGGTGGATCGTACAACAGTGGAGGTGGCAAATAGAATTTTGCGCTGTCTGCAAAGAAATAGGTGCGTGTTCACAGAGTGAGAACTTTGTAGAATTCTGTTTGTGGCTATAATATTACAAATAGCGTAGATGATAATGTCTCCACTACGATGAGAAAATTTCTATCGTGGTGGAGTTTTTTTTGGAGGTTTTAAATGGAATTTGAACAGCTATGCGCAATAATTTCAGGTGTCTTACAAGAAGAACGCATTATTTTACCGAATGACAGATTGGCGGAGGATTTGTGTCTGTGTTCGTTTGATATGATGGTAATTATTGCACAAATTGAAGAGGAATATGGCTGTCAATTAGATGTCAGTTCCGTTAAGAAAAATATGACGGTTCAGGAATTGTTTTCTGCTGTTAGTTCTATTGGTTTGGAGGGATAGTTATGGCTAATATCATGATGACTGATGTGTGTAATTTGCATTGCCCATATTGTTTTGCAAATGAATTTGTAAACAAAGATAAGAATGAGATTTCTGATGAAGCTTTTCAGAAGGCTGTTGATTTTATAGTTGGCGATGGGAGTCATTCGTCTGTAGGAATGATTGGTGGAGAGCCGACAGTACATTCGAAATTTGAATTTTTAATGCGTAGATTGCTAACAGATAATCGTGTAAAAAGCGTTGTGGTATATACAAATGGTATAAGTATTAATCGATTCTGGGATGTGATCTGCCATCCTAAGACTCATCTGCTTATTAATTGCAATCCGCCCAAAGATATCGGAGAACAAAATTATCAGAAACTTTGTGATAATCTACAAGTGCTCATTGATGAGAAACTTTGTAAAGACAGGGTTACGCTGGGAATCAATATGTATCAGACAAACTTTGAATACGAATATCTTTTGCGACTTCTTAAAAGGTTCAATTTTCACCATGTTCGTGTAGCTATTACAGTTCCGAATTTTGATGAAGACCGCAATATTGATGCACACAGGTATTTTGAAAGCATGAAGTCGCGTATGTTTGAATTTTTTCATGACTTGTTAAAAAATGAGATTATTCCTAACTTTGATTGTAACAAAATTCCCTCATGTTTGATTACAAAAGAAGATCTTGCACAATTTCAGGTTTATTTGGCTAATACATTTATTAAGGAAAATATCGGGAAAAGTAACATTGTTACACCTGATGTCCATTGTGCTCCAGTAATTGATATCAGACAGGACCTTACAGCAGTTCGTTGTTTTGGACTATCTGCCTGTACGAAGCAATGCATTGAGAATTTTGCTGGTATTCGAGAATTGGAGAATTTTTATCTTAGAACAATAGATGCATATGCATATAATACAGTTTACACTTCAAAATGTATGGATTGTCATTTGCGTGAGGTTATGAAATGTTCAGGGGGATGCCTTGCATACAAAATTAATGAAATTACTGCGCTGGCTAAAGCATCTTGTAATTTAATGAAAAAGTTTGGAGAACAGCTCTGTTAGGAAGGAGTGTCAATAACTTATGATTGGTTGTTACTTGGATATTATACGGATACCTGAAGATTTACATACAATATACAGCTTTATGAATGCGGATGACCAGTATCTATATTCTACAAAGTTACATTTTCAGTCTGAAATGGAGTTCGAAAAATGGTTAATAAACAGGCTTGCTAATGATTTTCACGATTTTTATGTTATAAGAAACGATTCGAATGAAAAACCGTTAGGGTATGTGCATAATTATGATTTTTCTTTGGTAGACGGTCATTATAAACTCGTTGTTTATATTTGCCCAAGCTATAGAAACACTGGAATCGGAGGTATTGCAGCAGTTAAGTTCATGAAAAAGCTTTTCTCAATGTACCCGTTGAAAAAAGTTTATTCAACAATATATGAGTACAATAAAGAAAGTCTCAGGAGCAATTTGGCAGCAGGATTTGTTAAAGAGGGTGTATTGAAAGATTACCGCTACTATAATGGGATGTGGCATGACATTTATTATCTTTCAATTACTAGAACGCAATTTGATAGGCTATTGGGAAGGCTGGTGAAATAATGTTTTGTATGAATCTTTGTGGGTTGTTGAATTCTTCGATTCTTAACAAGGTCAGTTTCAAAGCATTATGTGATGGTTTGGAAAGAAAGCGCAGCGAAGCTATTCAAAGAGTGTATATAGGTTCTTCTTTTTGTAGCCAATATTTTCTGGAATTTTCCGGATATTATGAGGTGTTTCATTATTGCCGAGAAAAGAAAATCCCTGTAACCTTAACAATTCCAGTTTTTTCGGAAAAAGATTTGAAGAAAGGAAAAGAAAAAATTGACAGGATTTGTTTGGAAGGAATCAATATTATTGATGAAATTACAGTAAATGACATCGGCATGCTGGCTTTTTTACAGAATAAGAACACAGTTCGATTGAATCTGGGCAGATTATTTTTTAAGGATTCGAGAGATTGTAGGATACCAGATTATATGAATGGATGTTTGACTCCGGTTTTATTAACACATTTATCTGATGATTATTGGAGTAAGTTGTGATTTGAAGGTATAGAACTGGATCCAATGAGTCGGTGTATTGATTTGAGTGCGTTAAATGGTTCAGAATATTGTGTTGGTTTGCATGCACCTTTTTGTTATATGACAACAGGTAATATTTGCAAATTTGCGTCTATTCATTACCCGGTGGTTCAGAAATTCCGTCCTAATTTATCTTGTGGTATGGAATGTGCACATGTTATTGATTTTTATTCCGGGCATGTGATGCAGACAGATTGCGATCCTTTGCTAATTCGCATAGGGCGCACTCTATATTTTAAAAATGAGTCCGTTCAGACTATAGGGAGGTTCTTTGATCGTATCATATATTTTCCTGTAAAGGAGTGGAGGGAGTATGCCCATGAAAATTTTAGTTCCATTGAGTAAAGCGGAATATGTTGATTCTTATATACAGGCTGGTGCGGACGAGTTGTATCTTGGTTTCTATGACGAAGAATGGACGGAGACGTTTGGCGATTATGCAGATATTAACAGAATGTCTGGATTTAAACAGCGCGCAAATCCTTATACATTTCGTCAGATGCTGCAAGTAATTGAACAAATCAAAGTGAAAGGGAAAAATGCTTTTATTACGATGAATGCAAATGGATATTCCAAGGAGCAGATACATTTTATGGAGACACATTATTTCCCCCTACTAGCAGAGCACAAGGTTGACGGTTTGATTCTATCTGACATGAATGTTATAATATCGGCTCAAAAGTTCAATCTACGGCCTATTGCAAGTACGATGTGTGCGATATATAATGCCGATATTGCAAATATGTATGCGCAGATTGGGGTTCATAGAATGATTCTTCCTCGAGATTTGTCTTTAAACGAACTTGAGGATATCTGCAGTGAATTGCCAGAGGTTGAATTTGAAGCCTTTTTTATGCGGAATGGGTGCATCTTTTCGGATTGTTATTGTCTGGGGATGCACAGAGCGGAATGTGGTGCGACATGCACATATACCCGATATGGAAATAACAGCTATATGCATGATTATTGCAGGTTTTCGGATTTCCATGATGTTGATGTAAATGATTATCTCTATAGAACAGCATTCCATCTGGATGCCTGTGCAATGTGTGCTTTGTATAGATTAAAACAGATTGGAATTACATCATTGAAAATTGTTGGCCGGGCAGACGATTTTGATTCAGTATGCAGCGATATTGCTTTGACTAGAAAGAATTTGGAAATATTAGAGAAATCACAATCGGAGCAGGAATATCTGGATAGGATGGAATTTCCGCAGAACTATCCTCAAAAATGTCGGATGGGAATATCCTGCTATTATCCAGAGATTCGTTTTGGAGAGATGAGAGGATAAAAAAATATGGAATATTATTTGCGAAATATTAATTTACAGAATGATGCTGAAAGAATTTATGAATTGCTTATCAGATGTGAAAGAACTGAGTTTATGTCTAAGCGTTTTGTTTTTTTAAATAAAGATGATTGTCAACATTGGCTATCTAGACAGCTTTCTGGATATTTTCATGACTTCTATGTGATTGAAGAAAATTCAGAGACGGGTGATACATGCATTTGCGGCTTTATTATAGCCTATGATTATCGTGTATATGATAGCCATTGTCATATATATGGTTATATTAGAAAAGGGATTACTAAAGAAGTCCTGAGCGAATTTCTACATGTATTATTCAGAGAATATCCCCTTAGAAAAGTTTTTTTAGAGGTGACGGAACTAGATGAACCTCTGTTATCTGTAGCACAGAAGGTTGGCTTTAAGGAAGAAGCCAGATTACTAGATAATAAATATATAGATGGGAATTACCGGGATTTGGTTATTCTTAGTATATATGTAGCTGACTTTTTAGGAGGGAAATAGAGTTGCATTCTTACAGTTATCCTCTTTATGATGTTCCACAGTGTTCATCATTTAAGGAATTTATGGTATCAATTAAAGAGCGTTTTTCGGATCAGGTGGCATTTAAAGATTATAATCACATCTGGACTTATTCTGCGCTGTATGATTGTGTTAGATGTCTATTGGCATATTTTATAAATGATAATCAGCGTTTTTATTATTTGACAACGGAACATCCGGTGTATTTCAGCATCGCTTTTTTCGCAATTGCAATTTCAGGAAAGGTTGCGATACTTTGTGAACCTTATCAGAGTGATGAGGGTGCAGAATATCAAATCATTGATGAAGAAAAGATTATTGCTATGTTATCAGCTCCTTTGCGTATGGATTTTCCAGAGGAGACCTACAATGAAATGTGTTGTGCAATAGCAAAAAGTTCAGGGACAACTTCTGTAGCAAAAGGAGTTATGCTTTCACCAAAAAACCTGCTGAGTGATATGGTTGGTGGCATGCAGTGTTATGAGTATCCATTAGGTGCTGTATATTATCATGTTTTGCCATATTATCATTTATTCGGTCTTGTTGCCGATTTACTTGGGCCGCTTTATTCGGGTGGAACAATCTGCTTTTCTGACAACAAACTTAATTTCTTCAAAGATATGCAACATTTTCAGCCTACACATATGAATTTGCCTCCTGCAATGGTTTATGCTATAGAAAAGATGCTCGTTATGTCGGATAATGTCCAAAAGATTTCAGGTGGACAATTAAAAAAAATCATGTGTGCAGGTGCTAGACTTAATGAAAATAGCAGAAAGGTATTAAAAAAGTATGGGATAGAGGTTTTTTCAGCGTATGGTTTAACGGAATGTTCACCTTGCATTAGCATGAATAGAGATCTGTCTTCTAAACCAGATAGTGTAGGACAGGTTCTTCCCTGCTGTGATGTTTCTATCGTTGATGGGGAGATTACCGTTCGCGGGGATAACGTTATGATGGGATATTGGAATGCACCTGATGCAACGAGCGATACAATTCATGACGGATGGTTATATACTGGTGATTTAGGATATCTTGATGAAGATGGATTTTTATTTCTGATTGGAAGAAAATCCAATCTAATTGTTTTTGAAGATGGAACAAAAGTAATTCCTGAAGTGCTTGAAAATGAAATTACATCAAACAAAGGTGTTGTTGAATGTCTATTATCTGGACATATTATTAATCAGCGAACCACGCTTAAATTGATTGTAGTTAAAGACAACTCAGAGTCAGAAGAAGATATAATTAAAAAAGTTCAACAATGTTTTAATGCCTACAATCTTTCGGATAAAGTTGTAGAGGTGTTATTTTCAGAACAAAATTTACCGAAGAATAGCTTAGGAAAAATCATTCGAAATCGCTAATTTTATATTATTAAGATTGTTTGGCTTGTAGGAATAGCGAAGGCAAGGTAAAGCAGAGAAGAAAATGGGATTGAACATGGATATGTTTACGGGGACAACCGAAAAAGTAAAAAATTGTTGATATGTTCCTACATACGACCGAGAAGATATGACGTACTTCCTATCCTCCCGTGCCAACTAGAATCTGCAAAAAATCAGGCTCACGTTGTTTCATGCCATAGGTTTATGTTAGAATAACCGCAGTAGTAAAACACCCCTGTTCTTACTACGTTTTGACTACGTTTCATGTCCTCAACTTGCCTCGATTTGCCGCATTTTGCCTATTCTGTGACAAATTTAACAATCTCAGAGCAAAATTTATACCCGGCAAACTGCGGCAAATCGGGGCAGAACACGGCATTTTAGGAGGATTTTCGTTTATGATAAAAGTATTATTCATCTGCCACGGCAACATCTGCCGCAGCACGATGGCTGAATTTCTAATGAAGGACATGGTCCGCAAAGCAGGCCGGGAGGCCGACTTCCATATTGAGTCTGCCGCAACCAGCAGGGAAGAGATTGGCAATGATATTCACCGGGGAACCAAGGCGAAGCTGCGGGAAGTGGGGGTTCCTTTTACGCGCCATGAAGCGCGCCAGGTGACAAAGGCTGATTACGAGAACTTCGATTATCTCATCGTGATGGATGAGGAAAATATCCGAGGTCTTTTCCGAATTATCGGTGGTGACCCGGAACATAAAGTCTGCAAGCTGCTGGAATTTGCAGGGAAGGACAGGGATATCGCAGACCCGTGGTACACCGGAAACTTTGACGACACCTATGAGGATATCATGGAGGGGCTGACGGCTTTTTTGAAGAAGCTTTAGCGGCGCTGAAGAGCCCCACCCTTGCATACTTTCAGCTTTCGGACAGGCCGCGTAAAGATTTGAAAAACATGTATAAAAATCTCTCGGAACCATACATTGGTAAGGGAGATTTTTTTATATGAAAAAAGTATTATTAGCAATCGGTATCATTTTGGCCTTTGTCCTGGGAGCAATGATTTTCAATTATGTGGCTGAGCCGGTTTCCTCGGCATCCGCGGACATGGTACAGCCGCCTTCCGTCAGCGCCAAACAGGCAATCCTGATAGACGGAAAGACCGGAGAGGTCCTTTACGAAAAAAATGCAGATGAGCGAGGGTATCCGGCCAGCACAACGAAGATTATGACTGCCGCAGTCAGTCTGGACATATGCAGACAGATTGATGTCGACATTAAAACAGAAGTAAAGATTCCAAAGTCGGCGGTGGGCATTGAAGGGTCGTCGCTTTATTTAAAAGAAGGGGAAACCAGAACCCTTGAGGACCTGCTTTACGGCGTCATGCTCAGGTCCGGCAATGACGGAGCTACGGCGCTGGCAGCCATTCTGGGAGGCAATGTGGACCACTTCGTGGATTTGATGAATGAGAAAGCGAAAAAGCTGGGCTGCACCGGCACCCATTTTGTCAACCCCAGCGGGTTATATGACGATGACCACTATACTACGGCGCGGGATTTAGCAACCATTTCACGGTATGCCATGAAGAACAAAACCTTTCGGAAAATTGTGGGCTCCAAGTCGTGGGAGGACTATTACAACAAGAACAAGACCGTGTTCCAGTACGAAGGTGGGACGGGCATTAAAATTGGATTTACCAAGATGAGCGGGCGCACCCTGGTAGCCTCTTCCCGGCGAGGCAGTACAGAACTCATTTGTGTCGTACTCTCTGACGGAAACTGGTTTAACGACGCCTACGCTTTGATGGACTACGGATATGAGGTGAGGGGGATTGAAGATGAAACAGAATAAATGTATCGATGCGGGCAGAGAAGGTTGTCCGTGCAGTCTGGCGGAATACGGCAGATGTCTAATCTGCGGCAGGCTAAGCGGCGGCACCTGCGAAGACTGCAGCTGGCAGGGAACCTGTATCTACTCCCTTTATCAGCAAAACGGCCGCAGAATTATTCCAGGCCGCAGGGAAAGACTTCTGTCGGTTAGAGAAACCCGGGAGTACAGCCAGGACTTCAAAGTATTTGTACTGGAAGCAGACAGAGGATTTTGTCAGAAAGCACAGACCGCCGGAGCTTATGTCTTTGTCAGAAGGGAAGAGGAAAACGGATGGTACGATGCGCCGATTTCCGTATTAAAATCAGAACCGGAGGCGGGGCTTTTGCACCTGGGCATCTGTCGATGCGGCGTGAAGAGCAGCAGCCTTTTCAGGGAAACCGAAAAGTTGTGGGTACGAGGGGTATACTACAACGGGCTGTCAGGTCTGGGTCATCTGAAGGAAAGCGCCAAAGAAGCGCTAATCTACGCCAAGGGAATCGCAGTGGCGCCCCTGCGGAATTTTTTAGACGGCGGAAGCAGATACAACAAGTGGCTGAGAGATATGCGGATTTTTGTGGACCTGGACAAAGTCGGATTTGATTTTTTTATGGATTACTTTGGAGACCTGCCGGCTGACGCCGTAGAGGTGAAAAACTTTGCCGAGGAGGGTCTGGGCAGTCTGGAATTTTCCGAGGAGAGCAATGTCTTCGGCTTGGCTTCGCCATATTATGCGGCGCAGATTGAGCAGGCGTCCGGAGGCGCCGCGGTGCACCCGACCGAAGGAAATATGTGCTGCGGCGAAGGTGTATGCGGCGCGTGTACTTATGTAGATGAGCTCGGTCATACGGTGCGGAGATGCAAGCTTCGGGAGTAAATAAGCATAGGCCGGCATGAAAATATTTTTATAGTACCTTTTGCTTTTAGCGGAAGGTACTATTTTTTCATTTTCAGGGTTGAGGCCGCCGGTGTTACCTTAATACAAAATTTATTTGGCGGATTCGGTTACACAAACACCGGCAATAATGGTATAATACCAGTGAACATGGAGGAAAAAATATGAATCATGATATCAAGTTCACAAAGGGGCCTGTTATGATTACAGAAGGCTGCGGCTCAGAGCCGTATCATATGCACCGGAATGCGCAGGAATTGATTTGGGTGCTGGAAGGTGAAGCAGGTATCACTTTTAATAATGTGGAGTATCTGATGGATTCGGGGAATGACTTAATCCTGATTGTGGATGAAGATTTTCACAAAATCCGTAAAATCAGCAGCTCTCTCAGATATATTTCCTTCTACATAGATTTGCCGTATTTTCAGAAATATATCAAGGATATTCTCCAGGTGGGATTGTATGTAAATCCCGGGTACAGACCCCTGGGCCAGCTTCCCTATCTGAAAAAAATGAGAACGCTTCTGGCTCAGATTATCAGAGAATATAGAAATGACGAATCGTCTCCCAAAGTCATCAGTCTTGCCAATTCATTGCTGCTTCTAATTAGAAATCACTTCAACTTCCTCGGAACAACCACCATTGATTATGAGGATTATCATACTTTCAATCGACTCTTTGGCGTTTATGATTTTGTATATCAGCATTATACAGAAAGAATTACTCTGGCTGACCTTGCGGAGCATGTCCATGTAAGCCAGGCCTACCTTTCCAGAAGTATTAAGCAAATTACAGGTATGGGATTTATTGATATTCTCAACTATGTCCGCTGTGAAGAGGCATTGCGCCAGCTCTTGGGAACGGACAAGAGTATCACAGGCATCGCTTATGACTGTGGATTTTCTGACCCTAAATATTTTCACCGATATTTTGATAAATTTTTTCATGCAAATCCGGTGGAATTCAGGAGGAAACACCGGGCGGAGATTTCACATTACACCCTGCAGTCTTACCAGAAAAAGCTGAATTTCGACGACAGTCTGACCGGCATAATGGCGCCCTACTGGGAAGAGGAGACCTTGACGGAAAATCAGGTCAGCAGGATTCCCTTTCTATCAAAAGACATGGGCGAAGTACAAAGGGGAGGCCTGACGGTTTTCATCTCTTCCGAAGATTTTATCAGGCAGAAGCTTTGGGGCAGACTGATGAGCGGACTGGAAGCTGATTTTGGAGCCATACACATTATCCACGGAGAAGAACAGGAGGCCGGACAGAGACATTCGGAACACAGTATTTCTTTGGCAGAGTCTTTAGAAGACGCTGTTCATGACAATCAGGTATTCCTTTTCGCAAGAGCAGGAGGGTGGAATGGGCTGTACACAGAAGATGGAATCAAATCGCCTCTTTATTATATACTTGAGCAGTGGATACATGCGGAAGGCCGGAGAGAATATGGCGGCGGATGGGCAGCCTGCCGCGCCTGTCAGGATGGGAACGATTCCATGACACTATTGGCATGGAATACATCGGAGGAGCAAATTTCTGAATTTCAGATCCTGTTTGAGGATAAGATATCGGAATATCTTGCCTTTGAGTATGAATTTTCAAAAAACGCTCTTCACCTTGCAGAGCAGCTCTCCGCCTCGAGAGAACTGACTATGGGTTGCTGGCAGAAACATAAGGCAATAGAATCTTTGTGCAGGCCAAACTGTATCGGACAAAACAGGTCTATCGGGCCGGAGGGTCTTAAAATCAAACTGGAACCGGGACAAGCCGGAATCCTGTTGGTGACAAAGTTAAACACACAGATATAAAAAGGCATTCTTCTACAGGATGCCTTTTGACTTTTTTGACTTTTATTTCCGATTATTTTGACTTTTTGTGATGAAATAAGGGGAAAGGGAATCAAACGCAATAATATTGTCCTGTTAAAAATGAAAAAAACGCACAGAAATCGGCGAAAAGGAGTTTTAAAATAGAACTGTGCACAAGAGAAAACTGCGGAGGTGAAAAATGACTGAAAAATGTTTTACTCGAATGGGGCAAATTGGAATTGCGGTTAGAGATATCAAGCAGGCGGCAGAGGTCTGTAAAAAATACGGGATGGGACCTATGCGAACTTTTATATCGGATGAAAAATCCGTGCAGAACGGCGAACTTTACGGGGAAAAGGTTGAGCGCATTCGATTTAAAACCCTGATGTACGAAATCGACGGGGTAACTTTTGAACTGCTTCAGCCTCTGGAAAATACAGTTTGGGAGGAATTTATCCGGAAACAGGGCGAGGGAGTCTGCGACATCATGTTCACACCGACTCCAAGATATTATCAGGTTCTGAAAGAGCGGGGCGTTGATGAGATTATGAAGTTTTCCCTGTATAATCACAAGTTTTCCGAGGACGACATTTTTACGCAGGTGATGAGAATGCACGATACCAGAAAGGACTTGGGCTTCAATATTTTTACATGGGACCAGACGGAAGAAAGCAAAAAAAGAAACTATCCGACAGACCATATGGCTACAGGAGCTTATATTCAGCTGGAAGACGGAAGTGAACCTCATCTGCAGACGCCGAAATATGTGAGAATGGAGAAGATACTGGTTGTCGTAGAAAACCTGGAAGAGACGGTGGAAGCTTACAAGGCCTATGGATTCGGGCCCATCTCAGAAATTCAGGTTGTGGGCAATACTTGCAGAAAAGCGTCCTTTGGGCAGAATACGGATGGACAGGATGTCATTTTCGAGATTATAGAGCCTCTCGATATGAAAAGCGGATATGGCAGATATCTTGAAAAGTACGGACGCGGTATTTATAACATTATTTTTGAGCAGAATCCTGAATTTAACAATGTAATCAAGACGATGACACGGGAGGTATAGTATGGAATTTTTATCAAAATTAGGCGATGCTGTTGTTGCGGCATCTAACTGGCTTTGGGGTCCGCCTCTTTTGCTATTATTGGGCTTTGGCGGATTATTTTTAACAATCAGATTTGGATTTATTCAGTTTAGACATATTGGATATATATTTTCTCAGACTTTCGGCAAGATGTTTCAGAAGTCAGAGGACGGAATTTCGCCTTTTCAGGCTTGTACAGCTTCCCTTGCGGCCTGCGTTGGCGCGTCGAACATCGCCGGTGTTCCTGTAGCTATCGCCTTTGGCGGGCCCGGCGCTATTGTGTGGATGTGGATTCTGGCCTTTGCGGGATGTGCTACAAAATTTTGTGAGATTGCCCTGGGTATTAAATACAGAGAGAAAAATGAAGCCGGCGAATGGGTAGGCGGTCCCATGTTCTACATGAAGAAGGGCATTAAAAATAAGAAGTTTGGTGCAATGCTGGCTTTCGCATTCGCGCTGATTATGATGCTGGAAAATGTGCCGTCTGCTGCTGCGCAGATGGTTTCAGCAGTACAGAATGCTACGGCCATAGGACTTCCCGCTATGGGTACCGGCATCGGTATCATCGTTATCGTTGCCCTGGTTGCACTGGGTGGAATCAACAGAATCACCAAGGTTACCGATAAAATGGTTCCTGTCATGGTCGTCGCCTATGTGGTAGGCGGGCTGATTGTTCTTGCATTTAACTTTACAGCAATACCGTCAGCATTTGCTACTATTATTAAAAGTGCATTTACTCCAATGTCAGCGGTAGGCGGATTCGCAGGCTCAACCATATCTGCAGCTATCCAGTGGGGCGCTGCCAGAGGTGCCTATTCCAATGAGGCCGGAGACGGCGCTGCACCGTTCATCCACTCTGCGGCAACCGTTGACCACCCGGTAAGACAGGGTTTCTTCGGTGTATTTGAAGTATTTGTCGATACTATGATTGTGTGTACCTTTACAGGGTTGATTTGCGTAGTAAGCGGCGCGTGGATAAAAATTGACGGCAGCAATGCGGCGACCATGCCGGCGGCAGCCTTTGGAAATGTATTCGGTTCTGCCGGTCCGATTTTCCTCACCCTGTTGATTCTGGTATTTGTTATCTCGACTCTGATTGTACTGGTACAGGTGGGAACAAAATCTGCAGAATACTGTTTCGGCTATAAATTCAGCCAGATTTTCCGTTATATGTATTTTGTCGGAATGTTTTTAGGCATCGTGGGAGGATTGGAATTTGTCTATCGTTTCCTGGACTTCTTCTTTGCCCTTCTGATTATCAGCAACATGATAGGGGTGTTCCTCCTGCACGGTGAGGTAGTGGATTTGATTAAGGAATTTTTCCATACACCGGGAAAATATTATCTGAAAGATATCGCTGACAGAAAAGCGAAAAAAGCAGAGAAGAGGGGGTAGAAGATGCAGCAGTCTTTTGTAAGAGTCGGCGGATTTGTCATTATGACGCCGGACATGGAGAAGTCCCTGGAGACTTTCAAATCTTACGGCATTATCGGCCCGTGGAGAGAGTTTTACACCGACCGGGAAAATGTGAGGGACGTGGTTAAAAACGGTCAGCCTGCAGCGGAAATCGGCGCAAGGATATGTATGTGTGATTACGGTGAAATCACCATAGAGCTTTTTGAACCCGGCGACACGGAGTCAGAGTTCTATAAGGAATTGCAGAAAATCGGCAGACCTTTTATCCATCATGTGATTATGCGCACCAGACCGGAATTTTATGAAATGGCGCAAGACAAGGGGATAGAAGAGCATATGTCGGCATATTTTCCGCGCATCGATGAGAGGGGGCGCTGGTTCGCTACCAGTAAGGATTTGGGATTCGATATCTATGCGTGGGACCCGCAGCCGGAAAATGTGGTGAAGAACTATCCGGAAGACTACATTGCCACAGGCGCTTACGATACCGATAAATAAGTATAATCTGCTATAAATATCTGCTGCCGATAGATTGTGTAGGCGGCAGATATTTTTGTCATAAAGGAGTGTGACCATATTGTCGAAAACGGTAATTTACAATGGAAAAATATATGTAGAACGAGGAATGTTTGCGGAGGCCCTTCTGCAGGAAGACGGCGTGATAACAATGACAGGAAGCAGCGAGGAAGTTCTCGCTGCAGCGGGAGACGCCGAGAAGATAGACTGTCAAGGGAAAACGGTCTTACCTGGATTCAATGACAGCCATCTGCACCTTTTTTATATGGGAAAGGCCATGCTGTTTCCAAACCTGACAGAAGCCAGCTGCGCTGAGGATTTGACCGAAATGTGCAGAGCCTTTTTAAAAGAAAATCCGGACAATCGAGGGTTTACCGCGGCGGGATGGAACGAAGAAACCTGGAAAAAAGGCAGCCAAAGAAAGCCCAATCGCCGCGATATGGATCTTATCTCCAGGGATATTCCCATCGTGCTCACCAGGGTATGCGCCCATTCGTGCTGTGTAAACAGCTATGTTCTTGATAAGTTGGGAATAGATAGAGGACATACTGAGTTTGAGGGCGCGGGAATCGAAGTAGACGAAAAGGGAGAGCCTACAGGTATTCTGACGGAAAAAGCGCTTCACGCAGCGCTGAATCTGATTCCGCCTCTTGGCAGACAGGAACTGAAGCGGGCTCTGGTCATGGCTATGGAATATGCAGTCGCAAGGGGAGTGACTACGGTACAGTCAAACGATATCGGACTCGTAGTCAGAGACCAGGAAGAATGCAGTGCACTTATCAAGGAGGTCTATGATGAGGGACGGGCTCTGCTGCGTTATACGGCACAGCAGTTTTATTACGATACAAAAAGTTTGGAAAGCTATTGCAGCGGTCCGTTTTTCAATGAAAGTTACGCCGACGACTGGTATAGGAGAGGCCCGTTGAAAATCCTGAAGGACGGTTCACTGGGTTCCAGAACAGCTATGCTGAGAGAAGACTATTCCGACGCGCCGGGAGTAAAGGGGGTAGAGGTCAACTCGGACGCCTTTATGGAGGAATTAATCCGCTGTGCGCACCAAAATGGGATGCAGGTAGCTGTCCACGCCATCGGCGATGAGGCCATAGAGAAAGTGGTAAATCTCTATGAACAGATAGGCGCGAAAAAAGACGAAAATCCTCTGCGCCACAGTATTATTCACTGTCAGATTACAGATATGCCTCTTTTGCAGCGGATTAAATCAGCAAATATCTTAACCTGTTTTCAGCCGATTTTTCTTCAGTCCGATTTACATATTGCTGAAAGACGCTGCGGGAAAGAGCGAATGAAGACTTCCTATGCCTTTAAAACCGCTGAAGAAATGGGTGTTCATGCCTCCTACGGAACAGACGCGCCGGTAGAGGATTTGAATCCATTTCCGTGTATTTACTGTGCGGTGACCCGAAAGGATTTGAACGGGTATCCGCCGGAGGGTTTCTATCCGAAAGAGTGCGTGGATGTGGAAACTGCTGTGGACGCTTATACCATAGAAAGCGCCTACCACGAATTTAGAGAACAGGTAAAAGGAAGGCTGAAACCGGGATATTATGCGGATTTGATAATTCTGAATCAGGATATTTTCTCCTGCCCGCCGGAAGACATCTGCCATATCAGGCCCACATTGACTATGGTCGGCGGAAAAGTCGTTTATACAGCTTGACAATAGACAGTAAAATCGGTAAGATAAAGGGTAGCAAACTATTACATAACAGAAAGGTGAAATAGATATGAAGAGAATCAAGACCATCGAGACGAGAAATTTAGAGCAGAGCATGAAGAACGGCGGCTGCGGCGAGTGCCAGACTTCCTGCCAGTCTGCCTGCAAGACTTCCTGCGGCGTAGCAAATCAGGAGTGCGAGAAGAAGAACTAAGATGATACACCAGTACAAATTGAACGGTTACAATATCGTTTTAGATGTATACAGCGGTTCCGTACATGTAGTGGATGATGTCGCCTATGACATCATCCATGATTATTTTTCTGAGGAAAAAGAGGCGCTGGTCGAGAAGATTCTTTCTAAGTACGCGGATGAACCTGACGTGACCAGAGAAGAAGTCCTTGACGTCATCAGCGATATTGAAGCCCTGAGAGAACAGAAGAAGCTGTTTACGGAGGATATTTACGAGCCCAATGCCTACGACCTGAAGAACCGTCACACTGAGGTCAAGGCGCTGTGCCTCCACGTGGCTCACACCTGCAATCTGAACTGCACTTACTGCTTTGCCAGTCAGGGTAACTTCAAGGGTGAGCGGGGACTGATGAGCTTTGAGACGGGAAAGCGGGCTCTGGATTTTCTCATTGAAAACTCCGGAGACCGGAGAAACCTGGAGGTGGATTTCTTCGGCGGAGAGCCTTTGATGAATTGGCAGGTGGTAAAGGATTTGGTGAACTACGCCAGAAGCGTCGAGAAGGAACACGGAAAGAACTTCCGCTTCACCCTGACCACCAACGGCGTGGGCATCGACGATGACGTAATTGAATTTGCCAACAGGGAGATGCACAACGTGGTGCTCAGTCTGGACGGCCGGAAGGAAGTCCACGACCGGCTGCGCCGAACGGCAAACGATGAGGGCAGCTACGACATTATCGTGCCTAAGTTCAAGAAGCTGGTAGAGGCGAGAGGCGGCAAAGGCTACTATATGCGAGGAACCTTTACCCGGGGTAACGTGGACTTTACCAAAGACATCCTTCACATGGCCGATATGGGCTTTACGGAGCTTTCCATGGAACCTGTGGTATGTCCGCCGGAGGATCCTTTTGCGCTGACCGAGGAAGATTTGCCCAAACTCTTTGAACAGTACGAAATTTTGGCCAAGGAGATGCTTCGGCGGAAGAAAGCTGGCAAAGGCTTCACCTTTTACCACTACATGATTGACCTGACCCACGGACCGTGTATTTACAAGCGTATCTCCGGCTGCGGGTCCGGTACGGAGTATTTTGCCGTAACGCCGTGGGGAGACCTGTACCCGTGCCATCAGTTTGTCGGCGATGAAAAGTACCGGATGGGCGATATCTGGAACGGCGTCACCAATGAAGAGGTGCGTCAGGATTTCAAGATGTGCAACGTCTACGCCCGGAAAGAGTGCCGGGACTGCTGGGCCAGACTTTACTGCAGCGGAGGCTGCGCGGCCAACGCATACCACGCCACAGGCTCCATCAAAGGAGTCTACGATTACGGCTGCCAGCTGTTTAAGAAAAGAATGGAATGCGCCATCATGATGCAGGTGGCACAGCAGGAAGAAGCTGAATAACATAGGACGCCGAGACGAGGGTGCTCTGACAAAAGCCGGAGGGCCCTCTTTTTTCATGGGCAAAAGCCATACTTCGTGTATAGCCTGCCATGGAGCGGGGCAGACTAGGAAGAAAATAGAAACTAACAGGATGTGATGACTATGACAAATCTCTATACGAAGACAGGCGACGCAGGGACCACCAGCCTGGTAGGAGGAAATCGGGTATCTAAGGATAATCCGCGGGTTCACTGCTATGGGACCATAGACGAGGCCAACGCCATATTAGGAATGGCTTATGCTTTGACGGAAAACCAGTATATTCGGGAGTGTATTGACCAGATTCAGAGGAAACTCTTTATCCTCGGCGCTGAACTTGCCAGCGACTGGACCGGCCGCGGGCTGCTGGGAGAGGATATCCTTCGGGAAGCCGACGTGGATGCTTTGGAAGGGATTGTGGACCGCTGCACACTGACCACAGGTTCACAGACTTCTTTTGTAATTCCCGGAGTCAACACGGCGTCTGCGGCCCTTCATATGGCCCGAACCGTGGTGAGACGAGCAGAGAGGACGATGATTGCCGCAAAAGGAAACGTGGAATTTCGGGATGTGCTTTTTCGGTTTGTCAACCGGCTTTCCGACGCGGTCTACGCCCTGGCCCGTCTGGAGGAAACCATAGCGCAGCAGGGACAGAACAAAAACTGCTGCAGGAATTGGCCGCCAAAAGAGTCCACGCGGTAAAGAAGAAGCTTTTTTCAAGTGCAAGCAGGCACCGCTAAAAAAGAAAATCATATTATGAGATATACCTCTTGACATAAATTCGTATCAGATGTATTATAATATAGTAATGAAAACTAGATTAAGAAATAAAAGATATTATTTTGAAAGGGGATTTCAATATGGCGGATAGAACTTTGAAGAGATATACAGTAGGAGAAGAAATTTTCAACAGCGTATCTCACGGAATTGGGTCGGTGCTTTCCATCGGCGGAATGACGGTGCTGATTGTGCTGTCGGTTTTGAATAATACCGCACTGGGTCTTGCCACCAGCATTATTTACGGAATTTCACTGATTGTACTTTATACTATGTCTGCGGTGTATCACGCAATACCCATGCCCAAGGCCAAGGAGATTCTGAGGATTTTTGACCATGCTTCCATTTTCCTGCTTATCGCCGGAAGCTACACGCCTTTTTGTCTGATTGCGCTGGAAGGAAGGCCCCGGGGTATCATGGTATGCGGCGCCGTTTGGCTCTGTGCCATTGTGGGCATTGTTCTCAATGCCATCGACCTGAAAAAGACAGAAAAGCTGGGTACCGTCCTCTACGTGATTATGGGCTGGGCCGTGGTCTTTGCACTGAAGGATATTCTGGCCGTGCTTCCCGCACCGGCTTTCTGGCTGCTGCTTATAGGCGGTATCAGTTATACCGGAGGGCTGGTATTTTACGCCATGAAAAATGTGAAATATATGCACAGCATATGGCATCTCTTCGTACTGGCCGGAAGCGTGCTCCATTATATCTGCGTCGCTGTTTACGTATTGCCAATGGCATACGCTTAAATATCACAATCAATCTTGAGAAAAGGGCTGCCCGGCATATGAGCGGCTCTTTTTTCATATGAATAAACAACAAGATTTGTTGGAGGTTCATATGGCAAAGATTATTATTATCGGCGGCGGCTGGGCAGGATGCAGCGCCGCTGTTACTGCGAGAAAAACAGGGGCACAGGTGCAGCTTTTAGAACGGACGGACCTGCTTCTGGGCCTTGGCAACGTGGGCGGCATTATGCGGAATAACGGCCGGTTTACTGCGGCGGAGGAAAATATCGCCATGGGCGCCGGGGAGCTCTTTGAGATTACAGACGGCTGTGCCACCCACAGAAACGCCGAATTTCCCGGACACAGTCACGCTACTTTTTACAATGTGCTGAAGGTGGAACCGGCAGTACGCAGGCTGTTATCGGAGATGGGAATCGAAATTAGATTTATGACCAGAATCACCCAAGTGGAAACAGAGCCCGCCGAGGCGCCGGAGGAAAACCGGATTACCGCCCTGCGCTCTGCTGACGGGGAAACCTTTGAGGCGGATGTTTACATAGACTGTACCGGCACCACAGGGCCTATGGGAAATTGTATGGAGTTTGGCAACGGCTGCAGCATGTGCGTCCTCAGGTGCCCTGCTTTCGGCCCGCGGGTCAGCATTTCGGAAAAAGCAGGCGGTCACGATTACTACGGAATCAGAGGCGATGGAACGCCGGGCGCCTTCAGCGGCTCTACTAAGCTTGAGAAAGACAGCCTGTCAGAGGAACTGCAGCGCAGGCTCTCTGAAACCGGTGTGGCCGTGGTGCCTCTGCCCCATGAGCTTATCAACAGGAGCAAACTTGGCGCCAAGGTCTGCCGGCAGTACGCCCTGCCGCAATTTGCGGAAAATATCATCCTTATCGACACAGGCTATGCTAAAATGATGACTTCCTATTTTCCGCTGGAACAGCTTAGAACTGTGGAGGGCTTTGAAAACGCAAGGTTTGCAGACCCGTATGCCGGCGGAAAGGGAAATTCCATCCGCTACATGGCTGTGACGGAGAGAGACTCCTCCATGCTGGTGCGGGGCGTTTCCAATCTGTTTTGCGGCGGCGAAAAAGCGGGAACCTTTATAGGTCATACAGAGGCAATTTCCACCGGCGCCCTGGCGGGGCACAACGCAGGACTGGCTGCCCGGGGAACCTGCCGCCAGGAGCTGCTGACGCTGCCGGATACCATGGCTATAGGAGCTCTTTTACAGTACCGGAAAGCAGACGGCGGCATGTTCACCTTTGCAGGAGACGAGTTTTTCGCCTACATGAAAGAGCGAGGCCTTTATACGACGGACCGGGCGGAAATCGCGGCGCGAGTTGAGGCGGCGGGACTTACCGATGTATACGACTGCTAAGTTTCTCTTCCTTTCCAGTAGGTTTTATGTTAAAATCACTAAAGACAAAAATTAATGGAGAACTGATATGAGAATCAATAAATATATTGCCCAGGCCGGCGTAGCCAGCCGCAGAAAAGCTGATGAACTGATTATCAACGGTAATGTGAAGGTCAACGGACTGACCCTGAAAGAACCGGGCTATGATGTGACGGAAGGAGATGTGGTAGAGGTCAATGGCAGAACCATTGAGCCGGAGGATAAGAAGGTGTATATCCTGCTCAACAAGCCTTTGGGCTATGTAACCACCGTCAGCGATGACAAGAACCGCCTGACCGTCATGGACCTTGTCAAGGATGTGGATGTGAGAGTATTTCCTGTGGGAAGGCTGGATTACAATACTTCGGGTATGCTGATTATGACCAACGACGGAGATTTTGCCTACCGGCTGACCCATCCAAAGCACCAGATGCCTAAGACCTATCGGGCAAGAGTGGCGGGTGTTCTGTCCGCCGAAAAATGCGCCAGGCTCCGAAACGGCGTGGATATCGGCGGCTTTGTGACCTCCAAAGCCCGGGTGAATATTGTCAAGGGCGTGCAGCGCTCTACCATTGTGGACATTACCATCTGCGAGGGCAAGAACCGTCAGGTTCGCAAGATGTTTAATGCGGTGGGAAACAGCGTTCAGGAACTGGAGCGCATTGCAATCGGAGATATCAGGCTGGGCAGATTGGCGGCAGGACACTACCGCAAGCTGACAAAGGAAGAGGTAGAGTACCTGAAAAACTGCTGAGTTTTTGGACTGCGTGCTGACAGAAAAAGGAAAATTTGTCTGCTTTGTCAGCGTTTTCATCCTAAAATGATGACGAGGTATGCAAAATCTCGAAAAGTGGTATGCTTTGCATACCAGAAACCTCAAAAAAGCATGAAACGACAGCAGGAAAAGCAGATTTGCAGGCAGACCTGTAAGCCAGGCCGGCGGTTTAGAATTGAAAAGAGGGGTATAATAAAGGAAGGACATTTTGCAGATTTGGCGGTGAACGGCAGGGCAGTACTGACCCGGGCCGGTTCCGGCCTGGTACTGCAGAAAAAGGAGGAACTATGGACGCAAGAATAGAAAAATTATCTGCAATGCTGACGGAGTATTCCTGCACCCTTCAGCCGGGTGAAAAAGTGCTGGTGGAATACCGGGGAGAAGCGACAAAACCCCTGGTGCGCCAGGTAATCCGTGACGCATACCGCCTTGGCGCAAAGCCCTATGTAACTTGCAGAGACGACTCAATACTCCGTGAAATTCTACTGGGTGCCGATGAAACCCAGCTGAAGCTGCAGTGCGATTTGGAACTTCAGCAGATGAAAGAGATGGATGCCTATATCGGCATTCGGGGCGGGGAGAACATTGCAGAGCTTTCCGACGTACCTTCGGAGATGCTGAATCTGTACAGCAGTATGACGCTGCCGGTGCTGAACCAGCGGGTCAACGGAACCAAATGGGTAATTCTCCGTTATCCCAATTCGTCTATGGCCCAGCTGGCGGGAAAGAGTCTGACGGCCTTTGAGGACTTTTACTTCGACGTATGCACCATGGATTACGGAAAAATGAGCAAAGCTATGGACGCTCTGGTGAATTTGATGAACCGGACGGATAAAGTTCATCTGACAGGACCGGGAACCGATTTGACTTTCTCTATCAAGGATATTCCGGCTATCAAATGCGACGGTAGGATGAATGTACCTGACGGAGAAGTGTATACTGCTCCGGTGAAGAACTCTGTAAACGGCTTTGTCACCTATAACGCGGCCAGCGAAATGCAGGGCTTCGTTTACGAAAATGTTCGATTTGAGGTGGAAAACGGCCGCATCGTCAAGGCAGAGGCCAACGACACGGAGAGAATCAACGCCTTTTTAGACGCCGACGAAGGGGCCCGTTATTTCGGGGAGTTTGCCATTGGTGTAAATCCTTTTATTCTGGAACCGATGAAGGATATTCTCTTCGATGAAAAAATCTGCGGAAGCTTCCATCTGACGCCGGGCGAGGCTTACGAGGACGCGGACAACGGCAACCGCTCTTCGGTTCACTGGGATTTGGTATCAATCCAGAGAGAGGAGTACGGCGGAGGAGAAATCTGGTTTGACGACGTACTCATCCGCAAAGACGGACTGTTCGTCCTTGAAGAACTTCTGCCGCTGAATCCGGAAAATTTAAAGTAGACAGCAAAGACCGTTTCGCCGAAGAAGCGGTCTTTTTGACTGCCAATAATATTTTAAGGAAAAAACTTATGCAGAATCAAAAGTTTTTATTTAATCTGAGTAAAAACTTTTGATTTTTTGATATTTTTGGTTATAATAAAGAAAAGGAGGAGATATTATGATTGTCAGACCCCATTATTTAGATTTACTGAGAACCTACCGCGATGTGCCGCTGGTAAAAATTCTCGCAGGCATTCGCCGCTGCGGCAAATCCACAATTTTAGATATGTTAAAAGACGATTTGATAAAAAGCGGCGTTCCTGCTGACCATATCATCAGTATGCGCTATACCTCGGAAGATTTTGACGACGGTATGACGGGCAAGGATATGCATAACGGCATTAGAGATAAAATGACGGACAGTGAGCGTTACTATCTTCTGCTTGATGAAGTACAGGAAGTCGAAGGCTGGGAAAAAGCCGTCAACAGTCTGCTTGAAAACGACAATACGGATATTTATGTGACCGGTTCGAATTCTAGGCTGATGTCAAGTGAAATATCAACTTATTTGACAGGACGGTATATTTCTATTCCCGTGTTTACACTGTCTTTTGCCGAGTATATAGAGTTCAAAAAGTCAAGGGGACGCACCCCGAAGGAACTGCTTGGCGAATACATCCGCATGGGCGGATTTCCTATCGTCGCGCTGAGTGATTTTGATGAAAGGTCAGCTTATCAAATTGTGGAGGGAATCTATACTTCCGTCATAAACGGCGATATAACGAAACGACATAACGTCATAAACTTTGACCTGTTCAATCGTGTTGTGAAATATGTCGTTGAAAATGTGGGAAGGACTTTTTCTGCAAATGCTATCGTGAAGTTTCTGAAAAGCCAAGGGCGTTCTCTCTCGGTGGAGTCTATCTATAACTATCTGGAATGGCTGGAAAAAGCCTTTGTGATTTATCGCTGCCAGCGATATGATATTCAGGGAAAATCCGTGCTGAAAACACAGGAGAAATTCTATCTTGCGGACGCTTCTCTGAAATACTGTATGATGGGCTTTAACCCGAAATCTTTTGCCGCAATGCTGGAAAATATCGTGTACTTTGAACTTCGCAGAAGAGGCTATGAAGTCTACATCGGCAAGAATCAAACGAAAGAAATTGATTTTGTGGCGGTACGGCGCGATGAGCGCATCTATGTGCAGGTGTGCCGCAGCCTGCCTGAGGAATCAGACAGTGAGGTTGCCAATCTGCTTGAAATCAAAGACCACTATCCCAAGTATGTAGTCACACTTGATGAACTTGCAGCAGGCAATATCAATGGTGTGAAAATTGTACATTTGGCGGATTTCCTGTTGGCAGAGGACTTTTAAGAAGAAAAGGGAACGGAGAAAAATATGAGCTGCGGAATAAAATTAGTATTTAAGGCAGAAAAGGATATCTGCGCAGAAACCATCACAGTTTACAGCGGCCCTCTGGGAAAGGGAGAGGCTGCAGAAGTGCGGGACTCCGCCGTATTTCTGGAGGGTGCCTCTGCCGGAGAGGTGTTCAGCTATAAGCTGACCCGAAAAGGCTGTTACGCGTATTCCGGCGTGGTGGAATTTACAGAGGAGGACGAGAGGACGGGACAGAGAGTGATTTTCTACCGTCTGGACCGGCGAAGGGGAGCGGACTATGAGGCGGCTGTTGTCTGCAGGTGGACGGAGGCCGTGGAGGAGAAGCTCTTTGGGCTGGAACAGCTGAGGCTGCAGGGTGAAAGGCCTGCAGAGGAGCAGCCGGATACGCCGGCATTCAGCGGAGACAAGGCTGCCCATCAGGTTTCTTCATTAGACGAGGTGTGGGACTACCTGCAAAATCTCTGTGCCGACAACGGTTTCATGTCTCTGTTTACCCTGGGAGGAGGCAGAGGCAGAGAGAAAGAAGACAGCTGCCCTGTGGCGGTATTCTCTGAAGAAGATTTATCCCGGACGGAAACCCTTTCCGAGGCCCTGGAAAAAATCAGCGGAAGCCGGCGGATAAAGGCGGTATATCAGGCGCAGCTCCACGGCAACGAGCCGGCTTCGGGAGAAGGAGCTCTGGCGGTGATAAAGAATCTGACGGACCAATCCAAAGGGATGAGTGCCGGGAGGCTGACGCAAAAAATGGACATTGTAATTATACCCCATGCCAATGTGACAGGTTCAAGAGCATACGCCCGCTGTGAATCCGGCAAGCTGGATTTGAATCGGGACGCCCTGCTCCTGCGCTCGGAAACCACCAGGGCCGTTCATGGGATTTTCAATATACTGAAACCGGAGGTGTTCATTGACGGACACGAGTTCAGCGGCAGAAAGCGGCAGACCAGAGCCCGGGGCAAGGGATACGTGCTGGACTCCCTGGACGACATTCTCATTACCTGCGTGGACCACTTGAACCGTGACAGCAGGGTATTTGAAATAGAAAATCAGATTATGCTGGCCGTCATCGATTTTCTGCGGGAAGAGGGATTCCGCAGCTTTTTCTTCCCCGGTTCTTTCGCCAACAATACCTCCTGCGGCTACGCCAGACAGCTTCACTGCCTGGCCTTTCTGGTAGAATCCAACGGCATTAAGCGGGGAAGACTGAATTACCAAAGACGGGTGCTCTCCCAGCGGGAAGCGGTTTTGAAGATACTGTCCATGTCTGCGGAGAAGGCTGAGGCTATCAGGCGAACCGTGGCAGCCGTCAGAGCGGATTTTATTCAGCGGGGGAAATCCTATGACCCCGATAGGGTGTTTGTGACAGACCAGAAAGCGTCCCCGGACCTGAGCATTGAGAGACCGAGAGAATCTTTCGACTTTCAGGGGAAGCCTTTGGAAGGGCCTTTGCGCATGGAAGCAATCTGCAACCGGGGTGAAGCAGTAAGAACCGTGATTAGACCTACGGCGTACATTTTACCGGCAGATGCAAAGGGGGCGGATTTGGCGGCTGAGATTTTGAAAGCAAACGGCGCCGACTGTTTTAAGAGCAGCGAGGGGGACTGGGTGTTTCCCATGAACCAGCTGGCAGCCAATCTGATTGCGGCGTCTTTTGAGCCGGGAGCCGAAGAAGGAACGGGGAGCGTTTCTTTTGTACAGGCCGGCATTTTAGGGGAAGACGGCAAAGACCCGGTGCGGCGGTATACGGGTAGCCTGGACCGGCTGAAATAAGCAAAAAATAAAGTGATGTACAAGTAAAGCCCTGTACATCACTTTTTCTATAGAGACCTTGAAAAACTATTTTCTCTTGAAATCCTTAGGAGTTACGCAAGTACCTGTAGCTCTTGCAACTACGATAGGCTCTTCTAAGAAATCAGCAGCGGAAGCGTTGATGTCTTTTCTGGAAACGATGACCTTTCTGGCTTCAAAGGACATCTTTCTGGAGGTGTTTCCAATCTTGGTGATTTCGCCGTAAGCTTCGATGTAGTCGCCGGCATATGTAGGCGCCAGAAATTCTACGTTGTCATAAGCGCAGAACAGACCTTCGTCTCCGTCCAGCTTGATTAACAGTTCAGTAGCAACGTCGCCGAACAGGTGAACCATGTGCGCACCGTCAACTAATTCTCCGCCGTAGTGAGCATCCTTTGCGGACATTCTGACTCTGATTAATGATGTGATTTTCTCTTCCATTTTCATTCTCCTTTAAATTCTGCGTGATAAAAAGTATTACTTCCATTATAGCATAGAAATTTTCATTTTCAATCTTTTCGTATGCTGCAGGAAAAGTAACGACATAATCAAAACGATTCTTCACAAATAATAATTGCAAAATGTGTGCCAATGGGTTATCATTGAAAATACGAAGAAATTGAACCGAAAAAGGTTCACCTGAAAAAGGAGCGAATCAGAAATGACCCATATTTATGGCACCAATCGGGTGCTGGAGCCTCAGCATGTCCTGCCTACCTCCGCATGGAGGCTGGACAACAGTCGGAACATCTCTCCCGCGGAAATCCGGGTAGACATCAAGCGAATCCATATAGAGGGAACTAGCTTTAAACAAATCTGCCTTGAGGCCAACGATAACGACCAGAGAATCAAGCAGAAGATTATGGATATTGTAATCCGCAGAGGAAAGCTGCACAATCCGGTCACCGATACCGGCGGACTTTTTTACGGCGTAGTGTCCGAGATAGGGGCGGAATACGAGAATCGGAAGGGATTTGCCCCCGGTGACGAGGTGGTCTGCAACGCCTCGCTGGCGTCGGTACCTATCTATATCGATAAAATTCTTTCCATCGACAGAGCTTACTGCCAGATTGAGATTGAGGGCTATGCTGTTTTGTACAATGAAGTGCCTCTGGTGAGAAAGCCGGAGGGCGTGCCGATTAACCTGCTTCTTTTCGCTTTTGACGAGTCGGGAACCCTTTACAGAATCAGCAATACTGCCGTAGGAAAGCGAAAATTTCTGGTGGTAGGAAACAATCTTTTATCCAACCTGATTTTCGGCTACGCCATACGCAAGGTGGCCAGAGAAGACGCCGAGGTAGTCTGCCTGCTGGACAAAAAGACTGACGCCGTTCTCAGGGGAAAGTCCATAGACCAGCTGATTGAAGAGGTCTTTACAGAGGTTCACTATGTGGACATTTTAAAACCCATGGAATGCCTGGCGGATTTGAGCGCTGATTCTCTCTTTGATTTATCCATCAACTGTGCGGATATTCCGGGGGCGGAAACCATCAACATTCTGGCAACCAAGAGCGGAGGAACCGTTGTATTTGCCAATCTTATCAACAACTACAATATCGCCCTTTATATCACAGAGGCCATCTCGCGGCAGCTGGATATCCGGTGTGCCGACGGTTATCTGGAAGCTTACGACCAGTTTGACATTGAAATTGTCAAGGACCTGATGCCGTATATCGAAAACGCAGAGACCGTTGACAGAGCCGTGGACGACGACCCAGCCTATCCAATTAACCGGCAGACCAGGCTCATGGAAGTATCGGGCCAGCGTCAGACCATGCTGGAGGACTTTGTCTGCGAAAGCAGGGCCATGGCCACAGTGCTGGATGAGATTCTCACCGTGTCCAAATATGACTGTAATGTGCTGATTACTGGAGATACCGGCGTAGGTAAAGAAAAGGTGGCGAATATCATATATAAAAACAGCAACCGGAAAATGCAGCCGTTTATCAAGGTCAACTGTGCTTCTATTTCGCCGACTCTCATAGAATCGGAGTTCTTCGGCTATGAAAAGGGCGCCTTTACCGGCGCCAACGCCTCGGGGAAAAAAGGTTATTTTGAACTGGCCGACAATGGCGCGATTTTTCTGGATGAAATCGGCGAGCTGCAGCCCGATATGCAGGCTAAGCTGCTGAGAGTTATCCAGGATGGAGAGTTTTTCCGCATCGGAGGCACGGTGCCTGTAAAAACCAATGTGCGGATTCTTTCCGCCACCAATCGGGATTTGGAAGAATTTATTGAAGAAGACAAGTTCCGCCGGGACCTTTACTACAGGCTCAATGTGGTGCGGATTAAGGTTCCGAATCTGAGAGAGCGGGCGGGGGATATTCCTGCCCTTGTCAGTCATTTTCTGAAGAAATACAGCGACAAATTTGAGATTCAGCGAAAGATAGACGAGGACGCGGTGGAATATCTGAAGCAGTGCGAATGGCCGGGCAATATCAGAGAGCTTGAAAATGTGGTGCAGAGACTGATGATTTCGGCAAAAGGAGAGCAGATTACGCTGCTGGATGTCATGCGCGAACTTCATGCGGAAGTCTTTGAAACCACCAGCCTGGACCTGGCGTCCATGGCTTCCGACGAGGGAAAGGTCATGGACCTGGAGAAAATGGTGGACAATTTTGAGAAAAACATCATTAAGCATGCCTGCGAGAAGTACGGTTCTACCCGAAAGGTGGCAAAAGCCATTGGAATCAGCCAGACGCAGCTGGTAAGAAAGAAGAAAAAGTATGGGATTCCCACTTATGAGAGGCCCCGTGAGTAGCCGCAAAGCATCAATCCTGTCGACCGGATTAGGCTTTTGATATGAGATGCCGCCGGCCTGGTGAACATAAATCGGTTCAATAAAAATACGTATGAACACAAAATGGTTCAATATTTGTCGAAACTTCTGAGAAAAAGACGAAAACCCGTTGAAAGCAGCGGGTTTTTATTTTGGCATGAATTTTGCTATATAAATTGCGCAAGATTTTTTATTAATTACTTTCAATATATAACAACAGGAGGAAACTGAATGGAGAACAAAACATATAAAAAAGGCGATATTTACGGCACACACAGAGTTGTCAGCCCGCAGGGAGCCCTGCCGCAGCCGGCGGACGTTCTGGACAATACCATGGAAATTTACGACAACGAAGTGTTGATTGATGTACATACACTGAACATCGACTCTGCGTCTTTTACGGAAATTGAAAGAAGAGCAGAGGGCGATATAGATAAGATTAAAGAAATCATTATGAACATCGTGGAAACCACCGGCAAGCACAAGAATCCTTGGACCGGTTCCGGCGGTATGCTTATCGGTAAAGTTAAGGAAGTCGGCCCTAATTATGTAGGTGACCTCAGAGTAGGCGACAAGATTGCAACGCTGGTATCCCTGTCTCTGACTCCGCTGAAGCTGGAAGAAATTAAGGAAGTCAGAGCTGATATCGACCAGGTTGACGTAAAAGGCGAGGCTATTTTATTCCAGTCCGGTCTGTACGGAATCCTGCCTAAGGATATGCCGAAAGAATTGGCGCTGTCCGTTCTGGACGTAGCAGGTGCCCCTGCGCAGACTGCAAAGATTTGCAAGCCCGGCGATACAGTTGTCGTAATGGGCGGCGGCGGAAAGTCCGGTATCCTGTGCTGCTGGCAGGCAAAGAAACAGGTCGGCATCAACGGAAAGGTTATCTGCGTGGACGGTTTTAAGAAATCCTTGAACAGAGCCATGTCTGTAAAGTGCGCTGATGAGTATCTGGTAATGGACGCTACCAACGCAGTGGAAATGTACAACGAAATCATGGAGGCTACTGACGGTGAGCTGGCCGATGTAGTTATCAACGTAGTAAACATTCCGAATACAGAAATGTCATCTATCATGGCTTGCAAAGACGGCGGTCTGGTATACTTCTTCTCCATGGCTACCTCCTTCACCAAGGCTGCTCTGGGCGCAGAGGGCGTTGGCAAAGATGTCAACATGCTTATCGGTAACGGCTACACCAAGGGCCATGCCAATGCGGCGCTGCAGGTGCTGAGAGAAGACGAAAGAATCATGCGTCTGTTCGCCGAGTTATATGCGTAAAAGCAGACAGATTCTAATCTCGACATGTCTGCCGAAGGCATATGCCGGAGGATGAACCAAAAATGACTCGGCCCCTCGGCGGAAGTGAACACAAAATGGTTCGATTGTTAATTTTAAAATTATTTGAAATCACCGGCCTTTTGAAAGGTAGACACGGAAAGCCAATTAACTTATAATAAATATAGTCGCAAATTATGCAAAGGCATAAATTTTGAAAGAGTTAATTTTTTTCTAGGAGGATGATTATTATGAAAAAAGGATGCCCTTACGGAACACACAGAGTTATCTCACCAAAAGGTGTTTTACCTCAGCCGGCAGATGTTATCGATAACACAATGGAAATCTATGACAACGAAGTCCTGATTGACGTTAAAACTTTAAATATCGACTCTGCTTCTTTCACTGAAATCGAAAGAAGAGCCGGTGGAGATATCGAAGAAATCAAGAAGACCATGCTGGGTATCGTTGCTAAAGCTGGTAAGCACAAGAACCCTTGGACTGGTTCCGGCGGTATGCTTATCGGTACAGTTAAGGAAGTTGGACCTGCTTACGTTGGCGACCTGAAGGTTGGCGACAAGATTGCAACTCTGGTTTCTCTGTCCCTGACTCCGTTAGTAATCGAAGAGATTTTAGAAGTAAGACCTGACATCGACCAGGTAGATATCAAAGGACAGGCCATTCTGTTCCAGTCCGGTATCTATGCTAAGCTTCCTGAAGATATGGAAGAAGGCCTGGCTCTGTCCGCATTAGACGTTGCAGGCGCACCTGCTCAGACTGCTAAGCTGGTTAAGCCTGGTCAGACTGTAGTAGTTATCGGCGGCGGCGGAAAATCCGGTCTGCTGTGCTTATACGAAGCAAAGAAGAGAGCTGGCGTAACTGGTAAAGTTATCTGCGTAGCTGGTTCCCCTAAATCCGAAGCAAGAGCTAAGAACCTGGATTTAGCTGACGAATACTTTGTACACGATGCAACAGACGCTGTTGGCATGTACAACAAGATTATGGAATTAACAGACGGCGAATTAGCTGACATCGTTATCAACTGCGTAAACATCGAAAACACTGAAATGGCTTCCATTTTGGCTTGTAAGGATGACGGTCTGGTATACTTCTTCTCCATGGCTACTTCCTTCACTAAGGCTGCTCTGGGTGCAGAAGGTGTTGGTAAAGACGTTAACATGATTATCGGTAACGGCTACACCAAGGGCCACGCTGCAATCACTCTGCAGTGCCTGAGAGAACATGAAGGCCTGAGAAAACTGTTCCAGGAAATGTACGCATAATGGCGCTTGCCACAATTTTCGAAGAAAATTGATGGAAGGCCTTATGCTGAGAATGCCCAAGAGAGCGAGCGAAAGCGAAGGGCGATTGGCAGCATTCTGTCGTATAATGGCGCTGGGAGACTTGACCCGATGAACGCAGTGAATCGCTGGTAAGTCCCCTGTCAGGAGTGCAGCGCTTCAGTGCGTGGTGCCGCATATTGTACTTAATGCCACGGCTTCCGATTCGGAAGCTGTGGCCTATGTAACCGCACAAATTTATAATTATTTATAATCATACAAATTAAATCGTAATTTTAAGGAGATTTATTATGGCAATCAGAAATTGGAAAGACATTCCTCTGTTCAAGGATGTTACCGAAGAACAGTGGAATGACTGGCACTGGCAGGTATCTCACAGATTATCCACTGTTGAAGATATCGCACAGGTTATCAACCTGACAGACGAAGAAAGAGAAGAGATTGAAAAAGTTATCGGCGGATTCAGAGTAGGTATTACTCCTTACTACGCTTCCCTGATGGATCCGGACGATTCGAGAGATCCGGTTAGAATGCAGGCTGTTCCGACTCTGGCAGAAATGCACAGATCTGAAGCTGACGACGCTGACCCGCTTCACGAAGATGCTGACTCCCCTGCTCCTGGCCTGACTCACAGATATCCGGACAGAGTTCTGTTCCTCATCACTGACCAGTGCTCCATGTACTGCAGACACTGCACAAGAAGAAGACTTGCAGGTGAAACTGACGGCGCAAGATCCAGAGAAGATATCGACGCTTGTATCGAATACATCAGAAACACACCGGTAGTAAGAGACGTACTGCTGTCCGGCGGCGACGCTCTGTGTGTTGAAGATGACACATTAGAATACATCATCAGCGAACTGAGAAAGATTCCTCACGTAGAAATCGTAAGAATCGGTTCCAGAACTCCGGTTGTAATGCCGATGAGAATCACTGACAATCTGGTTAATATGCTGAAGAAATACCACCCAATCTGGCTGAATACTCACTTCAATCATCCTCAGGAATTAACTGCAGACGCTGCTGAAGCATGTCGCAAACTGGCTGACGCAGGTATTCCTCTCGGCAACCAGTCCGTACTTCTGAGAGGTGTTAACGATTGTAAGCACATCATGAGAGAACTGGTTCAGAAGCTGGTTAAGAACAGAGTAAGACCTTACTACATCTACATCTGCGACCTGTCCGTAGGTATCGAACACTTCAGAACCTCCGTTGCAAAGGGTATCGAAATTATCGAAGGACTGAGAGGCCATACTTCCGGTTATGCAGTTCCGACATTTGTAGTTGACGCTCCTGGCGGCGGCGGCAAGACTCCTGTAATGCCTCAGTACATCATCTCCGAAACACCTGACAAGGTAATTCTGAGAAACTACGAAGGCGTTATCACTACTTACACTCAGCCTCGTCTGCCTGACCTGAAGTGCACTTGCGATTACTGCACAGGCAAGAAGACTTACAAGTATCAGGGTGTATCCGCATTAGGCGAAGGATTACAGATTAAATCTATGGAACCTTCCAACCTGCTGAGACACGAAAGAAACAAACACTAATTAAGTTTTGAATTCGTATAGGGAGGCTTTTGTCTCCCTATACGTGTCAATGGTCAAAACAAAAATACATTAACGGGAATGAAATCATGGGTTTACTCTACGAGTTATCAACTAAATATAAAACTTTATCCATAGTAGGGATGGCCAAAAATGCCGGTAAAACCACAGCCCTCAACTATCTCATAGAGGAGGCTGACGATGAAGGCATCAGACTTGGCATAACCTCCACAGGAAGAGACGGTGAAACCCAGGACTTAGTTACGGGAACCGAAAAGCCGAAGGTGTTTCTTTACGAGGATACCATTGTTTCCGTTCCGACTCAGCTTTACGACTTGGCCGAGGCCGGCCTCGAGATTGTCAGAAAATCGGACTACAGGACTTCTATCGGAGATTTGCTGCTTTGCAGAGTCGCAGGCAGCGGATATGTACAAATCGCAGGACCTGTAGCGACTGCCCACACTAAGAAGATGTGCGAGGAAATGTTCGATATGGGCTGCCAGTTGATACTGATTGACGGCGCCATCGACAGAAAATCTATCGCGTCACCGGAAACCTCCGACGCAATCATTTTGTCTACCGGAGCGGTTTTGTCGCGGAACATGAAGAAGGTCATTGAAGATACGGCTCATATCGTAAGCCTGTACAGCCTTCCCGAACTGGAGGAATGCCGGGCCCGCAGACTGATTGCAGACAATATGGAACTGGATAAGATTCTGGTAGTTAAAGGTGATAAGGTGGAAGCGCTGAACCTGGCCACAGGACTTGGATCCAGCAGATTCATCGACGAAGCCATTGACGATGAAACGGATTACGTGTATATTCCGGGGGCCTTTACAAACAGCGTTATTGCCGACATTGCGCCTGCCAAGCTGAAACGGGTCAACTTCGTACTGAAAGATCCTACCAAGATTTTTATCAACCAGATGGACTGGGGCAGGCTCAGAAAGAGGAAATTCAAAGTCAGCGTAATGCAGAATATCAAAGTTGCGGCGGTTACCGTCAATCCTACCGCTCCCAGCGGCTACTCTTTCGACCATCAGGCCCTGAGAGATGCCATGCAGGAAGCACTGCCGGATATTCCGGTAATTGATGTTAGAATATAAGCAGGAGGAGTTTATGAAGCACGGTTCAAACAGAAGGCTTGCCAATGTTAAGACCAGAAGCGAAACAGGTCTTGATTATGTAATGTCACAGATAGACCTGAATACTCCTTTTGGTAAAGATATATTGAAATCAACCAAGCCTTACTTCCCGGGAGAAGAAGAGGCGCTGAGGCATGAGCTTGACAAGGTGGAAGAAATGATTCGCTTCGCCAAGGAAAATCATCGTTCCGTCGAGCTTCTTTCCGAGGCGTTCATGGAAGTTAAGGATGTTACATATACCATCGAAAGAAGCGCCAGAAACCCACTATCTGTAGTAGAGTTGTACGAGATAAAGACGCTGCTTCTGATGATGCGGAAAATTGACCGTCTCTGCGGGGAGACCAATACGCCGGTGCCGGAAGAGTTTATTTTAGAGCCTACGGAGGAACTGCTGGATGTCCTCGACCCGAGTAAAGACAGAATCAATACTTTTTATATCTACGATGAGTTTTCCGAGAAACTGGCCCGGCTGAGAAAAGAAAAACACGGCATAGAGGTTGCCATCAGAAAGAGCCAGAAAGCCAGAAAGGCGGAAATTCAAAGGGAATACGGCATCGTTCTGACGCCGAAATTCGACTGCGCAGTTTCCAAAAACAGCGGCGAACTGGAAAAATACAGAGCCGTGCCGGACCTGGTGCAGACCGATGAGGATTACATGACCGTAACCTTTGAACTGAAGCCGGGGGACGAGGTTTATGCTCTGACCCGGCAGATGGAAGAACTGGTTACTGCCATTGAGGAAGAGGAAACCGTGGTAAGACAGCGGCTTTCTCTGCGGATTGCCGATTTTGCCCAGGTGCTGAAAGATAACTGCCGGAAGATAGGATGTCTGGATGTGGCCCTTGGAAAAGCCCTTTACGCCATCAGGCACGACTGCGTCAAGCCGGAGATTGTGGACGAGCATATCGTTGAAATTGTGGAAGGCAGACAGTCTAAAGTGGAGGACGTACTCAAATCCAAGGGAAAGACCTACTGTCCGGTCAGCATATCTCTGGCCGACGGCGTGACCTGCATTACAGGCGCCAACATGGGCGGAAAGACGATTTCTCTGAAGCTTTCCGGTCTGATTCCTATCTTGGCTCAATACGGCTTTTTCGTACCGTGTAAAGAGGCCAGAGTGGGACTTTCCAACTACATGCAGATTCTCATCGGAGACAGCCAGTCGGTGGAAAGAGGACTTTCCAGTTTCGGAAGCGAGATGGAGGAGCTGAAGGAGATTCTGGACCACAGTGAAGAGCGGTCCCTGCTTCTTATCGACGAAATTGCCAGCGGCACCAACCCGGTGGAAGGACTGGCGCTGACAAGAAGTCTGGTGGACTATCTTATCGATAAACCGTATATTACCCTCATTACTACGCATTTTGAGGCTGTGACCGAGGAAAACGGAGTCAAAAATATGCAGGTCAGAGGTCTGGCCGACGTTGACTTCCGCAAGCTGGACAGCGAGCTGAAATATGCGAATAGGAAAGAGCGGATTAATATAATTTCAAAGTATATGGATTACAGGCTGTATACTGTTGAAAAAAATGGGCAAATACCAAAGGATGCGCTAAATATCGCGAAGATGTTGGGCATCAATAAGGAAATTATTGATGGAGCACAAAAATACATTAAGTAAGGAGAGAAAAAAAGGATGAAAAGCAAATTAAACCTTGACCCAAAAGTAGTTGACAGTGCTCGTTCTCATGCTGCTAACATTGCAAAAGACATGCAGGATTTTATTGACAGACACACAACTGTCAGCACAGAGAGAACGATTTTGAGACTTTTGGGAGTTGACGGTGTAGACGATGTCGACACGCCGCTGCCGAATGTGGTAGTGGACCAGCTTAAGGAAGAAGGGGCGCTGCCTACAGGCGTAGCGTACTGGATTGGAAATGCTATCGTTCAGACCGGCAAGACTCCGCAGGAAATCGCGGAAGAAATGGCTGCAGGCAAGCTGGACATTACCAAGCTGCCTACCTGCTCACAGGCAGAAGCTGCTGAAGCGCTGAAGCCTTCCATTGCAGAGACATTTAAAAGAATCGACATGCAGAAGGCAAAGCGTCAGGAGTATCTGAACACCATCGGTGAAGGTCCGGAACCGTACATCTACGTAATCGTAGCTACAGGAAACATCTACGAGGACGTTATCCAGGCCCAGGCTGCAGCTCGTCAGGGCGCTGATATTATCGCCGTAATCAGAACAACTGCCCAGTCCCTGCTGGACTATGTTCCTTACGGACCGACTACAGAGGGTTTCGGCGGTACTTATGCGACTCAGGAAAACTTCAGAATCATGAGAAAAGCTCTGGACGAAGTAGGCGAAGAGGTTGGCAGATACATCAGACTGTGTAACTATTCCTCTGGTATGTGTATGCCGGAAATCGCTGCCATGGGCGCTCTGGAAAGACTGGACGTTATGCTCAACGACGCTATTTACGGTATCCTGTTCAGAGATATCAACATGCAGAGAACCCTGGTTGACCAGTTCATGAGCCGTGTTATCATCGGTTACTGCGGCATCATCTTCAACTCCGGTGAGGATAACTATCTGACTACAGACGACGCTATCGAAGCAGCCCACACCGTAACCGCTTCACAGTTCATCAACGAACAGTTTGCGGTTCTTGCCAATATCCCTGAAGAACAGATGGGCCTTGGACACGCCTTTGAGATGGATCCGTCCACAGAAGACGGATTCCTGCTGGAACTGTCACAGGCTCAGATGGCAAGAGAGATTTTCCCGAAGGCAAGACTGAAATATATGCCTCCTACAAAGTTCATGACAGGCAACATCTTCAGAGGACATCTGCAGGATGCTCTGTTCAACCTGGTAACAGTATGGACCAACCAGTCCCTGCTGCTGACCGGTATGCTGACAGAAGCTATTCATACTCCGCTGATGCAGGACAGATATCTGGCCATCGAAAACGCCAAGTATATCTTCAATAACTGCAGACATATCGGCGATGAGGTAGAGTTCAAGGAAGGCGGAATTATCCAGAGCCGTGCACAGGAAGTTCTGAGCAAGGCGGATGCTCTGCTGGAAGAAGTTGAAAAAGAAGGATTGTTCTCCACCATCGAAAAAGGTATCTTTGGCGGCGTAAAGCGTCCGTTTGACGGCGGACACGGCCTTGAAGGCGTATGCACCAAGGGTGAGAATTACTTCAATCCTTTCATCGAATTGTTTATGGACCATGAGTAAGGAGGTATGAAAGAATGACAGCAGAATGTAAAGCAAACAGCGCAGTAGATTTAACGCGCGTTAAACCTTACGGTGACGCATTGAATGATGGTAAGGTTCAACTGTCCTTCACGCTTCCTGTACCATACGGCGAAGAGGCAGAAGAATGCGCGAAGCAGTACGCAAAGAAACTGGGTCTGGACGAACCTAATGTAGCATATTATTGTGAGCTTACAACAGGCTACACTTTCTTTAATATTTACGGCAACGCCCAGCCGACCATTGACTATACGGCAATTAATGTTCCTAAGGTAGAAGGTACCGTTATGGACAGAGTAGAGTGCGGCGAATGGATTGGCGAGCACATCGGCAGAGATATCACTGTCGTCGGCGCTTCCATCGAATCCGACGCCCACACCGTAGGTATCGACGCCATCATCCAGATGAAAGGCTTCCACGGTCACTTCGGTCTGGAAAGATTTAAGAACGTAGTGCCTTATAACATGGGTTCCCAGGTTCCTTGCGAACAGTTAATCGCCAAGGCTAAGGAAGTAAATGCTGACGCTATCCTGGTATCCCAGACTGTAACGCAGAAGGACATTCACATCAAGCAGCTGACTAAGATGGTTGAGCTGATGGAAGCAGAAGGTCTCCGCGACAAGATGATTCTGACCTGCGGCGGTCCTAGAATTTCCCACGAGCTGGCACAGGAATTAGGCTATGACGCCGGTTTTGGCCCTGGAAAATATGCGGAACACGTAATGTCCTACATCATGCAGGAAGTGGAAAAGAGAGGCTGGCAGGATAAGGTGAACATCGCCGACCGCTAAAAGCTTAAAGACTTTCTGAAAAAAAGTTTGATATTTTTTAAAAAATATATAAGGGCGTTGAAATTACAATATTTAACGCCCTTAAAAAATGTATGACAGAATCTTGACATCTCTAAAATAGAAGAGTAGAATAGCGTTGGATATGGATCCGTCATATCCAAGGCAATATACATTAATATTTAAGAGGTGATTGGAATGTTTAAAAAATTATCAAACGGATGTGTTAATTTAGTAAACAGATTCCTGCCAGACCCGTTTATTTTCTGCATAATCCTGACAGTAATCGTGTTTATCGCGGCAATCCCCGCCACGGGGACAGGCCCTGTCGAAATTATCGGTGCATGGGGCACCGGAGTTTGGGGACTTCTGGCTTTCTCCATGCAGATGGCCTTAGTACTGGTGCTGGGCAACGCTTTTGCCAATGCGCCTGCTATTAAGAAAGTAGTTTCTTCAATAGCCGGTCTTGCAAAGACGCCGACCAGCGGTATCGTTGTCGTTACCTTCTTTTCATTAATCGCATGCTGGATTAACTGGGGCTTCGGCCTGGTTGTAGGCGCGATTTTAGCGAAAGAAATCGCAAGACAGGTAAAAGGCATCGACTATCGACTGCTGATTGCGTCAGCATACTCCGGTTTCGTAATCTGGCACGCAGGTTTTTCCGGCTCCATCCCTCTGGCGCTGGCTACCCCTGGTGAAGAAGCGCTGGCAAATGCAACCGGTGGTGCGGTAACGGAAGCAATTTCTACGGCGTCTACCATCTTTGCACCATGGAACTTAATCATGGTGCTGGTAATCCTGGTTTGCCTTCCATTCATCAATGCCAAGATGCACCCGTCTGCTGACCAGGTGATTACCGTTGACCCGGCATTACTGGCCGAAGAGGAAAGGGTGTACAAGACACCGGAGACTCCTGCTGAAAAGATTGAAAACAGCGTGATTATGTCCGCTGTAATCGCCCTTGCAGGAATCGTATATTTGGTGTATTATTTTATTAACAACGGTTTCAACTTAACGTTGGATATTGTTAACTTTATATTCCTGACATTAGGAATCGCGTTCCACAAGACACCGATTCGCTACGTCAACGCAATTTCCGATGCTGCCAAAGGCGCGGCAGGTATCATCCTTCAGTTCCCGTTCTATGCGGGTATCATGGGTATGATGACCTTCAGCGTTGAGGGCGGTTCATCGCTGGCCGGCGTAATCAGTGACTTCTTCGTATCGATTTCTACTACAACTACATTCCCGCTGTTCTCTTTCCTGTCAGCAGGTATCGTAAACTTCTTCGTACCTTCCGGCGGCGGACAGTGGGCAGTACAGGGACCTATTATGATGCCGGCAGGTCTGAAACTGGGCGTGGATCCGTCCGTTACTGGTATGGCTATTGCCTGGGGTGATGCATGGACCAACATGATTCAGCCGTTCTGGGCGCTTCCTGCTCTTGGTATCGCAGGTCTTTCTGCAAGAGATATCATGGGATATTGCCTGATTACTCTGTTCTTTGTAGGCATTGTGGTATGCGGCGGTTTCCTGATTGTCGGATTGATTTAATTTTAGCTATTTTATAGGAGAAAGGTTGATTAGAAATGATTAACAAATTTATGACTGCTGACGAGGCAGTTGCAGGCGTAAAAGACGGCATGACCATCATGGTCGGCGGTTTCCTGGGCACCGGTTCACCGGAAATCCTCATGGACGCGTTGGTAAGAAAAGGCGTCAAGCATTTAACAGTTATCGGCAATGACGGCGGTCTTCCTGTAGGAACTTACGGTGCAAAGACTGCCAGAGGTATCGGCAAGCTGTTAGAAGCAGGTATGGTAGACCATATCATCGCTTCCCATGTAGGTATGAACCCTCTCATCGGAGACGGCATGATTGCCGGCACACTGAAGTGCACACTGGTTCCTCAGGGAACTTTGGCAGAAAAAATCAGAGCGGCCAACTATGGCCTGGGCGGCGTACTGACTCCAACCGGCGTAGGTACACCGATGCAGGATGAGCTGGACGAACTGGGAAGAAAGAAACAGGTTATGGAAATTGAAGGCAAGAAATATCTGTTAGAGATGCCGCTGAGAGCAGACTACGCTTTCTGCAGAGCGTCCATCTGTGACGAGTTCGGAAACTTCAGATGCGATAAAGCAACCAAGAACTTCAACTATGTAATGGCCGGCGCGGCAGACCATGTCATCATCGCGGCTGAGAAGGTAGTAGGCATTGGCGAAGTAGACCCTGATACCTTTGAGGCACCGGGCGTAGTAGTAGAAGGTATTGTGAAAGGAGAACCGAAATGGCAGATTTAAAACAGAGAATTGCGAAGAGATGCGCAAAAGAATTTAGTGACGGCGATTTCATTAACCTGGGAATCGGCCTGCCTACACAGGTTGCAAACTACCTGCCGGAGGGCATAACCGTAACCCTGCATTCCGAGAACGGATTCGCAGGACTTGACGCTATGCCTGAACCGGGAAAAGAAGACGTAGACGTTATCAACTCCGGCGGAGCCTATGTAACCACCGTTCCTCACGTAAAGTTCTTTGATACAGCAACCAGTTTCGGCCTTGTAAGAGGCGGCCACGTAAAGGCAACTGTACTGGGCGCTATGGAAGTAGCAGAGAACGGCGACCTGGCAAACTGGATTGTACCAGGAAAGAAGGTTGCAGGCATGGGCGGCGCAATGGACCTTTGCGCAGGTTGCCCGCAGGTTATCATCGTAATGCTCCACACTCAGAAGGGCGCTCACAAGATTCTGAAGAAGTGCACACTGCCGCTGACTGCGGAAAAGTGCGTTTCCAAGATTATCACCGAAATGGGCGTTATGGAAGTCAGAGAAGACGGTATCTGGGTAACTGAATTACATCCTGATTACAGCAAGGAAGATATTCAGGCAGCAACAGGCTGCGAACTCCACTTCGACCCTGACATGAAAGTGATGGAAGAAGAATAAACTATTAAAATCGAGCAGCCCGCATTGATGCGGGCTGCTTTGTTTTTTTGGTGCTGCGCCCGGCGGGCGCGTATTCTGATAGGGAAAGCCCCTGATTGGCCGGAGCAGCCCGCAGACAGGGCGCTTCAGCGCAGGTGCTTTTCGATTAAATCTATAAATGTGTCTGCATAGTCTGGTCTTGCGAAGATGGCCCGGGCCGAGTTTTTTCCGCCGCCTCCCTTGCCGCTGTAAATATGGGCGTTTTCCCGGACCAGTCTGCCGCAGTCGTGCTTGTCGGAGAACAGCAGCACGGTGCAGGAAGGCTCGTGGACCAGAAAAGCTACGGTAGGAATGGAACCGGCCAGACCTTTGCCGATGTCCAGTATATCGTTAATTGACAATTTATCGTACTTTCTGACAAAAGCCGGGGTCATCTGGGCTCTGATATCGTCGATTTCCCGGGAAATGACCCACTTTTTCAGGTGATAGAGCTGGTTTCTGATATCTTTTGTCTTTTCCTGCTGGGCGGTGTATTTGTCCAGCAAGTCGTCAAAACCGGCGGAGAGCCTGTTCTCCAGGTCCGTCAGTACATCGAAGCGGCTCTGATATTGGCGGAAAGCCCTTTGCCCGGCTTCAAAGTAAATGCGGAACATACCTTTATTGGACTCCACCTTATAGATTTTTACCATGCCTACCTGGCCTGAAAAGGCCGGATGGGTGCCGCAGCAGGCCACACAGTCTGCCGGATTTTCTATGGAACCGACGCAGACGATGGAGATGTCCTCTTCTAGGGTCAGCTTCTTGCGCAGGGGAAGATGTTCGGCTTCTTCTCTGCGGTCAAAGCGGCGGGTGATGACGGGAAGGTTTTCCCATATAGCCCGGTTGGTTTCCAGTTCGGCAGCCTTTGCCATCTCCCAGGTGATTGTGTCGTAATCAGGGTTTTCCTCCAGACTGATATCGATGGTCATATAATCGCTGCCCATGTGAAAGCCCCGATTGACACCTCCGTAAAGCTGATAAAATTTGCCCGAGAGAATGTGCTCGCCGCAGTGGCGCTGCATGTTGTCGAAACGGCGCTCCCAATCGATTTGAATATCAATCTCATCGCCTATTGACAATTTACATTCTTTTTCGACAGCCCTGTGAAAAATCTCATGATTCTTTTCAAAAACCTCCGCAATGGAGAGACCTCCTGCCGTACCTCTGTCGCAGCTCTGGCCGCCGCCGGTGGGGAAGAAAATCGTCTGGTCCAGCGTCAGAAGAAGGCCGTCCTCTGAGGGGATTATATCGGTAATCACGGCTTTTGCCGCCTTCATATATACGTCTTCTTGAAAAAGTCTTCTGGTTTTCATCGGTGAACTCCTTTTGCATCCTGACATGATTAATTACAGTATAACATATATTGTAAAATAAAACAGGTAAAGAAGGGGAATCATTTTGAAATTAAAAAAAATTATCATCGCCCTGCTGATTCTCGGCTGCGTATGCTCTATTCCGGGATACCGGCAGATTACAGAAACAGCTGCCAGGCTTTCCTCTCCCATGACGATGGTGATAGACGCCGGCCACGGGGGAATGGACGGAGGAGCCGCAGGGGCGGACGGCACTACAGAACAGAAGATAAATCTGGATATCGCGAAAGCTTTACAGGCAGAGGCGAAAAAATACGGGATTTCAGCTGTTTTAACCAGGGAGAGTGAGGACGGCCTATATGAAGAAGAAAACGGCGGAAAATGGTCCAAGGTGGGTGATATGAGAGAACGGAAGCGAATCATAGAAGAAGAGGACCCGGATTTGGTGGTCAGCATTCATCTCAACAGCTTCATCTCAGACACCAGCGTTCACGGAGCTCAGGTGTTTTACCCTAAGGAGGGAGAATCGTCCCTCGTCGACGAAAATAAAGCTCTGGCGGAAAAAGTCCAGGCGGCGCTGAAAGAAGAGCTGGGAGAAGGAGCCGACCGCATCATACTACCCAAAAGCGGCATGTATCTGTTTGAGAACGCAAAAAGAAATATGCTTCTGGCCGAATGCGGATTTCTGTCGAATCCTGACGATTTGGCAAACTTGAAAACCCAGCAATACCAACAGAAAATAGCCTCCGCTGTTATGGAGGGCATCGCTGAGTTCTATGGTCTTACGCCTCAGGAAAAGAAAAGAACAAAGGTTATCGACAGCCGAACAGATACGTGAGGATAATTCTCTCAAAAAATGTGGATAACTCACTCTTGACAAAATGAAACACAGATAAATAGTATTGAAATTTCAACGTCTTTAGCTTATTGACTTTTCCACAGGGACATGTGCAAATAATTGTATACAATTACAGTTTTCCGTGTGGAAAAGTCCTTAAAATGACTGATTACAAAGGGTTAGTCCCTGTTGAAAAGTGTTTGCAAAAAAGAAGAACACAGGTTGACATAATACAGCAACCTGTGATTCTTTTTTTTACTCTTCACCGGTTTTGATGGCGTCGACAAAATCCGCAAAATCTATGAAACCGCTCTGCATAAATTCGTAGAGCACCGGCTCCTGAAATTCAAATTTGCCGCTGGGAATCAGATTCCGGCCTACGGGAGCTTTTGCAAGGTCCTGTTCTAACTGCTTGATTTCCTCCAGGCTGTACGCCGCCGCCAGCAGCTGACCGGAGGAGGAAACATAGTACATGCCGAAAATATCCTCGTTGAGACGATATTCCTGCTTTGCGGCATGTTTGTTGTTAGGATGGAACATCATGTACAGGGTGCCGTTGTCGTGGGTGGTAACCATGGCGTTCGCACACTTTGGCGTAGACTCGCTGGTGAAAGTAGACGGCGGCTCCAGCATTTCATAGACCGATATAAACTCGGAACGGGCCAGCATCATGGCGGCCTCCACAGGAGAAATCCTGAAACAGGAGATACGCTCTGCGCCGCTGACGGTCAGACCGGTCATGGTAATACTGATTATGGCGATATAGTAATTGTCTCCAAACTCTATCAGAGCCTCGCTGAGATAGGTATCGGGACAATCTGTCGGCTCAGTGCTGTTTTTACAGAAAGTTCCTCCCTTGAACTCCGGAAATAAATCCACTTCAAAATTCTGGGTAGTCAGGAACGACGCCGCGCTGAAATCCTTTCCTGTTACCCGCATGAGAAAGTAATTGATGGCCTCATAAGGATTCTCTACGGAAATACACTGCTTGCACATGAGAATATAAAGGTCCGGGTCTGGCAGAAACATGTCTTGCTCCAACAGGAACCCGTATTCCTCTATGCCCTCCGGCAGAGGAATTTTCATGGTCTTATTCAGTCGGACGTATTCCTGGAGAAGATACTGAGCCTCCCGCAGAGTAAGGGGCGTTTTTTGGCCGCCCAGACCGCCGATGAGAGAACGCTCGATTTCGTTGACACGGTCAAGATTGTCTCCCAAAACGCTTTTGTAGGTTTCAAAACCGTACTCCTCTGCATCGAAGTAGAAAAACTGATGCAAATCCCCAAGGAGCTGATTGTCGGGCAGACGGAAATGTATGTACATTCCAAGGACACCCATCAATCTGGTGTTTGTCACATATGCTGATACAAATATTTTTCGGCTGGTAGCGGCGTTGTCCAGCAGGCCGCCGCGTAAGACTTTTAGGTCGCTTTTTTTCAAGATTACACCTCGGAATAAATGTTTGATACATAGAGTATATCCTATTTTGGCAAAATTACAATATGCCATTGACAAAGAATTTTAAAAGAGTATAATTTAATAGATAATCCTTATCAAGAGTGGCTGAGGGAATAGGCCCTTCGACGCCCAGCAACCTAGGTGCCGGCACAGACTGGCAGAAAAGGTGCTAAATCCTACAGAATTATTCTATTCTGAAAGATGAGGAATGATGATAACAGAAGTCAGACCTTTTCTTTCGGCGGAAGAAAAGGTCTTTTTATTTAATGGAGGTACATCATGAAGAAATTGTTTACATCAGAATCCGTAACAGAAGGTCATCCTGACAAGATATGCGACCAGATATCCGATGCTATTCTGGACGCTATTATGGAACAGGACCCTTACGGCAGGGTAGCCTGCGAAACCACCACTACCACCGGCTATGCCATGGTCATGGGAGAAATCAGCACCAAGTGTTATATTGATATTCCGAAGATTGTCAGAAATGTCATCGTGGAGATAGGCTATGACAGAGCCAAGTACGGCTTTGACGGAAATACCTGCGCAGTGCTGACGGCCATCGACGAGCAGTCCGGCGATATTGCCATGGGCGTTGACAAGGCGCTGGAATACAAGGACGGCACCCTGGACGACAAGATTGATACCATCGGCGCGGGAGACCAGGGCATCATGTTCGGCTATGCCTGCGACGAAACTTCCCAGTACATGCCTATGCCGATTCAGCTGGCTCACGAACTGGCCCTGCAGCTGACCCGGGTCAGAAAGGACGGTACTCTTAAGTATCTGCGGCCTGACGGAAAGACCCAGGTGACTGTAGAATACGACGGAGACAGAGTGAAGCGGATAGACACCGTGCTTATTTCCACTCAGCACGACCCTGAGGCAACACAGGAGCAGATTCGGGCCGATTTGATTGAGCACGTCATTAAGCCGATTATTCCGGCAGAACTTCTCGACGAAGAAACAAAATACTACGTAAATCCGACGGGACGGTTCGTTATCGGAGGACCTCACGGAGATTCCGGTTTGACAGGCAGAAAGATTATCGTCGACTCTTACGGCGGTTACGCTCGTCACGGCGGCGGCGCGTTCTCCGGAAAGGATCCAACAAAGGTTGACCGTTCAGCGTCCTATGCCGCAAGATATGCCGCAAAGAACGTAGTGGCGGCAGGCCTGGCCGGCAAGTGCGAAATTCAGCTGGCCTATGCCATCGGCGTTGCCAAGCCGGTTTCCATCATGGTAGATACTTTTGGAACCGGTAAACTGGCCGATGAAGAGATTGCCGACATTGTCAGCAGACACTTCGACCTGAGACCGGCGGCTATCATCCGCGATTTGAACCTCCGCAGACCTATCTACAGACAGACTGCCGCATACGGTCACTTCGGCAGAAAAGATGTGGATTTGCCTTGGGAAAAACTGGATAAGGTGGAAGAATTGAAAGCATATCTGTAACTTCAATGAAAAACAACTTTCTCGAAAAAATTTTGGGAAAGTTGTTTTTTTTCATTTTCTTTTCATTTTTCTCCTTTATGATAAAGCCATACTTAAAGAAAACGTATATGATTGCGGCGCAGCTTCCGCAGAGGTGGAAGAGGCGGCGGAGAATTTGCCCGAGACCCCGGGCAGGATAATAGGAGGATATGAAAATGACTAAGAAAAGATTCGGAAGATTATTCGTGGCTGCCGCACTGGCAGTATTCCTGATAGCAGGAGCTTTTGCACAGATGGGCGTACAGGGAGCCTTGGACGCAGACGCGGCGTCGGTGATTTCCTGGAGCAAAGCAAGAACCATCTTTGTCAATAAGGTTCCGGGCAACGGAGGCATCAAATATCTCCGCCTGACCACAGACGACGGCACTCGGGTATATGTTGGAAAAGCGGTTTACAACAACAGACTTTACTCCATTGAAATGAACGCATATACCGGAAAAGTTCGTGAATTTGAAAGCGACTACATCGGTTCAAGATATACCGCTTCCAGCGTAGGCGCGGTAAGCAAGGCCACCATCACAAAGAAACTCAAGAAAGAAGTTCCGGGAGGCACCATTCTGTACGTGAGACTGACCAGAGACGACGGCAGATATATATACGAAGCAGAAGTCTACAAAAAAGGGTATGAATACGAGTTTGAATACAGTAAAAGAGGCGCCCTGATTGACTACGATATGGACAGAGTTTAAAGGAAAAATATAGTAGATTAATAAAGTATTGACAAGTGGGTTAGCTTATGCTAACCTACTTTCATAAGAGTTAGTTAGTCAAGACTAACTTCCTGTGAGAGAAAGGAGTGTTGATACATGAGTGTAGTAATCATCGGCGGCCACGAGAGAATGAAGCGGCAATATGAAGAAATTTGTGAGAATCACGGCTGTACTGCTAAGGTATATACAAAAGAAAAAGGAGCCATTAAGAGAAAAATCGGTAACCCGGATTTACTGATTTGCTTTACCACCACGGTGTCACACAAGATGGTCAATGTGGTGAAGCAGGAATCCAGACGGGGAGGGTTTCCCATTGAGCACTGTCACAGCAGCAGCGGAACTGCTCTGGCTGAGGTTCTGAAAAAGAGAGGATGTTTATCCGCCAATTAATTTCAGATTTTTGCAATGGCACTTTTGATGGGATTATTCATAAAAACATAGGTAAAAAACATAAAAGAAACACGGTTTTTTGTGGACAAACTACAAAAAACCGTTGCAAGACGGAGTTCCGTGTAATATAATAATATGTATTGTTGATTATATGGAGGAACTTCATTCATGGGAATTAAAGTAGCTAAGTTCGGCGGCTCTTCCGTAGCAGATGGAATCCAGCTGACGAAAACCAAACAGATTATCCAGTCTGACCCCGACCGCAGATACATCGTCGTATCGGCGCCGGGAAAGCGTTTTGACGGAGACAATAAGATAACCGACCTTTTATATCTGTGCAAGACCCATATGGAGCACAATTTGCCTTATGACCAGGTATTTCAGGTGGTGACGGACAGATTCATGGCCGTAAAGCTGAATCTGGGCGTAGAAGTGGATTTACAGGAACACTTTGATAAAATTAAAGAGCAGCTGAAAAAAGGCTGCTCTGCCGACTATATTGCCAGCCGCGGAGAATATCTCAACGCCGTGCTGGTGGCAGCCTTTTTGGGGTATGACTTTGTTGACGCCGAGGGGCTGATTCAGTTTGACAATAAGGGAAGACTGATGCAGGAGGCTACGGACGAGGCCCTGCGCACAGAACTTTCCAAACACGAAAGAGCCGTAATCCCGGGTTTTTACGGAACCAATGCGGAGGACGGCAAGGTGAGAACCTTTTCAAGAGGCGGTTCGGATATTACGGGCTCTCTGGTAGCTCGAGCGGTAGGCGCCGACATGTACGAAAACTGGACTGACGTTTCAGGCTTCCTCATGGCTGACCCGAGGATTGTCAGAGACCCTAAGCCGATTCATAAGATTTCTTACAAGGAGCTGCGGGAGCTTTCTTATATGGGCGCGTCTGTGCTCCACGAGGACGCTATTTATCCGGCCAGAATCGCAGATATTCCGATTAACATAAAGAACACCAATCATCCGGAAGACCCGGGTACTATCATTACGGCGGAGTACGACGCTACCAGCACCAATGTGGTAACCGGCATCGCAGGCAGCAAGGATTTTACGGTAATTGCCATTTACAAGAATATGATGAGTTCGGAGAGAGGCTTTGTAAGAAGAATCCTGGCAATTTTGGAGGATATGGATATCAATTTTGAACATCTGCCCAGCGGCATTGACACCATTTCCGTAGTGGTATCCAACAGCAGTCTGGACGGACGTCTCGATGAACTTCTGGAGACCTTCGACAGGCAGCTGAATCCTGACCACATGGAAACCTTTGAGGATATCGCCCTTATCGCTACGGTAGGCCACGGTATGAGCAGCAGAAGCGGCGTTTCGGCCACTCTGTTTACGGCCCTGGCCGACGCCAATGTCAACATCAGAATGATTGACCAGGGTTCCAGCGAGATGAACATCATCGTCGGTGTAAAAAACAGCGATTTCAATAAAGCAATTAAAGCCATCTATGATGCGTTTGCATAAAAAGTAAGACTAGGAAACAGTCCCCTCTGACCGGTAAAGCCGGCAGTGGGGTCGTTTCCGTAATAAAGAAAAAACGGGTAAACCTGAGAAATTTTGCGTCCGGTTCGTTTCCGGATTTGATGACGGGGTATAAAATATCTGTAACTAGACCCTGTGAATACATGCTTTATGACTATGATGGCCCCAGAGGCTTTTGTATAAGGAAAAAGAGAAGGAGGAGCAACATGCATTGTGTTAGAAAAGTAACCGAAGATTTATATTGGGTAGGAGGAAACGATAAAAGACTGAACCTCTTTGAAAATATCCATCCCATTCCAAGAGGTACTTCCTATAACTCATATGTACTTCTGGATGAAAAAACTGTCTTAGTGGACACCGTTGACTGGTCTGTTTCCCGTCAGTTCGTTGAGAATGTGGAGTATGTACTGGCAGGCAGAGAACTGGATTATCTGATTATCAACCACATGGAGCCCGATCACGGCGCGTCCATTGAAGAGATTCTGATGCGTTATCCAGGTGTGCAGATTGTCTGTACGGCAAAAGCAGCCGTAATGATGAAACAGTTCGGCTTCCGGGCAGAAAACGTAATGGAAGTGGGAGAAGGGGACACCCTATCCTTCGGTAAACACCAGGCGATGTTCGTAACGGCGCCGATGGTACACTGGCCTGAAGCCATGGTTACCTTTGATACCACCAGCGGAGTGCTGTTTTCCGCCGACGCTTTCGGCTCCTTCGGCTCTCTGGACGGCAAGCTTTTCGCCGATGAAGTCGACTTTGAAAGAGACTGGCTGGACGACGCCAGAAGATATTACACCAACATCGTAGGCAAGTACGGTCCTCAGGTACAGAAACTGCTGAAAAAAGCTGCAGGCCTTGATATCAAATATATCTGTCCTCTCCATGGACCGGTTTGGAGAGAGAACCTGGGCTTTATTCTCGACAAGTATCAGAAGTGGTCCGGCTATGAGCCGGAGGAAAAGGGCGTTATGATTGCTTACGCTTCCATGTACGGCAACACGGAAAGTGCGGCCAACATTCTGGCAGCCATGCTGTGCGAAAGAGGCATGACCAACATTGTGCTCCACGATGTATCCGTAAGTCACGTGTCCTACCTGATTTCCGACGCTTTTAAGTATAGCCACATGGCGCTGCTTTCTGTCACCTACAATCTGGGCGTATTCCCGCCGATGCAGAATTTTATCGACGATATGAAGGCGCTCAATCTGCAGAACAGAACCGCGGCAGTCATCGGCAGCGGCACGTGGGCTCCTCAGGCAGGACCTTCCATGGTGAAACAGCTTGAGGAAATAAAGGGGATGACTGTCCTTGAGGACAGAATGACCGTGCTGTCTTCCCTGAACGAAGCAACCTATGAACAGCTGAGCAAGGTGGCTGACAGCATCATCGAATCCGTAGGTCAATAAAAGAAATAAAAAAAGCGCTGCCGACAGGATTTTTCCTGTCGGCAGCATTTTTTTATTATACATTATGCAGCGTCTGCAGCCTTTGCTTTTTTCTTCAGTCTTACCTTTGGCTCTCTCGGCAGTCCGAACAATGGAACGAATCTGTCCAGGCCTGTGAAGGTCAGAATCAGCATGGAAGCTACGGCAACCATAGCCATGAAGTTGTATTTGATAAAGTCAAGGTTTGCAAACTCGTACAGCGGATATACACCCTGGGCGATACCGATGTAGAAACCCAGGTATACGTGCCAAGGAATCAGCTGGGAACCGAATACGCCCATGGCGTCGCCGAAAGTAGCGTTTCTCAGCTTCAGCTTGTACATGTCTTTTTCAGTTTCAGCTTCTACGTTTTCTTCGGTGATTTCCTTGATGATAGGTCCTACTGTTACAATCTGTGCCATTTCATCGGACAGAATTGCGTTGCCTGCAAGGCAGAGCACGCCGTTCCAGCCCATCAGAGTCTTTACGCTGCCGGACAGTTTTACGACTAAAGCAGCCAGCGGATCGAAGGCTCTCATCTTGCCCATGATACCGCCGAAAGCAGCTACCCACATCATCATGACAACTACCCAAGCGCCGGCTTCAGCAAAACCGTCCATGCACATGTTCAGGTAAGCCTGCAGACCGGAGTCAACGCCGTCGGCAGTAGACAGGATTGGGTGCAGGGAAGTGGTGCCTGCGAACAGTCCCAGAATATAAGCCGAAGCGATACCGGAGCCGATACAAGCGAAGGTGTTAAGTCCTGCAATGGCAAGTGCGATTACCAGAATCAGAGGGATAATCATGTAAAGTGCCACGCCGTCCTGTACCTGAGTCAGAAGGTCGATGGCCTGAGGTCTTTCTTCTGCCAGGAAGTCCAGTGAACTCTGCGGAACAGAACTCATAACGTTGGAAGCGTCAACGGTTTCGTTAGGAAGTCCCATTGCCGTACCCACAATAAAGAAGATGATTGCAGCCAGGATTAAGCAGGAAACAGACCAAACACCCTGGGTTCTGATTCTGTCTACTACTTCTACGCCCTGAATACCGGAGGATACGATGGTGGTATCGGAAATCAGACCGATATTGTCACCAAAGCAGGCGCCGCCGGCGATTGCGCAGGTGGTTAACAGTAAGCTGCCTGTTTCTGCAGCGTTAGGGTCAACGATATGTACCAGCCACAGGAAAATCGGCGCACATGCCGCGAAAGTTCCCCAAGAAGTACCGGTTGCTACGGAGAGCACAGCGGTTACGCAGAGTCCTACAACTGCGACAACTCTTGCCGTGATACCCAGGGAAAGGGCGATGTTTACTACCGAAGCGCCTACGCCGGTAGACATGAACGCATTTGCCATGGCATAGGCAAACATCAGGATAAACAGTGCGACAATGATATTGCTTACACTGGCGATGGATGCGTCCATACATTCTTTAAAAGTGATTTTTTCAGTCAGTCTTGCGATGATAACCGCAGCGATAGCAGCGATAGGCGCTGCCAGAAGGGCGTCCTGCCCGGACATCATCAAGCCGGCCAATACGACGATTGGGATGAACTTGACGATTGCTTTTGCGATGTTCATTTCTTTTCTCCTTTTTCTTAATTGATGCTATGATTTGGAATAATTCCATATAGTACACATATATTAAGCAAGGTCTGTGCCAAGATTGAAGATACTGAAAAATCCATAAAAACAGGATAAAACAGGGGGTTTTTACCGACTGCTGCCTGGAGATGATTAAAATAACTGAAGTATCTGAACCGAAAATGAGAAAAAAAGAAAATCCGTTAACCAGAATTGGGTCAAAAGAGTTGACAATCCCACCGGAGTAGAATAGGATAAAAGCATAAGGTGATTGGACTTACATAGGATAGGAGCTTAAAATGGAAAGAAATTACGGACAGAATCGAGTGCTGGAGCCTCAGGGGGTTGTACCGGCAACTGCGTGGAAAATTGACAACAGCAGGCAGATTGGCAGTATGGAGGCAAGGGTCAGACTGGAAAGAATCCATCTGGAATGGGACAATTTTCAGCAGATTTGTTCAAGCTGCGGTTTTGACCAGAACAGAATCAAAGGGAGAATTTTGGATTTGATTGAAAAGCGGGGAAAGCTGCACAATCCCTTTACCCAGTCGGGAGGCGTTCTCGTGGGAACCGTAGAGGAGATTGCCCCGGATTTGGTATCGGAGATAGGGGCTCAGGTGGGCGACAGAATTTACTGCATCGCTTCTTTAAGCTGTATTCCCATTTATATAGAAGAAATTACATCCATAGATTTTAACTACGGACAGATTGTCTGTTCGGGATATGGGATTTTGTTCGAGGCATCGCCGGTCTATATGGCCGACGACCGGCTGAGCACCGACTACACCCTTGCAGGAATCGACGAAGCCGGCAGCCTTTTCGGCGCATATAATCTGGCCGTGGACCACTCCAATGAGAATATCGTCATTATCGGCAGGACTACTTACGCCACCATGATGTATGCCGCCGCCATAAGAGAGGCTTCCAGGGGTCAACACCAGGTGAAAGCCATCATGAGCCTGGAAAACCGGGAAGCCTTGACCAATGAGGAACGGCAGCGGGTCATGGGACAGGTCATCGGAGAGACTTACTTCGTGGATTTGACAGAGCCTATCAGTGCCTATGAACAGCTTCTGAAGGCTGACCCGCAGATGGGTCAGGCGGACCAGGTTATCGTGGCCGAGGATACCTTTGGGGCAGAGACCCTTGCTGTAATGCTTGTAAAACCTTTCGGCGATGTGTATTTTACCTCAGTGGAAAACCATTACAGCGCCGCCCAGCTGGTGGCCGAATCCATGGGAAAAATCGTTACCATGTATGCTTTCGACCAGTATATCAAGGATTATCCTGACTTTACCGTGCGCATTCTTCGCAGCATCAAACCTCACCTGGACGAAATCAACCGGCTGTATCACAGTGGAAAGCGAGGAAAGCTGAAGCCGGGTCAGGGTCAGGCCAGAAGCAGGATGATAGATAAAGCAGGCCGAGAGGACGACTTCGTGTACCAGAGTCAGGTCACCGGAAGCATGGTGGAAGAGGTCATGAATGTGGCCAGATACGACTGCAATGTTATCATTCAGGGAGAGACCGGCGTGGGAAAAGAGAAAGTGCTGTCTCTGATTCATCAGAACAGCGAGCGCCACGCCAAACCGTGTATCAAGATAAACTGCGCCACCATTGCGGAAAGCCTTGCGGAATCCGAGTTCTTCGGCTACGAGGCAGGGGCTTTCACCGGCGCCCAGTCCTCGGGAAAGCCCGGATACTTCGAGATGGCCGACGATGGGATTCTGTTTCTCGATGAAATCGGAACCCTCTCTATGAACATGCAGTCTAAGCTGCTGCGTGTTCTCCAGGAAAACCAGTTTTTCCGGGTAGGCGGCACCCGGCAGATTTCCGTCAACGTCCGGGTCATTGTTGCCAACAACGTACCGCTGAAGCAGCTTGTAGAGCAGGGGAAATTCAGGGAGGACCTTTATTACCGGCTCAATATCTGCAAAATCGACGTGCCGCCGCTGCGGGAGCGCAGAGACGATATCATCTGTCTGGCGGAAGCCTTTGCACAGAGGTGGGCTAAGAAATACAAGATTGACAGAGAACTGTCGCCTCAGGCCCTGGGAAAGCTTTACGATTACCACTGGCCGGGCAATGTGAGAGAACTTGAAAATGTGGTGCACCGGCTGATTATCAGCAGCCGGGACGTGGTGGTAAGCGGCGAAGATGTAGAAGAGATTCTCAATGAAAACGCCTACGGCGATATGATGGTCAGCGTGAAGAAAAGCTTCCAGCGGGACGGACAGCTGGATTTTCATCAGCTGATGTCACAGCAGGAGAAGCAGATTATTGAATACGCCCTGAAGAAAGAGGGCACCACCAGAAAAGCGGCGGACCTTCTGGGGCTTCCGCAGACCACCTTCGCCAGAAAGAAATTGAAATACGGGTTATAAACGATGAAGACAAATTTACAAATATACAGCGAAATATGCAGAGCGTTCCGCGATAAGGGATTTCTTAAGGAAATCGGCGTAAGCAGAAGAGAAATGGAGGAAAGCCTGGCGGACGCCCAATGGAAGGACATGGCCGAGGATATGGCCGATTCCATAGGCGCCGGCGGCAGGCTGCGAAGTCAGGATGTGCTGGCAGCGGCGGTTTCCTATCTGCCTGAACTTGCTGAAGAACCTGAGGGCGGATGGCTTTTCCACACCCATAAATATCTGCTGGGACAGATATTTCCGGAGATGGGAGAACCGGCTGACAGCGACGAATTTCATCTGGGCAGGACCTGTCTGCTCCAGCTGCTGCGGGGAGTTTACGCCTATGAGCGAAAATATCTGCCTTTTGACCCTACTAAGGATATCGTCCTTCTGACCGACGAGGAAATTATCGAGAAAGGGTATACCCAGGAGTATATCAAGCTGCATCGGCTGGCAGTACAGAAATATATCTATGAGTTTATGCGTATCGGCATCGATATTACACCGTTCAACACCCTGGGCCATATCGGCGGCGTCCATTATGTGGCCATGTTTGTGGCAAGGCAGCTTTCCCAGGCAGGGGTGCCCATAGACCTGGGATTGGTATCAGGCGCTGCCGCAGGACACGACATCGGCAAATACGGCTGCCGCAAAAGTGAGGAAAAGCGAATCCCGTATCTCCACTACTATTATACGGACCTCTGCTATAACCGGTTTGATATGCCGACCATCGGACATATCGCGGCCAATCATTCCACCTGGGATTTAGAACTGGAGAACCTTTCCGTAGAATCTCTGGTGCTGATTTACGCAGATTTCCGCGTAAAGAGCAGCCGGAATGAAAAGGGTGAAGAAATTGTTCACTTCTACAGTCTGGACCAGTCCTATGATGTGATTCTCGGTAAACTGGACAACGTAGACGACGCCAAGAGACTCCGGTATCAGAAGGTCTACAACAAGCTGAAGGACTTTGAAAACTATATGGCCGAGCAGGGAGTCGTCACCTGTCTTCCGGAGGATTTTGCACAGTCCCCTGGGAAAAAACCGGAAGCAAAGGTGCGGGAGATTGTTCTGCTTTCGGGACAGGATATCATCGACCAGCTGAAATTTGCCGCCATCGGACATAATATCAAACTGATGAGCCGTTTCCACGTAGAGAGCGAATTTGACAACCTTATCGAGGCTGCCAGAAGCGAGAGACAGTGGAAAAATCTGCGCACCTATATCGGTATCTTTGAGGAATACTTTACCTATATGACCGAAAAACAGAAACTTCTGACGCTGAAGTTTCTCTATGAGCTTTTGGCCCATAAGGAGAGCGATATCAGAAGTCAGGCGGCGGACATCATGGGGCGCATGGTAGCCGGTTTCAGCGAGGAATACAAAAAGGAGGTGCCGACGGATATTATTCTGCCGGACCGTCTGGTAAACAACCTGACTCTGTGGAGGCAGTATCTGGATAAAATCATCTATCCGGATTACAAAACCACAGCACAGCACAGGAAGTGGATTTCCAATACCCTGGACAGCTTTGCAAGGGCCGTGCTGAGCCACTGCAGAGTTTCCTGCAGATATAACTATTTTGATATTTTAGAGGAATACTATGCCAGAGAAGAGACGCCGCCGGCTATCGTGCTGGTTCTTCTCGACACTGCCATGACCATAGACCCGTCCATCTGCACGGGGGGCTTTACGGCGCAGCTGAAAAGGTTTTTGACGAGAAATTTCGGAAAGCATGGAAAGAGCATAGATTTGGCAATATTGCGAACGGCCCGGCACCATTTCCCCGCTTATGGGGACGAAGAATACAGGGCCCATCTGCACCAGGCTATGGATTTTGAAAACGGCGGCAGTTCTTTTGAAGAGAACCTGGCTACCATGTTCCTGGACAACCTGAAGACGGGAACTCCGTGGATTGAAAAGGTGGTGAACATCTCTTTCATGCTGAACCACGTGGCTTTAGAGGAAGGCCGCAGTCAGATGCTCCACGTTGCTACCCATCTTGCCAATCTGATTAAGGTCAGCGAAACCGTCACCGTAAGAAAGGCGGCCGGGCAGGGGCTTTTATCCATCATCGACAAGATGCCCCTTGAGCAGCGAAACGAACTGACCGTTGAACTGTTCAACGGTTTGGAGCTGGGAGACTACCAGTTTTCCAAGTATATTCCAGATTATCTGGGGATTATCATGCTGTACCTTCCGCCTAAGGAACTGGACGAATCCATCGACGAGCTGCAGAAAATTCTGGAGACGGGCAACGAGATGGCGGCCTCTTCTGTCATCAATACCATGGGCATTATGGTGGAAAACTACGGCTCCTATAAGGGACGTTTTGAAGAGGACCCGGCTCTCTGTGAGAAGCGGAGATTCCGTCTTGTCAACCTGCTGATTAAGGCTTTTGCAGGGTACAAGAAAATCAGTTCTCAGGAGGCATTCTGGACCATCGGCGTGGATATTTTCGGCGGCAGTGTGCTGACCATGGAGGAAAAGACGGAAATTTTCAGGCATAGCTGTAAAAAGCTGATGAGCCTGCTTCACGAGAAAAAGGAAGACGAGCTGGACTTCTATAACAACGCGGCGGTTCTCAACTACGTTTACCGGTATATATGCCAGTATCAGGTAGAAAAGGGAGAAATGGAATTTCCGGAGGTCAGGAAGGTGGCCTTCTTCCCCGGTACCTTCGACCCTTTCAGCCTGGGACATAAAGCGGTGGCGACGACTATCAGGGACATGGGATTTGAGGTATATCTGGCCCTGGACGAGTTTTCCTGGTCCAAGAATACCCAGCCTCGGCTGCAGCGTAGAAAAATCATGGCCATGTCCATTGCCGATGAAGACGACCTGTTCATATTCCCCGAAGATATTCCGGTCAACATCGCCAATCCGGGAGATATCAGGAGACTGAAGGAAACCTTTGCGGGAAGAGAACTTTACATCGCCGTAGGAACGGACGTTATCAAGAACGCCTCCTGCTATAAGGCGCCGCCTGAAGAGCACTCCATTCACTCCCTGAACCACATCGCTTTCGCCAGGGAATCCAGCGAGCAGAAAGAGGAGGCGGGCCAGCGGTACCCGATTACGGGGAAGGTTATTAACCTGACTCTGCGCAAATACTACGAGGATATCAGTTCTACCAGAATCAGAGATAATATCGATTTGGACCGTGATATTTCCAATCTCATCGACAGAGTGGCCCAGAACTATATTTACGACAGAAACCTGTATCTCAGAGAGCCGGCCTATAAGCATATTCTTCAGGCCAAGGAAATTGAAATCGGAGCATACAGGCACAGAAGCGGCGCCTGCCTGGCAGGGCTGCAGGAAGAACTGACCCACCGCGGATACCATATGGAAAAAATCAATAGGTATCTGGCCAGAGAAGATGTGAGAAGCCTGTACATTGAAAGCGGCACAAGACAGAAGAAAATCATCGCTTTCGCCGCGGCCCACCGGGTTGAAACCAGCCAGCTTCTGGCAGAGTTTCAGGACCCTGCCATTGCCGCCAGGGTCCGGGAAAAAGCGGCAGGGGGTATCGCCGTAATAGGGGCCATGTTTACGGCTAAGGGCAGAAACATTTCCAACGCAAACCAGATGGTGATTACGGAAATTCTCACCGAGCTGATTTCCAGGGATTTTGCCTACGCGGTCTATCATCCGGTGGACAGGGCCGGACTGAACCCGAGGGTAATCGACGCCCTGCGCAAGCAGGGGTTTGTCAATATCGCAGAAAACGGCGGCAGTCCGGTTTACGCGGTAGATATGAAAAATCCCGTGGTGATTTTCCGGGATGTGGAAACGGTCATCAAGAATCCGCTGAACAAGAACCGGCAGGTCCTGAAAGCCATCGATGAAGCCCACGACCGCCTTCTTTCGGTGCTGACAGGTATTTATCCGGGACAGCTGGTGCTGTCTTTCCACCCGAGCACCGTTCACAATAAGATTATTCACAAGGTGGCGGCGTTAAACGGAGTGGAGACCCAGCCGAGAAAAGACGGCAAACGGGGCCCGTATATGTCGGTGCCTTTTGGGAAAGCCCTTGCCGATGTGGTGGTGCCCAACACGGTAACCAAGGCTCTGCATACGGAAAAGTATTTTTCGCAGGATTTGGAGCGGTTTACCATTGCCGAGTCCAAGCACTATTCGGCGCTGGATAATCAGGCCAAGACCATTAAATCCTTCAACCGGCCGATTATTCTCATAGACGACCTGCTGCATAAAGGCTACCGCATGAATATTCTGGACCCGATTCTGAAAGAAAACGGCGTGGAGGTAAAGGAGATTATCGTAGGCGTTCTGTCGGGAAATGCCAGAGATTTGATGGCGGTAAAGCATCGAGGGGTGGAAAGCGCCTACTTCCTGCCGTCTTTGAAGGTATGGATTAACGAGCGGGACAGCTATCCGTTCATCGGCGGAGACAGTATCGGAAGAGACGCCGACGTGTCGGTAAATCTGATTCTGCCGTATACTTCACCGGCCTTTATCAAAAAAGGAGATAGGGCGGCGCTGTACGATTATTCCATGGTTTGTCTGGAGAATACCAGGGAAATTCTTAAGGTGCTGGAAAGAGAATACCAGTCCACCTTCGAGAAGAAGCTGACCCTGAAGCGGCTGGGCGAGGTCATCACCTATCCGAGAAGGCCGGAGGCGGGACAGGGCATGGTCTACGATGAAAATCTGGCGCCGTCAGTTTATATAGAAAATGATATTCGGCGGCTGATTCGTCTGAAGCTGAAAGACTGAAGCAGGCCGGAGAGAGGAAAGCTATGAAGAGAATTGAAGACTTGTGGAGGGACGCCGGCATTGGGGAAGCGATTCCCCTTTCGGTGTGTCCCGTCCGCCTGGGTGAAAAAAACAAAGTGCATATTGCGGCCCTGGGAGATGTGGGAACAACTCTGCTTCTGGGACTGAGACTTCTTGGAGGCGACGTGATTTCCCAGATAGGTATCTTCGATATGAACGGGGCCAACATGGAGCGGCTGGAGATGGAAATGAATCAGATTTCTTATCCCGATGGAGAACCCAAGCTGCCGCCGGTGAAATGCATCCGTCAGGAGGAGGTATTCCAGTGCGATGTTTTCGTCTTCTGCGCCAGTAAAGGGGTGCCGCCCCTGGGGTCTTCCGGCGATGTGCGCATGGCACAGCTTGCGGCCAACAGGGAAATCGCGGCCCATTACGGCCGGCTTGCGGCCTCGGCGGATTTCAGGGGACTTGCCGCCGTCGTGTCAGATCCCGTAGACCCTCTGTGCAAAACCTTTTGGGAAAAGTCCGGCCTGCATCCTGCCCAGATACAGGGCTACGGCCTTGGCGTTATGAACGCAAGAGCCAGATATTTTGCCCAAAGAGACCAAAGACTGAGACAGTATATAGAAGAAGGCAGAGCCTTCGGGCCCCACGGGGAGGACCTTGTTATCGCTGACAGCATAGCCCGTTACAACGACGGATTATCGGCGGAGCTGACAAAAAAAACAGTGGAGGCCAATGTTGCGGTTCGTGAACTTGGGTTCAAGCCGTATATTGCGCCGGCCATGTCTTCGGCGGCCCTTTCCATTCTTCTGACCCTGCGGGGGGATTGGCATTACGGCTCTATATATTTGGGAGACCAAAGAGACGGCGCCTTTTTCGGCGTCAGAAACCGCATGACGGAGGAGGGGCCTGTTTACGAGGACCTGCCTCTGTGCGAAGAACTGTTTGCAAGGCTTCAGAGGGCCTACGATAACCTGCGCCATCTGTGACCGGCAAGGGAAACCCTCCTGGGAAGCAGGAGATTTTAAAGTAAAAGAGGCGATACTTGGATGTTACTGGTTGTAAAACCCTTTTGTAAGGAATTTAAACGTGAAAGCCGCATGGATTTCATCTTATCTGAGGCGCTGAAAGGTGTGGAAGCGTCCTACATTCTGACTGCGGACCAGCTGGCGCAGACCCAGCTTTCCGGAAAGCGAATCCTCTTCGCAGTGTGCCTTTCGGAGGCAGGCGTCAATCTGGAATACTACCGGATGCTGGAGTATTTCCGCAGAGCGCCGTCCTGTCTTGAAGGGGCCGTGGGCGGTATTTTGGTGGACGGAAGCGGAGAGCTTTTTACCAAGAGTCTGGCCCGGAGACTGGCGTTTTCTGCCAACCTGGCGGGCTGCACTTTTCCGGGAAAGCCTCTGGTAGAAGCCACCGGCTCTCTTTACAACTTCAACGTAATGAGCAAGGTCCTGGGAACGGACCACCTTATGACATATGAAAATCAGGTTAAGAACCTGATTCAGCGGATACTGACCTATGAGGAACCAAAGGCCCGGGGGAAAAAGGTGCTGGCGGTTCATGCCAGCAGCAGAAAGACTTCCAACAGTCTGCTGCTGTGGGAGAAAGTCAGGGAGCATATGGACCCTGAGACGGATGTTACGGAGGTTTCACTGAGAAACGGGCAGCTGCTGGACTGCCGGGGATGCAAATACGAAACCTGCCTTCATTTCGGAGAGGGGGGAGGCTGCTTCTACGGCGGGGTCATGGTGGAAAAGGTTTATCCGGCCATCATAGCCTGCGATACACTGGTGATGATTTGCCCCAACTATAACGACGCGGTCAGCGCCAATATCACCGCCTTTATTAACCGGCTGACGGCAGTGTTCCGCACCAACGATTTTTCGAGAAAGCGGGTCTTCTCTCTGGTTGTTTCCGGATACAGCGGCGGAGATATTGTGGCAGAGCAGATTATCGGCGCCATGAATTTCAATAAAAACATGATTTTGCCGGGAAATTTCGCCATGGTGGAAACTGCCAACGACCCGGGCAGTATTCTGATGGTAGAAGACCTGGATGAAAAGGCCAGGGATTTTGCGGAAAGAATCTGTCCGGCGCTGCCGCGCTGACCTGGCGGGAAAAAAGAAAAGGGACTGTTATCAGTCCCTTTTCTGTACATTTTAAAATTTACTTCATTGCGTTAAATTCGTGGGAGAAGTCCTTTACGGCTTCGTTCATCTTGTGGAACTGGTCCTTTATATAAGCGACGATTTCCTCTTCTGAAATCTCCATGTTCCATCTCTGCGCATATTCCATCATGATTTTTTTGATAACCTTAAAGTCGATGTCCGCATCCACAAAATTTACTGCCCGGTTGGAAGCGGCTTCGGCAAAGCCGTCGCTGAGTATCTTTTCTTTGGTGATAGGTTCAGGCTGGTAGTTGTCTGATACGTGTCCGATTTCTACATGGCTTCCGTCAGCAAAGATTTCGGTAACTCTGTTATCCCACGCTTTTTCCTGGGTCCTGATGTAGTCTTCTATCTCTTCGGAAGTAAATGCGTGGCCGTGGTCGTTGGCGTAATCTTTCATGGCGTTTCTGATAACCAGAAAGTCGTTGACCTTATCCATAAAGTTTACTGCTGCGTTGGAGGCTGCGTCCTCAAAAGCTTCCTTCAGCATTTCTTCTTTTGTAAGCTGCGGCGGCGTGTTGGTAACAGCTACGTTTTCAACTTTCTTGCTGAATCCCGAGCCTGATAAGCTGGTAGAAATATCAGTCAGGTTTTCCTGCTGGCTTCTGATAAAGGATTCAATTTCAGAAGCAGAAATTTCTACGTTGTTTCTCTTGGCGTAGTCAATCATAAAATTTCTGATAACAAGAAAATCGGTTTCACGGTCTGTGAAACGTACAGCGCCGGTTGCAACAGCCTGGTTAAAAGCTCTCTTTAACATTACTACATTGCTCATTTTGGTTTACCTCCGTAATTATTGTGTGGGTACACTTTTTTTATCTCTGCAACCTCATTATAGCATGAACCGTGCCAAAAAATGAAAAAAATTAAATTTTACAGGAAAAAATTTCAAAAAACGATGAAAAGGGCAAATTTCCAAGGTTTTCCCGCAGGCAGAGGAGTCCTCGTTCTCCGGGGGAAAAAGGAGGGAACCCCTCGATTCAGCCTTTTGCAGCAGAGAAGTTGAACCATTTATGGGTCGGAAGCGAACCGTTTATGGCGGAAATGAATACTTTTTTTTTCATGAAAAATAGTGTATAATGGTAAAGACTCTTTAGCAATCTGGAAGGGAGAGCGAATATGGATATTGATAAGTTGATTGTGGAACACCCTGTGATACAGAACATGATAAATTGCGATGAAATTTTCTGGCTCAACGAGAAAGCGGGCAGAGAAGCAGAGCTGCCTTTTGGCATGGCGGATATTGAGGACGCGGAGAAGCGTCTGGCTCGTTTTGCGCCGTATATCAGAACGGCTTTTCCGGAGACGGAGAAAACCGGGGGCATTATCGAATCGCCTCTGGTGGAGATTACCCGGATGAAGAAGAACTTTGAAGCGGAGCTGGAGAGAGAGATTCCCGGCAGAATGTTTCTCAAGTGCGACAGCCATCTGGCTGTTTCCGGTTCTATCAAGGCCAGAGGCGGCATTTACGAAGTGCTGAAGTTTGCGGAAACCATCGCTTTAGATAGGGGCATGCTCAGGGAGAGCGACGACTATGCAGTGCTGGCCGAGGACCGTTTCAGAAAGGTTTTCGGAGAATACAGCGTGGCGGTGGGTTCTACCGGCAATCTGGGCCTTTCCATCGGTATCATCAGCGCTAAGCTGGGTTTTAAGGTGACGGTGCATATGTCGGCCGACGCCAGACAGTGGAAGAAAGACTTGCTGCGCCAGAAGGGCGTTACGGTAATAGAATATCAGGACGATTACCAGAAAGCTGTGGCGGAGGGTCGTAAGGAAGCTTCTAAGGACCCGATGTGTCACTTTGTAGATGATGAGGGATCTGCGGACCTGTTTCTGGGGTATTCCGTGGCGGCAAAGAGAATCGCAGAGCAGTTCAAGCGCCGCATGATAACCTGCGACGCCGATAATCCGGTCTTCGTGTATCTGCCCTGCGGAGTAGGCGGCGCGCCGGGCGGCGTGGCTTTCGGACTGAAGATGCTTTTTGGCGAGAATATTCATATTTTCTTCGCCGAGCCGACCCACGCTCCTTGTATGACCCTGGGCATGCTGACGGGTCTCCACGACCGGATTTCCGTAGGAGATGTGGGACTGGACGGCAAAACCGCCGCCGACGGACTGGCAGTGGGAAGACCGTCAAGGCTGGTAGGCAGCATGATGGAGACCTTGCTGGACGGCTGCTATACCATCAACGATGAGAAGCTGTATCCGTATCTTGCCAGATTGGCGGATACGGAGGATATTTTCATTGAACCGTCAGCCTGTGCCAGCTTTACCGGGCCGGGACATGTACTTTCGGCAGAAGGATATCTCATTAAGAACAATTTGAAGGATAAGCTGAGAAATGCGACTCATATTCTCTGGGCTACCGGCGGCAGCATGGTGCCTGAAGAGGAAATGCAGGCATACTATAATATGGGAAAATAGAACCGTTTAAAGGCCGCCGCCTTGACCAATGTTTTGGTCGGGACGGCGGTTTTTTCGTATTTTTGACTGGACCGGGGTTTCTTTACCTCCGGGTGAAGACGGTTATTCCTGTATGACCCTGAGGGTTTGCCCGTCGGAGAGACAAGTTACGGCGCCGCCGGAAGTCAGGTAAACCTCGGCGCCCAGAAGTTTCAGCATGAAACGAAGCTTCTTGCTGACCTGCTTTTCTTCAGAACAGGTGATTACGGCGATTTCCGGTTCCACCGCCCGGATAAAATCCTCCGAATTATCTTCTTTTTTTCCGTGATGGGGCAGCTTCAGTACTTGGTGGGACAGGGAGAAGCCTTTTTGACTGAGCAGCTCGTCGAGACGAACCTGCTGGCAGTCTCCGGCGAAAAGAAACCCATTCTGACCGTAGGTCATAGACAGCACCAGAGAGAAATCGTTGTCTTCTTCTTCGTAATCTGCCTGCTGCGGCGGGTCCACATAAAAGCTTGCGCCGTCAAAGGAGAGCTGCAGCGGTGCTGTTACGGAGACAGGTTTCAGGGACATTTCCTCTGCGGCGGCGCAGTACTGCCGGTACTGGACCGTATCCGCCTCATAGTCGGGCTGCAGAATTTCCCCTATTTCGTAACGTCTTATAATCTGGTCGGCACCGCCTACATGGTCCTTATCGAAATGGGTGAGCACCAGGTAGTCCAGCCTTTGGACATTTCGGCTTTTCAGATATCGGTCGATGACGGAAAAGGTATTGCCGTAGCCTGTATCGATAAGCATAGTCCGGTACTGGGTTTCAATTACAATGGCGTCGCCTTTGCCCACATTGAGAAAGGTCACCCTGACGCCCGGATTTTCTGAAAAGGTTCCGGTACTTTCCTCCGCGCATCCGAAGAGCAGGAAGACGCATAAGAGAATACACAGTCCGGATAGCCGTAGTTTCATACTATTTTCTCCTTTTGGTGTGGTTACTGTTATATAGTATATTAGTTTTTGTCCCGGGATATCCCCGCCGGCAGGCGTTCTTTGCCGGAACCACAAAAAAAGAAGCGCCGCATTAAATGTGCCAAATGCGGCGGATTAGAGAACATATGGGCAATATTAAAAACGGTCGCTGTAGTTGAGCAGGCCCCGAAGGAAGCCACCCTTGGTTTTTGGTTTCTCGGCGGTTTTGCCGTTCTTTGTGCCGGAGCCGTGATTGCCGCCGGTTCCGCAGATTCTGTCATAGCGGACGATGTTGGCGTAAAATTCTTCTTCGGTACTGCGAAGTATGGCGTAGGTACCGCCGGAGCCGTCTCTGGGCTCGCTGAGGCTGCCCGGGTTAATCAACCTGATGCCGCCGAAGTCTTCGTTCATGGCTGCATGGGTGTGACCGAAGCAGACCGCAATGCAGTTTTCTTCTTCTCCTGCGTAGAGCAGTTTGTCATAGCTGAAACCGGCGCCCTCCGTATGACCGTGGGTGATGAGGATTCTTCCGTGGGGAGTTTCTACAACCTTGCGGTCGGGCCGCATTGCGCCGTCGCAGTTGCCTCTGACGCTGACAACGGGAATGCCCAGATTATCCTCCAGCTGGTATGCGTCGCTCTGATAGTCGCCGCAGTGGAGAATCAGGTCTATTCCGCTGAGTTTTTCGTAAATTTCGTAGACACGGCCGAGGCTGCCGTGGGTATCGCTGAGTAAAAGTATCTTCATAGTGAAAACATTATAACACAAAGCTGCGGTTCTGTGTTAAAATTCAAGTATGAAAAGGCAAATTAACTGTGAAAAACAGAAAATTGAGTGGGTCGTTATGAATATGCGGCTGCTGGGAAGTCCCGTCAACGAGGAAAAGGCCGTAAAAATCGCAGGAGGAGAATACGTGCTGGACGCTACTTTGGAGGACCACCTCCTAGTAGCCAATCTTCTGGAGGTACTGTCCCTGATGGAGTCCCTGCTGGGTATGAAGGAAGAGCTATCGGCGGGGACACTGAACAAGTTTTACAGAACTCTTTCCGGCGGCAGGCCCCAGGATTACCGCAGAAGCACGCCGGTGCTGTTTCATCTGAGCTATAACCCGGTGCTGCCCCAGGAAATTGAGGAAGAATTGGCGGCGCTTTTCAGGAAGCTGCACAGCCATCCGGTCACCAATCCTCTGGAACAGGCGGTATATGTTCACAACGAGATTATCCGGATTTACCCTTATGACGACTGCAATGAACTGATTGCCCGTGCGGCCATGGAGTACGAGCTGCTTTACTGCGGCCAGAGCATGTATCCCCTGACCCTGACGGAAACCGAATATAATCAGGCACTGACTCAGTATCTGAAGGGCAGGGGCGAGACGGCGATTCTGGAAAATCTTCGGCTGAATAAACTGATGGCAGAGAGCAGGGAAGAACTTTAATCAGCTGCGCAGGCAGACGCGTCTTATCTCTGAACCGGTCAAACTGCCGCAGCCTCCTCTTGCGCGGCCGGAAAAAAAGATGTAAAATGCTTTCTATGAACAGATTGTCAGAATTGGAAGTAAAACTGCTTCGCGTCATCGACGGGCAGGAGGGCAGACCCGGCTATCGGGATGAAACCTTGGACTGGGAAAGGCTGCATATGGCCTCGTCGGCAAGATGTGCCTGGCTGCTGGCTATGAAACGAGGCGCAGATCCGGAACTTGCAGCCTGCGCGGCCTGCGTCCACGACTTCGGACGTATCATGACGGGAAAGCAGAAGAATCATGCAGAGGCCGGCTATGAGCCGGTAAAGGTTTTCCTGAAAGAGACTGGACTATTTGATGAGGAGGAAATAGAAATCATTGCCCTGGCAGTGAAAAACCACAGTCTGAAAACAGAAACCGGTACGCTGATTGAGGAAATCGTTAAAGACGCCGATGTTATCGACTGTTACCAGTACGGTCTTCCCTTTGACCGCCCGGAGAAGGAAAAGCGGTATCAGAACTGGATTGCGGAAACCTTTGACTGATGGGTATGGAAACGCCCCGGAGAAACTCTCCGGGGCGTTTTGGCTTGTTGATTTAAAGAGACTTATTATATGGAAGCATTTGTTTATTATACGGCGGTAACCATGCCGTCATAGAGCTTCAGTGTGACTGGACCGTCGGCAGCTTTCATGTTCTTAACCTTCGCCAGGACATCCTCAGCTTTTACATTGACTTCACGGCACAGATAATCGATGACGTGAATTACGCCGTCACTGTTGAGCTCTTTTCCGTTAATCGTGTTGACTTCTCCGTTCTTCAGCCCTAATTCCAGATAAGTAGGACAGTTCACATGGATTGTACTTTGCATTTGTATCACCCTCCGAATTTTTATTTGAACGATAAAATAATTATACATCCGTGTATACAAAAGTCAATAGGTAATTCATAAAAATTTAAAATTATTTATAAAAATTCTGCCAAATGCTTTCGCAGAGGCTTCTGCCTGCATTGAGGATACAAATCCGGGACAGAATTTTATGGTAAAAGAGCCTGTTTTGTGGTACTATAAAATAGAGAAAGAATTGATTTGCGCCGGATGTGCGCACGGATATGTAGATAGAGGTATTATCAGTGAAAGAGCGATTTCAGAACAGATATTTTAAACTGGGGCTGACTATCTTTGCTTCAGGTGCGGCTCTGATTGTGCTGTACGAGGTAATCATTCACTTCAACAGAGTCCAGGAGGGCTGGCAGGTTATCACCGGCATTTTGTCTCCGTTTATCTTCGGTCTGGTCATGGCCTATTTGCTGTGTCCGGTATATAATGCGACGGTGCGGAGAATGTACAGGATTCTGAGCACCCGGTTCCGGAAAAAGTCCACGGCCTTTCGTCTGGCCAGAATTATGGGCACCTTTATTTCGCTGCTGACCCTGTTCGGCGTGGTGGGCGGTCTTTTCGCCCTGGTACTGCCGGAGACTATCCGCAGCGTGGTAGGTCTGGTCCAGGACGCCCCGGAAAAATTCAACGAACTAATCCAGTGGATTGCTACTACATTTACCGCGGAAAGATTTCCGGAACTGGCAGGGGCGGCGGAGGCTGCTTTAGGCCAGGCCAGAGATTCTTTTTCAGAATGGGCGGAGACCGAATTTCTGCCGCAGATAGGCGTATACATGACCCAGATTTCCCAAGGGGTTCTGGTGACCCTCAAGACGGTGATGAATCTGTTCATCGGTGTGATTATCTGCGTGTATTTCCTCAACAGCAAGGAGCTGTTTAAGGCGCAGACCAAGAAACTGATTACGGCCACCATGAGCAGGAAGCACGTAGAGCAGGTTCAGGACTTCGCAAACTTCTGCAACAAAACCTTTGGGGGCTTTATCAACGGAAAACTCATAGATTCCCTCATCATCGGGTTTCTGTGTTTCATTTTGATGAGTATTTTTCAGTTCCCATACGCGGTTCTTGTCAGCACCATCGTAGGCGTTACCAATATTATTCCGTTTTTCGGTCCCTTTATCGGCGCTGTTCCTTCAGCCATTATCATCTGTTTTGCCAGTCCCATAAAAGCCCTTTACTTCCTGGTGCTGATTCTGGTACTGCAGCAGTTTGACGGCAATATTCTGGGGCCGAAGATTTTAGGCGGCACTACAGGTCTTGCCAGTTTCTGGGTACTTTTTGCCATCCTCGTAGGAGGGGGGCTGTTCGGATTTGTCGGTATGGTGCTGGGCGTGCCGGTTTTCGCAGTGGCAATTTACTACTTGAACCTGTATCTGAGAAAACGACTGACCAGAAAGAATTTACCACTTAATACGGTGGATTATCAGGATTTTAATAAATATGATATAAACAGAAAGGATGTATTGTAGATGGAGAGACTATCCAATGTGGAGATGAGAGATTATACTTCTTTCAAGACCGGCGGCAGAGCCAGAGAAATGGTAATTCCTGAGTCGGTGGAAGAACTTATGGAAGTTATGGGGGAAATTCACAGAAAAGGAAAGCGCTATATCGTGCTGGGCAACGGTTCAAACACGCTGATAAAAGACAGCGGATTTGACGGCACGGTGGTAAAGCTGGGGCCGGCTTTTTCCCGGATTACGGTCCGAGAGGACACCTTGGTCTGCGGCTGCGGTGCACTGATGTCCGCTGTGGCGAAAGAAGCCCTGCGGGCCGATTTGACCGGCTTTGAGTTTGCCAGCGGGATTCCCGGCAGCATCGGAGGCGCGGCCTTTATGAACGCAGGGGCCTACGGCGGCGAAATGAAAGATATTGTGACCACGGTGAATCTGGTCAGCAGAGACGGCAAAACCCTTCGGACTGTCAAAGGAGAGGACATGAACTTCGGCTACAGACACAGCCTTCTGCAGGAAACCGGCGAAGTGGCCGTCACTGTAGAACTGCAGCTTTCCAAGGGAAATCATGAAGAGATTGCAGCCAAAATGAACGAGCTGACCAAACGGAGAAACGAAAAACAGCCGGTACAGTATCCCAGCGCAGGCAGTTTCTTTAAACGTCCGGAGGGATATTTTGCGGGAAAGCTGATTCAGGACGCGGGACTGAAGGGCCTTTCTGTAGGCGGCGCGCAGGTTTCGGAGCTGCACAGCGGCTTTATTATCAACAGGGACGGCGCCACAGCTGCCGATATTATAGATTTGATGCATTTGGTGCAGAATACAGTTTATGATAAATTCGGCGTTAGGCTGGAACCGGAGGTAAGGATTATTGGAGATTAATTTAGAAAATTACAAGATGGTCTTTGACTATCACACACACACCACCTTTTCCCACGGAAAGGGTTCCATTGAGGATAACGTTAAAGCGGCCATTGCCGCAGGACTTACGGGTCTTGCCATTTCCGACCACGGTCCGGGACATCTGACCTATGGCGTAAAGCGAAAAGATTTTCCTGTGATGCGGGCGGAAATTGACAGGCTGCGGGGCCTTTATCCGCAGATTGAGCTGTACCTGAGTGTAGAGGCAAATGTGGTTAACAGGGCGCCTTACCTGGATGTACGGCCGGAGGAACTTCCTTATTTTGACTTTCTTATCGGCGGTTATCACTATGGGATTCCCCACGGATATTGTGTGGGGAACTGGCTGGACGCTCACGGTGCGGCGCCGGAGGCGGCAGGCAGAAAGCTTCTTGTAAAAAACACCGACATGACCCTGAAGGCTCTTTACGAAAACGATTTGAAGATTCTGACCCACCCCGGGGATAAAGGACGCTTTGATATCGGGGCCATTGCCAGGGCCTGCGAGGAAACGGACACGCTGATGGAAATCAGCACCTGGCACGCCCATCTGACTGTAGAAGAGATTAAAATCGCTGCAAAAACAGACGCCCGATTCATCGTCAGCAGCGACGCCCATACGCCGGGCCGGGTGGGCAGCTTTGCCGGCGGTGTGGAAAGGGCCCTGGAAGCGGGTCTGGATATAGAACGAATTGCGAATATCCGGCAGGTGGAAAGGGAATAGCTCCGGTATCGGAATGATGGAATGATTGAAAAGGAATGTACAGCGAGGAAAATGAAGCTATGGAAAAGATGAATGTGGTTATTGTGACAGGACTTTCCGGCGCAGGAAAAACCAACGCGGCGGACTGGTTTGAGGACCAGGGATATTACTGCGTTGACAATATGCCCCCTGCGTTAATCAAGAATTTTATCGACTTAACCGCCTATTCTAATAAAAATATTACGAAAGCGGCTTTCGTTATGGATGTGCGTGGCGGCGAATTCTTTGACGACCTGAGTCAGTGCCTGGAATATCTGGACGCAAATGCTTATATCAACTGTAAAATTTTGTTTATCGAGGCTTCTGACGAGACTCTGATTAAGCGCTACAGCGAGACCCGCAGGAATCATCCTCTGTCGGAAGGTTCCACCTCCAGAGACGTCATAGAGCGGGAACGGCAGCAGCTTTCCGCCCTCCGCAAACGGGCCGACTTCATCATCGATACCACCAATCTGAAGGTATCCGGTTTCAAGCTGGAAATGGAAAAGCTTTTCATAGGGGAGGATTATTCCAATAGCTTTGCGGTCAATGTGACCTCTTTCGGCTACAAACAGGGGATTCCCATTGAGACGGATTTGGTCTTTGACATGCGTTTTATTCCCAATCCATATTATGTGCCCAGCCTGAAAAAGCTGACCGGCAACAACAAGAAGGTTTTTCAGTATGTGATGAAACAGCAGGTAGCGAAAGATTTTGCGGCCCGGCTTACGGACATGCTGGACGCCATGATTCCGGCCTACATGAACGAAGGAAAATTCCATCTGAACATCGCCTTTGGCTGTACAGGCGGTCAGCACCGCAGCGTGACCATGGCTAACCACATGGCGCAGGTGTTCAGAGACAAGGGATACCGGGTAACCCTGCGGCACCGGGATTTGCAGCGGCAAAACTGATTCGTATTCGACTCACCTCCCGCAGCGGAGGGATTTTGCGGGGATTAATTCGTTTTTTTGTCTGTCAATCTACGGAAACATATGGTATACTGTCTATAAAGAATGCTATGTTGTATGAGCATAGCGCGAAATTCGCGCAAAAAGTTTTATGTTAAGTTTATAAAGGAGAAAGACCAATGGACAAATTAATCATCAGCGCCTGTATCTGCGGCGCAGAAGTTACAAAGGAACAGAATCCTAACGTACCTTACACTGTAGAAGAAATCGTAAGAGAAGCTAAATCCGCATATGATGCCGGCGCTTCCCTGATTCACCTGCACGTAAGATGGGACGACGGTACTCCTACACAGGATAAGGGCAGATTCCAGGAATGTGTTGACGCTATCAGAAAAGAATGTCCTGACGCTATCATTCAGCCTTCCACAGGCGGTGCTGTCGGCATGACTGACCTTGAAAGATTACAGTCCACAGAAATCGTGCCTACTCCGGAAATGGCTACTTTAGACTGCGGTACCTGCAACTTCGGCGGAGACGAGATTTTTATCAATACCGATAATACGATTATCAACTTTGCAAAGATTATGCAGGAAAGAGGCATCAAGCCTGAGTGCGAAGTATTCGACAAGGGCATGATTGACCTGGCTATGAAGACCGCTTACAAGAAGGGTTTCCTGCCTAAGCCGATTCATTGGGACTTCGTACTGGGCGTGCAGATGAACGCTACTATCAGAGACCTGGTTTACATGGTTGAATCTATTCCGGAAGGTTCCACATGGACTGCAACCGGCATCGGCAAGAACGCTTGGCACATCGCGGCTGCTACTATCTCCATGGGCGGACATGTCCGCGTAGGTTTTGAAGATAACCTGTACATGGAAAAGGGAGTTTTAGCTGAGTCCAACGGACAGATGGTTGCAAAGGTTGTAGAACTTGCCAAGCTGCTGGGCAGAGAAATTGCTACACCGGCAGAAGCAAGAGAAATCTTGGGTCTGGCGCCGCTGAAATAATTACATATCTGCAAGTGTGAAATGGGAGCTGTCGCACAGTCGGCGAAAGAGTCGATGGGAGCGATGGCTCCGTTTTTTTTTGCACATAATCATTCTGTGCCCTTGTTCATTTCTTAAAGTCGTTGACGACTTAATGAAAAATTTTTTGAATAGGGTAAAGTTCCCTATTTTTAGCAGGCCAATTTGTCATAATAAACTTGAGGTGGATTTTTTTATGAACAGACTCAAGGAACTGCGTTTAAAAAAGGGAATGACACAAGTGAAAGTACAGATAGAAACCGGCATTGACCAGTCGGATTACTCTAAGATGGAAAACGGCAAGCGGTTTCCTACGCTGGAGCAGGCCAAGGTTCTTTCCCGTCTGTATGAGACCAGTCTGGATTATATCTGCGGCGTCACTGACGAGATAAGACCCTATCCCAGGGCCGACCGGCGAGATGACCGTACAGAAGCGGAGGCGATGGAAATAAGAGAAGATTAACAGGAGTGATTGCAAAATCTGCAAAACTCCTGTTTTATTTTTAATATAAGCAGAATGAAAATATTAGACTAGGGGAAATTACCCTATTTTTTGCAGGTCTATTTGTCATAATAAACTTGAGGTGAAATTTTTATGAACAGACTCAAGGAACTGCGTTTGAAAAAGGGGATAACGCAAATAAAAGTACAGATAGAAACCGGCATCGACCAGTCGGATTACTCTAAGATGGAAAACGGCAAGCGGTCTCCTACCCTGGAACAGGCTAAGGTTCTTTCCCATCTATATGAGACCAGCGTGGATTATATCTGCGGCGTTACCGATGAAATAAAACCTTATCCCAGGGCCGACGAGAAACCGGACGGAACTAACGCGGCGGCCATAGAAAGAAGAGAGGATTAGCAGGAGTTATTGCGAGATTTGCAAAACTCCTGTTTGCTTATAGGGGAAAAGCTCTGCCGAGGAAGCAAAGCAGCAAGTGCATGAAGGCTTGCACGAAAGTGAAAGCCCGCGTCTTTAGGCGCGGGCAAGTAAAAGGGGCTTATAGCCCCCAGTGCTAACCACCCGGTTTACGGGTGGCAGCGATTTTTGTTTCTTTTTTCTATGGGAACGGTTATTTTCCCAGCAGGGCCAGGGCCCCATTCACTTCAATTTCAATCCCGCAGATGATGGTTTCCTCTTCGGCTGCAAAGTTGGGATTATGCAGAGGATACCACTGGCCGCCCTTTTTCGTGCATCCCACGTTAAAGTAGGCCCCCGGAGCGGCTTGTGTAAAGAAGGCGTAGTCATCAGCCCCCATGCTTGGCTCCGGCATATAGACGACCTGGTCAATATGGGGACAATTTTCAGCTGCCTGTTCAAGTACCCGCGTAACCTCACCATCGTTAATCAGAGGCGGAAACGGTGCGTTCATCCAGGAGAAATCTACGGACGCATCGTACATGGAGGCGGTGGTCTCGGCGATTAACTCGGTTTTCTTTCTGATAAAGTCAAGGGTTTCGTTGCTTAGGGCGCGGAGGGTACCGGTCATAACAGCTTTGTCCGGAATAATATTAGGGGCGGCGCCTGCATTCAGCTGACCGATGGTTATCACCACAGGATTGGTGGGAGAAGTCATGCGGGATGCAATTGTCTGCAGGCTCATAATGATATCCGCGGCAACAACGATAGGGTCTACGCCGTTTTCCGGCTTGGCACCGTGGGACTGTTTTCCCTGAACTGTACAGGAGAAATCATCTACAGCGGCGTTCATAGCCCCTTTACAAAGCAGGAGACTTCCAACTTCCAGGGCAGGGTCAACGTGAAGTCCCAGAGTCGTTGAAACCTTCGGATTTTCCATGGCGCCGGCTTTTATCATAGCGTCTGCGCCGCCGATGGTCTCCTCAGAGGGCTGGAAGAAAAGCTTCACACTGCCGGGAAGTTTGCCGGTATCGGCCATTTCCTTCAGAACCATGGCGGTTCCCAGTAAAATGGAAATATGCATATCGTGGCCGCAGGCGTGCATGACGCCGCAGTTTTGGGATTTGTACGGCAAATTGGTGGTTTCAGTCACAGGCAGTGCGTCGATATCCGCACGGATACCGATACAGCCGTCGCCTTTTCCCGAAATCAGTCCGATGATGCCGTGACCTGCCACGTTTCTCTGATAAGGGATTTTCAAGTTGTCCAAAGTCTGGCAGATGAAATCGGCGGTTTCCTTTTCCATCTCCGACAGTTCAGGATGCATATGCAGGTGGTGAAAAATTTCTACAGCCTTTAGGTTGGCTTTTTCTATCAGATTTGATAAGTCCATACATGTACCTTCTTTCGTATTAATAGTTTTATTTTATTTTTTTGCAGGGACTTTGTCAATGACTGCGGTGAAATTTCGTTGCCTGATGCCGGAAAGTATGCTATTCTAAAGGGTAGAGACTACCTCGCCTCATTCGGCGCAGGAGATGAAAGGAATGATTTGAAAAATGAGTGAGAAAAAGGGAACTTATTACATTACCACCCCTATCTATTATCCCAGCTCTAACCTTCATATAGGGCACACGTACTGCACGGTCATGGCCGACGCCATGGCGCGGTTCAAGCGTCTGTCGGGCTACGACGTGAGATTTTTGACCGGTACGGACGAGCACGGACAGAAGATTCAGACCATAGCGGAAGAAAAGGGCGTAAGCCCGCAGGAATACGTGGACGGCGTGGTTGCCGGCATCAAGGAACTGTGGAAGACCATGGAGATTTCCTACGACGACTTTATCAGAACCACCGAGGACCGTCACGTGAAGCGGGTACAGGCCATCTTTAATAAAATGTACGAAAAAGGCGATATCTACAAGGGAGAGTATGAGGGCATGTACTGCACCCCGTGCGAATCCTTCTGGACGGAGAGTCAGCTGGAGAACGGCTGTTGTCCTGACTGCGGAAGACCGGTGCAGAAAGCCAAGGAGGAGGCTTACTTCTTCAGACTTTCCAAGTATCAGGACAAGCTCATCGACCTTTTAGAAAACACCGACTTCCTGGAGCCTGAGACCAGACGGAACGAGATGCTGGGCTTTATCAGGCAGGGACTTGACGACCTGTGTATTTCCCGTTCCACTTTCGACTGGGGGATTCCGGTGCCAATTGATGAGAAACACGTCATCTACGTATGGCTGGACGCGCTGACCAACTATATCACCGCTCTGGGTTATCCTGATGAGCCGGAACTCTTTGAGAAGTACTGGCCGGCCAACGTTCACCTGGTAGGCAAGGAGATTGTCAGATTCCACTCCATCATTTGGCCGGCTATGCTGATGTCCCTGGATATTCCGATTCCAAAGCACGTTCTGGGCCACGGCTGGCTGCTGCTGGAGGGCGGCAAGATGAGCAAATCCAAGGGCAACGTGGTGGATCCGGTAAAGCTCATCGACCGTTACGGCATCGACGCGCTGAAATACTTCCTGCTTCGCGAATATACCTTCGGACAGGACGGCGTGTTCACCAACGAGGTTATGCTGAAGAGGATGAACTACGATTTGGCTAACGATTTGGGAAATCTGGTTTCCAGAACCACCTCCATGATTGAAAAATACTGCGGCGGCATCGTGCCGGAATCCACGACCGAGGATGACATCGACCGGGACCTGAAAGCTATCGCCACCGGCGCTGCGGCTAAAGTGGAAGGGCAGATGGACAAATTTGCCTTCAACCTGGCACTGGAAGAAATCTGGGTGCTGGTAAGAAGGGCCAACAAATATATCGACGAAAAGACCCCTTGGCTGCTTGCAAAGGACGAAGCCAAAAAGCCGGAGCTGGATACCTGTCTCCACAATTTGGCAGAGTCTCTGCGCATTATCTCCATACTGATTCATCCGTTTATGCACACCACTTCTGATAAAATTAGGAAGCAGATGGGCCTGTGGTATGCCGATGTGGTATGGGAGGACGCCTTTGCGTTCGATATGATGTATCAGGAGCAGGTGAAGAAAGGCGAAGCCATCTTCCCGAGACTGGATATCGAAAAGGAATTGGAGGAGCTTGACGCTATGCAGAAGGCCGGCGCTGCGGAGCCTGAAGAGGAAAACATTCCCCTGGAGCTGAAGCCGGAGATTGAATACGATGATTTCGACAAGATTGATTTCCGCGTAGGTCTCATTGAGAAGGCCGAGAAGCACCCGAAGGCGGACAAGCTGCTGGTATTCCAGATTAAGATGGGAACTGAGCGCCGTCAGATTATCTCCGGCGTTGCCGACGATTTCAAGCCGGAAGAATTGATAGGAAAGAAGGTTCTCATCGTGGCAAACCTGAAGCCGCGCAAGCTTCGCGGCCTGGAGTCCAAGGGCATGATTATGTTCGCTGAAAACGGCGACAGATGCGAGATTATGACCACCGTGGCTGAAGACGGCGTGGTGGTAGACTAGAAATTACGTTGGGTTAACTTGATGAATCTCCCCGCAAAGTGCTTAAATCGGCGCTATGCGGGGAGATTTCTAAAATTTTCAGGGGGTATATGAGCCCTCTGCACGGCAAAAATGAGAGTTTAGAGACGGAACGGAAACAGATTTATACATATTTATCATATTGAGGATGAATAGGCGGCCGAGTCAGCTTAAGAAATTTGAAGTAAATGGGTTTTTTAGGTCTGTACCGCGTAAAAAGCTTCCCGCAGGGGTTTTAGAAAGCCGTATGCGGGAAAAGCACCATGAAATTTTTAGCAGTTATACCCCATAGGGGTATATGATTTTGTCGTGTGGGGCCGTGTTCCGCTGATGCGATAGCCTCCCTTGAGGTGTTTTCGACCTATGGAAAGGAATTTACTAATGAGAGTTTTAAGTTTTACAGATGTTTTAATAAAGGCCGGTATTGATGCCCAAAAGGTGAAGCTTTTTCGTCATTCCATGAGCAGTCAACAATTTCCGCCTTGTTATAATAAAGGAATGATATTAGAATACACAGCAACACAAAAGGAAGGGTTTGGAAAAGGCTATGATTATTGGGCGGTATTTATCAGTGACAGCGGCACTTTGGCCAAGTTCTATACCCTTTACAAGGTCAACGGCTTCCAACCAGCGACGAGGGATATCATGCCTGCAGGGTTTCCCCATGAGCACTGGTTTGATGGTGGGAACTCATATTTTGATTTAGAACGCGTAGATTTACTGGAAGCCTATGAGGATAAGTTAATTATCGACTGGGGTAAATCAACCCTGTCATGGCATCAAAATGGAACCAATGAAAAACCAATTGTTGCGCTTCTTCCCGATAAGAAAAAGGTGTTTACCGGTTTTGAGGATTTGATTCTGACCTATAGTGAGTTGAAAGAAATCATCGAAAACAGGATTGTCTATGAAGCATGGCATACCGCGTTATCTTCTGTGAATGCGATTTATCTGATTGTGGATAAAAGCACCGGAAAGCAATACGTGGGTTCGGCTTATGGAAAAAACGGACTATTGGGAAGATGGTCGAAATACGTAAAAAACGGCCATGGAGGTAATAAGAGAATGAAAGAGTTGCTGAAAGCCGATGCAGAAAGATATTACCAGTTTCAATTCTCTATTCTTCAGATTCTTCCGAAGAATGTCACAGAGGGGGAGACGATTCGTCTGGAAAGCCTTTATAAAAAGAAACTGCAGACATTATATCCCCAAGGGATGAATGATAATTGAGGGTTTAAGTTCGTCTGTCTGCTCTAAGCAGATTTTACTTGAAGGATATATAAAATGTATGATATAATAAAACGTAGGTAATGTAATTTTAATAATTGAAAAGGGATAGCACCGGGTGCGGAGAGGAGAAGTTTCAGCAATGTTTCTTTATGATGGATTTGGAGGAACCAGTTATTTTGGAATCTTTTTTGCGATTGTAACTATCGTGGTGGTGGGTACGATTGTTTTTAGGGCAGTGAGCGGCATCAAAACCTGGAATAAAAATAATCAGTCCCCCAGGCTGACGGTGGCTGCGAAGATTGTATCAAAGCGGACGGAAGTCACACATCATAATCACACAAATGGTGATGCGGGAGTTACTACAACGACTTCCACAAGGTATTTTGTGACCTTTCAGGTGGAAAGCGGCGACCGCATGGAACTTGCGGTGAAAGGACGCGAATACGGCATGTTGTCGGAGGGTGATACCGGAAAGCTAACCTTTCAGGGAACCCGGTATTTGTCCTTTGAACGTAGTGAGAATTATTGAGATTAATATAAAGAGAAACAGAACTCTTGAAACGGCCTGAGATAGGAGATGCTCCTGTCTCAGATTTTTTTTGGAGATATTCCATAACGGTGTTTTAGGTTCGCGGTATAATACATGAAAGGTGTGGAATCCTAATGCAAAAAAGGAGGACTTTATCATGGGAGAGGAAAAAAGAATCTGGCCCGAAGAGGAGCTTTTAACAGAATTTGCAAACATGCTGGGCCGGGAGGAACGAAGCCGAGGAACCATAGAAAAGTATGTGCGGGACGTGAAACAT
>CBCTFZ010000005.1:0-95509 GCA_965146355.1 uncultured Emergencia sp. | reverse complement strand
GATAGCAATGTCAGTGGTTCCGCCGCCAATGTCGGCAATCATGCAGGCAGTAGAGCTGTCCACTTCAAGGCCGGCACCTATGGCAGCGGCCATAGGTTCTTCTAAAATATATACCTCGGAAGCGCCCATCTGTCTGACAACTTCCTCCACAGCCCTCTTCTCTACCTCAGTAACGCCGCTTGGAACACCGACTACTACCCGGAAGTTCTTCACCTTGTTGCTGGATACGGCCTTTTCGATAAAAGAAGTCAGCATGTCGATGGTTCTGTCGAAGTCGGAAATTACGCCGTCCTGCAGCGGTCTGACAACATCGATGTTGGCCGGGGCCTTGCCAATCATATCCTTGGCTTCAAATCCCACAGCCAAAGTTACATTTCTGCGGTTATCCCTGGCAATGACGGAAGGCTCATTGAGGACAATCCCGCTGTCCTTAATATAAATCAAAGTATTTGCAGTACCCAGGTCGATTCCCATGTCTTTTGCCGTAAAAAAGTTAAACATCTTTACTACCTCCAAAATTCCTATCATGTTTACGAAAGCAAACCTTCTCACTCTATATCAGTGTTTTTGCTGAGAGGCCCCGTCTATTCAATCAATCCCATAGCGCCCATGCTGATAAATCGGCCGTTTCCGATGACGACATGGTCCAGCACTCTGATTCCCAAAAGCTGTCCCGCCTGGGCAAGACGCTTGGTAGTGACAACGTCCTCATCGCTGGGCGCGGGGTCTCCGCTGGGATGATTATGGATAAAGATTACAGCGGCAGCGCTCTTTCTGATTGCCATCTGAAACACCTCTCTGGGGTGAATCACCGTGCTCGACAGTTCTCCCACAGATACGTGGTCCACGGCGATTATCTCGCCTTTGGTATTGAGCATAACGCATCTGAAATGCTCTTTCTTCAGGTAACGCATTTCCTCCATGAACATGCGCGCCACGTCGGCGGAACCTCTGATACAGGTCCGCTGCTGCGGCACAGCGGCGGCAATTCTCTTCCCCAGTTCCACAGCAGCCAGAATGCTGCTGGCCTTGGACGGGCCAATCCCGTCAATCTCCCTGAGGTCCTCCATGCTGCACCCGCCCAGTCCTCCGACTCCGTCAGGAAATACGCTGAGCACATCCTCTCCAAGTCCGATGGCAGACTTGGCTCTGGTGCCTGTACGAAGAATCAGCGCAATCAGCTCCGGGTTAGACAGTTTGTCCACACCGAGACTTAAAGCTTTCTCTACAGGCCTCTCGTTTTCGGGCAAAAATTTTATCTGCATATATTCTCCTCTTCATGCATTTAAAACCTGCCGAACACTTCCCATTTCGTTTTCAATAAATCGCAAAATATCACTCTAAATTATATCATTATTTGTCTTTTCTTACAAGCAAAAGCCCTTATATTTTTCGGAAAACCGGGCAAAATATTTATTGAAATCAAGTTAGGAGGTAAGATTTATGAATTGTGCAGGAAATCAGAAAATCAACTGTTCTGTAGTGCAGTGCAGACACAACGCAAAGGATGGAAACTACTGTTCACTGGACGCCATCACAGTGGGTACCCACGAGGCTAACCCAACTCAGTGTCAGTGCACCGACTGTATGTCCTTCCAGGTAAAATAAGCCTGCCCGCTTTGGACCCTTTGAATAGGACCAAGCATATTTGCAGGTAGTCATGCACTGGCGCCCCCTTTTCAGCATATAGTTAAGTCTGAAGAGGGGGTTACATATATGAGCAGTTCATTTCCACTGCCGCTGTCAGAAAGAGAAGAAAAAAAGTACGTTGAACTGATGGAAGCTGGCGACCCCTGTGCACGAGACGTTTTAATCGAAAGAAACCTTCGTCTGGTAGCTCACATTGCCAGAAAATATACAGGGCCCGGCGCGTCTTCGGAAGACCTCATCTCCATCGGCACCATCGGCCTGATAAAAGCAATCAATACATACTCAAGCGCAAAAGCCGCCCGGCTTGCTACCTACGCGGCAAGATGTATCGAAAATGAAATCCTGATGAGCATCCGGGCCTCCAAAAAGAACAGGCAGGAGGTCTCTATCAGCCTTCCCATCGGAACAGATAAAGACGGTAACGAGATTAGTCTTAACGATATACTGGGTACCGACCCTGATGAAATTGTCGACAATCTCCATCTGAAGTTTCAGGTCCGAGAGCTCTACCAGATGATAGAGCAGGTCCTTTCTCCCAGGGAAAAAGAAATCATCTATCTCCGCTACGGACTTTTGGGCAGAGGGCCTAAAACCCAGCGGGAAATCGCCGCTTCTATGAATATCAGCCGCTCCTACGTTTCCCGAATAGAAAAGAAGGCCCTGGAAAAGCTTAGAAACAATCTGAGTCAATTTTGAAAAACCTGTATCAATACAGTGAATTTACGATTTCTTCAAAGACAGGAAGCGCCGAACTGCTTCCTGTCTTTCCGTTTTCAGCTATTACGGTCACCGTATATTCCGGATTGTCCGCCGGGAAAAAACCGGTAAACCAGCCGTGAACCGTATACGCACCGTTATTTCCGGACTCGGCGGAACCGGTTTTTCCCGCCGCTTTTACAGACAGGCTTGCCCCGGAGGCCGTTCCTGCTTCAAACACCCTCTGCATCATCTGAGAAACTTCCATTGCGGTCACCTGGGTCATGACTCTTTTCCCCTCCGCTTCCTGGCTCTCTTTGCTCATAGTTACCGATACCGGGTAATCTATACCGCCGGAGGCGACGATATTGGTCATCCTTGCTATCTGTACCGGTGTGACAAGAAGACTTCCCTGCCCTACGGCAAGGTTGGAAAGCCCGCTGTAAATCCGGTCTTCTTTTGTGGGAAAGGCGCCGGTCTCTTCATCTGGAAATCCGTCAATTACAGCCCTGCCCAGTCCCATTCTCTCCGCCATATCGATAATTGTTTCCGAGCCTATTTTAGACGCCGCCGCCGCAAAGAATCCGTTACAAGACAGTGCGAAGGCTTCTTCAAAATTCACCCTGCCATGTCCCTCGGGGTGGTCGTCGCAGGAAAGCTTTACGCCGTTTACCTCCACAGAACCGCTGCAGTCGAAAGTCTCGTCCAGGGCAACTTTTCCGCTTTCCAACGCCGCCGCTGCTACCACTATCTTAAAGACAGACCCCGGCGGATACTGTCCCTGTACCGCTTTGTTCAGCAGCTCTCCTTGGTCTGAGGACAGGTACTGTTCCATCTGATTAGGATTAAAGGTGGGCGTACTGGCCATCGCTAAAATCTGTCCCGTTCCCGGCTGCATAATTACCACCGCCCCGGTAACCTGTTTTTCCTGCATAATTTTTTCCACCCGGGCCTGCAGCGCCGCGTCTATGGTCGTCACAAGAGCAGAAGGCTCTATGGTCTGTCGGTCCTCGCTTCGGGTCACGCCGATGCCTCTGATAGGTTCTCCGATTCCGTTTCCCATCATCAGAAGCCTTGCCGGAGAAGTGGACAGGCGATACTGGAACATCTTTTCAAGACCGGCCTCTCCCGTTTTATCGCTTCCGCTGACGTAGCCGATAAGATGGGCTGCAAGCTGGTCGTCATCATACCTGCTGCCGCTGCAGAAAACGTAAGCGCCGTATTCCTCCGTCAGTTTCCGGTTGACCTCCTTGTTAAAGCGCTCGGCTTTGTACACCACATAGTCCTCTCCTTTACTGCCGGAGACACTTCCTCCAATTTGCTTCATCAGCTTTTCAAGGTCCGCCGTATCCTCACTTCGGGGAAGCAGATAATAATAGCTGAGGCAGTTGTCCGTAAGGGGTATCATATTGCGGTCATAGATAGTACCCCTGTCTTTTTGAAACTGAATCTGAATCACCTGCTGGCCCTGGGCTCCCTCTCTCAATGCGTCCCCGCAGACAATCTGAATGTAATAGAGTCTCCCTGCCAATGCAAGGAGAAAAATCAGACTGATAACCGTCATTCCTTTGATTCGTTTCGTTGGTTTTCCCATGGCAACCTCCCTGTTTCCATCTATGCCGCGGCCCGCACAGCAAAAAAATAAGACTTTGAAGGTAGTTTTTCCTTCAAAGTCCGTGTCTATACATATTTCCAAAAGCAGACTACTGCTTCAGCGCCAGTTTGCTGCAGATAAAATCGATAACCTCTTCTATGCTCATCTCCGTAGTGTCCAGTTCTATGGCGTCCTCTGCTTTGCGCAGCGGATTGATTTCTCTGGTGGAGTCGTTGTGGTCTCTCTGTCTGATGTCGGCCAGAACCTTTTCAAAAGTCACTTCCTGGCCCTTTTCTATCAATTCTCTGTATCGTCTGCCGGCTCTTTCCTCCGCTGAAGCGGTAATATAGAATTTATACTCCGCGTCCGGAAACACCACCGTTCCGATGTCCCGGCCGTCCATGATGACGCTCTTCTTCTCTCCCATTTTCTGCTGCTGTTCTGTCAGCTTGGCTCTCACAACGCCAAGGGCCGAACAGTCGGACGCCTGTTTTGAAATCTCTTCCGTTCTGATAAGGCCATTGATGTTTTCGCCGTCCAGATATATATTTCCTTCGGAGAAATCAATCTCCGTATCCGCCAGCATCTTTTCAATGGCAGGAAGGTCGTCCATGGAAATGCCCTCCTTCAGCATTTTATAGCCTACGGCCCGATACATGGCGCCGGTGTCGATATAGTCGATGGACAGCCTGGCCGCTATGGCCTTGGCAATGGTGCTTTTTCCGGCGCCGCTGGGGCCGTCCACCGCGATTCTGATAATCTTGCTCATGGTCTTTGATAGTCTCCCGTTCCTTCTTATTCTTTGTTTCTCATCAATTTCTCGATTTCCTTAATAAAGGTATTTACATCGGTGAACTGTCTGTAAACAGAGGCAAAGCGGACATAAGCCACCTCGTCCAGCTGCTTCAGCTGGTCCATGATAAGCTCTCCGATAAAGGTGCTGTCCACTTCTTTTTCCATCAGGTTGTTGAGTCCCCGTTCAATTTCGGTGACAACGTCCTCAATCTCGGCCATGGATACGGGCCGCTTCTCGCAGGCCTTGATGATGCCGTTCATCACCTTATTCCGGTCGAAGGCTTCTCGTCTGCCGTCCTTTTTGATAATCATGATGATAGACTCTTCTGCCTTCTCATAGGTGGTAAAGCGCTTGCCGCACTTTTCGCAGCCTCTTCTCCGTCTGATGGCATGTCCTTCTTCTGTCGGTCTGGAATCGATTACTTTCGTATCCGGGTTCTCACAATATGGGCATCTCATGGGTATTCCTCCTTGGCCTGTCACTGATGTAAAAGCATATACAAATTTATTGTACTACATCTCGTGCATTTTTACTAGGAAAATCTTGAGACCTGAGGCGGATTTCAGAAGCCGTCCACCTCTACAAGAATTACATCGTCTCCGATGGTTCTGATTTTGTCCCACTTTATAATAAAGTCATCCTCTTTGCTTGCAAAAAAGTGAAAAAGGCCTCTCTCTGCCGGAATAATAATGCCGTCGATGGTGCCGGCCTCCAGATTTACCTCTATGTCATAAACAAAGCCCAGACTCCGTCCGTCCCTCATGTTGATGACCTCTTTATTCTTCAGTTTGTCCGTACTCAGCATTCTTGTCCCTCCTGGTTTTTGCTATGTAACCAGTATATTCACCCCATGCTGAAATATGACTCGGGCTGCGGCAGATTTCTCCGCCGCAGCCCGTAAATTTCTCGTGTATTTATTCTTTTTCGACGCCGTATTCGATGACCTTGTCAAGAACCTTATTCAGCAGCAGAGTAAGACGGATGTCATACTCCTCTCCCCACTCTTTAATCGTCATATTGTTGGTGGCTTCAAAGGTTTCTTCGTCCATACCTGCACGGTCCAAAAGTTCCTGAAGATATTCGTCGTATTCGTCGTCAGTAACCTCCAGGCCTTCTATCTCCGCAATTCTGTAGGCCAGCATCTCGTTGAAAATGGTCGATTCGGCATAAGAGGTCAAAAGCTCTTCTATGGATTCCTCTGTATAGCCGATGGCTTCCAGATAGTCATCGTATTCCATACCGTAATCCTCTGCCGTCTGCTTCAGATTCTGTCTTTCCTCTTCAATAAGGGTATCCTTTTCTTCAGGATATTTCTTCATCTCAGAAGCTTCCACAATCTGTTCCCAGAGGGCCTGCTTCACGGCCATATCGGCCTCTTCCTGCTTCTCGGCCAGCAGTTCTTCTTTGACACCTGCTTCAAATGCCTCTAAGCTGTCATAATCGCTGTAGTATTCCTTGACAAAATCCAAGTTGTATTCAGGAACCACTTCGACCTGCTTGCTGTTAATTTTAACCTCAAAGGTTACAGGTTTTCCTGCCAGCGCCGCTTTACCTTCGTCGGTGACTTCGCCTTCGGAATCCTGACCGTAATCTTCAGGGAAGGTCAGGTCCAGCGTTACTGTAGAGCCTATCTTCTTGCCGACAAGACCGCTTTCAAAACCGTCGATGAAGGTGCCCGTTCCAATGGTCAGGCTGGCGCCCTCTGCGCTTCCGCCGTCAAAGGTCTTGCCATCCACCTTACCCTCGTAGTCGATGTTGAGGGTATCGCCGTCTTCAACGGTTCCTTCCGTTGACTGCTCCGAAGTCGCGTTGGCCTGCAGTCTGCTGTCAATTTCTTCCTGGACTTCTTCATCACTAACAGAAACCGTCGTCCGCTCGTACTCAAGTCCCTTGTACTCGCCTACAGTCACATATTCTGAAAGGTCATAATCGCTGTACGGCAGTTTCTCTCCGCCGCAGGCCGTCATCCCTAAAACAGAAGACAGGCAAAGCACTGCGATTAGTCCTGTTGAAAATAGTTTTTTCTTCATGTCAATCCATCCTCTAATCTAAATTACTTTGTCCGTTGCCGGATAGTATTCATTTTATCACGGCCATTTACGCTTTTCAAGGGGTTCCAAAAGCATTCACCTAAAATACACTGGTTCTTCACAAATTGAGGTACTTTAACCCTGGGCTTCCTGGGTTTCCAGTCTTTCCACGGCCTTCTTCGCACGGCTGCGCTTTCTGCTGGCGGCGGACACGGTAATATATACCAGCATCAATACCGTTGCCAGATAAGGTACGGCCGCAGTCAAGTCGCTTGGAACGCCAACGGACTGCAGTCTCATACCCAGCGCCTGCAGGAAACCGAACAGAAGCGCAGCGCCCAGTACTTTAGGCGGATTGGCCATACCGAATACCACGCAGGCGAAAGCGATAAAGCCTCTGCTGGCGCTCATGCCTTCTGTAAAACAGTTCAAAAATCCCAGAGACAGGTGCGCTCCCGCAAAGCCGCAGAAAATACCGCACAGCACGCTGGAAAGTACCTTCATTTTAACCGGACTGATACCTGCGGTTTCCAGAGCCTCGGGATGCTCTCCGGAAGCTCTCAGCCAGAAACCGTAAGGGGTTCTGTAGAGGAAAATCCATACCAGCAGGACAAAGAGCCAGGATAAATATACAAACAGGGAGTATCCGCTGAGAATATCTCCCACAACCGGAATATCCTTGATGACAGGAATCTCTATCGGATCAAGACCTTTAATGCCGTCTCCAACCCAAGTTCCCACTTTTCCGAATACGGATCTGAGCAGAAATACAGTCAGACCGCCGGCAAAAGTGTTGATAGTCATGCCGATAATAAATTCGTCGCTCTTCAGCTTTACCACGAAGAGGGCGAAGAAGAGGCCGATTGCGATACCCACCAGCACCGCAAAGAGAACGCCCATCGGCGCGCTGGCGAAGGTAAAGCTGAATACTACGGCGACAAAGGCTCCGATAAGAATCATGCCCTCCATACCGATATTCATAATGCCGGCGTGCTCGGTAAAGAGACCGCCCAAAGCCGCAAGCAGTACCGGAGTTGCGTTACGAATGGTATTCTGGAATAAACCGACACTAAACAGTCCCATTATCTGTTCCCACATTTGCTTTCAACTCCTTTCTCGCTTGTTTCTGTAATTTTCTGTTTTCCATCCATACGGAAATACCGTTCTGGGCCGCCATCAGGAAGATGATGATGGAGAAGATAATATCGTAAATCTGGGTGGAAACGCCGACCATCATATCCATATAAGCAGCTCCCGTACTCATAATGGCAAAGAAGAAACTCATAATGATGATGCCTATCGGGTTGTAATTCATAATCATGGCTACCAGCATGCCGTCAAAATAAAACTCGTTGCTGACAGCTTCCGTCATATGGCCCTGAGAGCCGTAGACCAAAAACATACCTACAAATCCGCAGATAGCGCCGGAGGCTACCATGGAACCAATCATCAGTTTACCGCTGGGCAGACCTACGAATCTGGCGAATCTTTCATTTTCTCCGGTCACCTTAATCTGCAGTCCCGTGCTTGTCATCTTCATCACATACCATATCAGAAAAGCAACTACTGCTCCGCCGATAAAACCGGTCGTCAGATTGGAACCTGTAATAAGCTTTTCAAAACGAAGCTCTTCGGTCAGATAATCGGTACCTTTAGCGATACCCTTCGACGGGGAATTCCAAGGTCCGTTTACCAGATAAGTACATACTTTAATCGCCACCGTATTGAGCATGATGGTGGTGATAACCTCGCTGACCCCCAGCTTCACTTTCAGTATAGCCGGAATCCACGCATAGAAACCACCTACAATGACGGCGGATAAAAAGGCGATAACCAGCACCACTACAACCGGCAGGCTGGAGCACCAAAGTCCCACCATCGTAGCTGCCAGCGCACCGAAGAACAGCTGTCCTTCACCGCCGACATTGAACAGTCCTCCCTTAGCGCCTATGGCCGTAGCAAGACCCAGCAGACACAGAACCATAGCTTTCTCCAAAGTATTTCCGATGAACCTGGAACTTCCCAGAGAGCCTTCAATCATAGAGCCGTAGGCCTCAAAAGGATTGAACCCTGTAAGCAGCATCAAAATCGCACCTAAAAGCAGGGCAATTGCGATACTGGCGACCAAAGTCCCGATATATCTGAAATTAATCTTGTCTTTCAAAGTATTCACGCCTGCTCACCTCCTGCCTTCTCCGCATCCCGGTTACCGGTCATATAATAGCTGATGCCCATCTTATCAATTTCGCCTTCTTTAAATTCACCGGTGATTCGGCCTTCATACATGGTGATGATTCTATCGCTGAGGCGGAATACTTCATCCAGGTCGGCGCTGACTAAGAGGATTGCGCAGCCTTCATTGCGCTTATCGATGATACTCTGATGAATAAATTCGATAGCGCCTACGTCCACGCCTCTGGTCGGCTGGGCGATAATCACAATAGGCGTGTCAAAGGAAAACTCTCTGGCTACAACGACCTTCTGCATGTTGCCGCCTGATAGAGAACCTACCTTGGTGCTGACACCGGCACCTCTCATATCGAACTTCTTAAAAATCTCGTTTGCGTATCTTACAATGGAGGATTTCTTCAGATGAATCTTGTATTTGGAAAATTCCGGTCTGGTATCTTTACCGATAATCAGATTGTCGGTAATAGTAGACTGGGTGGTAACGCCAGTGGCAATTCTGTCCTCCGGAATATGGGCAAGACCCAGGGCGCGAACCTGCCCCGGTTTCAGATGACCGATATCCGTCCCCGAAATTCTGACGGTTCCTGCTTCAATGTGGCGCATGCCTGTGATGGCCTCAAGAAGTTCACTCTGTCCATTGCCTTCGATGGCGGCTACGCCCAGAATTTCTCCGGCTCTCACCTGCAAATCTACGCCTCTGACAGCGAGAAGTCCCCGGTTGTCCGCTACCTGCAGGTTCTCCACGTCTACCATAACTTCTCCAGGCTGACCTTTCTTCACAAGCTTATCGAAGAGAACATCGCGGCCTACCATCATGGAGGCTAAGATACGCTCGTTGACATTCTTCGTCTCCTCTACACCAACCAGCTTGCCCTGCCGCATAACGCCGACGCGGTCGGAAATAGCCATAACCTCGTTGAGCTTATGGGTAATAATAATCACAGTCATGTCCTTCTCGCGGACAATACGCCTGATAACGTCGAATAATTCCTCTGTTTCCTGCGGCGTCAGTACGGCAGTAGGCTCGTCCAAAATCAAAATATCGGCGCCTCTGTACAGAGTCTTCAGAATTTCCACTCTCTGCTGCAGGCCTACGCTGATTTCCTCTACTACAGCTTTCGGGTCTACCACCAGACCGTAGTTTTCAACCAGCTGCTCCGTAGCCTTAACGGCGCCTTTCAAATCATAGAAAAACTTATTCTTTCTCGGCTCCTTACTGAGTACAATATTCTGCGCCACAGTAAAAGACGGTACCAGCATAAAGTGCTGGTGCACCATTCCCACCCCATGCTCAATGGATTCCGTCGGCGTATGCTTTTCCATCTTGCTGCCTTTGATATATACCTGACCGTCCGTCGGCGTATTGATGCCGTAAAGAATATTCATCAGGGTACTTTTACCGGCACCGTTTTCACCTACCAGGGCAAAAATCTCACCCTTTCTGATATCAAAGGAAACATTGTCGTTGGCCAGTACGCCGGGAAACTGCATGGATACATTTTCAAATTTTACAATCGTCTCTTGCAAAACGGTTCCCTCGCATTCTTTTAGATTTCTTACTGAAAATACATAAGGCGCGGCGCTCACCACGCCACGCCTTACAAGAACAATATAAGCTTAATCTTACAGCGCTGTATCTACTACGATTTCGCCGGATTCAATCTTTTCCATCTGTTCATCCAAAGCAGCGATAACGTCTTCCGGTACCAGCATCTCCATATCATCGGAACCGTAAGCAACCTTTACATATTCGCCGTCGGAACCAGCGTAGAATACGTCTCCGCCAATCCATTCGTCTTCGTTGTCATAGAACAGGCTGATGTAGTCAACGATGGACTTCTGAACGTTTTTAATCATGGAGCACAGGATATCGTCAGCATATTTACCGTCGCCCAGAGCAATTCTCTGATCCTGGTCAACGCCGATGCACTTGATACCCAGCTCTTTGGCCTTCATGATAGCACCGTTGCCGGAGCCGCCTGCTGCGCAGAAGATGATGTCAGCGCCTTCGCTCTGCAGATTCTGTGCCCATTCAGCTCCCAGATTGGTGTCAGACCAGTCGCCGGTGTAGCCCTTGATTACCTTAACGTCTTTGTTCAGGTCCTTGCCTGCCTGCTCAGCGCCCTGCTTGTAACCTGCAAGGAAGTCGTTGATAACAGGAATATCAGCGCCGCCGATGAAGCCGACGATGCCGGTTTCCGTCATGCTGCCGGCAATGTAACCTACCAAGTAGGAACCTTCGTTCTGCTTGTAGGAAATGCAGGTCAGGTTAGGAATGTCTTTGTAATCGTCTACAATGTTGTCAATCCAGATGAACTTGACATCAGGATATGCCTTGGCGATTTCGCCAATCATAGTCAGCTCAGAACCAACGCCTACAACGATTTCTGAGTTCTCTGCAGCAGTTCTGAGCTGTGGCTCGTACTGACTTTCCACAGTGTTGCACTCAGTGATATTAACGGTGTATCCCTGTTCCTCCAACTGGTCAAGACCAGCCTTTGCAGAGTCGTTAAAGGACATATCGCCAAGCTGAGTTGCGATTACACCTGTAATCTGCACTTTGCCGTCTCCGCCTTCTTCTTTGGCGTCGTCTCCGCCGCAGCTTGCCATAAATAAGGACATAGAAAGTACCATTACAGCAACCAGGGCCAATGAAATAAATTTCTTCATCTTCATCCTCCGTAATTCTTTCTAAATTTTAGATGTAAAATATTTCATCACAATTTTAACACATCGGCAGGACTTCTGCAATTACATTTCAAGGTTTCTAAAAAACTTTTTGAAATTTCTTTCTCCTTACAGCGGCAAAAGAAATAATGAGAAACGCCGCTATCTTTACTAACGGCTCGGACAGCTAAAAATCCAAGTGCGGCAGTACCCTTAGCTAAAAGTAAACACCCGTGCCGAAGTGATTTCCAGCAAATTTATATACCCCTCCCGGGTATATGGTTGAAAATTTCTCCTCAAAAAATCCCGCATTAGTTTTGTCTGCACAGCTTGCGGGACGTTTTTGTGCAGCTCGGCTGGCTGAAAGGCAAAACACTCCGCTGTAACTGGTCTTTGATTCACTTTATCTATCTTTGATAGCCCAATATCAGGAAATTTATCCATATTTTTACATTAAATTTTGATATGTGCCGTCACTTTTCTCCTCTGGGATGCCGGATACCCCCTCCTTTTTGGCAAAAGCTATCCCGCAGGCAGGGCCCTGCCCATTCCTGCGGGACATGTGCTGTAAATACTACACCTTTGTTAATTTCCTTATGACATCATCAAACCCATAATTCAGCTGCTGCCTGTCGTGGCAGTCGCTGCTCAGTATGACGGGGCAGCCCAGCCTTTGGATTTCTGTAAGGAGAAAGGGAGCCGGATAGGGCTCGTCCCTGTAGCCTCTTGCCATGGCTCCGGTGTTGATTTCAATGATTGGTTTATGAACCGCAACTCTCGCCAGGGCCCTCAGGGCCGCTTTTTTGTACCAGGTCGCTTCCTCGTCGAAATATCGGTTTCCCCGGTTAAATTTGACCACCAGGTCGAAGTGCCCCACGATGTCTGCGCCGGTCTTTTCCACCACGTCCCCCAGGGTTTCATAATAGCTTTCCACATAGGCCCGATAATTGCCTCCAAAGAGGGTCTTTACGCCCTCCTCCATAACCTGCGCAGAATCGTCCACAGACAGAAGGGCGCCGCCCGGAGCCTTTGCATAGTGAAGAGAGCCTATGACATAGTCGTAAGGAAAGTCCTCCTTTTCACCGAAGTAATCCCGCTCGATGCCAAGGTAAATATCAATTTGATTCTTATAGACTTCTTTGAGACGCAGAATCTCCTGTCGATACTTTTCCGAATTTTCCCGGCTCATGCAGAAATCGGTATCGTTTACCGAATATCCGTGTCCAGAAAATCCCAGAGCGCAAAAGCCCAGGTCTATGGCCCTAAGGACCATATCCTCCGGCGCGTCTTTGCCGTCGCAGTAATGTGTATGGGTATGCAGGTTTACATTCCCCTTGGGATTCAGCAAAATCATTTCATCTTCTCCTGTTTTACTTTGTGGTCGATGATGTGGCGAGAAGCCAGCTCATCCATGACCTCCTCTACCGTAATACCCATCTCCACCATCAGCACCATGACGTGATACATCAGGTCCGCAATCTCGTAAACGGTCTCCCCTTTTTCTCCGCCTTTGGCGCCGATGATAACCTCCGTGGATTCCTCCCCTACCTTTTTCAGAATCTTATCGATACCTTTTTCAAAGAGATAGGAGGTGTAGGAACCTTCCGGCATTTCGGCTTTTCGGCCTGCCAGCAGCTTATACAGCTCCTTTACGGAAAATTCTTCCGCCATTTCCCCCATTACAGGAAATTCAAAACAGGAATCTCCCCCCAGATGGCAGGCTGGTCCCTCTTTGTTCACCATTACGACCAGAGCGTCTCTGTCGCAGTCGGCCACAATGCTGACGATATGCTGATAATTGCCGCTGGTCTCACCTTTGCGCCACAGCTGTTGTCTGGACCGGGACCAGAAACAGGTCTTCTTCTCTTTCATGCTGATAGAAAGACTCTCCCTGTTCATATACGCAAGGGTCAGCACTTTCTTAGATTCCGCGTCTACCACTATGGCCGGAATCAGCCCTCTTTCATCGAATTTCAGTTCTTCTGTCTTAACCATTTTTTCCTCCAAAAAATCCATCAGATACGAACATGTATGCCTTCTGCCGCAAGCTCTTTTTTCAGCTCCCTGATGTCCACCTCTCCAAAGTGGAAGATGGAAGCGGCAAGTCCTGCGTCGATATCGGGAATCTGCCGGAATAGCTCTATAAAATCGCCGATGCTGCCGGCGCCCCCTGAGGCGATGACCGGCACGTTTACCAGGTCGTTTACAGCTTTCAGCATTTCCAAATCGAATCCTTTCTTGACTCCGTCGGTGTCTATGCTGTTGACGACGATTTCTCCTGCGCCGTTTTCTTCGCCTTGCCGAATCCATTCCAAAGCGTCAAGGCCCGTGTCCTCTCTGCCGCCCTTGGCAAAGACTCGGAACTGCCCGTCTACCCGCTTTACATCTACAGAAAGAACCACGCACTGGTCCCCGTATTTTTTCGCAGCCTGGGCGATAAGTCCCGGATTTCTGATGGCCCCCGAATTGACGGAAACCTTATCTGCTCCGCACTTGAGCACTCTGTCGAAATCCTCTATGGTGTTGATACCGCCTCCTACGGTCAGTGGAATAAAGATGGTAGACGCCACTTCCTCCAGAATCTCCGTAAACAGCTTTCTCTCTTCCGCCGAGGCGGTAATATCGTAAAATACCAGCTCGTCCGCGCCGTTTTGGCTGTAATATCTGCCCAGCTCCACCGGCGAAGAAACGTCGGACAAACCCTGAAAGTTGACGCCTTTTACGACCCTGCCGTTTTTTACATCCAGGCATGGAATAATTCTCTTGGTAATCACTTCCGGCCTCCTTTTTCCGCCGCCCGGTCCTCTTCAGCTTCCTTATCCAAAAGGCGGGCCAGCCGGTCTGCTTTTTCGATATCTGCCGCCAGCTTGACGGCTCTGCCCAGGTCGATATCTCCGGTGTAAAGGGCCTTGCCGATGATTGCGCCGGAAAGGCCAAGGTCAATCAAGGCCGCCACATCTGCCATGGTGGAAATGCCCCCTGAGGCCACAATTTCCACAGGATACTTCTGGGAAAGCTCTCTGTAAAGCTCTCTGTTGGTCCCTTCCATAGCGCCGTCTCTTGAGATATCCGTACAGATAATACAGCTGACGCCGTCTTCTGTCAGCCTTGTGAAAATTTCATCTACGGAAACGGAGGAAACCTCCCTCCATCCGCAGACGGCCGCCTTTCGGCCGGAAATATCCACGCCTACAGCGATTTTATCTCCGTATTTTCTAATCATCTCTGCGGTAAAGTCAGGGTCCTTTACGGCGATGGTTCCCAGAATCACCCTGTAAACCCCGGCGTCAATATATCGCTTAATGGTTTCCTCGTCCCGGATGCCGCCGCCGATTTCCACCTTCAGCCCGGTTTCGGAAACCAGCCTGCTCACTATCCGGAAATTGGGAGTGTCTCCGTCCCTGGCCCCGTCCAGGTCTACCGCATGGAGAAACTCCGCCCCTTTTTCCTCAAAGGCTCTGGCCTGGGCCACCGGGTCCTCTCCGTAAACTGTCATCTTATCGTAGTCGCCCTTCAGAAGGCGCACAACCTTACCGTCCCTCAAATCAATGGCAGGAAAAATTTTCATCTCGTGTACTCTCCTCGTTCAAATTACAGCTCGCAAAATGCTTTTAGAATTTTCATACCGGTCTCTCCGCTTTTCTCCGGGTGGAACTGCACCCCGTAAACGTTGTCCCTGGCCACTGCCGCCGTCAGCAAAGCGCCGTACTCGGCAGAAGCGATTGTGGACCGGCCGCAGTCCGTCCCGTAAAAGGTGTGGACAAAGTAAACAAAATCTCCCTCGGACAGATACTTGAAAATCGGGCTCTTCTCTTTGTCTTTGGGAAACCGGAGCTGATTCCATCCGATGTGAGGCACCTTGTAATCCGCAGGTATCACACCTTCCATGGTGACCACTTTCCCCGGAATCAGTCCTAGGCCTTTATGTTCACCGTATTCAAAGCTTTTTTCAAAGAGAAGCTGCATACCCAGACATATGCCTAAAAGGGGTTTTCCCGCTGCCGCCTCTTCCAGTACGACAGCCTCCATGCCGCTTTCCTTAAGTTTTCTCGCCGCGTCGCCAAAGGCTCCCACACCGGGCAGAACGATTCTGTCCGCCGCCTTAATCTCAGCAGGGTCGCTGCTCAAAATCGCCTCGGCGCCGATATACTGAAATGAGCTGGCCAGGGAAAAGATATTCCCTACGCCGTAATCTATGATAGCAATCATAATGGTTTCCTCCTACAGCACGCCCTTGGTGGACGGAATTTCATCTCTGTACGCCTGGTTCAGCTTTACGGCCTTTGCCATGGCTCTGCCGAAGGCCTTGAACATGGCCTCGATAATATGATGGGTATTCTCTCCCGCCAGGGCCTTAAAGTGAAGGGTCACCTGGGCCTTGCGGACAAATCCCAGGAAAAACTCCTTTACAAGTTCCGTATCAAAGTCGCCGGCTTTGGCAGCCGGTATTTCCACCTGCATTCCCAGATAATCCCTTCCGGAAATATCGACGGCGCAGAGCATCAGGGTTTCGTCCATAGGAAGTATGATATCGCCGTAGCGGCAGATGCCCCGCATATCTCCCAGAGCCTCTGCAAAGGCTGCTCCCAGAACGATGCCTATATCTTCCGTCGTGTGGTGATAGTCCACATGGGTATCGCCTTTGCAGCCCACCGTAAGGTCAAAGCGGCCGTGTCTTGCAAACAACGTCAGCATGTGATCCAAAAACCCGCATCCGGTGTCAATCTCACTGCTGCCGCTGCCGTCCAGATTCAGCTTCAGGCAGATATCCGTCTCCGCTGTTTTTCTGTTTATTTCACTGATTCTCATAAAACTACCTCAAAATTTCTTCTATTGCTCCAAGCAGCTTTTCCATTTCTTCCGGGGAGCCGATGGTGATTCTGTTGTACTGCTTTATCTCCTCCCTGTCGAAGTGGCGGACCAAAATCCCCCGCTGCCGCAGCTTCTGATAAAGGACTTCTCCGTCTATTTTATCACATTTTACGAAGATAAAGTTGGCTTTTGACGGAATAACGGAAAAACCCATCTGCTGCAGCCTTTTTACCGTATAATCTCTGGTCTCCATAATCCGTCTGCAGTTTTCCATATAGTAATCGTTTTCCCGGACAGCCGCAACCCCTGCCGCACTGGTCAGCCGGTTCACATTGTACGGATTGGTGGAAAACTTCAGCCTCTCCAAATCGCTGATGAGTCCCTCCTGGGCCATGGCAAAGCCCAGTCTGGCTCCCGCCATGCTTCTGGACTTGGAGAAAGTCTGCACTACCAGAAGATTGTCATATTTATATATCAAATCCGCGGCGCTTTCGCCTCCGAAGTCTATGTACGCCTCATCGACCAGCACCACCTGGTCCCGATTGGTGCGGACAATCTCCTCTATCTTGGCCGGGCACAGGTAGGTACCCGTAGGCGCGTTGGGATTGGCGATGACAATCATACCGTCTCTGCACACATAGTCCACAGCATCGATGGAAAGGTCTTCTTTCAGCGGCACCCTGACGGAATCGGTGCGGTAAAGGTCTGCAAAGACCTGGTAAAACCCGTAGGAAAGTTCCGGAAAGTACACCCTGCCCCCTTCTCCTGCAAAAGCCATAAAGGCAAAATTCAGAATATCGTCGGAACCGTTGACCACAAATAGATTGGTCGGCCGCACCTTGTAAAGGCCCGCCAGGGCTTCTTTCAGAGCGCGGCACTCCGGGTCCGAATAAAGGCGCAGATTGGCGGCCTCCGCCTCGTTTACCGCGGCTATGGTTGCAGGTCCCGGCGGATAAGGGGACTCATTGGTATTCAGTTTTATCAGCGCCGTGTTTTTCGGCTGCTCCCCCGGTGTATAGGGCTCCAGCTTTCTGTATTTTTCTATCAAAAACTTACTCATTTATTTTTCCTCTTTCTCTTTCAGCTGAGCGGCCAGACTGTCCTTCAGCTGCTCAATGGCGCCGGTCTTAAACTTAAAGCTGGCCTTGTTGGCGATAAGTCTGGCGCTAATCGGTACGATGATGCCGGCAACCTCCAGGTTGTTTTCTTTCAGGGTCGTGCCGGTTTCCACAATGTCTACAATGACGTCGGACAGGCCCAGAATCGGTGCTATCTCAATGGAACCGTTGAGCTTGATGATGTCGATATCCCGGCTCTCCTGTTCGTAATAATGTCTGGCAATATTGGGAAACTTGGTAGCAACCCGAAGGGTCCTTTCGGTATTATCCCGAAAGTTTTTCCGGGCGGCCACAGCCATGCTGCATTTTCCCAGCTCCAAATCCAAAAGCTCATAGACGTCGGGGCTGTACTCCAGCAGGATGTCCTTGCCGCAAGCGCCGATATCCGCCGCTCCACGCTCCACGTAAATGGTCACGTCGGAAGGTTTTACCCAGAAATATCGAATCCCGGCCTCTTCATTTTCAAAAATCAGCTTGCGGTTATCTTCCCTGATGGATGGGCAGGGAAAGCCTGCCTTCTCAAACATATCATATACTTTCTTTCCCAATCTTCCCTTGGGAAGGGCTACATTAATCATTTCTTTCAAGGATTTTTACCTCCCCTTCTTCCAGTTTCATCAGTATTCTGCAGGTTGTCCGCTGAGGCTGGCTCTGCGCTGTAAGAACAGTTTTTCCCGATTCCCGCAGGGCCGCCGCCTCTTTCATAACCTGACGCAGGTCCGACTGCCGGTCATAAAGAAAGACCACATCGAAGTCATAGTCGTGTTCGTTGACATCGAGACGGTCCAGAGAATCCAGATATACGGCAAAGCCAATGGCGCCTGCGTTTTTTCCCATCTTTTTCATCAGCCGGTCGTACTGACCGCCGGACAGGATGCTGGTTGGAATACCTTTGACAAAACCTTTGTACAAAATACCGCTGTAATAGGTCATATCGTTGACGATAGAAAAGTCGATATTCAGGTTCTTTGCCAGCCTGTTGGCTGCTAAGATGCTGCAAATGGTTTCAAGCTCACAGAGGGCTTCTTTCGCTTCACCTGTAAAGCCTGCCTTTTTCAATACAGCAAGGACTTTTCTATAGCTGCCGTAGGTGGTTACCAGTAATTCTATGGACTTATATATTTCATCTTCTATATGATGTGCCTGGCAGATTTTCCTGATTTCATGGAGATTCTTCTGACCCACGCACTTTACAATCTGTTCTCTTATCTCATCGGTCAGGCCGCTGAGCAGACCTTTTATCAGTCCCATATGGGAGATTTCCAGGACGTAATTGCCGCTGATGGCAGCCAGACTCTTTGCCGCCAGGGCGGTGACTTCACAAATATGGTACAGGTCGATGTCTCCCATGCACTCAAGACCTGTCTGCAAAATCTCCTTATAGGAATGGGCAGATTTGGATACACGATAAATATTCTCACTATAATAAACCTTCTCCACAGCTCCAGGAGTATGATGATAGTTTTTTATGATAGAGAGAGTTAAATCAGGCTTGAGGGCCATCAGTTTTCCGTTGTCGCTAAAAGTGATGATGCTGTCGGCTTGAATAAAATCCTTGTTCCTCACGTACAAGTCGTATTCCTCGAACTTGCCCATCTTAAACTGTCTGTAGCCGTACTTCTGGTACAGGTTTCTCAGCTCAAAGGTGGCCTTTTCATCACTTTTCATCAGGTTTCTGCTAATTTTCATGTCCGGCTTGTCAGCTCCTTTCCTTTCATACTTTATCAGTGTAACATATTAAAGCGCAAAGTCAAGAGGAGACAGTATTTTTTTTGTATTTTTTCCCCAATTTAGAACAAGAAAAAACGGATAAGACTGTCCGGCGGCCCTATCCGCTGCCCGATTCTCTTATCCGTAAACAAACATATTCTCGGTTCTCCCCGCCCTACTTCAGCGGCACTACCTTGCCGTCCTTATCGCAGCGGTCAAAACGCATACAGCTGGCGCAGTTAAAGCCGCAGCCCATATCCTCTGCCCCGTCTCCGGTCTTCCCGCCGCCGTCTTCAGAGGTATTGCAGGCAGCGCTCTTCTCCGCAAAAAATACAGCGGCAAACCCCAACAGGCCAATCAAAACACTGGCAATCAAAATATATCCGATATGACTAAAAAAATATCCCATATCGCTTCCTCCTTGTATCGTTTATACTACTATATACAATACCACATTATGAGTCAAATGAAAATCCTTTTCAGACCTCTTCTTCATCTCTGTATTTTTCTCTGAGCCTTCGATTAATGTCGTCAGCCTGCTTCCTGTCCATAATGTAATAAGAGAAGAAGGTAAACAGATAGACCAGAGCCACCGACAGGGCCATCATGGCAATTCCGCCCAAATCATAGGAAAGCCAGCCGAAGCTGTGACCGCACAGAATCATCACCACACACAGGGCCGCATAATGCAGGGCGCACTTGACCGCAAATCCTCCGAAAGTTCTGCTGTCCTGGGGACTGAGTACCGCTGTAATGGCCGCAGTTAAAGCGCCGGAAGCCAGAATCTGCCATAAGGTGTCCCGCGGAAGGGTCTCTTCATCCGACAAGGCGAAATTCAACGCTACCACGATTAAAATCCCCGTTGTAATATAGAAAAAATATTTGACAAATAGTAAGATTTTCTTCATCATCCGTGCCTCCTGTTAAATTCCCAGCTTTTTCTTAAGCTGGGCTACATACTGACGGGAAATTATGATGGTCTCTCCGTTTTTCAGCCTGGCCTCAAAGCGCCCGTTAAAAGAGGGCTTCACATAATCAATCTTGGATATATTAACAATGCAGGACTTGGAAATCCTGAGAAAATCCAGAGCCCCATATAATGCCTCTATCTCGTAGAGCTTCCTGCGCACCTCAAAAACCTCTTTATCTGTATAGGCAAATACTCTGCCCTCCACCGCCTCGAAATAAAATATCGCTGACGGGGATAATCTGACAATCCTGTCCTCCAGATATCCCATGAGGGGTTCTTCGGCGTTTTTCAAGGTATATATCAGCTTCATCAGATGCCGGTCCAGTTCATGGCACCTTAGAATGAGTTCTTCCTCTTCGCCCGGCGCAGGCTTTTCAATTCTGATTTTCATAACGGTTTCTTCCTCTCATCTATCGGCCCTCGGTCCCCGCCGCAGCAGCAGTGCGCCAAGACCTAAACACAGCATACCAAAAATCACCAGAATCAGCAACATCTCTCCTGCCTCTGCAGCATGGCCCAGTACGGTCAAATCGATACCCATGGCTTCTCTGTATTCCCCAGTTACCGTCTCCGGCACCCCCTCAAAGGTTTCCCGAAGAATATCTTCCGTCATCACGGTACGAAACATGGCGGTTCCATAAAGGATAGGCGTACATTTCATAATGGCGCCGATGGTATCCGACAGAGCGCCGATAGGGATGTAAATGCCGCCGAGAAAACCTACCAGAGTACCGATTACGGTGCCCAGTCCGCTCCAGGCGCCTTCCGTCTTCGCCGCCTGGGCCAGCAGATACATCATGCCGGCATAGGCAAAGGAATTTGCGCAAATCATGGCAAAAAGCTTTCCGTGGGCAGCCAAGTCGAAGAGGGGAAGCCCCTGGCTCACGCCGTAAGCCTCCGTCAAAATCAGAGTTGCCGTGCAAATCAGCACCGACGCAATAAAGGCGCCTGCCATATATCCTGCCGCAATGACGCCGCGGGATACCGGCGCCGTATAGATGGAATTGAGCCGTCCGCTGACGCTGTCTTTTATCATTACAGAATAAGCCGACAGAGTCACTGTCACGCCGTTGATGGACAAGATACCCGCGCAGGTCCAGGAAAGCACCAGAAGCTCCGCGTTTTTTTCCCTTTCCGGACTGGCGGCATCACCGGGCCCTGAAAATTGTTCCAGAATGTCGGTGATATTTTCGATATTCATGTCTCCAAGAAAGAAAATCATCAAAAGCACTACGATTGCCATGGACATCAGAGAAAAGAAAACCGCGCCTGTGTCTCTCAAATACAATCTGAGATTTCGTCTGGTCAATGTCATAAGCTGTTCCACAATCTACGCCTCCTTTCCCGCCCGGCGGTCTTTTGCCCGGCTCCCTTTGGCTCTGCGCTCTTGTCCGCCGCCGTCAGAAGCGTCAGCCGGCTCCCCGCCGCCTGCAGGCAGCGCTCTTCCTACCGCCCCCAGAAATACATCGTCCATATTTCCCGAAAGGACTTCAAATCCTTCCAGCCTCGCCTTTTCTCTCTCGAGAATGGGCAGAGCTTCCATCGTTGAGTTCAGTTGAAGCTCTGCATTGCTTCCGTCCAGATACTTAAGCCGCAGCTTATCCTTTACATATCTTTCTTTCAGTGCAAAAGGCGTACCTTCCGTAATAATCCGGCCCCGGTCCAAAATGATAATCTTATCGGCCTCCGCCGCTTCTTCCATGTAGTGGGTAGTCAGAAATACGGTCATGCCCTCCTCTTCGCGAAGCTGCCGGACGGTTTTCCAGACATCTGCTCTGGTGGCCGGGTCCAGTCCTGTAGTAGGTTCATCTAAAAAGAGAATCTCCGGTGCGTGCATCAGCGCCGCAGCAATTTCACACCGCCGCTTTTGACCTCCCGAAAGGGTTCTGTACTTTTTCTTCAGGATATCGCCCAGCTTCAGAACCTGCGACAGCTTTTTAAGCTGCAGCGCCGCTTCTCTTCTGCCGGCGCCGTGTAAAATTCCTCTGCACATAAGGTTTTCCTGTACCGTCAGAATATCGTCCAGGCAGTTCTGCTGATAAACCATGCCAATTCTGCGGCGAATCGCTGCGTCGCCCTGTCCCAGGGTCTCCCCGCAAATCACGGCCCTCCCTTCGTCGGGTCTGAGCAGGGTGGACAGCATACTGATAGCCGTGGTCTTACCCGCTCCGTTGACGCCCAGAAAGCCAAGAAGGGTTCCTTTCTCCACAGAAAAAGAAATATGATCTACCGCCGTCACTTCTCCATACCGTTTGGTTAAATTTTCTACTTCTATTATCACGCCGTCACATCCTTTCAGAGCAGCAAAATATCTTCTGTTTTATTCAGCATACCAAATTGCCCCGGCGGCTGCAATAGCCATGGCGGTAAGATGCATTCTGAAACCGGTAAGCTGCGTTTTCTGTGGCTTGTAATAGCATTATCAATCCTTTTGTAGATAATTTTGTGCTAATGGCCGTTTTAAGAGTGATTTAGCACAAAAACACAGTGATGCAAAGAGGGAGAAGAGCAAAAAATTATGCTAAAATGGCTTCAGCCATCTAATTAGCACAAAAGAGCCCTCTTCAAGCAAAGGGAGTATTTAGCTAAAATGCGGTAAAAGGAGGATTTAACACAAATTTTTGTTCATTTTATGAAAAGAATTGTGCTAATCCGCAGCTTTTTTTCATTTTAGCACAAAAACATCTCATACATAATGGCAGGGCAATGAAAAAGAGCCGTCGCCACGTTGCGACAGCTCTCTTAAATCTGCAATTTTCTTTATTTAAACGCTTCCTGCACGGCAACTGCAACAGCTACGCTGGCGCCTACCATCGGATTATTCCCCATGCCTAAGAATCCCATCATCTCCACATGGGCAGGAACGGAAGAAGAGCCTGCAAACTGAGCGTCAGAGTGCATTCTGCCCATGGTATCGGTCATACCGTAGGAAGAAGGACCTGCCGCCATGTTGTCCGGATGCAGGGTTCTGCCGGTGCCGCCGCCTGAAGCGACGGAGAAATACTTTTTACCGGCAAGCACTCTTTCTTTCTTATAGGTGCCGGCCACCGGATGCTGGAATCGGGTCGGATTGGTGGAGTTTCCGGTGATGGAAACATCTACGTTTTCGTGGTGCATGATTGCGACTCCCTCTCTCACGTCAAAGGCGCCGTAGCACTTCACCTTGGCTCTGTCTCCGTCGGAGTAGGCCGTCTCCTTAACCACCTTCAGTTCACCGGTGAAAAAGTCAAACTCTGTCTGCACATAGGTGAAACCGTTAATTCTGGAAATAATCAGAGCGGCGTCTTTGCCCAGCCCGTTGAGGATGACCCGCAGAGGCTTTGTACGAACCTTATTTGCAGAGTTGGCGATACCGATAGCCCCTTCTGCGGCAGCAAAGGATTCGTGACCTGCCAGAAACGCGAAACACTCGGTTTCTTCGCTGAGCAGCATGGAGGCCAGATTGCCGTGGCCGATGCCTACCTTTCTGTCGTCGGCAACCGAGCCCGGAATGCAGAAGGCCTGCAGCCCTTCGCCGATAGCTTTAGCAGCTTCCGCCGCGGAAACTGCGCCCTTTTTCATGGCGATGGCAGCGCCCAGCACGTAGGCCCAGCATGCGTCCTCAAAACATATCGGCTGAATGCCTTTTACAATTTCATAGGGGTCAAAGCCTTTATCGGTGCACATCTTCCGCGCAGCTTCCAGGCTTTCAATCCCGTATTCTTTCATAACCGCCTCGATACCGGCAATTCTTCTATCGTAGTTTTCAAATAATTCCATTCCGGCACCTCCTTATTCCTTGCGAGGGTCAATCTTCTTGACCGCTTCATTAAATCTTCCGTAAACGCCGCTGGCCTTTTCGATGGCTTCCTTCGGATCCATGCCGTCCTTGATAAAGTCCATCATTCTTCCCATGTTTACATACTTATAGCCGATGATGCTGCCGTTCTCGTCCAGCCCTTCTTCCAGTATGTAGCCTTCTGCCAGCTCCAGGTATCTCGGTCCCTTTGCCTCGGTGGAATAAATGGTTCCCACCTGGCTTCTGGTGCCCTTACCCAGGTCTTCAAGTCCGGCTCCGATTGCAAGTCCGTCCTCTGAAAATGCGGACTGGCTTCTGCCGTATACAATCTGTAAGAACAGCTCTCTCATCGCTGTGTTTATGGCATCACAGACAAGGTCTGTGTTCAGTGCTTCTAAAATAGTCTTGCCCACCAGAATTTCTCCGGCCATGGCCGCCGAATGAGTCATGCCTGAACATCCCAGAGTTTCAATCAGCGCTTCCTTTATAATCCCGTCCTTAATGTTAAGGGTCAGTTTACATGCGCCCTGCTGCGGCGCGCACCAGCCAACGCCGTGTGTCAGACCGGAAATATCGCCGATTTCTTTGGCCTGCACCCACCTGCCCTCTTCCGGAATAGGAGAAGGACCGTGATTAGCATCTCTGTTGACGATGCACATGTTCTCTACCTCTCTTGTGTATATCATCTTCTACCTCCAATTAGTATCGTTACCCCAGCCGGGTACTATCATCAGTATATCACCAGCCTGCCATTTATTCAACTGGTTTTAACTGTATGTCCAATTAGACTTCAGTTTCTGTAATCTTGATACCCATGCAGACCCCTCACCCGCTTCTATATATACCCTTAAAATCGTTGAAAAATCAAAATTCTGATTTTCAAATTTCATTATTTTTTGAAACCTTTTCTCGGCACAAATACTCTATATACAGGGGATATTTCGTCCAACATACATATTTGAGGAGGTCTATTCTATGGACATAAAGATACAACAGCAGCTTGCAGCCAATATTCGATATCTGAGACATCTCTTTGGCTACAATCAGATTGAGATTTCAGAGGAAATCGGTTTAGCCAGATGTACTTACGCCCAGTTTGAATCTGGTATAAAGAAGCCTACTCTGGAAACGCTTCTGGCATTGTCATCTTTTTATGGTATCAGCGTAGACACTCTTCTGCATCTGAATGGAAATCAGATGGAAAACCACATCATCTTACTGGACCGCTGCAGAAAGCAGCTGCCCTGTCTTTTGGATATTTATAATCACCTGTCTCCTGAGGGACAGCGCCAGCTGCGCCAAACAGCAGACCAGCGGGCTGCACAGGAAGACACCGGCGCAATGCCCGGTTTCAGTTCTATGTTATAGGGATTACCGCAAAGGCTGCCCGCATAAACGCGGGCAGCCTTTACTCCGGAAGTTCTCCTACCAGAGCCTCCAGCAGGTCATGGAGCGTAATGACTCCGGATAATCCTCCGTACTCATCGATAACCAGTGCGAAATAACATCCCTTTTCTTTCATCTCTCGAAAGACAACATTAGCTTTCATGGCTTCAGGTATAAAAAACGGCTTATCCACAGCTTTTTCCAGAATTGCTTCTTTGTTCTTTCCCTCCATACGAAAATAATCTCTGGTATCCAGCACGCCTATGACCTCATCTACACTTTCTCTGCACACCGGATAGTAGCTGTGACGGCTGCCGTAGATGGTTTCCTTCCATTCCTCTAAACTGTCCTCCATACTAATCCACTCTACCTGCAGGCGATGGGTCAGAAGAGCCTCCGCTGTCAGGTCGTCAAACTCAAAGACATTCTGAAGCATTTCACTTTCTTCCTCGTCGATAACTCCCTGCTGCTTTCCCTCATCCAGCAGCATGCGCAGTTCCTCCTCCGTCATCTGTTCTCCGTTTTCATCCGGATTGATGCCCAGAAGTCTTAAAATACAGTTGGTCGATACAGTCAGCAGAAAAACCAGCGGTGCAAAAGCCTTTGACACGCCCAGAAGTAATCCTGACATGCCCAGGGCCAGAGCCTCTGCTTTCTTCATGGCAATTCTCTTCGGCACCAGTTCCCCGAATACCAGATTGAAATAAGCCAGTATCAGTGTTATCACAATGACTGCTGCAGGCTCCAGCACCGTCTCCGGAACGCTGACCCCCATAGAAGCCAGCTTCCTTACCAGAGGCCCCGCAAAGCTTTCAGCGGCAAAGGCGCTTCCCAGAAGCCCTGCCAGAGTAATCGCCACCTGAATTGTCGCCAGAAACTTGGCGGGCTGCTCCGTCAGCAGGGACAGTCTCCTGGCCTTTCGGTTCCCCTGTTCAGCCAGATACCGCAGCTTGGTCTCACTCATGGAAATCACCGCAATCTCCGCACTGGCAAAAGTAGCGTTCAGAAATATCAATATAACCTGTAATAAAATAGGTCCTGTCATTTTAACTCCTCCATATTATGTAGTATTTTCCTGTTTGCTTATGTATATGCTTAAAAAACAAAAAGATATAGCCCGGTGCAATTACTGCCCAGACTATACCTTTACCTATAACATAGCACTACATGGAGTCAATTTGCAAGTTTTTAAAATTTGGACCCTGTGACTGTCACAGTCTTCCATGTATCTAATCCCACCTTTCTTTTCTGGTGAAACCATAGCACAAATTAGGCCGGTGAGTCAATTAAACTTTAGTCTTATTTTCGTATTCCTTGTAAATCTTCTCCCCGTTCAGCCGATGCTGACATGTGCTGCAAAGACCGTAAATTACAGAATTTCTGCACTGCAGCGCAAATCCATGATTACGTTCGATGTGGTTTGCAATCTCGTCCATAAAGCGGCAGTCCAGATGTTTGACGCCGCCGCACTCCACACACTTCAAATGGAGGTGCCGGTCACACCCATGACTTTTTTCAGCATACTGATAGGTGATTTTCCCGTCTTCTCCTGCTGCATACTTGATGATGTTGCCGTCTGCCTCCAGCTTTTCCAAATACCTGTAGATTGTGGTCACATTGACAGGCGCCTTGATGGCCTCCATGTGATTTCTGATATCGCTGACGCTGACCGGTCTGTCGCCGGCAGCTTTGAGATAAGCCATAATTCTGGCCCTGCCGCCGGTCTTGTATTCCTGCTGTGCCATATCTCTCATCCTTTCCAAAAAAATGTCTAAAAAGTAATGCCCAAAATTTCTATAACAAGTCCCCACATTACGCTGACGCCGTAGAGGAGCAGGGCGATAATAACATTTTCATATTTGTGATGATTTTCTTTAAACAGTACCAGAAGGCCCATGCCTGCGCTGACAAGAAGGCCGCTCATCATAGGCCCCGGTCCGATAATCCCCTCCAGATAAAGCTGGGTAATCGCTACAGAGGCTGCACAGTTTGGAATCAGGCCTACCACAGCCGCAACCGCTTCTCCCAGCACCGGCACATTGGAAAACAACTGTGAAAGGCCTCTTTCTCCCATCATCTCAATTACGATGCCGATTGCCAGGGAAATAAGGAAAATAAAGAAAAACACTTTCAAAGTGTGTGCTATTGCGTCTGCTAAAAGCCCGGCGCCGCAGCTGCAGGATTCTCCCGGCATCTCAAATTCCTTTGGAACCTTCTTTTTCCGTGCCATCCAGCCAAAGAGAAATTCAATGAGGAATCCGCTCACCATGGCGATGATAACCTTGACGACCAGAATTTTACCGATGACGGAGACCTCCACCTTCTGAGAAATCAGAATCGGCAGCATCTCGTCAGAGGTAGACATGTAGATTGCCATCAGCGTACCCAGGGTCAGAACCCTTCCCATATAGAAATAAGAAGCTGCCGCGGAAAACCCGCACTGCGGAAAGGCTCCCAGCAGGCTGCCCCAAACCGGCCCAAACTTACCGGCTTTTTTAATCATATCTTTTGTTCTGGCGCTTGCCGCCCGTTCTAAAATCCCCATAACCAGATAGGTCACAAAGAGAAAAGGAAGCAGCCGCAGGCTGTCAAGCAGCGCGTCCAGCAGTATATCCACCATGTATTTCTCCTTTCATCTCGCCGTCATAAATTTGCAACTGAGTTGCGTTTTTGATTATAGCATAACAATCCCCTTTTATGCAAGAAGAATTGATGTGTGGTTCTTTAAAGATTGCTGCTCTGTCTGCAATCTAAAACCTCTGCCCCTCACACTGAGGAACAGAGGTCTTAATTTCTGCCGGAAATATCCGGGGCTTCTTCTGGAATTTATTTGATATTTTCTAAAATGCTGTCTATCACAGCCTTTGCCACCTGGTCTTTTCCCATGAGTGAAAGAGGCTTAACGCCCTCTCGGGTAATCAGGGTGACCAGATTGGTATCGGTGCCAAAGCCCGCTCCGCTGTCTTTCAGATTGTTGGCTACAATCATGTCGGCATTCTTCTTCTCCAGCTTAGCAGAAGAGTTTTCCAGCATATTCTCCGTTTCCATGGAGAAACCGCAGAGGAACTGCCCTTCCCCCTTGTGCTCTCCCAGATACTTGAGAATGTCCTTTGTCCGCTTCATGGCAATGGCTAAATCGCCGTCCTTTTTCTTTACTTTCTGGTCGCTGACTGCAGCCGGCGTGTAATCACTGACCGCTGCGGCTTTGATGATAATATCCATGTCCTGACTGCGGCTGACTACCGCCTCAAACATGTCGGCGGCGCTTTGAACCTCCACCATGTCCACGAACATAGGCGGCTCGGCAGTTGCGGCGGCTTTGACCAGGGTCACCTCAGCGCCGCGAAGCATGCACTCCTTTGCTATGGCAAAGCCCATCTTGCCGCTGGAGTGATTGGTGATGAATCGTACCGGGTCCATGGCCTCTCTTGTGGCGCCGGCGGTCACCAGCACCTTCTTTCCTGCCATATCCTTTCTGCTGGCAATCCCTCGCTCTATATAACAGAAAAGGACCTCCGGCTCAGGCATCTTTCCTGCACCTGTATCTCCGCAGGCTAGATAGCCGCTGGCCGGTCTTACAACCTCAATTCCGTATTTTTCCAGCAAAGCCATATTGTCCTGCGTAATTGGATTTTCAAACATTGCCGTGTTCATGGCAGGCGCTACAATTTTGGGACAGTTCGAGGCCAGAAAAGTAGTCGTCAGCATGTCGTCGGCCAGGCCGTGGGCTAATTTCGCCATAACGTTGGCAGTGGCAGGGGCCACCAGAAATACGTCAGCCTTTTTTGCCAGGGCCACGTGCTCTACGCTGTGCTGAAAATTCCTGTCAAAAGTATCTACAATGCATTTATTTCCTGTAAGCGTCTCAAAGGTGATTGGATTGATAAAGTTGCAGGCGTTCTCCGTCATCAGAACGTGTACCTCCGCACCTGTTTTAACCAGGCGGCTAGCCAGGGATGCAATCTTATATGCAGCGATACCGCCGCAGACACCAAGGAGAACGGTTTTGTCCTTAAACATGATATTTTCACTCCGTTTTCATAAGTAATCGTGAAACCAGTATAACACCAGATAATTGGAAATTCAAGGCTAACCTGCGCCCAGATAAAATACCTAATGCTAAATGTTTACATTAAAATCAGGAAAAACAAATGACCTTTTCATCGCAGCAGCTGTCCGTACTGCGTTGAAAATTACCGTCAAGTGGTTGGCTTGATAACGCACGACTTCTTCAGCTGTCCCCTGCCAGGGCCTTAATTTTTTCAATGAGCGGCAGACGCCGGTTTATAACGTTGACGAATTTTCCCACAGCAAAAGCCGCAATGACAGTTCCCGCGCCTATGCCGTTCAGCTTGCCGAAGAACAGAAGAGACATCCCAGTTGAAATAACCATCAGGCTTACATCAAAGCCGACTTTCACCGAACCGAACCGAAGCTTTGCAGTCTGAGCGATGGCTCTGACAATCCCTTCCCCGGGTACGACGATAACAGACGGCGCCACCTCAATGCTGACGCCTACAGCAAGAATCATGCAGCCTACCAGCAAACTTACCAGTCTGGCAGGGAGGGTCTCCGGCTGAAGGAAAGCCAGAATGAGCATGCCGATATCAATCATCGTGCTGAACAGAATGTTGGCCGCAATCTGCAGAAACTGAACGGGATGAAACTGGCGGCGCAGCAGCAAGATTTGTCCCAAAATGAACAGCATGTTCAGGATGAAGGTGGTCACGCCAAAGCTTAAGTCCGAAAACCGAAGGCTGATTACATAGGGCACGCTGGATATGGGCGAAGTGCCCAGAGCGCTTTTGGTGATGAAGACGATGCCGAAAGAATTGATGACAACGCCGGCTGCAAACCAGAAATAGCGCAGCAAAATGTTTTTCCAATCTTTCACAGAGCGCCTCCCTCAAGGTTTTCAGTAATCTGCTGCAGGACGCGCAAAAAAACCTCTCTGTCAGCCTGAGAGATTCCCTGCAAAGCTGCCGTATCCACCTTGCCGCAGAGTTCTTTAATTCTTCTCCCGCAGGCTTTCCCCTGCTCCGTCAAAAAAATGCGGACGGCCCGACGGTCATCACCGCTTTCTTCTTTTCTAATGAGCTTCTGCTTTTCCATTCTTGCCAGCAGACTGGTCATGGTGGACTTATCCAAAACACAGCCTCTGCAGATATCTCTGGCGATACAGCCGTCGTGTTCCATCAGATATTCCAGTATTTTCGGCTGTCCGGGACACAGTCCCAGCTTTGCTGTCTGCTGATGTACCCTCCGATTGCTGTGATGAAAAGCCCGAAGCAGCAGATAATGCACTTCCCGGTCTATCATGTTCCTCTTCGCCTTCCTTTCCTATGCACAATATAGTTTTAATTCAAACTATATTGTAAATCCCTTCCCGAAAAAAGTCAAATAAAAAGATATTCATGGCAAGGGCTGCGGTCAGTCCGGCGCGTATTCAAGGGCTCTTTTCCCGCAAGTCTGTAAAAAAGCTTTCTGCGGGACGTTTCTCAAAAAAGAGAGGGGGTATCCGAAGAAAAATAAGGCTGTTAGAAAATTGTTTTTTCAATAAAATGGGAAAATATGTAACGTTCTTCCATATCTAGAAGTGCTGGAAAGACTCATAAAACGGTTCTCATGAAAAATCAGTCAGAAAAACAACATTTCACAGGCCAAATCCATATAAAAATGTCCCGCAAGAGCTCGGGAAGAGCCTTTGCGGGACCAGCACTGTGAAATTTAAGAGGCATATACCCCATAGGGGTATATGATGAGCAGGGATATACGGCACGAAAAGGGTATACCGGGACCGACAGCAGGTACATGACCCGCAGCCCACGGAGTCTCAATGCATAGCCTAAAAATTCAAACATACTTCCTCATATATTTCAATGCGTTTTTCTCAAGTCTGGACACCTGGGCCTGGCTGATGGAAATTTCCTCCGCTACCTCCATCTGTGTTTTTCCCTCAAAGAAACGCATCTTTAAGATATGTCTCTCCCGGGGCGTCAGCTTGTTCATGGCTTCGGAAAGAGAAATGTTTTCAATCCACTTTTCATCGGTATTCTTGGTGTCCTGCACCTGGTCCATAACAAAGATGGCGTCGCCGTCATCGTGGAAAACCGGTTCAAACAGAGATACCGGCTCCTGAATGGAATCCAGGGCCAGAACCACATCCTCCCTGGGCACCTCTATCTCCGCCGCAATTTCCGTAATGGACGGCTCCCTGGACATCCTGCCGGAAAGCTGTTCCTTAGCCTGCAGCGCTTTATATGCTATGTCCCGAAGGGATCTGGATACCCTGATACTGTTATTGTCCCTGAGATAACGACGTACCTCTCCGATAATCATGGGCACCGCATAGGTGGAAAACTTCACCCCATGACTTAAATCAAAATTATCCAGAGCTTTAATCAGTCCGATACACCCAACCTGAAAGAGGTCGTCGGGGTTTTCTCCTCGGTTGTTAAACCGCTGAATCACACTGAGCACCAGCCTTAAATTTCCGGTGATAAATTTTTCTCTTGTCTCTTCGTCTCCTGCCTTGATGGCAAGGAGCATTTCCTGCATTTCATAATCCTTGTATACGGGAAGCTTTGCGGTATTGACGCCGCATATTTCTACTTTATTCGCCATAATTCACACCAGCCTGTTCTGTAAAATTTTGATATGTATAGCTTGTGCCGTTATGGCCCTTTGAATCCTTGAAATTTATCCCAGCTTCTGCACTTCCCGCTGCAGTCTTTCGATAATTTTCTTTTCAAGTCTGGATATGTAGCTCTGAGAAATGCCCATGGCGTCGGCCACCTCTTTCTGCGTCATTTCTTTGCCGTTTTTCAGTCCGAATCTCATGTCCATAATCTTTTTTTCCCGCTCGTTGAGCTTGGTCATAGCGTGATACAAAAGCTTTCTGTTGACCTCCTCTTCAATGCGGGTACTGACCACATCGTTTTCCGTGCCCAAAATATCAGAAAGCAGCAGCTCGTTTCCGTCCCAATCTACGTTGAGAGGCTCATCAAAGGATACCTCGCTTTTGCGCTTCACATCTCTGCGCAGATACATGAGAATTTCGTTTTCAATGCACCTGGACGCGTAGGTGGCCAGCTTGATATTCTTATCTAATTTAAAAGTATTGACAGCTTTAATCAATCCTATAGTGCCAATGGAAATTAAATCTTCGACATTGACGCCGGCATTTTCAAATTTCTTGGCGATATATACTACCAGCCGCAGGTTCCGCTCAATCAGAACGGCCCTGGCCTCCTGGCTTCCTCTGGCGTATTCCTCCAGCATTTTCATCTCCTCTTCCCGGTCCAGCGGAGGCGGCAGCACGTCACTGCCGCCGATGTAATAAAGGCTCCTTCCTCTGGTTCCCAGAAATTTGAGAAAAAATGTTCTTATGTCACTCAATTTCAGCATAAATACCCCTTTCCAGCATACTTTCAGGTAAAAGTATCTCTCCCCTGTCATTTTCTCCCGTCAAAAAGTCGCACTCCCTGCAAATTGCCAGAACTGGATTCTTGATGGTTCTTCCCCCAACAACCATTGCATCGGTTCTGTACCCGTCCATAATCCCTTTTTCTGTGCCTACGGCCCGATACGGAATGGCGGTATAGCGCATAGACCAATCGTGTACCGGCGATAGAAGTTTTTCAGCTGCTGACTCCTTTACCACGGCCACGGGTCTGCCGGTTAAAGGTTCTTTCAGGAAATTGCCTGAGTCGATAAAGCCCTGCAGGGTCAGCCTTTCTTCCCCCATGTACACAGTCACTTCCACCTCCGTGCGCATTTCTCTCCGTCTGACCCGGATTACATCCGCAATCAGCCAAACCGCAAGTGCTGCGGCTGTGGCTGCCGCTGTCACAGTCAGATATGTAGCAAAGGGCAGATAGTGCCCCTCTGCCGCCACTGCTCCCCGCCAGCTGAAGCCGTTTAAGAAAGCTATGGTGATTCCGCCGTAGAGCACTGTAACCGCAAAAAAAAGGAGACCGTTCAGGAGAAGCCGCTTTACAGAGCTTTTTCCAAAGGCGATGCGTGAGACAATCAGAGCAAAGCATACCTTCTGCGCCAGGGCCATGACGGCAGGCTCCTTTAAAAAAATAGTAAATGCGTACAATCCGCAAAGAACGCCGCAGACCCCAATGCGCAGGTAAGGAAGCTTTCCGCCCGCTCCCCGTCCAATTCTAATGGTGAAAAAAGTGATAAAAATTCCTGTGATAAAATTCTCTAAAAACAGATACTCCCCATAGATAACCAAAGAAAAACTCCCCTCTAGCTGATACCTTATCAGTATAGCGAAAAGGGAGTATAAAATTTGTCAAAAGCTGTCGGCAGTGAAAATTATTTCTTCCTGCCGACAGCTTCTCATCGTTTTTTATATATGATACATAGATTATCTGTTATTACGGCATTTTGCCCGATATTGATTAGGCGACATGCCAACCTGCCTCTTGAACGCTCTGCAAAAATATGCAGTATCCTGAAAATGCATACTCTCAGCGATTTCCGTTATATTAAGTTCTGTATTTACTAAAAGCCGTTTTACCTCTGTAAACTGAGCTTGACGAATCAGACTGCCCACCGTTTTTCCTGTGGATTTTTTAATCTGTTCATTGAGATGGCTCTGACTGACCCCTAAAATTTCTGCATATTCTGATACCGCCAGATTTTCATGTACCCGCTGGTCAATTAAATTCTGCAGCCGCAGATGCAGCTGTCCGCGCACGCCTGGTGCCAGTTCGTCCTCCTGCTGCGTCATTTCTTGGTGTCGTCTGTGAAAAAAAATCAGCAGTATGTTTAAACATGCACGGAGCACCTGGGCATAATCAGCCTCTTTTTTTTCATATTCTCTCAGCATCATCGCACCGATGGCGCGCATAATCTGGGCAAAAGTTTCATCCATATAAATAGCCGGCATTTCTATCATTTCTTTAAAGAGTTGAATTTCCCAAATGGAACTGACGCTGATGCTGGACTGAAACAAAAAGTCTTCCTGGAAATAAATAAGGATTCCTTTTGCTCTGGTCACATTTTTCCAGTAATGCACTTGACCGGGACTGATAAGAAAGACAACGTTTTTCAAGTTGTCGTAAGTAGTATAGTCAATGATATGCGCTCCATCGGCTTCTTCAATGAACACAATTTCATAAAACGGATGGCGATGTGCAATAGACGCCGAATCACCAAAAACGCTGTCATCAATATTGTCATAAATGCAAAACCCAAATTCCGGATCTTTTTCAGGAAGGAAAAAATCTTCATGAATCTTTTTCTTGTCCGGATTTAATGTCTGTCCTCTTCCCATTGCGTCCTCCTCTTCAAAATATCCTGCAAAGCGATGGAATACCTTATGCCGGACAAACGGTAATCAATCACGAGTCTATTTCACGTAGCATCCTGTCACATAACAGCGATATTTATGTAAAAACCGTTCCATGAAAGCGGTATCCTCTAATTTCTCCGGTCGATACTTCTGCAGAGACTTATAATCCTCCAAAAGCTCCAGCGTATAAGTTTCACCGCCGTAGTCAAACACCCGGGCGTCTTCCAGCACCTCAAGCTCATGGGTATGATATGGCGGAATATGTACCAGGCAGTCCTTCTCCGCAATATAGGTTTCCCCTTCTACATCAAAGCGAATTTTTCCGTCTGCCACATAGTACAGTTCCCAGTTTTGATTTGGATAATGCCACTCCACGCATAATCCTTTCTGCAAAGAGGCCTCCCATACTTCTTTGACGCCGCCGCACTCCCAACGGCCAACTTTTTGGCAAATCTCCCAGCCTTCTCCTTTATGTCTCACATAAGCAAACTCCGGCGTACGCACCTCGTGCATCTGGTGCTTGTCCACGTCCTCTGTTACCGGCGTCTCTCGTTCCAGACCTTCCGTTCCGTCATTTCTGTACATTTCCATAAATTCATGGTCCTCACGAAACTGAATATGCCTTTGGTTTACAGTATTCTTTTCATAGATGCCCTGCGCCATATCGATTTCCTGAAACAGCTCCCGCCAGATGGTTCCTTCCTCCAGAAAATGAAATCCATGAGGCGTGTAAGGGGGAATATGCAGAATATCTCCTGTATTGGCGATGAACCGCTTTCCGCGAATAAAACATTCTACGCTGCCCTTGGCAATTAAAAATGTTTCTGTTCCGCGCCCATGCTGATGATAAGGCACTTCCGCGTCCTTGTGATAAATCGTATCACTGACCTCATCCTTCATATATCTGCCCCGGGGCAAAATGAAGTCATTGACAACCTGCGTTCCTTCATCCCAGGTTCTCAGCCAGTCCTGCGGCTCATGCATTCTAATTAAAATTCTCTTTTCCATTCTACCTTCCTTCTTGTATTATACACCGATTACAACGGCAGTAACCAGAATCACACATTCCAGCGCAACAAATATTAAAAACAGCGGCGTAAAAAACTTATACCATTTATTCAGTCCGATTCCCATCAATCCACATTCCAGCGCAACAGATGTAGGCCAGAAAAGATTGGAAAATCCGTCGCCAAACTGATAAGCAAGCACTGCAACCTCCCGGGATTGTCCCACCAGGTCCGCCAGGGGCGCCATAATCGGCATCATGACTACCGCCTGTCCTGAGCCGGACGGAATAAAGAAATTCACAACGTTCTGCACAACCAACATACCCACTGCTGTAACCTGAGAAGGCAATGACTGCACCAGATTGGCAAGGGCATTCACAACAGTATCTATAATGCTGCTATCCGTCATGATGACCTCAATGGAACGAGCAAGTCCCACCAGCAGCGCACCGAACAGAGCGCTTTTACAGCCAGCCAGATAAAGCTCTGCAATCTGCGCACCGCTCAGTTTATTGAGAAGACAGGTGAGAATCATAAAAGCAAAGAACAACGCAGCAATTTCCTGTAAATACCATCCTTTTGCAATCACACCCCAGATAATAATGCCAATCAGAAGAACAAATCCCAGCAGGCTGATTTTCTGCTGCGGCGTAAAACTCAGATTCATCAGTTCTTCTTTTGATACCATATTCTCCGTGCCGGAAAGGGCGCCTGCATCCCCATATAGTACACTCTTTGCCGGGTCTTTGCGGATTCTCCTCGCATAGCGCATTACCCACCAAATAGCAAGAGCTTCAAACAAAACAAATGTAAAAATTCTAATTGCAAGGAGCTTCGGTGTGACTAAATCTACCTCGGCAACTGCACTGGCAACACCGATAGTAAATGGGTTAAAAGTGGCCGCCGCAAAGCCGACGCCCGTACCTACTGCAACAATAGAACCTCCTACTATTCGGTCGTAACCTAAGGTAATACCGATGGTAATAAACACCGGTATCAGAGCATAGGTTTCTTCCATCATGCCAAAAGTCGTTCCGCCCAGTCCGAACAGAATCATAAAAACCGGAATAATCAAGATATCCTTACTGCCAACTTTCTTGAGAACCCAACCCGTCAGGGCGTTCAGTGCTCCGATTTCTGTCAGCACGCTAACATAAGATACCGCAAACAGAATAAAGATAATAATATCTGCTGCCTGCACATAACCGCTGAAAATTCGCAAACACATACCCCACGGTCCAACCGGCAGACTTTCATCCGTCGCCGCATAGCTGCCCGGCACAACTAATTCCCTTCCCAGTTCTTCATCAAATACTCTCTCAAAGCTACCGGCGGGGACAACCCAGGTCAGCACGGTACACAAAACAACAATCAAAAACATCAGGACATACGCGTGAGGCGTTTTCAGGATGTTTTTCAATTTACTCGACTTTCCTTTCATCATCGTTTCCTTTCTCAACAGATATAAATTTCATAGTGCACTTGATTGTCTCTATTATATCTGCCGTCTGTTTTGAAAGCGATGGATTATGTGATGGAATTATGGTACTTTTTGATAAAGTCCAAGTAATTTGACAATAATACACAAAACAGAAGAATCGATATTTCCTATAAAGTAAAAAAGGAGACCCTTCTTCAGGCTCTCCTCCCATCCCTTATTTTTCAGCAATGCAGACCGCTTCTTTTATCTTCTCTACTGCGTCCCGGGCCAAATCCGTGACAGACTGAATGCTGACGCCGGCCACCAGATTGTCGCACCGGTTCATAGGAATCAGCACCCTTGTGGCCCTGCTCTGCGACACCGCCGTCGCCATCTTTGCAGTCACCTCTCCCAGAAGAGAATCCGCGATAACCATGCCGATAGGTCCTACGATGACATCAGCCCTGCGGCTTGCGACTACTACAGGATTTTCTCCCGTCGCCGCCTGGTCTGCGCCTGCCTTCAGCATGGTTGCTGTGGCAATGGCATTGGTACCTACGGCCACAATCTCCGCCTGGGGGAAAGCTTCCCGAATCCCCTCTATGAGCAGTTTGCCAAGTCTGCCCCCTTGTCCGTCTATGACTAAAAAACACATAAGTTCTACCTCCTCTGTTACACATCGCCTCTGGCTTCGCTTTCAGCTCGCCAATCGGCGTGTGCAGACATTACATATTATACCATGGCCGGAGGTGCTTTGGCTATGGCTGTTTTCTCATCTCCAAAAGGAAACCCGCGAATCCGAGACTTTCTGAGTTGGAACTTAATATTTTAAATAGCTTTGACAAAATTGACAAAGTTCATGAAATCTGTCAATTTTGTCAAGGTTTTAGGGCGAAAATGTTGACTAAATTGACAAAAAATCGGAAAGCTGTCAATTCTGTCAAAATGGAGAATTAAAATAACAAAAAATCGGCTTGTTTCTCTGCATTTATTGACAAAAATACAAAAAAACTATGAATTTGTCAATGTTCCATTTGTTATAAATCTTTCATACCTTTGCCGTGTCTCATCTCCACAATCCTGTCGCTGATATGTTCCACCATGGGCGGGTCGTGGGCAATGAGCAGCATCGTCAGCCCTCGCTTTTCCTGCAGTTCTTTCAGCAGATGAATAATCTGCGCCTGTATGGACACATCCAGTGAGGAGACCGGCTCGTCAGCTATGATAAAATCCGGGTCCGTAATCAGCGCCCTGGCGATGGCCGCCCGCTGCCGCTGTCCGCCGGATACATCGTAGGGATGTCTTTTGGCCAGCTCTTGAGGAAGCTCAGCCTGGGCCATAACCTGAAATACTTTTTCCCGCATCACTTCTCTGTCCATGGGGCGCCGCTGCCTGCGGTTCTGAAGAATGAGAGGCTCAGCGATGATTTCCTCTATGGTCATCCTGGGATTAAAAGCCGAGGCCGAATCCTGGAAAATCATCTGCTTCCTGCAACCCTCTGCAAAGGTAATACTGCCGGCCTCCGGTTCATAGATACCCATAAGGCATTTTGCCAGGGTAGACTTGCCGCAGCCCGACGGTCCCACAATGCCGACAATCTCACCCTTTTCTACGGTAAGGTCAAAATTATCCAAAACACGCCGCAGGTGCTTTTTTCCCAGCGGAAAATATTTTGTAAGTCCCGATGCATAGGCCATGACTTCTGCCGCAGAAGATGTGATTCTCTCCTCGCGGAAATCCCGCCGTTCTCCCGCTTTTCCGTGAAAGTGACTGCCTCCTTTCCCGTATCTGGCATAGTGAAGCAGCCTCCTTGTATATTGGCAGCGGGGATTTGAGAAGATTTCTTCTGTACGACCTGTCTCCACGATAACGCCGTCTTTCATAACAGCAACTCTGTCTGCCATATTTTCTGCCAGACCCAAGTCGTGGGTGACGAAAACCATGGCCCTTCCCTGGCCGCGGCACAACTCCTGCAGAAGTTTCATAATCTGTCCCTGGGTTTCCGGGTCCAAGGCAGTAGTCGGTTCATCGGCAATCAGAAGGCGGGGACTGCAGGCCAGGGCGATGGCGATGGCGACCCGCTGACCCATGCCGCCGGAAAAATGGTGAGGATACTGACGAAATCTCAGTTCTGCTTCCGGAATACCCACCATTTCTAAAAGCCCCAGAGCTCTTTGTTTCGCCTCTGCCCTGCTGACCTTTTCGTGAACCAGTATCGGCTCCATAATCTGTTTTCCAATGGAAAATACAGGATTCAGCGATGACATGGGGTCCTGAAATACCATGGCGGCGTCCTTCCCCCGCACCTTTTCCAGCTCGCCTTCGGTCATCTTCGTCACGTCCCGGCCGCAGAGGAGAATCCGCCCGGAATCCACACAGGCATGCCTGGCATGGAGCATCATAATCCCTCTGCAAAGAGCCGTTTTGCCGCTGCCCGATTCCCCTACCAGAGCCAGAATTTCCCCCGGCGCGACCCCAAGGTCAACTCCCTTAACAGCCTCTACCTTTCCCAGAGGCCCCTGAAAGGACAGTCTGAAGTTTTCTATCTGTAAAATGTTCTCCATAAAATCCTTCTTACAAAATTCTTCTTAACTATGTAATCTTCCACTCTGCGATATTCCAGAATACGCCTACGCCGTGATGGCCTAAAACGGTATTTTCAGTGATTCCGGTGATATTCTTTCTGACTGCGTAGGAAGCGTCTACATAAGCAATAAAGGAATAAGGCATGGCTTTTGTCAGCTCCTCCTGGAACTGATTATACAGATTACGCCGCTGCCCGTCGTCGGAAGTGCTTCTGGCCTCTGCCAGAAGCCTGTCTACTTCTTTGTTTGAATAGTAGGTGTAATTGTCTCCGGCACCGGTTGAGAACACCTTGTAGGTATGGTCGTCAGGGTCAAAGGGGCTGCCCCATCCGATGATACAGCTGTCCTGGTTTTCCCAGTCCAGGGACTGCTTCGCTTCAGCAGAAGCATTGACCCCGATTTCCTGCAGCTGCGCCGCGCACATGACTGCCATATCTACCCGGACTTTATCGTCTGCCATAGCGGAGATAACAAAAGCAAGCTCTCTGCCGTCCTTTTCGTAATAACCATTGCTGTTCTTTATCCAGCCGTCCTCCTCCAAAAGAGCCATAGCCTTCTCCGGGTCGTAGGCGAAAGTCTCCATCTCTTCATTGTTATACGCTCCTTTTTGCAGGGGAGAGTAAGCCGCCGTACCCTCACCCAGCAGCACGCTTTTGACGATGGCTTCTCTATCTATAGCGTAGCTGAGAATATTGGCAAGCTCCGGGTTTTCTGCAAAGAGCGGCCTGCTGAAATTATATGCGATGGCTCTGTAGTCGGCAGTTTCCATCTGATAAACGTTGTAGTTCCCTGTTTCCTCTATACTGGCCGCTGTCTTAGGGGTAATCTGGGCCATATCGATATCCCCGGATTTCAGCTGCATGGTTCTGGCGTCGGTGTCAGGTACAATTTTAAAAATGACCCAGTCAATTTGGGCCTCTCCCCCGTAGTAGCCGTCGAACTTCTCCATGGTGATAGACTGTCCCCGGTCCCAGGCGGTCAGTTTGTACGGCCCTGCCCCTACCGGATTCCGGTTAAAGCTGCAGGTGGTCAAATCCTCTCCCTCCAGCAGGTGCTGCGGCAGAATACCGATAGTCATGTAATCGGGAAATGCTGTATTAATCCGGCTAAGCCGGATTTTTACTGTCAGGTCATCGGGGCAGAGAATCTCTTCAATATCCGTATAGTTGGAAATTATCTCCGACTGGTTTTTCTCGTCCAAAATAGATTCCAGGGTAAATTTTACATCAGCCGAGGTCAGGGGCTGTCCGTCGTGGAAGGTGAGGCCTTCCCGGAGTCTGAAAGTATAGGTCAAACTTTCTTCGTCAAAGGACCATTTCTCGGCAAGACCCGGCACCACGCGATTCTCTGCGTCGTGTGCGGTCAGACCTGCAAAGAGCAGCATATTAATTTCCCCGTGCTCATACAGGGCCGGATTGATGGCCGTATAATCCTGACTCCCGTAAATCAGGGTGTCCTTGCTGCCCGCGGCCCCGCCTTGGTTTTTGCTTCCGCAGCCGGTCATAACGGCGGAGGCGGTCAGGGTTAAAACCACACATAGAATAAGTGCTGTACGTTTCTTCATATAATTCCTCCTAGAGATTGCTGTAAAGTCTGTTGTTCTTTTTTCGTATATACTCGCCTAAGCTGGTGACGCACACCAGGGTGGTGATAAGGACAAAGCCGGGGATGACAATCATCCACCAGCTGCCTGAAAGGAGAGCTCCCTGGGACATGGACATCAGGCTGCCCCAGGATACCGCCGTCAGCGGCAGCCCCAATCCCAGAAAACTCAGAGTTGACTCTGTAATCATGGCCTGCCCGATGTTGGTTACTACCATAAACATGATAGAAGGCACGAAACCGGGCAGCAGATGTTTCCCCAGGATATACCAAAAACCGCCCTCCATAACCCTGGCCGCAAGGACGTAGTCGCTTCCGCAAATCTGCCGCACCTCGCTTCTGACTATCTTTGAAATATTCATCCAGCTGGTGAGGCCGATAATTACCGCCAGAGAAGTGGCAGTCGCCTGTCCCCACATCGCCTGCAGAAAAATCACCAGCAGGATAGAGGGAATACTCATCAGCAGTTCGCAAAACCGCATCATAAAATCGCTGAGCCATTCCCGGCAGAGGCCGCTGACTGTGCCGTAGACCACTGCCATAGCAGTTGAAACCATTCCGCTGAGAAGCCCGATATAAATGGACGCTCGTCCGCCGTATAAAAGCATGGACAGAAGGTCTCTTCCCATGGAATCGGTACCCAGCAGGTGGCCGGCTCCCGGCGCCTGATTTATAGCAGAGGAATCCAGTGCGGCAGGTTCCCGGGGCGCCAACACGCCAGCAAGGAGACAGGCCGATATGATAAGGCCCAGAACCACAAGAGAGCACCAAGGCAGCTTTCTTTCTTTTTTCATAGGACAGCCTCCCTCAGCTTTTTTTCGTATTCCATCCTTGGGTCAATCCACTGTCCCAGCACCTGTGCCAGCATATTGCATCCAAGGACCACCCCGCCGGTCAAAATGGACAGGGTCATAAGCATATTGTAATCCTGGTACATGGCCGCCTCAAAACTGAGGGTTCCAAGCCCCGGATAGCCGAATACGGTTTCCACCACGTAGGTGCCGCCCAGAATGTGAGGTACGGAAATCGCCATTATCACCAGCACAGACGGCAGAATATTGCGGAAGCAGTGCTTTCTCATAATGGTTTTTCTGGAAATCCCCTCGGCCTTGCAGAGAAGCACATAATCCCGACGGGTTTCCTCCACCAGCTTATTTCTGAACATATAGGCGTAATACCAGAGGTGCTCCAGCACCAGCACCGCCGACGGCAAAACCAGGTGCACTGCCCGGTCCGCAATATCTCCGCTTTTACCCAGAGAATAGGCGCCGCCCACAGGCAGAATTTTCAGCTGCACTGCAAAGACCAGAATCAGAAGCAGGGCCAGAAAAAAGGACGGAATATTGGTAGAAACCGTCCCAAGCCTGCAGATGATTCGGTCCGTCAGGCTGTCCTCCCGCAGCGCGCAGAACATACCCAAAGGGATGGCAAGGCCAAAAGTCACCACATAGGAAACCAGTCCCAGAATCAGGGTGTTGACCCAGACGTCCCCGATTACAGCAGTCACCGGCTGTTTGTATTGATAGGAAAGTCCCAGGTCGCCGGCCGCCAGATTTTCTGCCCACCGCACATACTGGACTGCTATGGAGTCATTGAGCCCAAGCCGCTCCCGCGCAGCTTCCCGTTCCGCAGTGCTCATATGCTCGGCTCCGTCTCCGTAATATGCCCTGAGGGGATCGCCGGGACAGAGTCTGGCCATGACGAATACCGCCATAGACAGAAGTATCAGCACTACAGCTGCCTGGACCATTTTTTTCAGTAAATAAACCGTTCTATCTCTCCAAATTCCGCTCATAAGCTATTGATAGATTTCCTCTTCCACTTCTCTAAGGGACAGTCCCTTTTCTCTGGCAATCTTTGCCATATCTTCAAATTCCGCCTTGGTCCTGGTCACCCCGTAGCCGCTGCTGACTTTGACTTCTACAGGTCCCCACCGGGTCTGCCGCTGTTCCTTGTGTCGATCCAGGGTATATCGTCTGCAAAGGTATTCCCGCACGCCGATGGTGGTGGTATGCTTCAGCATAAGGGCCGCAAATTTTTCCCTGTCCTCACACATGCATATGCAGACCAGCTTCACCGCCGGCCGGGATTTTTTCATGATAATGTGCTCGCAGTAAACATCCAGCGCTCCTGCTTCCCGCAGGGTTTCTGCTGCAAAACCTATCTCCTCGGCGGTCATATCGTCGATGTTGGCCGCAAGCTCTGCCACGCAGCCGCTGCTGACTTCCTCCTTTTTTCCATCGTCTCCGAGAATGACGCGGACGCAGTTTGGCCGCTGCGCAAAATCTCTGCTGCCCATGCCGTATCCGACTTTTTCTGCAGTCATAGGCGGCAGGCTCTCAAAGGAATGGACAAAGTGCTTCAGAAGTGCGGCTCCCGTCGGCGTGCAGAGTTCGCTTTGGATTTCCCCGCCGTAGATGGGAACGCCTTTTAAAATCAGTGCAGTTGCCGGCGCGGGAACCGGCAGAATCCCGTGGGCGCATTTTACAGTTCCGCTTCCCACATGAACCGGCGAAGCGATGACGCGCCGGGGCCCTATCTGCTCCATCAGAATACAGTTTCCAACCACATCCGCCACCGCGTCCAGAGTGCCTACCTCATGGAAATGAATCTGATTCATCTCTTTTCCGTGGACTTCCGATTCGGCTTTTGCGATAATCTTATATACCTCTTTGGCGTTGTTTTTTACATGTTCGGAAACTTCCATGGCGTCAATCATGGCAAAAATATCTGCAAGGCCGCTGTGGTGGTGATGGTGATGTCCGTGACCATGGTGGTGAGAATGACCGTGGTGGTGTTCGTGGGTGTGACCGCAGGCTTCCTCTTCTTCGCCGTGAATTTTTACACTGACATGGGTGCCGGTCACGCCGCATTTTTCACTGGCTGAAGCGGTGACCGAAACCCCTTCCGGCATGAGCTTGTTCATCCTGTCCAAAAATGTCTCCCGGTCTTCTGTCAGCTCCAGCAAGGCCCCCATCAGCATATCTCCCGCTGCCCCCATGGCGCAATCGATATATAAAGTTTTCATGATTTTTCCTCCTCCATATTGTTAATCAGGCTTGCCTGATAGCCGGCTCCAAATCCGTTGTCGATGTTCACCACGCTGACTCCGCTGGCGCAGGAGTTGAGCATGGACAAAAGGGCCGTGACGCCGCCCAGAGCAGTACCGTAGCCCACGCTGGTAGGGACGGCGATAACAGGGCAGTCTGCAAGTCCCCCGATGACCGAAGCCAGAGCCCCTTCCATTCCGGCGATGGCGATGATTACACGTGCGCCCATGATTTTATCCACGTGGGCCAGCAGTCTGTGTATTCCCGCAACGCCCACATCATAGAGCCGTTCTACCCGGTTTCCCATCACTTCCGCGGTCAGCGCCGCTTCCTCAGCCACGGGAATATCGCTGGTTCCGCCGGTAGCTACAAGGATATAGCCGCTGTGCTTTGGCGCAAGTTTTTGGCCCACAAGACCGATACGTCCCTCCGGATAATAGGTGAAAGGAAGGTCTTTCTGTATAAAGTCTGCAGCCTCTCTGCTCATCCTGGTAATGAGGATGGTTTTCTGTCCGCTGTTCCAGAGGGTGCGGGCAATCCTGTCAATCTGTTCCGGCGTTTTTCCTGCGCCGTAAATAATCTCTGACGCGCCCTGGCGGATACCCCGATGATGGTCTAAGGAAGCGATGCCGATTTCCTCAAAGGGAGCCATCTTCAATTCCATCAGCGCTTCCTCCACAGAGGTATCTCCCGCCGCCACTTTCGACAGCAGTTCTTTTACCTGATACTGTTCCATTTATCTTTCCTCCAAATCCAAAAGTATATTGTCAAAGTAAGGCCTGAGCCTGTCCCTGATTTCTCTCCGCAGTTTCAGCGCTTTTTCCATCTGTTCGGCAGGCAGCTGGATTCTCGCCGCGCCGTAAAAAATGCGCACCCGAAAATCCCGAAATCCAAGCTCCGAAAGACTGTCCTCTGCCTGCTCCACAGCCTTTAATTTTTCTAACGTAATGATTTCACCGGTCTGTACTCTGGTGGCGAGGCAGGCGTAAGACGGTTTATCCCAGGTAAAAAGCCCCGCTTCTCTGGAAAGGGCCCGTACCTGGCTTTTGGTGATACCGCAAAGCCGAAGAGGCGAGAGAACCTTCATTTCTCGAAGAGCCCGCATACCCGGTCTGCTGTCAGCGTCGTCAGAAGCGTTGGTGCCGTCCATGACCACATGGTAGCCGTCTTTTTCCGCAGCCTTAAGTATCCCGGAAAAAATCCGGTTCTTGCAGTAGTAGCAACGGTCCGCGGGATTTCCGCAGATGACCGAGTCCGCCAGTATATCGCAGTCAATTACCTGTATTTCAGCCTCTAGTTCTGCCGCTAGGCGCAGGGCGTCCGCAAGCTCAAAGTCCGGCTGGAACTGGCTCTTTACATAATATGCTTTTACCTCTGCCCCCAGGGCTTTGGCCGCATACAGCAGATAGGCTGAGTCCACCCCGCCGGAAAAAGCCAGGGCAACCTTTGGGTGGCTGTAAAAAAACTCCTGTAAATTCAATTTCTTTCCTCCCCGCACACAAAAAATGCCGCGAAACAAGCCGGACTCCTGCTGGAATCCAGTTTGCCTCCGTGGCATTGTATGCTCTGATATTGTATTTTAATCTGCGGCCGGCGCAGCCGGCCTTCTTTTTCAAAAAAACAGTTTCTTCTAAACTGGGGCAAGTTCTTCCTGAACTCAATCTATACAATAGCATAAACCATGCTGACTGAAAAATCAAGTTCTTTTATGGGCGGAGGGCCGGCAAAGGCGCCCCGCCTCAAAATCCCCGGGGCCCGCATAAATAAAAGCGCAACTCGGTCTTCTGTCGGCAGGCTATATCGAGACAGAATTAGGAGCGTAATACTGTTCCTTGGTAATCGGCACACTGGTCTTATCCGCAAAGGTGTACTTGTAGTAGCTGTTTGTGCCGGTTCTGTACTTCATCATCTTGGAAGAGACGATTCTGAACTCGGCGATACTGGTTCCCTTAAACAGCAGCTTCTTATTCTTTCCGGTGGTGCCGTCGCAGACATACACCTTCTTGGTGGAGTTATAGTCGCTGTCATAGGTGGTGGTGTAATAGTACAGCTTGGTGCCAATCACCTTCAGCATTTGACCTTTGTCCTTGTATGTAGTGGTCTTCTTGGTCTTGCAGTCGTAGACAGTGATGGTGTCGTAATACTTCGGGCTCTTATAGCCGTAGAGATAGCGGGAGCTGGCAAAGACGCCCTGGCCGCCCGCATAGTCGAACATGCCCCGCTGCCAGGAATTATAGGTGCTCTTTACGGTGCTGACCTTCTTCGTGGTCAGGTTGACGCGGGCCAGCTTATAAGTGTGGCCCTCTCCTACCGCATAGTACAGGTAGTTGTTGTACACGCCCACAAACCAGATAGCGCCCCACTTGGGACCTTTGGTGGCCGTATACTTAATCAGGCTCTTTCCCGAGGTGGTCCTGCTGTAGATGACCGGGGCCGTATCGGTCTTGTAGACATAGTACACCCGGCTTCCGTTGCAGAGTACCTGGTCGATGTTGTAGCCATAGCTTTGGGTCGCTACCTTGGTCAGCTTGCCATCCTCTGTGGAAGAGCACCAGAGGCTGATGGTATTGTTATTGTTCTTGGTGGTAAAATACTTGCCGCCAATCTCCGTCCGGTAGGTGTCGTTCCATCCTGCCGGCTGACCGAGCTCATAGGTTTTGGACGCGGCAGAGACCGGAGCCGGAATCATAGTGAAAATCAGAATTAGCGTCATCAGGACTGCCATGGCCCCGCGGCCGGCTTTTCCCGCCGCCGCTTTTGTGAAATGCATTTTCTCCATGGGAACTTTTAGAAGACTGTGCCGGATTTTAATCCGCAGCATCTCCTTCTCTCCTTTCTTTTACGTTCTATCGCAATATGAATCTGTTCTTATTATATCATGGCGCCCTTTCATTGCGCAAAGCATTTTTATGGGATTTATCTCGCAGACAGCCCTTGTTTAGGATATGGGCGCGCCGGTATTTGGCAGGACATATCCATGTTCCCCCTGCTTCCGCGCAGCCTCCCAAAGCTGCGCAGAAATCCTATACTGCTATAACGCTTCCCCTCAAAAAATCTCTTTATAAAATAGCCCTTTGCCTATATACACCCCACCTGAGCACATCCATTGTATCCTCTGCGAAGAAAAATTCTATTATTAGCATTGTAAACAAGTTTATTCCATGGTACAGTAAAAAGAAATATTTTCATCAAATTGGGGAGTATAAAATATCATGTTAACTATACGAAATGAATGTGCTGAAGATTTTCAGCGTGTAGAAGAAATCACCAGAAAGGCTTTTTGGAATTTATACGTGCCCGGCTGCAGCGAGCACTATTTGGTGCACATCATGCGAAACCACGAAGATTTCATTCCGGAGCTTGATTTTGTCATCGAAAAGGACCAGGAAGTAGTTGGAAACATCATGTACACCCGCTCTTTTCTCGTCGATGAAACCGGCGTAGAAAAAGCCATTTTAACCTTCGGTCCTGTCAGCATTTTACCGGAGTATCAGAGGTGCGGCCTCGGCAAAGCTTTAATGGACCATTCTTTTAGGAAAGCTGCGGAAATGGGCTTTGATGCAATCGTTATTTTCGGAAGTCCGGCTAACTATGTGAGCCGCGGCTTTAAAAGCTGTAAGCGATTTTGCATCTCTGCCGCAGACGGCAGTTTTCCTGCTGCCATGATGGCAAAAGAGCTGGTTCCCGGCGCTCTTTCCGGTAAAAAATGGTCTTACCGAGACAGCCCTGTTATGCACGTCGAACCGGAAGCTGCTGAAGCTTTCGACGCCGGTTTTCCCAAAATGGAAAAGGCGTGGCAGCCCAGTCAGGAAGAATTTTACATTCTCAGTCATGCGACGCTGGACTGACTTCCGTCTCCGAGCCATAGATTTTTTGTCACACATCCCGCAGGAAGGTTAAAAGCCGCCTTTGCGGGATGATTTTTAAGGATACCAGGGGGGTATCTGACCTTTCAGTGAATGAAAATCCCTCTTTTTTGGCCGGATTCATGGAAGAAACTGTATAAATTTTCCATATTTATGTCTGCAAGAGGTCTGAACAACCTCTTTTCCCATGCCGTTCCCTTTTTCAGCCGCCTTATCCTGCCTAAAAACGTCCCGCACAGGCGCTGCCAAATCTCATGCGGGAAATGATAACCGCAAATTATGGCTGATATACCCCATAGGGGTATATCACGCAGCAATGGTTCTAATAAATTCCTGCCTCCTCAATGACTCTGTGAATTTCGGCAAGGAGCTGCTCCCTTTTGTGGCTCTGACTTCTTGCACAGATTTTGGCGTCTTTTTCGCAAAGAAGACACCTGCGGGGCGAAAACCCCAAATCTCCTCTGCTGATGCCGCCATTTTCGTCTATGACGTCCATATCAAAGAGTCTTCCCAGAGGGGAACTGTCCTCCAGCTTTACGGTCAGTCTTTTCAGCTCCTGACCGGTCAGCGGGCCGCCGGTCACCAGATATCCTTCCGGTCCTGTCGGCAGATGGCATGCCTGGCAAAACAGAATTTCTCCTCCCGCCGAAGCCACCGCTTCTGAAAGACTTTCCATGGCCTGCTCCATAACCCTTCTGTAAACCGGTCTGTCTTTGACAGGCCCGGGAATGTTCAGGGTTACCGATACCAAAATGCCGCCGTCCTGCCCGTATGCGGCCAGCAGTTCTTTCTGATGAGCCGCTCTTTTCTCCCTTGAATCCAGAAGTTCTGTCAAAGTCACTTTTCTTTCTTCATCCATCAGCGCCGGCCTCTCTTTCCGCAAAATCCTCGTCCAGCCTTTGGAGCGTCGCAGGCCGGCAGATATATGATAAAGTACTTTCAGGCAGAAGTTCTGCAAGTTCTGCAAAACCCAAATCCCCTGCAAGCCCCGAAACCGTTCCTTTTTCTTGCCGGATATGGTGCAGAATTTCCCGCACCCTGCTTGCGCTGATGACTTTGCCGCTGGCTTCAAGGCGGGGAATTTCCGTCACCTTGATGCCTCGTTTCGGCAGCCTGTCTTTGAGTGTTTCGTTATATACAGCCGTCACCGCTGATGCAGGTTCCGTTCCCAAAAACCTTTCGTCAGTTCCTAAAGCCGGTGCTATGCATGCTGCGAAAATCTCACCGTCCATGGCGGCGTGGGCTTTTGCCAGGTTTTCTTCTTTGGTAAAATAGCTGGGAAAAGTCAGGGAAGAAACCGCATAACGTCCGCCCGGTATCACGGTTACATTGGACAGGTCGGCAGTTCCCCTCTTCAGCATTTCCAATCGGTCTGCAAAGGAAAAAAGAGAAGCTTCTTCTTCCACCGCCAATACAAAGACGTGTTTTTTCCGAGCTGCGGCGTACTCAATCAGGTGTCTGTGGCCTCGCGTTAAGGGATTGCAGTTCATGACCAGAGCGCCGGCGCCGGCTGCTTCATCGTCACAATGGCCCAGAGCTTCCGCCCGCACCGCCGCCAGCTGCTTCATATATGCCTTTACACCGCCGCCCCATTCCAGCAGGGCCGCGTAGGGACGAGCCGCTGCCACCAGCTGAAATCCCAGACCCTGAAACTGATAAACTTTCTCAGGCTTGGTGAACAGGTACAAATTGCTTCTGCCCCGCTCTCTGGCAGCACCAATCAGGTGGGTCAAAAGTCTTCCCGTCAGGTCTTCTCCCTGAAAGGCTGAATCTACCGCGACTGCCTGTATCATCTCTCCTTTCAGGCTACCGCAGGCTGCAAGCCTTCCCTTCCCAAGGCCCCCGGCCTCTTCAACCGAAAATACCCCAGCGGTGTAATCCACACACTGGGGTTCTTTCAATCCGCAGCGTCTAAGAAGGTCTGCGGCGTCTTTCAATTCTATCTCTTCTACATAAAACATACTATCATTTTACAGGCACATTGTATATGGTGTCAAGAAGGGTTCCGTCTCGGTAGATGACCTTGGCCGCTTCTTTATCGCCCAGCGCAGGCTTTTTCGGCCTTCCGCACTGCCTTTGGGCTTCGTCACGGAGGGTTCTGATATCGACCACAGGAAGCCCTGCTTCGGTAAATCTTTCGGAAAGCTCAGGTCGAAGAGGATTAACCGCAATGCCCCTCTGGGTAACCAGCACATCCACAGTATTTCCCGGCGTGGATTTGCAGAGCACTTCGTCCACTACAATGGGAAGTCTCGCCCGAGACAGAGGAGCCACAATCATGGACATTTTCGCCCCTGCCGCCGTGTCGCTGTGACCGCCGCTTCCGCCCATGATGTACCCGGTTGAATCGGTGTGCACGTTCACATTGAAGTTGGTGTCGATTTCCGTCGCTCCTAAAATCACCACGTCCAAGCTGTCCACCGCGCTGCTCTTTGCAGTGGGACTTGCGTAGTGGGCTGCAGTGACTTCCATGTGGCTTGGGTTGGTGCGAATGGACTCTACCGCCCCTAAATCGAAACACTGTACATCGTATAAAGCTTTGAAACAGCCGGTGTTCAGCATATCCACCATGTAACTGGTGATGCCGCCCAGTCCGTAGCTTCCCTTGATGTTTTTGGAAACCATGATGTCCTGCAGGTATTTAGCGGCTGCAAGGGACGCTCCTCCCGCCCCGGTCTGAAAGGAAAATCCGTCGGTCAGGAGACCGGAAGCTTCGATAGCCCGTGCCGCATAATCAGCGATGACAAGGCCTACAGGATCTTTGGTGATTTTGGTAGTTCCGGAAACGATGCCGGACGGCTCTCCAATCTTATCAACAGAAACCACATAATCGATATAGTTTTCTGCGATGGAATAATCTATCAGAGGATACTCCACTAAATTATCTGTGATGACTACGGTCTTTTCTGCATACATGGCGTCTGCAAAGGCATACCCCAAAGAGCCGCAGGCAGATTTCCCTATCTTACCGGTGCAGTTGCCCATGGGGTCGGAAGTCGGTGCGGCAATAAAAGCAACATCGATTGGAGATGCCCCACTGATGATATCGCTTGGCCTTCCGCCGTGGGTTCTGAAAATCACAGGTTTATCCAAAATGCCTTCGCTGATGGCCCGACCCACCACGCCGCCGATATAGTCGGTCTCGATACCTGTGATGACGCCCTCTTCTATGTATTCAATAAAAGGAGCATGGGTATCGAAGATGGAACTGATGTTGACATTCAAATCTTTAATTCCCATTTCTCTGATGGCTTCCATGACCATGACCGCCACCATATCTCCGTTCCTGAGGTGATGATGAAAGGATACTGTCATGCCGTCTTTCAGTCCGGAAAGACGGACAGCCTCCTTGATATCTTTAACCAATTTGCTTTTCATTACAGGCGTCCCCCTTTCATTTCAGCTGCTGCCGCAAGGACTTGTTTTGCTCTTGCTACGATTGGCGCGTCAATCATCTTGCCGCGAAGAGAGACGACGCCTTTGCCCTCCGCCTTGGCTTTTTCAATGCAGTCAAATACGTCTTTGGCGTACTGGATTTCTTCTTCTGTAGGGCTGAACACTTCATTGATAAAGCGCACGTGACGGGGCGATATGGAGGATTTCCCTGAAAAACCCAGGCTCTTGGCGAATTTTGCGTCTTCTATCAGTCCGTCGTAGTCTTCAACATCGGTCCACGGCGTGTCATATACGTCGATGCCTGCCGCTCTTGCCGCCATGACCATGCGGCTTCTGGCATAGAATATTTCTTTCCCTTCTTTGGTGCGTTTGCACTGCAGGTCTGCTGTCAGGTCTTCACCGCCCAGGAAGATTGCTGCAACTCGCGGGTCTGCCGTTGCTATCTCAAAGGCTTTTTCCACACCCAGGGCAGTCTCAATCAAAGGAATCAGTTTAATCGTCCCCTCTTCCATATCTGCTTTTTTCTCTTCTTCAGCGATGGCCTCAGAAATAATCTTCACATCTTTTTCGCCGCTGACTTTGGTCGGCATAATCATATCGGGTCCTGCCGGCACGATATATGTCAAATCCTTTTGCCAGTAAGGACTGTCGATGGGGTTGATACGGACAATGACTTCGTGGGTAAAGTTTAAGTTCTCGATGGCGTTTCTAACCAGGATTCTGGCAGAATCCTTTTCGGTAGGCGCCACAGCGTCCTCCAGGTCGAGAATCATACTGTCCGCGCCGAGAAAATCAGCGTTGAGCAGCATGTTCGCACTATTTCCCGGGAAAAAAAGCATACTTCTTCTCATTTATAGTTCCCCTTTCCCGCGGCATACCGCCGTTTCTACTCTGGCTCTGATGGTGCAGTCCACAGCGCCTCTGTCACTTGCTGTCAGTTTTATATCGGTCACCTCCAGCTGCTGCAGGGTTTCCATGATAACTCTTTCGATTTCCTCGCCGAACTGCTGGTAGACCACCGACGAAACAGAAAGCTCTATTCCGCTTCCCGCAGGGCGGGGTTCTATTTCTACATAAATGTCGCTGGACTCCACTGTTCCGGCACAGGCATTCATTTTAATCATTGCACGCGCCTCCTTTGCACGATTTATTAAAGTTTATGAGGATGTTTTTGTGCTAAATCGCACTTTTCATCTGTTTTGGCACAATTCGCCTAGATATTTCCCGGTGGAATTATGCTATTTCAAGGTATTTTCCCGATTTTACATGAAATTTTCTGTTCTGTCTCTCTGTTTACTGCAAATCCGCAAAGGGAGTATTAAGCTAAAATCACTGTTTTAATCAATTTAGCACAAAAGCTTTGTGCTAAACCTTTCGGTTTTCTGCATTTAGCACAAAAACATTGTACAGCATAATGGATATTGCAAGTAAATCCGCGCTGCCGCCGGGACTAAGGTTTCTCTCTATGCAGGCCCGGTCAAAGGCGCGAACCATTTCTGCGGCGACCTCTGTTTTGAGGTCTGCCTTCGCTAAAATTTCTGCTGCCTTTTCTCTGATAAAGGAAAGCCCCTCCTTGCCGCCGCGGTAGACCACATTGCTGTCGCCGACTTCTTTCATCAGACGAAGGAGCGCATAAATCCTCGCCTGGTTTTCGTCAAATCCCAAGGAAACGGCTTCTTTCAGCGCCGGATACCCGATAGAAAAAGCGCTGTCAAAACCCGATAAAGCTTCTGCACGGATACCCCCTACCCCTGATTTCTTCAGGACCTGTGCTCCGTGGGTATCTGCCGGGCTTTGCCGGCTGAGCAAAGCTGCCGCAGCCCCTGCGCACCTTTCCTGCAAAAGGGCCGGCTTAAGGGCAGGCTCAGCGCCCGGCGCCGGGTTTTCTCCCAGGCAAAAACACAAAATCCCCATGGAAAAAATCAGTCCCTTGTGGGTGTTGACGCCGCCGGTGGCAGAAAACATAGCCTTTTCTGCCTCAAGGCCTGCTTCCCGCAGAGATTGCAAAGCCCGGCGGCTGTCATCTTCCGGCGCCCTGCCCCCTATTTCGGCGCACTCAGCAAAATAGGGCTCCAGGGCGCTGCAGCTTGTCAAAAACAGCGGATAGTCCATATCCCTATGGGCGCCGCTGTTTTCCATATCCACAAGGCCCGGCTTTGGGGTGGCGGCGGCTTCCGCCCGCAGGGCGTCCGCCGCCATTTTCCCAATCACTGCCGCCTTGGATTTGTTATTCATGTTTCGCGTCCAGAACTGCCAGGATTCTCTGCATTTCGTTGTAGACAATCATGTAACCCTCGTCTACGCCCATGCCGGGCTTTGCCAGAATCTGGTCGGGCTGGGTCGCCATAGCCACGTTGACGCAGACCTGGGCAGAGCGGTCAGTTTCGTTGCAGGTGCCTCCCTGATAAGCGCCGATACCTTTTTCCTTGCAGTAGAGGACTGCTTCTGCGATATTGTTGATACCGCCAAGGTCAGGCGTCTTAATCTGCACCATGTGACCGGCTTTGTTATCTGCAAAGTATTTGATATCTTCTAAAGTGTTGCACCACTCGTCGGCAACCAGCTCCACGTCGATGCCCCGGCGGTCCACCTCGGCGGTCAGCGCGGCCAAGGCCTTCATCTGCGCCTCCCTTTCTTCTGCGTCCATGGGGCCTTCGATACGGAGCTTGAAAGGTTTTGCAGCTTCTGCCAGAACTGCGATATAGTCAGCCATGGCCTGGTAGTTGTTTACACCGAAAGCCATGCCGATGGTGCCGTATACGTCGATGTGAAGTACCGGCGTATAATCTTCCGTGTGGCGAAGAGCCATAATTCTGTCGCGAAGCCATTTTACATAGTCGAGAAGAATGCCGCCGTCTTTTCCCAGCTTCGTATCTACATTGTTAATCAGAGCGTGAGGCAGTACGTCCGCACCCTTCATAATCATCTTATCGGAATTGTCGTAACGATTGTCGCCGGACTGGGTGAAGATTGGAATCTGACGATACGAAGGCGTAAGACCATATTCCTCTGCGATTACTTCACACATCAGCTGTTTCTTTGCCTTCGCCACAGCGTCTAAAATAGCCTGGGTCACGCCGTAACGGATTGCGGTATGGAGGCGCTTTCCTTCTGCTTCAACGGCCTCTACTTCTGCTGCCAGCTCCCGGAAAGAATCCAGTTCTCTGCCTTCCAGCACCGGAGCCACGTGCTCCATGATAACGGGGATGAAATCTTCCGCCAGGAACAGCGGGTCTCTGCCGCCTGCGCCGCTGTACTGCACCGCTGCGCAGTCGCCATAGGCAATCTGTCCGTCTTCCAGCACAAGCATTACGGAAATGGATTCTCCCGCCTGTCTCACAGCCTTGAAGCCTTCCGTTACGGGCTCGCCGATGTAGGCTGAACCGTCGGCTTTCGCACCTTTTTTAATCGCTCTCTGGTCGTCAAAGAAGAAACCGGTTCTTCCGCCAGAACAAATGACTTTATCTATTTTCATTTTCATTTCCTCCTACCATTTTCACAGTTTTAATCCCGTTTATTTCCAAGGTCTTCCTACCAGTTTGCCTTTGCTGATAGAATAAACATCGTCGATGACCATCTGGAACGACGCTTCTCTGCCCTCTGCCTGGGCTCTTTCTTCAATCTTCTCCTTGTTGAAGTCAACAAGTTCCTTTGTCAGAGGCACGTTTGCAGGATTCAGGATACGAATAGCTCCGTTGTTGTCTCTGGCCGGAAGCATTTTGCCCGCGTTGAGTTTGCTCGGCGCAAAAGGAATATCGATGACCCCTGCCTGGAAAGCTCTTACAGCTCCCACCGCCAGGTCGCCCTCGCCCAGCTCGAAGCACTTGTCAACGATGCAGCGGGTTTCCGCGGAAATAATCATCATTTCGTTTACAACGTGGCTGGTATTGGACAGCTGCTGGTCGCAGAGCATGTTAATCATCTGCTTCGTGCAGCGCAGTCCCTGGGCATTGGCTTCCTTTGTAGGAACGCCGATGGCCTCGTGAGGCGTCTTTACGATAACCTTGGTGGCTTTGGAAAGAGCTGCAATGGCGCTGCCCCAGGAAATTACAGAGAAAGCCTGGGCCTCATCCTGCGGGAATCCGCCCATCCACTGGTGCAGTACGGTGGTTACCACCACATCTTCATATCCGTATCTCTTCAGATATTCTTCTGTCAGGTTGCCCAGAGAACGTATCGCAGCCACATCCTGCACCAGGTTTCCGCACTGGCCATAGCCTACGGTTACGTTCTTTACCCCCTGCTCTGCCGCCAGAAGGCTTTCGATAATGGCTACCGCGTGGGAAATGCAAGGCGGTACCAGGGTACCCGTCAGAGGGCCGTAAGGTTCTCTGTTAATGCTGACGCCGGCTTCCTCGTAGATACCGGTCAGTCTGTCGCAATACTGCCAGTCTCTGATGGTCTTTTCCAGGCTCACATTCTTGGCATAAGGAATGTTGTAGGAAATGCCGCCTCCTTCATAGCTGGTGAAGCCTCCGGCATAAGAAATTTCTGTCAGAAGTCTGGCGTCCGGTGTGCCGTGACGAACCTGAACCGGAGTGTTCAGTTCGGTAATGATGTCGCGGCAGGCGTCTACGCCGTGATTGACGATTGGAAGGCCGTTGAGCATGGATTTGCTCTCTCTTACGGATTCCTGAATGCCCACTTCCGCTTCCTTGTATCGATTCTGTCTGGTGTAGCTGTCTACGGTGGTCGGCAGCAGGTCCGCGCCGCCGTTATCCTGCAGATAGGTCAGCAGTGCGATATGCTCCTGAACCAGGGCCACGCCGGCTCTCGGCTGTACCAGGGTCCGCCCCTCTTCCTTGGCCTTAGCCAGTTTCTTGCTGAAATTCTTTTCATCGGAAAGGCTGTTGTGGAAGTCCACCGCTTTCTGAAAATCTACGTCAGCGCCGGTAGGCCACTGAGTCAAAATCTCTTTCTGAATTGCGTAAAACTCGTCATTGGATAATTTTTTATTTTGTAATTCCATAGGATAACAACTCCTCTTTCATAATTTTTATTGCAGTTTCCGGCGCGTGCTGGGCAAGGAGGCCCATGGCCGATAATATATATTCTTTATCTAACAGGATTTCTGCCCTGAGGGGCTTCAGAGAACCGGGGTCAGCTATATCGTAAAGGGCGTTCTCCGCGATTTCTGCAGCCCTCTTGGCGTGGATGAGAGATCCTCCGGTAACAATGACTCTGCTCACCTGGCTCAAATCCTTTCCCTCCTGCAGGTAGGCTTCTCCCATCGGTGTAAAAACCTTTTCGATGCGGCCCGCGTGGCGGGTCATTCCTACCTTTACTGCCATGGAGGCCAGGGCGAAATCCAGCGCCGCAAGTTCCTCGGTTTCCGGCAGGGTATCGGTTTTTTCCGAAATCAGCCTCAGAAGCGCCCGGGTCCTTTCCTCGGAAAGTCCGGCAATCCTGGCAAGAGCAGGGATTCCCACGGCTTCGGCGATGCCTGCTGCGCTGTAGCGCATGCCGATGTCCCCCTCCACGGTTCTTTTGGCATATGGTTCCGGCAGACCTTTCAGCACAGTGTTGACTCTGGTCGGTTCTCCGTCGCTCATGGAGTAAACATCTGTAGTGGCGCCGCCCACATCTACAGCCACCAAATCTCCCAGGCCCTTTTCGACTTCTGTTCCCTTAGAAAGAACCTCCATGGCCGACAGTACAGCCGCCGGTGTGGGCATCATAATGCCCGATATCAGCTGGCTGGCAGCCGACAGGCCCTTGGCCTTGATGATTCGTTCCAGAAAAAGCTGCCTGATTTGGTCCTGAGCAGGCTGGATATTCAGCTGATTGAACCGGGGCATGACGTTTTCGCATACCAAAGCCTGTTTGCCGGCTTCTTCCAGAATACGCCTGCACTCTGCCGACGCGCTTCGGTTGCCTGCAACGATAACCGGAAAGTTCCGTGGAATCTTCGCCAGCATTCTGGCGTTGTCCAAAATCGTATCTTTATTGCCGCCGTCGGTTCCACCGGTCAGAAGAAAGATATCCGGTGCGAGAATGCCGATTTCCTCTGCGTCCTCTTCGGTCAGCTGATAGGCGTAGGTTTTCATAACCTTGGCCCCGGCTCCCAGAGACGCCATTCTGGCTGCCTCCGCTGTCAGCTCCGGCACCAGACCGCAGCTAATCATCTTCAGTCCTCCCGCCGCGCTGGAGCAGGCATATCTGGCGTCGAACTCCACAGGACCGATTTTTTCCGCAAGGAGCTGCAAACCACGGCTGAGGCCCTCGTTGATGTCGGTCTGCACTGTCGTATAGCTGGCCGCCGTGCCGAGAAGCCGTTTTTCCAAAAGGTCAACTGCCGTCACCTTGGTATAGGTGCTTCCGAAATCTATCAGTAAAACGTGCCTCATAGCTTATAACCCGAAATCTTCTTTCAAAGCGGCAATGGTTTCCTCCGGTGAGGTTCCCGGCCCGAAAACCCGGTTAAAACCCATTTTCTTAAACCTTGCCTCTACCTCGTCGAAAGGCTGCTTGCCCACTACGATATTGCCGCCTACATAAAGCAGAATATTGGAAAGGCCCGCTTCGCTGCACTTGTCGCGAAGACCCCGGCAGTCCAGTTCTCCGTGACCGTACAGAGAGGATACCATGATAGCGTCCGCGGCGGTTTCTACAGCGGCCGCAATGTATTCTTCCTGGGAAACCATAACGCCCAGATTGGTTACATCAAAGCCGGCCTCTGAAAAGGCATGGTCTAAAATCTGAATTCCAACTGCATGAACATCAGCGCCAATTACGCCAATCACTAATTTTTTCTTATTTTCCATAATTCACCTCATAAATGTATTACAACTATTATAGTACATTGTGCTATCTCATTTGTCTATATGGAAAATTGTTCTTCTTTTGTTTTTCATATTCAATGAACTTTTTTCGCATTTTTATCCATTTTCCATCAAAAAAAACAGAAGCCCCGCTTCTCAGCGGGGCTTCTGCCTTGCGATATGAATTGAGAAAGAACGTTTCAAAAGAAATTATCGTGTACCCTATCTCCTTTTGACATCTTCAGTATACCAATGCCCTGTGTTGCTGCTGTGTCGAATTGATTAAGAAACTGTGCAAATTCCCTCAAGCTTCTCTTCACATACTTCTCTTCTTGTTCATCACTTTCTTTATCTGTTCCTCCACATAGAGGAAGGAACCTCGGTCTATCTTGTAGCTATAGCTGATTATCTGACCGCCCTTCTCCCGGAAACGGCGCAGCATCTCTTTATCTTCTGCTGAGGCAAAGGTCTCGTACCCCTCCGGTACAATGACCATATCCTGTTCATCAAAAAACTGCTCAGCCTTATCCCGCAGGCCCATCAGCTGGGTAGTCATAGCTTCGCTCCAGGCGCCGATACCGTGGCAGCCCATTCTGACCACGCCGGCAAAGGCATCGCTGGCGCAGAAAATCCCCACTCCCTTGTCATCGGGAATCTTAGCCATGTCGATTATGGTCCGAACCGACGGCGTCATGGACACCATGGCGAGAATTTTGCTGCTTTTCACATAAGGCTCTACCTGGGCAAAATGGGTGGAGGTCGTCAGAACCATATCGTATTCCGTATTGAGTTTTTCTTCGATTTCCTCCAGCCGGTTCAGGTCGAAAGCTGCCGTTTCCGCATATCCAATCTGGGACAGCTGATTTTCGATGAGCTGTAGCGTCTCGGGATTGCAGTCTATCACGGCTATCTTCACCACATCGTACTTTTCCTCCAGTCCCCGCAGCTTGAGATTGAGATAAATCTCCATTTCTCTGGGCGTAAATCCCAGCTTTTCCAGCTGCCGAAACATATCGTCGATGGCGTTCATGGCCTTTTCCTTGCGGCTTGCCGAATCTTCCGACTGGTCTACCACGAAAGAGCCCCTGCCCTGTATCATTTCCACAAAGCCAAGTTCCTCTAAATACTCGTAGGCGTGTTTGATGGTACCGCAGGCTGCGCCGGTTTCCCCGGACAGGTCCCGCACCGTGGGCAGCTTATAGCCTGCCGGCAGGCTGCCGTCTTTGATAGCTTTTTCGATTGCCTCCGCAATCTGCTTATAGATTGGACCCTGATAGGAGGGGTCCAGCTTAAAATCCGTAAACATAACTACTTCTCCATTGCCAGATATTTTTTCCGTCCCTCTTCATAGAGGTTGTTTCCTTGGCTGTCGATAATGACCACTGCAGGAAAATCCTCCACTTCCAGTCTGCGGACCGCTTCAGCCCCCAGGTCCTCATAACAGACTACTTCGGCTTTTTTGATGCATCCCGCAAGAAGGGCCCCTGCTCCGCCGATGGCGCCGAAGTACACGGCTCCGTTCCGCTTCATGGCTTCGACGACTTCAGGAGACCGTTTCCCCTTTCCAATCATACCTTTCAGTCCCAGGTCCAAAAGTGCGGGAGCGTAAGCGTCCATGCGGTAACTGGTAGTGGGCCCTGCTGAACCGATAACCTGTCCCGGTTTTGCCGGCGCCGGTCCTACGTAATAGATAATGCTGTCCTTTACATCGATGGGCAGCTCTTTTCCCGCTTCGAGAAGCTCCACCAGCCTCTTATGGGCCGCGTCTCTTCCCGTATAAATGACGCCGCTGATGAGTACATTATCGCCGCAGTGAAGGTTCTCCGTTTTTTCTCGGGTCAGCGGCAGCGTGATTTTCTTTTCCATACTCGACTTCCTTCCTTTCTATAAAACCACCGACTTGTGTCTGGTTACATGACAGTTGATATTCACTGCGCAGGGAAGTCCCGCGATGTGAGTCGGCAGTGTTTCTATATTGACCGCTAAAGCCGTAGTCCTGCCGCCGAAACCCTGGGGCCCGATGCCGAGGGCGTTTATCCTCTCCAGCAGTTCCTCCTCCAGCTGCTCATAAAACGGATTGGCATTTCTCTGGTCGGCAGGCCGCATCAAAGCCTTCTTTGCCAGCAGGGCGGCTTTGTCAAAGGTTCCTCCAAGGCCTACACCGACCACGATAGGCGGACACGGGTTAGGACCCGCCTCCTCTACTACTCTGACGATAAAATCCTTGACGCCTTCAAGACCATCTGACGGTTTCAGCATCTTAATCTGACTCATATTTTCGCTGCCGAAGCCTTTGGGAGCAACCGTAATCTTCAGTCGGTCGCCGGGCACGATATCATAGTATATCACTGCCGGCGTATTGTCTCCTGTGTTGACCCTGTCAATGGGATCTCTGACGCAGGATTTTCTGAGAAAGCCTTCCGTATAGCCTTTGGCTACGCCTGCGTCCACCGCCTCCTTTAGATTTCCGTCGATGTAAACCTCCTGTCCTATTTCGAGGAATACACAGGCAAGGCCGGTATCCTGACAGATAGGCACCTCTGCCGCGTCCGCAATCCGGTAATTCTCCTGAATTTTTCCCAAAACGGTTTTGGCGATGTCAAAAGGCTCCAGGCCGCAGCAGTTTTCGATGGCGCCCTTGATGTCCTCCGGCAGGCGGCAGTTGGCCTCAATGCAGAGGTCCGCCACCGCCTGGGTGATAGCTTCGCTTTTAATGGTTTTCATACTACCCTCCTGTTATACGCTCAGTTTAATTCTATTTAAGTCTCTGGTCTCTACGTCTCTGTCGCCTACCAGGCCGATAATCAGATACATGTCCTGCATAGCGTCGTAGAAAATCTCTGACAGCAGACGGAAATTTTCAATCTCTCCGGTGGAGCGCACGTGAATCCTCGGTCCGGTGCATGGATGCACCAGCTCGCCTATCTTTACGTGGTCCTCGTCGAAGAAGCTGACGGGCAAATCCATGGAGATATATTCTTGTACCCGCTTCTTCAGTTCAGGGATGTTTATGTCCGGTCTTTCCTTAAATCCAAGAGAAAATCCTCTCTTGATATCGCCGTGATAGCACTGCTCAAAGAGGCCCTCAGGCATGCAGTGCTCTACCAAATCCTCCGCAGTGTGAGCCATTTTACGGTAGCGGACAGACTTGTAAACGCTTTCTGACAAATCGTCGGGCAGGGGTCCGAAAATGGTGGGCCTGGTGATGATGATTTCCTCGCCGACGCCAATGAGCAGCTGGGCGTTGCTCTTGAGGAAAGGGTACAGCAGTTCAAAATGCTCGATAATGACTCTGCGTCCTTTCTTGATGGCTTTTTCCGTGCATTCCGCAAGGACATGCATCTGGGTGAAGGCCGATTCAAAGCGGACGTCCATGTGGTAGGTGTGGGGTGCGTAAAACCCTTCGTCCTCGTCGATGTCCAAAATGGGTAAAGGTCTTACGTTGACGCCGCTGTCATCGTTGCACAGGTCCAGCCCCGGAAACATTCCCTTAATGAGCATACTCTTACCGGCGCCGGCTTCTCCGATGATGCCAATCAACTTATCCTCCGGATTAAGGTACTGCTGGGCAATCTGCATTCCCAGCTGCAGCATACGGGCGTTGCCTCTGGGGGCGAAAAATACGCTGAACAGATGGGGTGAGTTAATCATATAATTTCTTTGTTTAGGCATTTCTTTCCTGTCTCCTTTTTCATAGGTGTGGTCTAAAAGCTCATACCAAGATGTCGCTTTCACTATTGTATCATATTTTTTGTGATATATCTCCCTTTTTGTATCAGATACATTTTTGATACAATTCAGGTTATCGCGAAAGCTCCTCCTCGACTAATGGTAAAAAAAGTCGCTTTCGCCGGAAAGCGAAAGCGACTTGAATGTCTTTTGGATTTGGATTTATTTGCCGCAGTTCTTCTTTGCGGTTTCGCACAGCTGAGCAAAAGCCGGTGCATCGTAGATAGCCATCTCGGACAGCATTTTTCTGTTGATTTCGATGCCGCTCTTCTTCAGACCGTCCATCAGTCTGCTGTAGGACATGCCGTTCATTCTTGCAGCCGCATTGATTCTTGCAATCCACATCTGTCTATACTGTCTCTTCTTTAATTTTCTGCCGACGTAAGCAGAACGCAGAGCTCTCATGACTGCAGGGTTCGCAGCTCTGAATACCTTGCTCTTCTGTCCGTAATATCCCTTCGCCAGCTTTAAGATTTTTTTATGTCTCTTGTGGGCGTTAACGCCTTTTTTTACTCTTGCCATAATTCATTACCTCCTATACTATTTCGCCATTGACCGTAACATTCTCTTAGTGTCAGCGCTGGTTAAAATTGTAGACTTTCTCAGACCCATCTTTCTCTTTGGAGTCTTCTTCGTAAGAATATGGCTCTTGTATGCCTTGTTTCTCTTGATTTTACCGGTTCCGGTTAACTTCAGTCTTTTGCATGCGCCTCTATGGGACTTCATCTTATTCTTTGCCATGATGATTTTCTCCTCCTATGTTAATAAAAAGTTTTACTTATCAGCTTTCGGTGCCAGGAACATCGTCAGGCTTCTGCCCTCAAATGTAGGTTTCTTATCAACGGTGCTGACTTCGCTGCAGCATTCCGCAAACTTGTTCATTACGTCGCGGCCCTTTGCAGTGTAGTCTCTTTCTCTGCCTCTGAATCGCAGGCTAACCTTGACCTTGTCGCCTTCCTGCAGGAACTTGCACGCGGTCTTGGCTTTTACCTGAATATCGTGGTCTTCGATAAAGGTGCTCAGTCTGATTTCCTTTACCTGGATGGTCTTCTGTTTCTTCTTGGCTTCCTTTTCTCTCTTCTGCAGTTCGTACCTGTACTTGCCGTAGTCGAGAATCTTGCAGACAGGCGGATTGGCGTTAGGTGAAATGTTGACCAGGTCAAGCTTCTTCTCATCTGCCAGTCTCAGAGCCTCGTCTCTGCTCATAATGCCAAGCATCGCTCCGCTCTCATCGATAACGCGAAGTTCTTTGTCACGAATTTCTTCGTTGATTTTGTTTTCCTTGCTAATTGGTAGCACCTCCTGTGATTTTACACATAAAAATAAAGCGGGCATGAATCTACCCGCTTCAAAACACGCAAATCTAGCGTATCTCTCAAAATATTAACCCAACAAACCTGCGTCTGAAAGGTGAGAAGCGGATAACTTCTTCTTCATTACCCAAATACTATACCATATCCAGACACCTGTGTCAACAAAATACTATTTATTTTCTTCTGCAAATTTTTTCATAAAGGCGATAAGTTTGTCTACACCCTCCATAGGCATGGCGTTGTAGATGCTGGCTCTCATTCCGCCGATGGAACGGTGTCCGTTGAGGTTGACCATGCCTTCCTCTTTGGACGCGGCCACAAACTTCTTATCCATGTCGGTGTCGCCGGTGACGAATACCACGTTCATCAGGGAACGGTCTTCTTTGGCAACCGGGCACTTGTAAAAACCGCTGCCGTCGATGTAGTCGTAAAGCTTTTGGGCCTTTTCTACATCCAGCTCATGCATGGCCTTGATACCGCCCATATTCTTGATATGCTTGAATACTTCTCCGGCCATATAGATGGCGAAACAAGGCGGTGTGTTATACATGGAGCCGTTATCGGCATGGGTCTTGTAATCCAGATAAGTCGGCACCGCCGCATCCGCAAAGCCCAGCAGGTCTTCTCTGACGATAACGATGGTTACGCCGGCAGGACCTACATTCTTCTGCGCCCCTGCATAAATCAGTCCGAATTTGCTCACATCCACCTCTTCACTGAGGATGCAGCTGGACATATCCGCAACCAGCGGGATATCTCCTGTATCCGGTACCCAGTTGTAGTGTGTTCCGTAAATGGTATTGTTATAACAGATGTGGACGTAATCCGCGTCCGGCCGGATGTCTTCTTTGCTGAATTTCGGGATATATGTAAAAGTATCCTCTTCTGAACTTGCGATGACCTTAATATCGCCGAACTTGCAGGCCTCTTTGTATGCCTTCTTAGCCCAGGAGCCGGTGACCACATAGTCCGCTTTTTTAGAAGCTCTGAGAAGATTCAGCGGTACCATGGCGAACTGAAGCGTCGCGCCTCCCTGCAGGAACATCACCTTGTAATTGTCTGGGATGTTCATAATCTCTCTTAAATTGCTTTCCGCATCTTCGATGATTTTTCCGAACTCTTTTGAACGGTGACTCATTTCCATCACAGACTGGCCGCAGCCCTCATAGCTGGCCAGATTTGCTGCTGCATCCTCGATAACTGAAAGTGGCAGCATCGACGGACCTGCGGAAAAGTTAAATACACGATTGTTGTTTGTCATTTTCGTCGCCCTCCATTTGGTTCATTAGAAATTTAGAATATTTTATTATTATATCACTTTATCGCTTGAAAGTAAATATAAAGAGTGTTATAATTTTTTGTAGTTATCAAACAAGTTAGGAGGTACGTTCCCCATGTACAAAATTGGAACTTTGAACAAGATATCACCCGTAGGGCTTTCCCGTTTTTCCGATACATACTCCGTTTCCGACGACCTTTCCGGTGTCAGCGGCATTCTGGTAAGAAGCCATGATATGCACGAGATGGAGTTTGGCAGAGAGCTTTTATCCATTGCCAGAGCCGGAGCCGGCGTCAACAATATTCCTCTGGACAGATGCGCCAATCAGGGCATCGTGGTATTTAATACCCCCGGCGCCAACGCCAATGCGGTTAAGGAGCTGGTCCTTGCAGGCCTCTTTCTCGCCGCACGCAACATTCCGGACGGCATCGCCTGGGCCTCTTCTTTGACCGAAAACGTAGGCAAGGCTGTAGAAAAAGGCAAGAGCCAGTTTGCCGGCACGGAGATTAAGGGAAAAACCCTGGGCGTCGTAGGGCTGGGCGCCATCGGCGTTCTCGTTGCCAACGCTGCGGCGGACTTGGGCATGAAGGTCATAGGCTATGACCCGTATTTCAGCGTAAAAGCCGCCCACAGCCTCTATTCCTGTGTAGAAGTGAAGAACGATATAAAGGGGCTGCTGCCCCTGTGCGACTATGTGTCCATCCACGTGCCTGCCATGGATTCCACCAAGGGCATGTTCAATGAAGAACTGCTGAACCTGATGAAGAAAGACGCGGTACTGCTCAACTTCTCCCGGGACAAACTGGTAAAAGAAGACGACCTTTTGGCTGCTCTGGCAGCAGGCCGCCTTCGCAAATATGTCACCGACTTCCCTACCGATGGCGTACTGGGCAAGGATGGCGTTATCGCCCTGCCTCACCTGGGCGCTTCTACCGAGGAGGCTGAGGACAACTGCGCGTCTATGGCTGCTGAACAGACTATGGATTACATCGAAAACGGAAATATCACCAATTCGGTCAACTTCCCTGCTGTAACCCTGGGGCCGAGGACCGGCGACAACAGAATCGCTGTCCTGACAAAGGGCGAACCTAACCCGCTGAAGCTGGCCTCCGCCATGTTTGCCAACATCAATATCAAGGCAATGGCGGGAAGCGTCCGCGGAGAATACGGCTACGCGCTGATTTCCACTGACGACATGATAACCTCCGTACCGGCGGTGGACGAAGTTATCAGAGTCAGAGTTATCCAGCCTGATTAAACAAAGCAATACGAGTAGGAGGCGGCCATTAGCCGCCTCTTTTTCATTGCTTCTTCCAACAAAAAAAGACGGTAAGCAACTCCGTCCTTTTTTCATATATATTATTCTACTATGCGTCTGACTGTAATAACCTGGCCGGTGTACCCTGTGCTGGTTACAGCAATGCCCATGCCCTCGTTGACAGCGTGAACAACCTGTCCTCCGCCGATATAGATTGCCACATGGCCATAATAGCATACCAAGTCTCCCGGCTGCGCCTGAGCCAAAGATACCTCTCTGCCGTAACTTCTCATGGCGCCTGCATCATGGGCCATCGTAATGCCAAAGTGACTGTATACCGCAAGTACAAAGCCTGAACAGTCCGCCCCGTTAGTCAGACTGGAACCCCCGTATACATACGGGTTTCCAACAAACTGCAGGGCATAATTTGCAACAGCAGAGCCGCTGCCCTGATAAGTCTTGCCGCCGGTTGGCGCGGATAATGTCCCCGTGCCTTTGACAACAATTTTCTTCTTTGCTTTTTTGATTACTTTCGTGTCCAAAACCTCGGTGTCCGTTACGACGCCGTTTTTGGTGGTTACCGCTTCCGTAACCTGTTTCGTTCCGTAAGCCCCTTCCTGTTTTACAACAGTGGTATTTTTCAGATATTCAGAAGAGCTGGTCGTCTCGGTCTTATATTGAATCTGCTGTTCTGAAGTAATCTCCTGGGTTACGGTGATATCCACCATAGGTTTCATCTGATAGAGCCTGATTTCATCTCCCGGAAAGAGTACGGAAATGTCGCTGTCTGCGTTCATCTCCATGACCTCCTCCACGGTAAAGCCATATGCCTCAGAGATAGACCACAGGCTGTCGCCGCTTTTAACGGTGTAGGTCAGCTTTTCTTTCGTACCGGAAAGGATATAGTCCACAGCTTCATCTACATCAGAAACCTGCGGGCGTTCCGAGTTTTTATAGGTTTTCAATTCTGCTGTCATTTCAGGGGTACACTGGATTGCCCTGACCACAGCGCCCTCTTCCACGTAGTGGTTTTTGACATCTCTGATGACCTGTTTTGCACTGGATTCAGAGGTGAGCACCGCAACGGTTTCATCGCCAATCTTAACATCCCAGTAATCCTGTGTGGCGTGAGCTTGTACAGTGTTCACGCATATTACAGCTAAAACAGCGATTGCAAGGACAACGGCCCCTGCAATCACATATTTCTTTGATTTAATTTGCTTCAATAAATTCATAATCAATTCCCATTTTATTCGTTATTCAAAGATACGTCTTACTCCAAGGATAGGACCGGTATAGGTTGCGCTTGTAACTCTGATACCCAGACGCTCGTTGACCGCGTGAACCGCCTTGCCGTTGCCGGCGTAGATTGCCACGTGTCCTGAATAGATTAAAATGTCACCCTTCTTTACGTTCTTGTAGGAAACCGCCTTGCCCACGCTGGACTGACCTACGCGAGGCAGATTGACGCCAAATTCCTTATAAACTGCATATACAAAACCTGAACAGTCCGCACCCTTTGTAAGGCTGGTGCCGCCGTAACGGTAAGGGTTGCCCACATACTGCTTGGCAAATTCCACAACTTCATCTCCGCTGGCAAAATCGAAAGTCTTGCCGGCTTTTGCGGTAACGCTGCCGGTGCCCTTCAGAACAACCTTGTTGGTGGCTTTCTTGACTACTGTGGAAGAGATTACTTCGCTGCTGGTTTCTTCACCGTTGACCTTGGTAACCATCTCGACAACCTCTTTCTGACCCTTGACACCCTTGGTCTGTACCTTCTGTGTGCCCTTCTTCAGGGTTGCGGTAGTCTTATAAGTAGTCTTATATGCAATGCTCTGAGTAGAGGTAATCTCCTCTACAGTTGTAACCTGCAGATACGGTACTTCTGCGTACAGCACCAGATAAGTGCCTTCCTTGATAGTCTCGTCCGCATCGTACTCTCCGAAATTGAGTGTTACCAGTCTCTTAGCCGAAACACCCTTGTCCTTTGCAATAGACTGAAGGCTGTCGCCTTCTTCTGTCTTATATACATAATACTCAACTCTGCCTTCGCTGAGCTTTGTCACAGCGTCTTCCACCTCAGTGGTTTTGCTGCTCATCGCCTCAAATTCCTTATCGGAAACGGCAGTTACTTCCTTAACTTCTATCGCCGGGTCAAACTGTACATCCAGTACATTGGACCCCTCTGACAGATAATAGTTCTTCAGCCCCTCTATTACCTGCAAACCGGATTCCTCAGAATCCACATATAAAATTTCTTCATCTCCAATGACGACTGCCCATAACTCTCCGGAGTCTGCGGCATATACATTACCTGCAGAACCGAATACCATGGTAAAAGTCATGACGACAGTCAGTATAACTGAGGCAGTTGCTTGAAACACCCTTTTGAATTTAGTATTGACGCTTGTCGCTACTTCATTTGTCATAATACTATCTTCCTTTTCTTGTTTTTCAATTGTCTCACAGGTTATACACTAGACTATATACATCAAAAAGTCAACAATTCTAAAGAATCTTCACATAACTTTCACAAAAGAAAATTGCTATAAACATTTAAATTTCAACGTTTATTCCAATTCTTAATTTCTTAAGATTTCTTAAGAAATCCTTAATTTATTTTTTATAATTATTTATTTTTTTGTATAAATTATCTTTTTACGGTATTTAAAGTTATATTTATCTCGTTTTTTCTTGTCATTAGATAACTTTTAGTTTATAATATAACCTGTCAAGTTGGCAAAGGAGGCGAAAAAATGGCTGAACTGAATCAGAACAGAATCATCGCCGAGAATATTTCATTTTATTTGGAAAAGACCGGTAAGACCCAGCGCCAGCTGGCTCGCTTCACCGGCGTATCCCAGGCCGCGGTTTCAGGCTGGTGCAAGGGCCTCAAAGTTCCCCGCATGGACAAAATAGATAAAATCTGCAATTTTTTCCGGATAAACCGTTTTCAGCTTCTGGTATACTCCGCAGAATCCACCCAGTATCTGCAGAGTATCCCCATTCCCGTACTGGCCGTCGTCCGCGCCGGCATACCCATAGACGCCCAGGAAGAAATTATCGCCTGGGAAGGTATTTCTCCCCAAACGGCTTTCAGCGGGGATTTCTTCGGTATGCAGGTACGTGGAGATTTGATGAAACCCCGCTTCTCCGAAAATGACTTAGCCATCGTCCGGCAGCAAGACAAGGCGGAAAGCGGCGACATCGTAGCGGTTTCCATCGGCAGCAGAGACGCCGTTCTCCTGGAATTGATGAAATACCCGGACGGAGGTATCGCCCTGATACCCTCTAACCCTCTCCATCCGCCTCTGCGTTTTTCCGGGGAAGAGATTGAAAAAAGGCGGGTAAACATCATCGGCAAGGTGACGGAACTGCGGGTCAGATTTTAACCGGATATTCTTAAAAATAGCTGCAGACAGCAAAAAGGAGCTATCCCCCAGTTGACGAATCAGCCAACCGGGGATAGCTCCCGCGTTTCTCATCTATTCAATCTTCATGTTTCTTCTGATTACTACATATACAATCCAGTAAATTACGGCGCACAGCGCCATGGCGGCAAAGACGTCTAAAACGGAGTGCTGTTTCACAAAACATGTGGAGATACAAATCAGAGCCGAGCCGGAAGCGGAGAGCCATTTCAGCCACCTGCTTCTGACAGTCTTTGTGGTACAGATACCCCAAGCCGCGATAATCGCTCCTACGGCGTGTACGCTGGGAATGACATTGGTATTGGTGTCCGCCGCATATATCGCTTTTACCATATCCGTCAGAAAGTTATCTCTCGGAAAAACCTCCGGCCGCAGGTTCTGTCCGTTTGGAAAAAGCAGACAGATTAAGACGCTGACCGAAAACCCTATCATAATGCTGTACATGTACAGCTTAAACATGGGTACATCTCGGAACATCAGCCAAAGCCCCACGATAACCAGCAGCGGATACCAGCAATAATAAGGTATGATGAATATCTCCTCAAAGGGTATCAAATCGTCAATAAAACAATAGGATACCCAGTAGTCAGCTGTTTCCGGCACCATCTGTTCTATGATAAAGAAGCTGAGTAAATATACTGGTACATACAAAATCAACAAGCAATGTTTAAAATCCTTTAACTTTATCCCCTTATTCATAACTTCCCCTCTTGCCTTTTATTACCTCCATTCTACTTCTTCGGTACCATTAATTCAATAGCGCCCCTGATATTTTCTACCAGAATACTGCTGCTTCCCGGCTGATACTCTCCATCCAGGGTCCACGGCATGTCCGCCTCGGCAGTAATCTCAAGACTGCCGCTGCTGAAAAAGGAAATCATCGGTGAGTTTTCAAAGTTCTGGGTAGTCACCGCCAGCAAAATCTGATTCAGTTCAATGATATTGGCAGGGGACTTGACTAACAGAACCTCGAACTTCCCGTCGTTCATATCCACCAAGTCGTCAGACAAGGTCAGAAGTCCTCCCACAGAAGTGGAATTGCAGATGGCTCCGAAGAGGTAATCTCCGCCGTAAACTCCCTGCTCCATCTTGAGCCACAGCTTCAGCGGCTTGATAGACGGAATGTCCTTGATACCCTCCAGTACATAAGCCAGATGGCCCAGCATGTTCTTGATGCTCTGAGGCGCCTCGTAGGACGCCTTAGTGAAAGCGCCGAAAGAAGCCACATAGGAAAAATACCGTCCGTTAAATCTTCCGATATCCAGTGTACGGGCTTTGCCGTCTACGATGTCTCTAGCTGCCTGCACCACGTCCTTAGACAGTCCCAGGCTGGTGGCAAAATCATTGGTGCTGCCTGCAGGAATATAGCCGATAGGCTTTTTAATATCTGCTTCCAGAAGGCCGTCTACAACCTCGTTAAAGGTACCGTCGCCGCCGATGCACACAATCAGGTCAAAGTCTCTCCCTCTTTCCTTTGCAATCTGCGTACCGTCGCCCCGGGCAGCTGTAGGCTTTACCACCACCTCATAGCCGGCTTTGCAGAAAACATCGATAATTTCCACGAAATACTTGTTGGCCTGTTTCGTTCCCGCACATGGGTTCAAAATAATAAGTACGTTCTTCATCTCTTTCTCCTTCAAATCCTTTTTTCTTTCTATATCACTGGGCCGGCCAGCGGAAATGACCCGAAATCTCCATGCCGTCAGAGGCGAAGATACGGTCTTCTTCTGCAGCCGGATCCTTCCCATGCTGAATAATATAAGGTCTTCCCCAAATGTTTCTCAGGCTGGATACGATGGCCACGTGACTGGACTCAAAGGTCACAATATCGCCTGCCTGCCACGCAAAATAGTCGTCCACATCTGTAGATAAAACCACAGCATTGCGCTCTAAAAACCGCTCCAGCTGAGGAACCAGCCTGAAGTCGATATTTGGGTCCGGTATTGAAACAATGTCTTCGTAAGCCTGAAAATTCTCCGAAATATCCTGGTCTATCAAATCCTTGAGATTTACACCTATGCCCTCCAGTCCTTTCCAGACCACGTCGGTGCAGACCCCGATATCATCAGGTGGATAACCGCCGGCAAAATAGGAATCGTCGTACCGCAGGTCCTCGTTGGAAATATAAACTCTGGCAGCCATCATAATGCGAAAGCCCTGCTCTTTTTCAACAGCGGCTGTATCGACGGTAATCAGGCTTTCCTGACTCTTTCCTCCGTTCATAAACCAGACGCCCATTCCCAGGGCTGCGCACAGTACCAGAGCCGCCAATACGAAGAATCTGGACTTGACTCTGTATCTTTTCCTGTGATTTCTTTTCCTGCCCATTTATAGTTCCTCCTTGGTATCCATCCATACCTTATTGATTAGAATCCCCAGACACAGGGCCCAGGATAAAAAGTAAAACCAAAATAGTAAGGCCGCCATATTGGCCAAAGACCCGTATATAATATCGTAATTGACAGTATAGTTTGCATAATAGGAGTAAACGATTGTCACAACCAGCATACCTACAGAGCAGAAAACACTGCCCGGCAGAATTTCCCGGAAAGGAAGCTTTTCATTGGGCAGTACGTAATAGTTATAGGAAACCATGAGAAAATACAGCACCCCGGCAAGAGGCCATCGCAGCCATGTCCACAGGGTGTTAATCATGGTGCCCTCTATGAGTGTTCCCAGAACCAGCTGCAGAATCAGCTTTCCGTATACCAGAATAATAGCTACAAAGGCCAGGGTAAACACGGTCAGCGCCATGGTCTTAACGGCTCTGAAACGTTCATGCCAGAAAAAGCCGGTGGTTCTCCCGCTGGTGTAGGTATAGTTGGCGATTCTCATCATAGAAAACTGCGCCCGTGAGGCCGCCCACAGCGCCATGATGATGAGAATGATGTTTGAAGTTGTAGCCGGTCTGTAACTGAGCAGATTTCGCAGCGTATCCCCTACACTGGGAGCTACATATTCCACAATCCACTCGTTGAGAAAATCCAGGGAAATATCCAGCACACCCAGCAGCTGAGACAGCACCACAATGGTGGGCACCAGAGACAGCATGATATAAAAGGACATCTGCGCCGCAAAGCCCTGGTAGTAAGGGTCGCTGAACTGCTTGATTCCAAGCAGGACCATTTTTCCCCATCTGTGTTTTGTCAATGGTTTACTTCCTTTCTGCAAGAAGCTGTTCCAGCTTCGCAAGGGCCCTGGCTCTGTGGCTGATTTTGTTCTTTTCCTCCGGCAGAAGCTGGGCGAAAGTTCTCTGATATCCTTCCGGTACGAACAGCGGGTCGTAGCCAAAGCCGTTTTCCCCCACCGGCGTATCTATGATGTGGCCCTCACATTCTCCCCTTGCCACCAGCGTCTCTCCGTCCGGAAAGACCATGGTAATCACGGAGACGAATTTTGCCCTTCTTTCTTTATAAGGAACGCCTTCTAAAAGCGTAATCAGCTTGTCATTATTCTTGGCGTCGTTGCCGTCCTCTCCTGCAAATCTGGCGGAATATACCCCCGGCGCGCCGCCCAGATATTCTACCATCAGACCTGAGTCGTCGGCAATGGTGGTCTTGCCGCAGACCTTCATAATTTCATTTGCTTTTTTAAACGAATTGGCCTCGAAAGTTTCGCCGTCCTCTTCAATTTCAAACTGTGGAATCCCCGCGTCGTCTCTGGAAATAATCTGCATGTCAAATTTCTTTGTGATGGCCTCGATTTCTTCAATCTTATGCTGATTTCTCGATGCCGCAATAATGGTTTCCATTCTTCTTCCTCTCTTTCATTTCGCACACTTTTTCTGCCATTTGCAGGTGCTTCCCGCACTACTTATTTAATATATCTCTCTGCACCTGATGCAGCTTATGGCATCCTCTTTCCGCCAATTCCAAAAGTTTCAGCAGCTGCTCTTTGGAAAAGGGTGCTTCTTCACCGGTACCCTGTATTTCGATAAACTGCTGCTTATCGGTCATAACCACGTTCATATCCACCTGGGCCCTGGAATCTTCCTCGTAGCAGAGGTCCAAAAGGCATTCCCCGTCCACGATGCCTACGCTGACAGCGGCAACTGCCGCAGTAACAGGAATTTCTTCAATCATACCCTGATCCTGCATCCACTCCATAGCTTGTACCATGGCGACATAGCTGCCGGTAATGGAAGCGGTTCTGGTGCCTCCGTCAGCCTGCATTACATCGCAGTCAATCCAAATAGTTCTCTCACCCAGCTTTTCCAGGTCCACCACGGACCGCAGCGCTCTTCCTATCAGCCTCTGAATTTCCACAGACCTGCCGTCAGCCTTGCCCTTTTCTCTCCGCTTGCGGGTTTGAGTGGAGCCGGGTAACATGGCGTATTCTGCCGTAACCCAGCCTTTTCCGGTACCCGCAAGGTGCTTTGCCGTAGCGTCTTCCACCGTTGCCGTGCAGATTACCTTGGTGCTGCCCATCTCTATCAAAACAGAGCCCTGAGGACTGATAAGATAATGGTCCGTCATTCTTACGGGTCTGGTTGTATCAAAAGGTCTGTCTGTTCTCATATTTACGCTCCTATATTAATCCTTTTATACCGATAATAATTAAAATTATGCCGCCAAGGAGTTCTGCCCTGGACTCAAAGATATCTCCGAATTTCTTGCCGATGAGAATCGCTCCTGCCACCATGACGGCGGTTATCGCCGCAATCACTGATACCGCAGGCAGAATCTCCACGTTAACTGCGCAGAACCCTACGCCCACCGCAAAGGCGTCGACGCTGGTAGCCACTGCCTGAAAAAACAGCACCGTCGGAGTGAACTTCTTGCCCGCCTGACAGACATCCGCCTCCTGATGAAAGCTTTCTCGAATCATATTGCCGCCGATGGCGCCCAAAATCAGAAAAATTATGATACCGCTGTACCTGGTAATCCATCTGGCAAAGATAGACCCGGCGCAAAATCCCATCAGAGGCATCAGGCCCTGAAACAATCCAAAAAACAGAATCATGGCTATATAATCTTTTTTTGCCAGGTTTCTGCAGCACATGCCGTTGGTCATGGAAACAGCAGCCGCGTCCATGGAAAGCCCCACACCTATCATCGTAGTTTCAAGTAATCCCATATTCTCTCCAAATTCCAGCAAATTAACTTATAGTATATCATTTTTCCAGTTCACGGGCAAGCCCTGATGTGATATACTAGATATAATTATAATATGTAGCAAGGAGTATTCAATACGATGAAATTAATGATTTTAGACGCATACTCTATTAATCCGGGAGATTTATCCTGGGCCCCTATCGAAGCAATCGGTTCCTTTACCAGTTTTGAACGGACCTCCCCGGAGGATATCGCAGCCCACATCGGAGACTGCGACGGGTTTTTCGTCAGCAAATGTCAAATCACCCGAGAGATTATGGAGAACTGCCCCAACCTGAAATTTATCGGTGTAACCGCCACCGGTTACGACAATGTGGACGTGGCAGCGGCAAAAGACCTGGGCATCGCGGTATGCCATGTGCCCGCTTACTCTACAGAGGCTGTGGCTCAGCATGTTTTTGCCCTGATTTTAGAGCTTACCAACTGGGTAGGAAGCTACAACGCCTCCGTACAGGCAGGCAAGTGGTATGAGAGTTCTGACTTCACGTTCATTCAGGAGCCTTTATCCCTGCTGGACGGCAAATCTCTGGGCATCGTAGGATACGGCAACATCGGAAAAAGAGTAGCCCGCATCGCCGAGGCTTTCGGCATGAAGGTTAACATCTACAGCCGAGACAAGGAGGCCGCCGTAACCTCTGATTTTGTGACCCTTCACTGCCCTCTGACGCGGGAAAACGCAGGATTTGTCAACAAAGAGTTCATCTCCGCCATGAAAGACGGAGCAGTGCTGATTAACACGGCCAGAGGCGGTCTTGTCAACGAAACAGACCTGGCTGAAGCTCTGAAATCGGGCAAGCTTTCCGGAGCAGCTCTGGATGTAATCTGCGAAGAACCTCCCCAAAAGCCTCATCCCCTCATCGGACTGCCCGGCTGTATCCTGACGCCTCATATCGCCTGGATGCCAAAGGAAACCCGCCAGAAGGTCATAGATATCTGCGCCGACAACCTGAGGAGTTATCTGGAGGGCGGCAATTTGAACAGAATCGTGTAGAGACTTGCAGAACGTCTTACTGCCTCCGGTTCACCTAAACCCTGCAAAAAACGAAAACATGTATAACACTTCCCTTGGCGGAAGACTGCAGTTATACATGTTTTTTTCATTGATTTTTATATAATATTTAAGGTTAACTTCTCGACTTCTTTTTCTTTAAGCCCTGAAAATCATATCTTTTGTAATCTCATCAAGGCTGTAAGCGCCGCACATAGCCATCGTGTCTGCAAGCTCACTCTGAAGTTTCGCGATGTATGCGGCTACGCCTTCTGCGCCGTCCTTGTAGACAGCATTCACAAATGGTCTTGCGATTACAACGGCGTCTGCGCCCAGAGCCAGCGCTTTGAACACATCTACACCGCTTCTGATACCGCCGTCTACCAGCACTTTCATGGAGCCGCCGACTTCATCGGCAATGGCCTCCAGTACCTCCGCCGTAGCCGGACACTGGTCCAGTACCCGTCCTCCGTGGTTAGACACGATAATCGCCGCTGCACCGGCCTCCTTTGCCTTGCGTGCGGCCTTCGGCGTCATGATACCTTTTACAATAAACGGCACTCCCGCATCCGCGATAATCTGTCCCATCTCCTCTACGGATTTACTGCCTGCCGGCGGCTGGAAATTTTTCAGAAATGGCAGACCTGCCGCATCGATGTCCATGGCCACCGCAAAGGCTCCGGACTCTTTTACAATCGCCATTTTTTCGTCAATCATGGCCTTATTCCAAGGCTTTACAGTGGGTACGCCGAAACCTCCCGCACTTTTGATTGCAATGCCGGCAGCTTTCATCACCTCCGGATCCATGCCGTCTCCGGTAAAAGCTGCAATGCCGGCTTCTCTGCAGGCGGGAACAAGAATGTTATTATATTCCAGGTCATTATATTTATCTCCGTAGTGCATGTTCACCGCTCCTACCGGTCCTGCAAAAAACGGCGCCGCAAAAGTCTGGCCGAAAAGGGTGAGCCGGGTTGTGACTTCTCTCTTTTCCGTCAAGGTGTCCATGTTGATACGGATTTCCTTCCACTTGTCATAGTTTCTGATTGCCGTATCTCCCACGCCCTTTGCACCGGGTCCCGGAATCTGGTTCTTACAGGCTCTTCCGTTGCACTCCGGACACATTTTGCAATAACTTTCCATAGCATTCACCTCTTCGTCAATTTTTCTTTTGTATATCTCAATCGATTTATATCAATATAAATCCTACGTAAGCGGCTATCATGCCCAGGGAACAGACAGCCTGCGTCGTTTTGCTCTTAAAGCGCAGCATAATCCAAAACAGCACCGTAGCAGCTGCGCCGCACAGCAGCAGGTTCTGAATCTGATGGTCCATGACGTCATAGACCCCGCTTCCCAGAGATAATACGTCTGCCGCGACCAGAATGATGAAATTGAACAGATTGCTTCCGATGATATTGCCTACGGCGATATTATAATTCTTCATGCGGAACAGGGCGATGGTGGAAGTCACTTCCGGAAGGGAAGTGGCAATACCCAGGAAAATAGCGCCTGCCAACCCCTGGCCCAAATTCAGTTCTATGGAAATCCGGTCTGTCAGGTAAGTCAAAATGATGCTGAAAGCGATGATTCCCACTGCGGACAGGAAGAATCTGAATCCTATCTGTTTTACGGAAAGGGAGGTGCTGGACGCAGCGTGGTATCCCAAAGCCTCTTCATCGGCGGCCACATCATCGGCAATGGCAAGATACTTGGCCCCAAGACCGTAAATAATCGCAATGAGCACCGAGGTAACGGAAAGGTGCAGTATCCGCATCTGCAGAATCCCCGCATAGTTCAGCGCAATCAGCGCATAAATCAAAAGTACGAATACAGATACGTGGCGGTAGCTTTTGGACACTCTCCCCTTGGAAAACCCCTTGAAAAATATCAGCACGAAAAAAGACAAGGCTGCCAGATTAAATAAATCGCTGCCCAGAATATTACCCACGCAAAGGCCCGGACGCTCCAATAACACCGTTGCTGAAATACTGGTAAAAAGCTCTGGCAGCGAAGTCACCGCCGACAGCATAATACCGCCCAGAAACGCACCGGACAGCTTGGTGTTCTTCTCCAGTAAATCGATATAATCCGAAGCCTTAATTGATAAAATCACGACGATGACCGCCGCTGCAAGATATTCTAAATAAACCAATGATGCTCTCCTTAATACGCAAAATATCAACTATAAATTTATCACAAATGCCAATGAAAGTCAATTTTCAGTCCCATGAAAATCGCAAATTTACCCCTTTCAAAATTCCCATTTTATGTTATACTAAAAATTACGGTAAAAAATAGATTTTAGAACAATCAGGAGAAAAAATGCTATCGGTCTTTTTTAAAGTGGCTTCCATTTTCTGTATGGTTGCCGTCGGCTATTGTGCAAGTAAAAAAAATATCCTTCCCATGGATTCCAATAAATATCTGGTTAATTTGATTCTTACCATTACCAATCCCTGTTTAATCATCAGTTCTCTGTCTGCCCAGACTCTAACCGGGGATACGGTTCGACAGGCGGTTGAAATCATCGCAGGCTCAATAGTCTTCTTCATTGCTGCTGCAGCCGTTGCCTTCGTCATCGTCAAAGCCATGGGCTACAAACCCCTGGAAGACCAGGGCGTTATGATGGTAATCATCACTGCCGTCAATACCGGCTTTATGGGGTTTCCCGTCACAAAAGCCTTTTTCGGAGACTATTTCTTCTTTCTCATGGTTATTCAGAATATGGTGCTGAATTTCTATCTGTACTTTGAAGCCGTTATCCAGATGAATTACGGCCAAAAGAAAAAGAGCAGCATAAAAGACGCCCTTCGTCCTCTGCTCAACAACAACACCTATGCGCTGCTGATTGGCCTTGTGATTCTTATTTCCGAATTTAAAATGCCTTCACCGGTCTATGACTTTTTCGAGACCTTTGGAAATGTAACCATACCGGTTTCCATGCTGGTGGTAGGCATTCAGCTGGCGGACAGCAATCTGCTGAACATGCTGAAGAATACCAAGCTGATTTTGGCTTCCCTTGCCAATGTGGTACTGATTCCCGTACTTACCTTCCTGGCTGTCAACTGGCTGCCTATTATGGACGAGAGCAAGCTGATTCTGGTCTTTGCGGCCAGCTTCCCATGCGCCGTAGTCACCGTAGCCGTTTCTTCAAAAGAGGGGCGAAACAGCAGCCTCATGGCAGAAGGGGTGGCCTTGACCACACTGTTTTCCATGGCGACCCTTCCTGTAGCCGCCATGTTCCTGATGCACACCTATCTGCCTTCTTAATAAGCGGTTGGGAAGCCCTGCCATGTGGGATATTTTTGTGCTAAATCGCAGAAACGCTGTGAATTAGCACAAATCTTTTCAAAAAAAGAAGAGAGAATTATGCCAAACGCACCTTATCCTGCTTTTTAGCACAACACTCCCTTTGCTCTCTCAGGGCAGATTTATGTTAAATTAACGAAAGAAAGCGATTTAGCACAATCTCCCCTCTCTTTTCCCTCTTTAAACCCCTGTACTTTGTGCTAAATGACTCTAAAAACCACAATTAGCACAAAAACATCTGCAAACGGCGGATTACTTATCGTCTTCGCCGAAAGAAAGCTCTGTTTCTACGCTCTTCTCTCCGCCAACCCCTTCTTCTGTAATCTTAACAGCGCCGCCGGTTCCGCTGCCGCTTTCCACTTCAGTAGACCAGCCTTCGCCGGTGATTTCAAGACGGGCTCCCTCCTGCAAATCAATGAGGATAGAACCGTCCTCCTGTTTATATGTATCTGCCGACACCTGATTTCCGTTAATCCACACCTTTACACTATCCAGTATCTCTCCGCCGGTAGCCGCGTAGGCGATGGCGCTCATGGCCATCATAATACTTAAGATAGCCGCTACTACCAGAAAACTCCGTCTGCATCTCAGCTTTTTGTTTCCATTGTCCATGTTCATTTTCCCCCAGTCCAAAGCTGCGGAGGCATGGAGCCGTGAAAAGGCCCTCTGATATAGTTCTTTCTGCGTCCGTTCATTCATCTCGCCACACCTCCAATAATTTTTCCTTCAGTCTTTTTCTGCCGCGAAGCAGCTGCGTCGATACCGCAGAAGGGCTTTCGCCCAACATTGCGGCAATTTCCTTTGCAGAATAATTTTCGTAATAATACAGGTGTATCACCGTCCGATATTTTCTCGGCAGGCTCATCACCGCCAGAAACACCTCGCTTTCCTCCGGGTCCTGCCAGACTAAGGTCTTTGCGTAGTCCTCCAGAGGCACCTTCTTCTTGAACCAACTGGAAAGAGTCACCCGCTTGCACTCGTTGACCGCCACCCGAAGAAGCCAGTTGCGCAAATGCTCCTCGCTTTCAAAATCCCTGCCGCTGCGGTAAAGCTTGTAAAAAGTTTCCTGTACGATATCGTCGGCGTCAATGGAATTTTTAAAATAGCTGAACCCTATGGCAAAGATGTTATCCTTATACTTTTCAAAAATTTCTTCTACATTGAATGTCACAACTTGCTCCTTTTTCTGAAATGCATTTCACTTATTATACCTTTTAACAGGTACAAATGTCACAGCAAAAAAGAAAAAAGGCGGTTCCTTTTTGTTTTCCCGTGGAAACCGCCCTTTTGACAATATGACACTTTTTAAACTGCGGCAAATCTGATAATTACCTTTGGCCGCAAAGCTCCGTATCAGAAGCTGTCTGCTTATTAGTATGTTGCATTATTCGACTTTCCCTTGACTGTCTCCACCAAGCTGCCTGACTTATATACCTTTAAAGTATACTCAGCATGGTAGGTTCCTTTAGCCGTCAGTGTTTTGCTGTCGGATATCTTAAAATATCCGCCTGATAAATAAATAGTCTCAGTCTTGGTTTTTACAACAGTCCCCTTGCTGTTCACCAAGTTCAAAGTAGCCTTAACGTAACTAATCGTTTGTCCTGCACTAGGTCTCAGCTTCGCTTCATAAGACGCTTTGCTGCCTGAAATGCTGATAACAGCGCTATCTGCACCAGTTACCGCATACTGAGGAGATACGGTTCCGTCATCCGGTTTCACCGCGCCAAAGCTGAAAGTACTGGTGGCAAGTATCATCACTAATGTCAATATAATACATAATATTTTTTTCATATTTTTTCACCTCCTCTCTGTTCTCAACTTTTCAAAAATTACCCCTTCACTAGATAAATGCTTTTTTTCGACAAAATTGGACAAAAAATGACAAATTTCGCAAAAATAAAGAAAAAAAATCAGACCGGCCGCCTGCCGGTCTGGATTCATTGTTTTAGCCCGTCGATAATATTCCTGTATTCCTCTTCGTCGATGACACCGGAAACGGCAATAACGATTCCCTGCCGATTCATCATATAAAGAGCGCTTCCGTTATGATAGCGATAAATCATCACTTCCGTCCCGTCGATACCCATCCTGTCCCTGACACAATCTTCATTGTCGATATTGGCGGAAAAGCTGTCCTCTTTACACTGCTCAATGTATAGCAGGTTTCCTGCCTCGTCTTCATATACTCTGTCAATGCGGACATCTGCAAACTGGTCTGTATTAACCAGAGTATATCCCTGAGGCATATAACCCAGCTCATAAAACTGTGTATTTTCTGCCAGCGCTTCTTCCTCATTTCTGGTAATTTCGGTATGGTCATTCCAATCAAACAGGTTAAATCCGGTCAGACCGATACCGAAAGCGCTGGCGGCAGTCACCAGCAGCGCAAGGGTCAAGGTTAAAATCAGGGCAATCAGCAGACATCGTTTCCCCAAATGTTTCCAACTGATGCCGGAAACGAAAGAAGGCTCTTCTTCAAGAAAGCCTTTTACATATGTAACGCGGGCCTGATACTCTGCCTTGCCATAAAGCTTTAGAATTTTCTTTGCCTGTCTATTTGGATTCACGTTTCATCCCCTTTCTCGGTAAGAACCGCCGCCAGTTTGGCCTTTGCCCGCTGCAGCCTCTTGTACACAAAATCTCTGTTTTCACCGATAAGTTCTGCGATTTCACCAGGCGTATAGCCTGCTCCGTACCGATAGCAGAGAATGTCCCGGTCCAAAGGCGACAGCTTTTCAAGGGCTTCGGCGACGCGGGGACCGAAACCATACTGGTCTGCAAAAGCGTCGATATCCTGCTGACCGGGTATATTGACAATTTCATCCTCTTCGCAGAAATAACTTACACCCTGCCCGCTTTCCTTGCGCAATATGCCTAAGGCTGCGTTCTGCGTAACTGTGTAAATATAATTGAAGCTGCGCCTGGAGTGAATATTGTCCAGCTTATCCATATTCTGCGATAAACTGAGCATGGCCTCCTGGACGGCGTCCTCAGCGCTTTGATAGTTTTGCAAAATCCTGTAGGTCAGCGCCTGCATCATCCCCCGATAAAGCCTGACGACTTCTTCTATCCCATCTTCAATTAATTGTATAATCGAAACAAGCATCTTCTACTCCTCATTATGATAGACAAAGTTCTACATCATATTTTGATTATACAATAGTAATGATAGAAAGTCCACTTTATTAGAACTGAAGAAAGAAACTGCTGCTAAAATGAACTTTCTGGTCTCCCTGTCAAAAGGGAGGTCGTACAATATACCCCTTTACTATATAAAGTCTTTTTAATATCAAAAATTGGACAGAATATCTTTTTTTTTAGAAAAAAATGTCTGCCGCAAAAACCAAAAAACCGCCGGCGCTAACGATTTAATTTCCGTTAGCGCCGGCGGCCTCATGCTTGTGTCTTACAAAATTACTGTGGTTTCTCCTCTCCCTGCTGAGACTGGCAGTAATCCATGCAGGCCGGGCAGGAAGTGCAGCAGCCGCTGCAGGTGCCTCCTTTTTTCTTAGACCTGTACATAGACCATACAGCCAAACCTACAATTACTGCAATGATGGCCAGTACAATTATAGTAGGTGCGTTCATAATCTTTACCCCTTTTCATAGTTTACTTTGTGTAACACGATATTTGACATCTCAAGCTTAAGCAGCTTTATGTTCTTCAAGCTGATATTCCTCGAGGAATTTGTTGTGATTTCTGTTGATGATTGAAACAACGACAACCACCATAGCCGCAACTGCGATGAGTCCCGGAATAAATCCGCTGCCAAGGCTTCCGGTAGTAACCAGAGTACCAATCTGGTAGATGAGGAATGCTATCGCATAGCCTGTGCAAAGCTGCAGCGCAATGCCGCCCCACAGCCACTTCTTGTTCTGCATTTCGGAGTTCATGGCGCCGATTGCTGCGAAACAAGGAGGCGTATACAGGTTGAACATCAGATAAGCCAGGGCTGCAACCTTTGTCAGACCCATGATTGTCGCAACTTCGCTGCTGCCGGTAACCAGTTCTAATTCCTCGGTATCGATGAAGTTGGTCAGGCCGTAAACAACAGCCAGAGTTCCTACTACATTTTCCTTAGCGATAAAGCCGGTAATTGCTGCTGCCGCCAGCTGCCATACACCAAATCCAACCGGAATTAAGAGTACTGCAAACGGAGTAGCGATGGAAGCCAGAATGGAGGTGCTTTCCATGCCTTCCTCTACAACCTGCAGCTGCCAGTTGAAGCTCTGCATAATCTGTACAACTGCGTTGCAGACCAAAATGATGGTAGCTGCTTTCTTGATATATGCTTTACCACGTCCCAGCATGGAAACTACTGCACGCTTTAAGCTTGGAACCTTGTATTCCGGCAGTTCGATAATAAAGAAGGATTTTCTGTATTTCTGACCGGTGATAGCCTTTACCAGCAATGCGCCGAAGAGAATCAGCAGGATACCGCAGAAATACATCAGCGGAGATACCCACCATGAATCGGCAAAGAAAGCGCCTGCAAAGAGGGCGATAACCGGAATCTTTGCGCCGCACGGCATGAACGGAGTCAGCATAGCTGTGGTACGGCGTTCTCTTTCGTTACGGATAGTACGCGCTGCCATGATACCAGGAATGGCACAGCCTGTACCGATAACCATCGGAATAACGGATTTACCGGATAAGCCTACTCTCTTGAAGATAGGGTCCAGTACTACGGTAGCACGAGCCATGTAACCGCAATCTTCCAGAAGGGCAATCAGGAAGTACATAACCATTACCAGAGGCAGGAAGCCGACTACGGCGCTGACGCCTCCGATGATACCGTCAACCAGCAGGGACTGTACAAACGGACTTGCGCCTTCAACCTGTCCTGCTGCCCATTCCTGGAAAGTATCGAGCCAGCCTACCAGCCAGTCTGCAATCCAGGTTCCTACAGTTGTTTGAGATATGTAGAATACCAGGAACATTACAACTGCAAAAATTGGAATTCCGATAATTTTATTTGTTAAAACTGCGTCGATAGAATCCTGTTTGTTCTTCTCTTTGGTAAGAATCTTTCTCTTTTCTACTTCAGCAACAACCTTATTTACAAAATCGAAACGCTTTCTGTCAGCTTCTTCTACTACATTTTTGTCGGTAAGGTCGATATCATCCTGTACGTATGGAGGTACCTGTCCTTTTCCGTCCAGGGCAGCTGCTGCCTTTACAACCTCTGCCAGACCGCTGTTTGAAGTGGATACGGTCTCGATAACCGGACAGCCCAGCTTCTCGGACAGAGCCTTGACGTTGATTTCAGTTCCTTTTTTCTTATTGAGGTCGCTCTTGTTAAGGGCAACTACTACAGGAATACCCAGTTCCAGAAGCTGAGTGGTAAAGAACAAGCTTCTGCTCAGATTTGTAGCATCGACAATGTTGATAATTGCATCCGGATGCTCGTTTCTTACGTATCCGCTGGTGATACTCTCTTCCTGTGTGAACGGCGACATGGAATAGGCGCCTGGCAGGTCGACAGCAATCAGCTCTTTTCCTGCGTCAAAGATATTTTTTTTGATTGGGCTTTCTTTCTTTTCTACGGTAACACCCGCCCAGTTACCGATTTTTTCGTTCCTTCCCGTCAGCGCATTGTACATAGTCGTTTTGCCGCTGTTAGGATTTCCTGTTAATGCAATTCTCATTACATATCCTCCTGCTGCATTATTTTTATAAGTTAGCAAAAGCTAACTTTTTAGCGTAATAAAAGCGACTCCGAAGAATCACTTTCACCATAACATTATATAGAAATAGCCTCGGCTAATTCTTTATCGATGTTGTATCTGCCGTCCTTAATGGATACGACGCAGCTTCCCTTCTTCTGGGAAATCACTGTAACAGGCTCGCCGCTGTAGCAGCCCAGAGAAAACAGGAACGAATTTAATTCTTCGTCATCCGTGTTGATACCCTTTACAATGTATTCTACACCGACGTCTGCGTCTGTTAAATTCATCCTATATCCTCCTCTCTTGTCAGGTTGTCAGTATCTTCCGACCACCAAAAATATTAAGTTAGAACTTGCTAACTTTTTCTATGTGAATAGGTTAGCACATGCTAACCCCCTTGTCAATACTTTTTTTCTATGTTAAGATATAAAATATGAAAAAAAGAGGTGAGTAATATGAAGGTACAACAGTCGGCGGAAGACTACTTTGAAACCATATACATTTTGAAGAAGAGAAACGGCTCTGTCAGAGCCATCGACATCGTCAACGAAATGGGTTTCTCCAAACCGACGGTCAGCGTAGCCATGAAGAAGTTCCGTGAAAACGGCTTTATCACCGTAGACGCAGACGGTCAGATTGAGCTTACCAAGCAGGGACTTTTCATTGCTGAGAAAACTTACGACAAACACAATACCATCGCGCGGATTCTGATGGACCTTGGGGTAAATGAGAAGACCGCCTATGAAGATTCCTGCCGTATCGAGCACTGCATCAGCGATGAAAGCTTTGACGCTATCAAAAAGTACGTCGCTGAAAAAAAAGGCTGAAGTTTCAGCTGCTAATGTTCGTAAATACTGCCCCCTGTGGGAAAATGTCATGCCAAATGATAATGATGATTCCGTTCAGCATGACTATTTTGCTTTCTATTATCTCCAAAACGCCCGGACAAATGAAATCACAGCTGGATTGTCATCTGTCCGGGCGTTTTCTAGATTTTTCTCTTTTTCAGTATTTAAATCACATAGTTGTAAAGATAATACTAACCGTCAACATACACGAAGATATCGCATCTCCCCTCCTGAGCCTCCTGCGGAAGATTTGCTATGGCGTAGGTAGTGCACGAAGCCTTCTTCTCCAGAGTCCTGGAATCCGTGATATTGGCTTTATCCTCATCGTCGGCCACCACGCCTCCCACATAGCTTTCTCCGTCGGCTCCGATGACACGGATACCGTAAAATTCATCGGCGTCCAGCTTTTCCTCAGAGAGATTCTTTACCTTCACGCTGAGGACCAGCAGCTTATCCTTCTCGCCGACGGCTTTGTAATACTTATAAAAGTAACCCGGGTTTTCCGGTTCAATTTTTTTAGTCATGCGCACCTTGACCGGCGTCAGTTCTGCCAGGCCCTCTGCAGTTATGGTTTTCTTCAGATTCAGGGTATCATAGACAGCTACCGGTTTCCCTAGGTCTACCGCCAGCTTGTAGTTATAGACCGGCTCTTTTTCGCTGTCCTGGCGAAAATCAAAGGCCGCCAGAACGTCGTCTTCCCCTGCATCCTCGAAGGTTACTGCATCCTCCGCCGTTTCAATAACAAAATATACGTCTCTGCTTTGGCCTGCCTCTAAAACAGCTGAGGTGTCCAAAGCCGCCCCTCCCTCTTTCAAAGCCAGAAGCTTGGTGCCGCTGTCAGTTTCTTCGCCCCGCTGCAGCTGAAAATCGCATATTTCCTGCAGATTCAGTTCTTCTTCCGAGGTATTTTTGACATGGGCGCAAATAACCACATAGGTTCTGCCCTCCTTGGCCTCATAGCCGCTGCTGCTTCCTTTCGTAACAGGAGCGTAAACCTGAGGCGTAATCAACACGTTTTCCGGCGTGATTTCACAAAGTCCCTCCACTGCGGTGGTTTCTCCCATAGCCATGGTGACTTCCTTTTCTGTGCAGCCGAAAAGGGCCGCTGCAGCCGCAAGTACGCAGAGCAGCCATAGGAGCCTTTTGATTCTATATTTTCTCATAAGCCTCCGTTTACACTGAAATGGCTGCCGCCAGTTCATTGATTTCTTCGCTGATATAGTCTTCGATAGTACCCTGGTCGCAGGCCGCGGCTACCTGTGAATCCATCGGCAGTTTTACCACATTGTCGATGCCGTGTTTCACAGCAACATCCTCAATATGACTTTCGCCGAAAATGCTGTGCTGTTTGCCGCAGTCAGGACATTTGAAGTAGGACATATTTTCTACGATGCCCAGAACAGGTACTTCCATCAGTTCAGCCATTTTTACTGCTTTTTCAACAATCATGCCTACCAGTTCCTGAGGCGATGTGACAATGATAATGCCGTCTACAGGCAGACTCTGATATACGGTAAGCGCCACATCTCCGGTTCCCGGCGGCATATCTACAAACATCACGTCGATGTCGCCCCAAGCAACGTCACTCCAGAACTGCTCGATAACACCGCCCAGAATTGGCCCTCTCCAGACCACCGGGTCCGTTTCATTTTCCAGAAGCAGATTGATGGACATGGCTTTGATACCTGTCCCGGTCACAGAAGGCAGCAGCATTTCATCATTGCCCAAAGCTTTTTCCTTCAGCCCGAAAGCCTTTGGGATGGACGGGCCCGTAATATCGGCGTCCAGAACAGCTACGTTCTTGCCTTGTCTCCTGGCGGCTGCCGCCAGCATGGAGGTTACGGAGGATTTGCCGACGCCGCCTTTACCGCTGACGATACCGATTACTTTTTTGACATCAGACAGCTGATTCATCGGTGCTTTCTTGATGGCCGGTTCCTCCTGTCTTTCTCCGCAGCTTGCGCTGCAGCTGCCGCAATCATAGTTACAATCACTCATGGTTCTACTCTCCTTTTTCGTGTATATATAATATTTTAAAACATTCCCAGGTTTTTAAACAGGAATATCCATAAAAACATGGTAAAACTGGCAAAGGCAGTGGTGAAAACAACGATACTGCCTGCCAGCTGTCCGTCGCTGTCCATGGACTCTGCCATGGTAAAAGACGATACTGCTGTGGGAGCCGCCAACATGGCAATCAGAGTAACGAACTCAATACCCCGAAATCCTGCCAGAGCCGCGGCCGTAAGCCCCAGGGCCGGAATCACAACCAGCCTTCCTATCACTACAATGAGCAGATTTCTGCTGCTATTTCTGATACCGGACAAATCTATAGACGCGCCTAGGATTACCAGGGCAAGAGGCGTCGCCACCGATGACATATCGTCAGCCACGCTCACGATAATCTGCGGCAGTCTAATCTCAAAGATGATGGTGATAATGCCGGCTGCCGCACCCAGAATCAAGGGATTTGCTGCGATTCGCCTGATTATCTGGACAGGCTCCACTCTGCCTCCCCTGAAGACCTCCAGCGTTACTACGGCAAGCACGTTGAACAGCGGTACGATAATAGCCACAACCATAGCTGTCACACCGGAATTGCCCTGCCCGAACATGTTAATCGCAATGGGAAGCCCCATAATGACAAAATTGCTTCTGTAAAGTCCCTGAATCATGGCGCCTCTGCTTCTGGGCTTCTTCTCCGCTGCAAAGGTCACTATGACAGAGCCTATGTAGATTAGAAATACCGCAATTACCGCAAAGACAATCAATCTGGGGCGAAATGCCTCGCTGATATCCATCCCATACAGGTTGTGAAACATCATGGCCGGAAAAAATACCACAAAGACCATGTGGTTCAGCCGTTTAATCTCAGAGGGGCTGAGCAGCTTTTTTTCCTTGACTCCAAAACCAATGGCCATCAGTATGAACATGGGAAGCACTGCTTCCAGGGAAATCATAAAATTATTCAGCACTTCTCCGCCTCCGCTGTTTATTTATAAAACTGGCAGTCTGCACATTCCGGTCTCCTCGGCTTTTCCGGGTCGCAATACAGTGGAAAAATACGCAGGTCGTGGCTCAGCTTGTCGCCCATCAGTGACTTTAATCCGGCAATCTGACACAGGGTTCCCGCAAACTCCGTGGTGATACCCTGCTTGACCTGCCGCTTGGTCTCTCTGTAGACCTTAGCCATATCTCTCTCATAATATTCATCGCTGTATTCATAGAAATTCTCAAAGTCCGGCAGCTCAACCGGATTGTACACGGGACAGTAGAGAATGCAGTTGTTGCACTTCTGACATCCATCCTCGTTGATAACAGGTCTCTTATATCCGTTTTCATCTCTTTCTGTCTTGATGCAGGCGTATTTACAGCCTACGATGCAGGCCTCGCAGCCGTTGCAGTTCTTTATTCTATCTAAAATCTGCATTGGTTCAGCTCCTTTCTGTCATAATCATACATGCTGCCGGCGTTCCTCTGGGGTACGCCGCATAAAATATATTCTAGCATATCTTGTGAAAAAATAAAAGTAGCAGAAGCCAATGCCGCTCCTTGCTCCGGACAAGATAGAAATTTCGGAAAATTACAAAAATGTTATTGACTTTTTGCGGAAGTTGTATTATTATAAGCTTAACAAAAGAAAAATACATTATTTAAGGATAGATAACAGTTATAGTGTATTAGTCTTATGGAATATTAAGAAAGGAAGCGAGGTTATGTTGAAACGCTGTTTAGGACCGGGAGACTCCCAGCAGGCAGGACCTTTTGCTTACCAAATCTGATTTACACGGACAGAAATTTTAAGAGTATAACTCGCAAGGTGTGAGGGAAAGACCCGCCAAGACCAACTGGCTGTCCCGGTGTAAATCAAGCAGGATTTGCAGAGAGGCACAAGGTCCGCCGGATAATCGTTATTTCTTGAGTTATATGATTACATATAGAGTTTGACAACTTCATACAGATTTTAATGGTTATGACAAAGCACCGGATGGCTATACCCGGTGCTTTTTATTGTCCGAAGACAACTGTTACAGCAGTTCCTCCATGGAAAGCTGCCAGCGAATCCAGCTTTCCTGCTCGGCGGATTTAATGATGTCACCGTCCATAAAATCCCCAACGAGAAAGGGAGAAAACATATCGTGATGTTTCATATTATAAGCTACCGTTTCTCTGTCGGAATTGGCATAACAGTAAAGGCAGCCGTGGCCGCAGGTGTTATACGCACCGATATCACTTCCCAAAACGCAGCTGCAGCCTTCTCTTGTCATGGCGGATTTTGGAACGTCTATGGGAAGTCCCATGGCCTTCTCCAAAACTTCTTTGGACTGACAGCCGCTGCAGTCGGCGCCGAAGACGGAGAGTTCCTCTCCTTCCCCGCAGGGCTTTAACACCATACCGTTCTCCCCTGCAATTTCCGCAAAGGCACGGCCCAAAGCCAGCCGGTCTTCCTTTCTGACAGACTCAGCCGCCGGAAAATTACGCTTGGTCTTGTCGTAAAGGTCTATGAAGCTGATGACGCACTGCCGGGTGTACCCGGAAAGGGCTCGGGCCATTTCAGAAAAGGACCGCAGATGAAAGTCCATGTTATATTTTTCCGTCAAAAATATGGGGTCATACCGCCAGCTGACGCAGTTCTCCCCTACTTTACGGGATAAGGTTTTAAAGCTCTCCATAACCGCCTCCTTGGCAGGTACGTAAGGCTCAATATCGCTGCCGTATGGGGTAATCGTCACCGCCCAGAACTGGCGAAACCCGTCCAGCCGGGAAAGGCCCGAGAGCATTGGCTCCGGATTCTTGGTGCAAAAGGTAATGCAGTCCACCACCTCCGGGTCCAAAAGATATCGTGTCACCTGCTGCGGGTTATATGGATTTCTGGCGAGAACATAGCCCTCTGACAGCCGCCGGAAGAACCATTTGCTGTAAAAGGCGGGGATATCCGTTCTGTTTCCTGTATTTATAATCATTTATCTGTTCACAATCTTTCCGATATTTTTCAGTTGAATAGAAATTGTTCCGTCCGGGTTGTTGACAAATTCCACATATCTGCTGTTTTCCAGATATTCGACAGGAATCTTAATCTCTATACCGGTGTCAGTTTTAATCTTATGACTTCTGATACTCCTGACTACCTTTTGATTTTCCACAGCGATTTTGGCCGGCATATCAGACTCCGCCGCCTTCTGCCGAAAGGTGTTTTTCATCACCTCATTGTCGCGGAAAACCTCTTCGCAGAGGTCTGAGGGCGTAAACGGCACATTCTGTTCTGCGTTTTCAATGATACAGCTCTTGGCCCGGGTCACGGCTACAGCAGGGTTTCCACCGTATTCCTCAGCTACTTCTGCGGTAATCTTCTTAATCAGCCGCACTGTCTCCCTGGCTGACTGGCCGCAGGCGCACTGTAGAACTTTGTCAGGCAGTACCATAACATCTTCTCCGTTGATGGACCGTTTTCTGTCGCAGAGCTGAATTTCCAAACTTTCCGTATCAATGAGCGCATAGCAGGAAATCTTCTGGGTCGTATTTGGCAGCAGGGTAAAATACCTGATAATCTTATTGGCAGGCCCCTGTGGGCCGCTTTCCACCTGATGGGTATAGGCGACTTTATTGGGCAAAAGCAGAAGTCCGATATATTCCCTGCTGTCTTCGGTAAACTGACATACTAGAAAATCCATGGACTCCGGCTCGTCGGCCTGAGACACCTGGTCATAGAGGAGTGTTCCTGCCGCCGTGGAAAACTCCGTAAAGTCGATACTGCCGGAAAGATATCTCTGCAGCGTCTGCTTCAGCACGCTGTACTCCAGAAACTCCCCTTTCTTTCCGGCTCCGTCCTCCAAAATGCGGGCAAGGTGCTTTTCCATAAATTCACCTGTTCCGTAATCGCTGATGTCCAGCTCCCTCTGGGAAAAAACACAGATGTCCGAGTTAAAATCCAAAATATGTAAAATTCCTTTTCTGATAATCATAGTCGTCCTTTCTGAATTGGAGTGTACCGGCTCTGTCCGAAATGCTCCTGGCAGGAAACCGGTTCGCGCCTGACTGAACAGACAAAAAAATAAGATTTTGTCAGCTTTGTCTGTAAAGTACCTTTTTTTCAGCACTTTTTGGCTGGTTTCATTCATAAAAACAGACAAAACTGACACATTTCCTGATTCTTGTCAGCTTTGTCTGTATTTTACGCCAAAATGCCTGACAAAACAGACATTATCTGGATTTTTTGTCTGGTTTGTCTGTTCGGCGGCAACTGCTCGGCGGCCGGCTGTTCGATGGTCGCTGCTCGGCGGCGTCCTTTCGGCGGCAGCTGCTCGATGGTCACTGCTCGGCGGCGCCCTTTCGACGGCCGACTGTTCAGCCTGTGGCTGCCAGCGTCCAGCGCCTAGTTATTCCGCCTTGGCAAACTCTGTATAAATTGCCTGTACAGCGGCTTCGTAGTCGGCGCTGTCCACGCCTACCGTCATGTTGATTTTCTGTGCGCCGTGGTCAATCAGCTTCACATTGATTTTCCGGTTTGCAAGGGCGCCCAGCACTCTCACTGCAATGGCAGGCGATGTGCCCAGTTCTCTGCCTATCACGGCAATGAGAGCTACGCCTTCCGTAACGGTCACATTGCCCGACGGTACTCTGGCCCAGATTTCTTCGGTAATCTCAGCCTTACAGTTTTTTACATCGGACTCGTGGACGATGATATGCAGCGAATCGATACCGGAGAGGATATTCTTGACGGTGATATTTCTCTCCGCAAAAATATCCAGAATCTCAGCCCGAAGCTGGGGTTCCTCGTTCATCTTCGCCCGTTCCACCAGAATCGTGGTGTATCCGGTCTTTCCGGAGATGCCGGAGACGGACAGACTGCTCTGGTAATAATCGGCATTCTTTACGATTAGGGTGCCGTTATCTTCCGGTTTATTGGTATTTCTGATATTGATTGGAATTTCCAGCTTCACTACAGGGAAAACGGTATCCTCATGCATCACGGCAGCGCCCATGTAGGAAAGCTCTCTCAATTCTTTGTAAGTAATCACCGGTACGGTCAGCGGCCGTTCCACAATGCGCGGGTCCGCCATAAGCATGCCGGAAACATCTGTCCAGTTTTCATAAATATCGGCGCCTGCAACAGCGGCTACGATAGCGCCTGTCACGTCAGAGCCGCCTCTGGAGAAGGTTCTGACAGAGCCGCCGGGCATGGTGCCGTAAAATCCTGGAATCACCGCGCTGCCTTTTTCCATGAGGGCCCTGCCCAAAACCTCTTTGGTCTTGTCTTCGTCGCAGCTTCCGTCCTCATTGAGAAAGATGTTTCCTTTTGCGTCGATGAAGTCATAGCCGATGTACTCCGCAAGGATTTTACCGTTCAGATATTCCCCTCGGCTTACGATGTAGTCTCTCCGTGATTCGTCGCCTAAAGCTTCTCTGATTGCGGCAAACTCTCCGTCGATATCAAGCTTCACCCCGAGTCCTCTCACCAGAACCTTGTACCTGGACTGAATCTTACTGAGGATTTCGTCAGCCTCTTCACTCTTCGCGTCTGCACAGGCGATGAGCAGGTCTGTCACTTTTTCATCGGCTGCAGAACGCTTGCCCGGTGCAGAAACCACTACGAATTTGCGGGCAGGGTCTTCTTTGATGATAGCTGCGCACTTTCTGAAATGCTCTGCGTCAGCCAGAGAAGTACCGCCGAACTTGACCGCCTTGCAGTCCACCTTTTCGCGGAAAATATCCGCAAGGGTCTCGTCGTGAATCTGATTGATGTCGTACTGGGTGGTCTGATAAACGAAGTAGTTGAGCCAGTTACAGTAAAGCAGATTGGCGGACGAGCGCCATTTGACGATTGGGTCTTTGGTGTCGTCATCGTCCGGGAAGTAGTTGCACGGAATTTCCGGATGAATCCCAGCCTTCTTATCTCTGGTATATTCTTTCAGAAGGGTGTCGGCGTCGTATTCCGAATGTCCCATGATAAAAATCTGCCTGTCATTTACAGACTTGATGGCATAAATGCCTGCCTCGTCGGAGGTGGAAATGATTTTCAGTTCAGGCACTGCCTCCACGTCTTCTCTGTCCACCGTGGTATTTCTGGAGTGAGGCACATAAAATTCATCGTCAAAGCCTCGGAACAGCATGCCTTTCTTATAGTCCAGGGTGTGTTTGTACACGCCGGAAAGCTTCTTCGGCAGCTTTTTCTTCTGAATACCGTAGTGATAGTAAAGTCCTGCCTGGGCTCCCCAGCAGATATGAAAGGTGCTGTGGACATGGCGCTTGGACCACTCCATGATTTCACAGAGCTCGTCCCAGTATTCTACCTCTTCAAATTCCAGAAGCTCAACAGGGGCACCGGTGATAATCATACCGTCGTAATTCTTATGTTTAATCTGGTCGAAGGTTTTGTAAAAAGCAATCATGTGCTCTTCGGAGGTGTTGGACGCCTTGTGGGTGCTGGTCTGCAAAAGCTCCAGCTCTACCTGCAGCGGCGTATTTCCCAAAAGCCTGGTCAGCTGGGTCTCCGTATCAATTTTGGTCGGCATCAGATTGAGAATCAGAATCTGCAGAGGCCGTATATCCTGGGTCATGGCCCTGGTGTCGGTCATGACAAATACGTTCTCCGAAGTCAGCGTCTCTATTGCCGGCAAATTGTTAGGTACTTTAATTGGCATATGTAAACCTCCCTGGATTTTTCACGGATTTCTACAGGCTGAAATTATCAGACCTAATATTACTATTATGCTCTAAAACCCGTCTCCTTGCAAGGGGGTATTTTCTTTTTAGGCGGAATCTCAAACCGCCGTTCTTATTGTAAAGCGGCGGCAGTGCCTGCCTGCCGCTACTTCATAAACAGCTGCACCGCAGCTGCGGAATATTTGTATCCGGCCGTTCCGGTTTTGTCATAAGAGATTGCCGTCGCCATGGAGGTATAGCTGCTGCTGAGCATATTGGCACGATGACCCTCTGAATTTTTCCACTGGTTGAACAGGGTCTGCGCCGCTGCTTCCGGCGATGACTGATAACTCCTCCACGCCAGATTTTCTCCGGTACTTGTGTATTTTATGTTCAGATTTAAATCAGTGTAAACGCTGGAAAAGCTTTTCAGATTACCGTTCTTATCGTAGCGGTTGTGACCCAGGTCAGGTCTTTCAATAGCCTCCTTTGCCCGCAAATCTGCCGCTTTCTGAATGGTATGATTATAGGTGAGCGTACTCTTTCCGTTAGCCTGGCGGAAACTGTTAACCAACCTGAGCATTTCTTCATTGTAACGGGTTTCATAGGAGGAAGCCGAAGGCGTTTCCGGCTGAACCGGTTCCTGCGGCTTTTCTGCGCTGGAAGGCGTCTTTACTGATACCACCTTGCTGAAGGCGGACTTCTTGCTTCCGGAAACAGCCCGCACCTTGAACTTATACGTTGTATTCTTTGCTAATCCAGTGCATTTCACTTTGGAAGCTGTGGTCGTCGCAGTCAGTTTCCACACACCGGTTTTGCTGTAATAGCGATAGACCTGATATTTCTTTGCTCCCTGTGATTTTTTCCAGGAAACCTGTACCGAAGTATTGCCCGCGGTAACAGCCTTAACACTGGCAGGCGCCTTCAAAGTTGTTGTCTTTGCATATACTGGCTGTCCAAAGGCCGAAACAGAAGTAACTGTCAGGGCCAAAGTCAGACATGCGGCCAAAAATCTGTGTAGTTTCTTTTTTTTCATATTCCTCAATCCTTTCTCCTCTTTATTTCGAGCGGGGGTCTTTTCACGGCGCGGCCCGGTTCAACCTGCCGGAGCATATATTGTGCCGCAGCAAGACCTAAAACGGCCGTGCAGCTTCCCCTTTGCTCCGTGCCATTGTAGCACGGGCGCCGTGACAAAGTAAGGGGAAATATATGACAATCCCCCTTTCACGTTGAAAAAGCAACGGAAAAAAACGTCTGCGTTTTTCAACAATGAAGTTGGAGAGACTGTGAATAAAGGAAATAAATTCATGCTGACGCCAGTTTCTCCAGAATTAAACAGATTTTATATTAAATTCTATTTTTGCGTTTCCCCCTCTGTCGGACGGGTAAAATAATACTCTAAAATCCTTGACAAATATTTAAAATACCTGTATAATTGATAAAGTTGACGGCGATAATATATATCGTTGCAACAGGTATTCCGAGATAGCTCAATGGTGGAGCAACCGGCTGTTAACCGGTAGGCTGTGGGTT
>CBCTFZ010000004.1:0-97094 GCA_965146355.1 uncultured Emergencia sp. | reverse complement strand
ATGATTCGTATCGACATGTCCGAGTACATGGAGAAACACTCAGTGTCCCGCCTTGTGGGCGCCCCTCCGGGATATGTGGGGTACGATGAAGGGGGTCAGCTGACCGAAGCCGTGCGCCGCAAACCTTACAGCGTGGTGCTCTTCGACGAGATAGAAAAGGCTCATCCCGATGTTTTCAATATTCTGCTGCAGCTGCTGGATGACGGACGTCTTACGGATAATCAGGGAAGAACGGTAGATTTTAAGAATACTATCATTATCATGACTTCCAACATCGGAAGCAGTCAGCTGATTGACAATATCAGAGCCGACGGAACCATCGACGCTGCTACCAAGGAGCAGGTGGAAGGACAGCTGAAGAATTATTTCCGTCCGGAATTTCTCAACAGAATCGACGATATCGTCGTATTCAGTCCTCTGACAGAAGGTCAGATTGTCAAGATTATAGAGCTTTCCATGAAGGGCATTGAGAAGCGCCTTGCCGAGAGAGAAATTACCCTGGAACTGACCGCCGAAGGCAAGAAGTTTATCGCAAGAGAGGCTTATGACCCTAATTACGGTGCCAGACCTGTAAAACGGTATCTGCAGAAAAACGTGGAGACCGCTCTGGCCTCAAGGCTCATTAAAGGCGATATCGCCGATGGTGATACGGTGGTAATAAGTTCAGACGGTGAAAAGCTGACCTTTACGACAAAATAAATATGGGAGAATCGCTGTGAACCAGCGGTTCTTTTTTTGCAGAAAATAAGGCGGTCACCGATGATGTCGATGACCGCTTAGCGAATGTTTTGTCAAAGATTTTTCTTTTTATATATGAACCAAAAAGAAATTGATGTAAATACCATCAGATAAGCCAGGAGAATGAGAATACCGATGTAATTGGTCGTCTCTCCTGCTGCGATGCTTCGAATCATGCCGCTGGTCTGTGACAGAGGAAGGGCATAAACTACCTGCCGCACGCCGCTCGGCAAAGTGTCAGCCGCAAAGAAGGTGTTGCACAGATAGGACATGGGCATGATGATGTAATTGGAAAACCTGGGCGCGTCGGTATGATTCTTCGCGACGAAGGAGACGACTACGCCTACGGCAGCGAAAACCGTGCCGTTTAAGAACATGATGAAGAAAGACATCAAGTTGAAGGTCAGTCCTGTCTTTACCGGCATTGTCAGCACCAAAATTAAAACGCCGGCATACATACCGCGGAAGCTTCCTCCCAGAATCTGTCCCACAATAAACTGCCAGAGAGGGGTAGGAGAAATCATAATCTGGTCGAAAGCTCTCTCATAGAGTCTCTGCACATTTAAATTCTGAGCGATGGCATTGTAGCTGGCTGTCATGGTGGTCAGGGATACGATGCCGGGAATCAGAAAGTTCAGATAAGGTTCTCCATGGGATGAAGTCTGAATACCGAGGCCGAACACAATGAGATACATGAGAGGCGCCACAATGGCCGCCAGGGTGATTTTATAGAAGTCGCGTCTGAATTCTACCCACTTTTCCCATAAAACTGTGATAATTCCCATAATGAGCCTCCTTTCCTATAACGGAGACAGCCGTTTTCCGACGCGTTCCACAAAGACATCTTCCAATGTGGTTTCGCGCAGGGCGGCTTGTCCGTCGATTCTGCTCAGATATTCGATTGCCTGAGCCCGGTCGGAGAAGAAGGCGCTGCTGGTCGTCCCATCGGCGGCAGTTACGTCTACCGCATGGGCTCCAAGGGCATTGATAAAAGCTTTCGGCGTGTTGACTTCCTCCAGCTTTCCTTTATTCATCATGGCCAGACGGTTGCAGAGAACTTCCGCTTCTTCCATGTAATGGGTGGTAAGAAGAATGGTCAGATTCTGCTCGTTTAGCTTTCGCAGAAGATTCCACATCTGCCGCCTGGAGATGGCGTCCATGCCTGCGGTAGGTTCATCCAGCAGCAGGATTTCCGGGTCGGTGAGCAAGGCGCGACAGACCATCAGCTTTCTTTTCATGCCGCCGGAAAGTTTACGGACAGTACGCTTGCGGAAGTCGATGAGCTCGGTAAACTCAAGAAGTTCTTCTGTACGGGACCGAATCTGTTTCAGGGGCATGAAGTAAAGTCGTCCCTGGTATTCCATGATTTCATCCATGTTCATATCCTGACGCATGGAATATTCCTGGGTGATGACGCTGATTTTACGCTTTAGTTCAGGCTGCTGCCTGGTCAGAACCTGTCCGTTGATTCGGATTTCCCCTGAAGTGGGAAGAAGCAGGGTGGACAGGAGACTGATAGTGGTGGTCTTTCCTGCGCCGTTTGGCCCCAGAAGTCCAAAAAATTCTCCCGACTGAATGGTCAGATTCAGTGAATCTACGGCGGTAAACTCATCGAATTTTTTAGTAAGATTTATGGTCTCTATCATTTGGAGTTATCCTGCTCCTTTGCGATAATCAGAGAATAATAGCCGGCATCATCGGGAATCTCATCTACGCTGCGATAGATATGTTCTTCCTCCATGCCGCAGTTTTCTACCATGACCATGTCCCGGCCGCTTTCAGCAAGAATAGACTTGACTTCGTTCATCTTCCGACCGGACTTCATCAGCACATAGTTGCCGTCCTGCTCCAGTTTGGTATCCAGCTTGTGGACTGCCGGCACGATATGCAGCTGCTGATTCCACTCTGCAAGGGAAATATCCATGCGGGCTGCCGCAGCACAGAAAGAAGGGATACCGCTGACCAGTACTGTCTGGTACCCGTGATTCTTGACTCTCTTTTGCAGGTAAGAAAAAGTAGAATAGATGGTGGGGTCTCCCAAAGTTAAAAATACAACGTTTCGGCCTTGGGCCAGATAGGCTTCAATGGCGGCTGCGCCTTTCTCGTGATTCAGGCGCATTTCCTCCTGATTGTGGGTCATAGGCATATAGATAGGAAGCAGTTCCTTTTCAGCAATTTCGGGCACTGCCTGAACCGCAATCTGATAGGCCACGGTTTCCTTTACCTCCGCACCGGGGGCGGCAATAACCTGGTTTTCTCTCATGAGGCGGGCTGCCTTTAAAGTAATCAGTTCCGGGTCTCCCGGACCGACACCAATTCCGTATAAGATTCCTTTCATAACTCTTGTCTCCTTTTAATAATACATGCGTTACCATTATACTATTAGATATACTTTTTTTCAACAGATAAAAGCTCATCCTTTACAAGGCAGAGAGGGTGTGATATATTATTTTATGATGAAAAAGATTTGTGTTTATTTATGTATATTAACAATTTTAACTGGACTGCTGTTTTCCTTTCCTCTAGTCAGTACAGCGGATACCGAAAGCGGGCAGGCGGATGAGTCCTCTGTAGGAAAATACGGTATGCTGCCCATATACGGCAGAGATGTGGAAGACGGAATCTACGACATAGAGGTAGAAGTCAGTTCTCCGCTGATTCAGATTTCAGAAGCCCGGCTGAAGGTTTCCGGAGGAAAGATGGAGGCCGACCTTACGCTGCAGGGAGAAGATATCTCCCGGCTGTTTTTGGGTACGGCAGAAGAAGCCGGCAAGAGCAGTTCTTCAGATTATATCTCAGGTGTTAAAGGGGAAGACGGAGCATATACCTATACCGTGCCGGTAGAAGCCCTGGATAAGGCCATTTTCTGCGCGGTGCTTCTCAAAGGTGAGGAAAGCTGGAGGGAGCAGGTGATTCTTTTCGACGCAACTTCCCTTCCGGAAGACGCACTGCTTTTGGATTTACCGGATTATGACGCCATTGAGGCGGCAATGAAATCCCAGACTGCAGCAGCCGAGACCGAAGAAAACACTTCGGAGAAAGTGGATTTAGAAAGCCAGGAGCCGGTAGAACCTATGGATATCGATATGGAAGACGGAGAGTATTCTATCGAGGTTGCCCTGGTAGGAGGCAGCGGCAAGGCAACGGTTTCTTCTCCTACAATCTTGATTGTGAAGGACGGCAAGGCATACGCCAAGCTGGTCTGGAGCAGTTCCAACTATGACTACATGATTGTGGGCAATCGGAAATATATCAATACAAGTCTCGATGGAGGAAATTCCACTTTCAAAATTCCCATTGCCGTAATGGATAGCGAGATGCCTGTCATTGCAGATACAACTGCTATGGGAACGCCTCACGAAATATCCTATCGACTGACTTTCTATTCCGAGTCTATCGATTCCAAAAGTCAGCTTCCTCAGGAAGCGGCAAAGAAAGTTGTTGTCGTAGCGTTCATCATCATTGTGGGCGGCGGTATTCTGAACCACTTTGTCAATAAGAAAAGAAAATGTTAAATACAAAAGGGGCTGAGCATTAACGGTCATTTTCCGTTAACGCTCAGCCCCTTCTGCTGTGCAGTCATCAGAGATGAGGGGGTACAAAACAGACAAAATAGAAGTAAAACACTAGTTTTGTCTGTTCCCATGGAGCAAGCCTAAAGCTGCAGAAAAGGGGCTCCGTGGAGCCCCTTTTCGTTCAAGCGATTACCTGAATTTACGTTTTCTTGAATTATCCATATGAATGCTCATGGCAAGGGCGCCGCCCTCAGAATCCTTTGCCATAAAAGCGTTGAAAATGGCTCGGTGTTCTTCCAGCACTGTGGCTAAATAGTCCGGCGCATATACGTTTGAAGGATTGCAGAACTTCAGATAAGTCTGATAAGAAGAAAGGAGCTGTTTCAGCATACGGTTGTGGGTGGCGTTGTAGATAATCTGATGGAAAGCCATGTTGATGCTCTGCATTTTGTTGATATCGTTCTTCATGGTATAAAACTCCATAAACTCAAAAGTCTCCTGCAGCTCATCAAGTTCTTCTTCTGTGATTCTTTCGATAGCCCATCTTACGGCCTGCACCTCGTAGAGTTTACGCAGCGCGTACATGTCCTGGATATCCTGCGGCGTAAGGCCGATGACGAAAGCGCCTCGATTGGGAATATTCTCAATAAGACCGTCCATTTCAAGCTGACGCAGAGCTTCCCTGACCGGCGTTCTGCTGACCTTGTATTCGTTGCAAATCTTCTGCTCTGTTAGCTTCTCACCGGATTGCAGCTTTCCTGTCAGAATGTCCTCCTGCAATTCGGTATAAAGATTGGTGGACAGGGGCTGATTGCCTGTTTTACCATCTTCTAAGTATTGTATGATAGACATTACGTTCCTCCTAAAATCAAACCGTAAACTATTATAAAAAAGAGGGTCATTTTTGTCAAGATAATCGAGGTTGTCAGATTCTGATTTTTTTTGTATAATTCTATACATGAAGAAAGAAACCATTAAACAGATTTTAGACATTTTGGAGGAAACATATCCGGAAGCGGAATGTGCGCTCCAGTATCAAGATGTATTTCAGCTCATTGTGGCCGTGGCATTGTCTGCGCAGACTACGGACAAGAGCGTCAACCAGGTAACACCGGTACTTTTTGCCGCTTACCCCGACGCTTTTGCACTGGGAAACGCCGACCCTGAGGAGGTTAGCAAGTATATCAGGCGGATTGGCATGTACAAGACAAAGTCAAAAAATATCGTAAATATGGCGAAAACTCTGGTGGAAAAGTATGACGGCAAGGTGCCCGACGATTACGATAAGCTGGTAGAACTTCCCGGCGTAGGACGTAAGACCGCCAACGTGGTGCTTTCTGTTGGCTTCGGGCAGCAGCGGATTGCGGTGGATACCCACGTGTTTCGAGTTGCCAACCGAATCGGCTTCGTTCAGGCTAAGGACGTACTCAAGACCGAGCTGGGGCTCATGGAGGTCATACCCGAAAACCGGTGGTCCCAAACCCATCACTCTCTGATTTTCCACGGCCGGAATTGCTGCGCCGCCAGAAAGCCGGACTGTGATAATTGCACTATCAGAGAACTTTGCGAAAAACATCTGTAACAGTAAGAAAGAGGAACCCACATGAAAAGAAAAATGATGTCCCTAATCCTGTCTCTGACGCTGATTGTTACTGGGGTACTTTCCACAGCGGCAGTCTCCTGGGGATGGTCTGTCGGCCAAGGCGGCGACTATACAGGGAAAGACTGCACTTCTAATCTGACCGCCTCATCTACCATCGATTATCTGATGAGCAAGTATAAAGACGGCAGTACCTGGACTCTGGGCGGAGAATGCTGGGGCTATGCGGAAAAGATAAACGAGTTTCTGGCTTCGGCCAGCGATACCCGGGATTACACCGGTCTGAAAAACACCCAGAAGAATTTTCTGGACAAGTGCAGAGGCGTTATGGCCGGCACCCATATCCGATTTTCCAACAAGAAATCCTTTGACGGCGGGTGGAGCGGACATTCCGTGGTACTGCTGAAGGTAACGGACGAACAGGTTTACTGGACCGACAACAACTATGACAGAGCCAATACAGTACACTATTACGCCGGTACCGTCGATGATTTTTATATGCTGTACGGACAGTACCAGTACATAACCAGGATTAAGACCACTACCAAATATAAGACTTATGGGACGACCAAGGTGTCCTCCCGTTCAAATTACGAGGAGGGTCATATCAAGCTGACCTGGCTCAGAACTACAAATACCACCAAATATGAGGTTTTAAGAAGTTACACTAAGAACGGCACCTATCGGCGTATCGGTACGACTACCGCAAGAACATTTTCGGACACCACCGCCGAAATAGGCAGAACCGCCTATTACAAGATTAGGTCCGTTAAAAAAAGCGGCAATAAGACCAGCGGCCGCGTCTATAATACGCTGAAGCTGGCGGCGCCGGTAATTTCGGTGACAAACAGCGAAAGCGGAAAGCTGACCGTATCCTGGAATCAGGTCAGCAGGGCGGACCGTTATAAAGTTTACCGAAGTATAGACGGCGGTAAGGAAAAGCTGATCAAGACGACGACGGCTCTTTCTTATACGGATACCGCTTCAGGGGGAGACGGAGTTTCATATACTTACAGAGTTAAAGCCGTCTATGACGCCAATTCCAAAGGCAATTCCGCCTACTCGGCGGCGGTAAGCGGCAGCAAGGCCATTGCGACGCCGGGCGGATTTTCTGCAAAAGCAGACGGGGATAATTATGTAACTCTGACATGGAATCCTGTTGCCGGTGCTGACCTGTATTATCTCTACTGCTGCAGAGAGGCCGATGGAGAATACTGGATTGAAGCGGTAACAGAGGATACTTCCTATTTCGACACGGTCAGATTGCCGGGACAGCAGTATTATTACAAGATTGCCGCCTACGACTGGGAAACCGATACCCTCAGCGGACTTAGCGGATGGATATTGATATAGTTAAGATAAAGAAAAATCAGGCTGCTTTGACAGCCTGATTTTCCTTTGCAACTACATTTTATGAAACATTTTTGCCGCAGCACTTCTTATATTTTTTGCCGCTGCCGCAAGGGCACGGGTCGTTTCTGCCTGGCTTCTTTTCTACGTGTACGGTTTTAGAGCGTTTAAACGCCTTTACGATTTCGATTCTCTTTTCTTCACTGAGCACACCTTCCCAGGCTTCCAGGGTATAAAGGTATTCGGCTTCAGCTTTCAGCATATTGAAAAACAGCTTTTCAAAGTCAATGTCCAGGTCGATGGCGGTATCATCTGCCACTGCTTCCAAATCCAATTCCTTGTTTAAACTGGAATTGATGCCGTCAAGAAAGCCGACGAAAATAGTCTTGTTGCATTCAAACTTAGCGACCAGTTCCTCTACGGTTCCGGTCAGATGTTCCGTGTGATTTTCCAGAATGTGGGCGTAGATTTTGCTCTCGGTGCCCGCATATTCTTTCCAAAAATCCTCAAAGGTTTCTTCTGTCTGGTTGTCGATTAATTTCTGCCAATCCTGATATAAACTCATTGGTTAATCCTCCTATAAATTTTTCGCGATAGCCAGGATATCGCCTACGATGGCGCTGCCTGTTGGAAGTGCGCCGGCGCCTTTGCCGTAGAACATGACTTCATCTACGGCGTTTCCGGTAACATAAATTGCGTTAAACTCGTTGGAGACGCCTGCAAGTGGGTGAGAGTTCTCAATTTCCATAGGCTTTACGCTGTATTCCACCTTATCGCCTATCTTTTTTGCATGGGCAATCAGCTTGATTTTACAGCCCTTTTCCTTGGCTGCATTGATATCGTCCATGGTAATCTTACTGATACCTACGGTAGGAATTTCTGTCGGCGGTACATATTTATCGAAGGCCAGAGCCATAAGGATGGACAGCTTGTTGGCCACGTCGATACCCTCTACGTCGGCAGTTGGGTCAGCCTCGGCGAAGCCCTTTGCCTGAGCGTCTTTCAGAACGTCGTGGTAGTCAAGACCCAGGTCAGTCATCTTCGTCATAATATAGTTGGTGGTCCCGTTTAAGATACCTAAAATCTCTGTAAATTCGTTGCCTGCCAGGGCTTCCTGAATGGCGGTCAGAGCAGGAATACCGCCGCCTACACTGGCTTCAAATCTGAAATCCACGCCGTTTTCAGCTGCGGCTGCCCGCAGTTTGTCGAAACCGGCAGCCACTGCGGCCTTATTAGGCGTCACTACGCTTTTGCCATTTTCCATGGCGGTCAGCATAAAAGTGGTGGACGGTTCGATGCCGCCAAGGGATTCTACGACGATATCAATCTTAGGGTCTTTGAGAATATCATCAGGATTCTGGGTAGCCTGAGCTTCCTCAAGGCCCAGGGCTTTTACTCTCTCCATATTCTTTTCCAGAACTTTTACGACTTCAATTCTACGGTCAATTCTTTTTTCAATCAATTCTCTGTTCATGGCAAGGATTTCGTAAGTTCCGCCGCCTACGGTTCCAAGGCCAAGTATACCAATCTTTACTGTCTTCATCACAGCCTCCTTGTACAAATTTTACACTTCTAAAAATTATATACTAAAAAAGCAATTTTGTCTTTAAATTTCTGCAAAAAACATTTATTATAAAAAGGCAAGTGTTTTGCCGGGAGATATACCGGCGGAGAGGAAGAATTTTATGGCATTACATATTGTACTGGTTGAACCTGAGATACCGCCTAACACAGGAAACATCGCCAGAACTTGCGCAGCTACGGATACGGTGCTGCACCTTGTGAAACCTCTGGGATTTTCCATAGACGATAAAGCGGTGAGAAGGGCAGGCCTTGATTACTGGCCTTATGTAAAGCTGGAGGTTCACGAGAGCCTCGACGCTTTTTTAGAAAAGTACGGAGCCCACACTTTATACCTGGCGACGACCAAGGGCGGAAAACGTTATACTGATGTAAAGTTCCGGGATGAAGATATGATTCTCTTCGGCAGAGAGACGGCCGGCCTGCCAAAGGAGTTTATCGCAGCCCATCCGGAGACTTCTATCCGCATTCCCATGAGTGCAGATACAAGGCTGCGGTCCTTTAATCTGTCCAATTCTGCCAATATTATTTTGTTTGAAGCGTTGAGACAACTGAATTTTCCGGGACTTGAATAATCCGGAAATTCTCTAAAAACCTGAAATCGCTTGAAATAAACTGTTTTGCTATGATATACTGTCTATTATAGGAGTGGAGACATGAAACTAGGCTATGAACTTACAATTGAACAGACTCAGAAACTTTCTATGACTCCGGAGTTGATTCAGGCGATTCAGATTTTGCAGTTCAACAATCAGGAGCTCTCTGAATACGTGCAGAACGAATTATTAGAAAATCCTGTCCTCGAGGCCGAGAAGACCTACGACGCGCAGGAGGTGGATATTCGTGAGAAAATCAGAGAAGCAGACTACGAGGAGAACAGCTTTCGGCAATGGGAATATACGCCTGACGACGATGACGACTATACTTATGAACAGTATGTTTATGAGGAAGATACTTTGACAGATTATCTTCTCATGCAGCTGCAGTTTTCCAATCTGAAGGACCAGAAGGCAGCCATAGGTCGATATATTGTTGAAGCTGTTGACGACAACGGCTATTTAACTGTGTCTGTAGAAGAGATTTCCAAGGCTATGCATGCGGACACCGATACGGTAGAAGAGGTACTCAATTTTATACAGACTTTCGATCCCTGCGGTGTGGCGGCAAGAAATCTCAGAGAGTGCCTCATCATCCAGTTTGCGTCCAAGGGTCTTCTTACCGACGAGATTGAGTATATTATCGAAAACCTGCTGGAGGAGCTGGCGGACAATAAGATTGCGTACATTGCAAAGACTCTGGGTATGAAAAATCAGGAGGTGCAGCAGATTGCGGACCTGATAAAAACCATGGAGCCTAAGCCGGGACGGCTTTTTTCCTCCGGCGAAGCGACTCGATACGTGGTACCGGATATTTTCGTAGAGTGCATCAACGGCGAGTATGTCGTTACTAACAACGATACCAGCATGCCGAAGCTGATGGTCAGCTCATATTACAACAAATTATCGGCCCAGGCAGAGCAGGATGAGGAACTGAATAAATATCTGAGCGATAGATTTAATGCGGCCATTTGGTTAATCAAGAGTATTGAGCAGCGCAAGCAGACCATTTACAATGTGGCCAGCGCCGTAGTGCGCTATCAGCAGGAGTTCTTTGAAAAAGGAGAAAAAGCTCTGAAGACCCTGACGCTGCGCCAGATTGCCGACGAAATCGGCGTTCACGAATCAACGGTGAGCCGGTCCATTAACGGTAAATATATGCAGAGCCCAAGAGGGGTATTCGAGCTGAAATATTTCTTCTCCAGCGGCGTGGCGGGAGAGGACGGTACCGGCGTATCGTCCAACAGCATTAAGTCCATCATCAAGGAAATCATTTCAGGAGAAGATTCCAGAAAACCGTACAGCGACCAGGATATGGTGGAAATACTTAAGACGAAAGGCATCGATATTTCGCGGCGTACCGTAGCCAAATATAGAGAAGGCATGAATATCTTATCGTCGTCCAAACGGCGGCGGTTCTAATGGAAGAACGTTTTCATGGGTTTGCCGTGGGGTATGGGACTAAGTCGGTAGATTTGGAGAACCTTATTGCGGGGCTTCACAAATTTGTTACACTTTAATTATAACATAAAGAGAGTTATGGAGGTAAATTATGGCAATTAAAGTTGGTATCAGCGGATTCGGAAGAATCGGCAGAGTGGTAATCAGGGCATCAATGGATATGCCGGAGATTGAAATCGCAGGTATTAACGTGCGAAACGCGGACCTGGATTATCTGATTTATATGTTGAAATATGACACCACTTTCGGCCGTTTCCCAAAGTCGCTGGAAAAGTATGAAGAAGGAATCGTAATTGACGGAAAGAAAGTTCCTGTTTACAGCGAGTCAGAAGCCAAGAATATTCCTTGGGACAGATGCGGCGCTGAATACATAGTTGAAGCGACAGGTGCTTATACTACTACAGAAACAGCTCTTGCCCACATTCAGGCAGGTGCGAAGAAAGTGGTTATTTCCGCACCGGCTAAGGACAAGACGACACCTACTTTCGTTTACGGTGTTAACTCAGACGAATATACCAGCGATATGCAGGTTGTTTCCAATGCTTCCTGTACTACCAACTGTCTGGCGCCTTTGTGCAAAGTTCTTGAAGACAATTTTGGGATTGAGCAGGGTCTGATGTCAACCATTCACTCTGCTACTGCAAAGCAAAAGGTCGTAGACGCCCGTTCCATGAAGGACTGGAGAACCGGAAGAAGCGTATTTGGCAACGTTATTCCGTCCACTACAGGGGCGGCCAAGGCCGTAGGTCTTGTGATTCCATCCCTTGCCGGAAAAATGACAGGTATTTCTTACAGAGTGCCTACTGCCGACGTTTCGGTTATCGACCTGAACGTGGTGCTGAAAAAATCCGCTTCTTACGACGCAATCTGCAGAGCGGTTAAGAAAGCTTCTGAAACTTATCTTCACGGTGTAATTGAATATGTCGATGATGAAGTGGTGTCCGGCGACTTTGTAGGCGACCCGCACACATCCATCTTCGACGCGCGGGAAGGCATCGAGCTTAACGACAAGTTCTTCAAGTTAATTGCTTTCTATGATAACGAATACGGTTACTCCACCAAGACCTTAGAGCTGATTAAACACATGTACGAAGTAGATAATGCAAAATAAGGGGTCAATTTAAAATGAAAAAAACAATCAGAGATATTAATCTCAAAGGAAAGAGAGCTATCGTCAGATGTGATTTCAACGTGCCGCAGAAAGACGGGGCCATTACTGACGATAACAGAATACAGGCGGCGCTGCCAACTATCAATTATTTGATAGAGCAGGGTGCGCGGGTGATTCTGATGTCACATCTGGGAAGACCTAAAGGAGAACCTAAGATGGAATATTCCCTGGCGCCTGTGGCAGAGAGACTGTCCCAGCTGCTGGGCAAAGAGGTAAAATTTAAAAGCTGTCCTACCGTAGTCTGCGATACCATCAGAGAGATGGCTATGTCTTTAGAGGACGGGGAAGTGATGCTTCTCGAAAATGTCCGTTTCCGCAAGGAAGAAACAGAAAACGGCGCAGACTTCGCAAAGGAACTGGCTTCCCTGGGTGAAGTATTTGTCCAGGAAGCTTTCGGTACAGCTCACAGAGCCCACGCCTCCACCGCAGGTATTGCCGACTATCTGCCGGCAGTGTCAGGCTTTTTAATCGAAAAAGAAGTGAAATTTCTGGGCGGCGCTCTGGAAAATCCAAAGAGACCTTTTGTGGCCATCATGGGCGGCGCCAAAGTGGGCGATAAGATTCCGGTAATCGAAAATCTTTTGCGCAAAGTGGACACCCTGATTATCGGCGGCGGCATGTCATACACTTTCTTCAAGTCTATGGGACTGGAGATTGGCACCTCCATTTTGGACGAAGCAAATATCGCCCTTGCAGGTGAACTGCTGAAAAAGGCTGAAGCAGCCGGTGTCAAAATCCTTCTTCCGGTAGATGTAGTATGTGCCAAGGAATTTTCCAACGATACGCAGACCCGGATAGTCAGCCGCGATGAAATGCCGGCGGACATGATGGGACTGGATATCGGACCTAAGACAGTAGAACTCTACGGTCAGGTGCTGAAAGAAGCCAAAACTATCGTGTGGAACGGACCTTTAGGCGTATTTGAAATGGAAACTTTTGAGAAAGGCACCAGAGCCATTGCTGAGATTCTGGCGGAAAGCGACGCAATCACAGTTATCGGCGGCGGAGATTCTGCTGCTGCGGCCGAGCAGTTTGGCCTTGCCGATAAAATGAGTCATATTTCCACCGGAGGAGGCGCGTCTTTAGAATTTCTGGAAGGAAAGGTTCTTCCGGGCATTGCGGTTATCGAGGATAAATAAATTTGTTTTATCCGGTGCAGGAGAGAAATCTCCTGCACACTTTTCTTATAACACAGGAAATATCGATTCTTCGATGTTTCCGTATGTTTCAAAAAAGGCACCTTGCGAAGGGTCTCCCTGTAACGGGCGGCATGTGTGTGATGTGCATTTTTCTTATTTACATAGGGAGGTAAACCATGAGAGTTCCATTCATTGCAGGAAACTGGAAAATGTTTAAAACAAAGAAAGAGGCGCTGGAGTTTGCTGAGGAATTTAAACAGCTTTATAAGGATACCGATATCAAAGCTGCCATCTGCGCGCCTTTTACCCAGCTTGATACGCTGGTGCAGGCCTTTGCGGGTACAGGCATCGGCGTTGGAGCACAGAACGTGCATTTTGCAGACGAAGGGGCATTTACCGGTGAAGTTTCCGCCTCTATGCTGGCGGAAATCGGTGTGGACTACTGCATCGTCGGTCACTCTGAGCGCAGACAGTATTTTGCGGAAACCGATGAGACAGTGAACCTGAAGCTGAAAAAACTGCTTGCTGATACTGATATTATACCGATTCTGTGTGTAGGGGAGACTTTGGAGCAAAGGGATGCTGCAGCTGAAAAGAACATTGTCAGGAGTCAGCTTGAAAAAGCTTTTTCCGGAATTTGTGCTGAAGATGCGGCTAATATCGTCGTTGCCTATGAGCCAATCTGGGCTATCGGTACGGGCAGAACTGCAACGCCTGCTCAGGCAGAAGAGATGTGTGCCTGGATTCGTAAAGTCCTTGAAGAACTTTACGACGAGGATACCTGTGACAGAGTTGTCATCCAGTACGGAGGAAGCGTAAAACCTGAAAATGCTACGGAAATTATGAATATGGAAGAGATAGACGGCGCGCTGGTAGGCGGGGCCAGTTTAATCCCATCTCAATTTATGGAGATAATTAACTTTTAAACGTAAAAATACTTGATTTTTCGCGGTTCTTGTGATAGACTTTAATGGTTAAATTCAAAGGAGGAATAGAATAAGATGAAGACCGCTCTTATGGTGTTATTAGCAATTGCAAGTATCATTCTTATATTAAGCGTGCTTCTGCAGTCCAGCAACAGCGACGGCCTTTCCGGCTCTATCGCAGGCGGCGCGGAGCAGCTCTTCGGTAAGAAAAAGGGCAGAGGATACGAGGCGCTGCTGAGCAAAATTACAGTTGTCTGTGCAGTTTTGTTTATCGTGCTTTCGCTTGCAATCGTTGCAATGTTTAATTAATAATTTATTTTAAAATATTCGTTTGGTTTTAAGAGGTGCGCTAATAAGAAGTTGTACCTCTTATGTGCGCTTTAAACCGGACGAGAAAATGGAGGTATCATTATGAATTGGATTGTACCTATCGCGGCCCTTGTTGGTCTGGTGGTAGCATTCTGCTTATCATCCTGGATTAGCAAGGCAGACGAAGGAACAGACAGAATGAAGGAAATCGCAGGCTACATCAGAGAAGGTGCCATGGCGTTCTTAAGAAGAGAATATAAAACCATGGTTATCGTAATCGTTGTACTGTTTGTACTGATTTTCTTCGGAATTGGAAAAATTACAGCATTCCTGTATTTAATCGGCGCTCTGCTGTCCGTACTTGCCGGTTTCTTCGGCATGAACGTAGCGACCAAGGGCAACGTAAGAACTGCCTGGGCGGCAAAGGAAGCAGGTATGCCTAAGGCTCTGAAGATTGCTTTCAGATCCGGTGCGGTTATGGGTCTTTGCGTATCCGGCCTGGGCCTTTTAGGTCTCGGCGTTGTATTCTGCGTACTGGACCTGGCCACTGTTAGAGAGTGCATTACAGGTTTCGGACTGGGCGCTTCTTCCATGGCGCTGTTTGGACGAGTAGGCGGCGGTATCTACACCAAGGCTGCTGACGTTGGCGCTGACCTGGTAGGTAAAGTAGAAGCCGGAATCCCTGAAGACGACCCGCGTAACCCTGCCGTTATCGCTGATAACGTAGGAGACAACGTAGGTGACGTAGCAGGTATGGGTTCCGACCTGTTCGAGTCTTATGTAGGCTCCATCATTTCCGCTATTACATTAGCATCTGTTGCTGTGGCAAATGCTCCGGAGACTGCAGTATTCTCTGAAGGAACTGCTGCATTATTCCCGCTGCTGTTATCCGCAATCGGTATCATCGCTTCTGTCATCGGTATTCTGATGGTAAGCGGCAGCGAAGGTTCCAATCCGGCTTCCGCTCTGAACATGGGTACTTATATCAGCGGTATTATTGTAATCATCTGCGCACTGGTACTGAGCAAGCAGATGCTCGGTGATTTCACCTATGCGTTCGCCATCATTGCAGGTCTTATCTGTGGTATCGCAATCGGTAAGATTACAGAGGTTTACACCTCCGGCGATTACGCTTCCGTAAAGAAGATTGCAGAGCAGTCTCAGACCGGCGCAGCTACTACTATCATCAGCGGTCTGGGTGTTGGTATGATGTCCACCCTGTGGCCGATTCTCTTAATCTGTGTTGCTACCTTTGTAGCTTACATGTTTGCAGGCGTTTACGGTATCGCTCTGGCAGCAGTAGGTATGCTGTCCACAACAGGTATGACTGTAGCCGTTGACGCTTATGGTCCTGTATCCGACAACGCCGGCGGTATCGCAGAAATGTCCGAACTTCCTCACGAAGTTAGAGAAATCACCGATAAGTTAGACGCTGTAGGCAATACCACTGCTGCTATCGGTAAGGGTTTTGCCATCGGTTCCGCTGCACTGACTGCACTGGCTCTGTTTGTATCCTATGCAGAGGTTGCAGAAATTACTACAACCGGTGTAAGCCTGCTTGACCCAATTGTAATCATCGGTCTGTTCATCGGCGCTATGCTGCCGTTCCTGTTCTCTGCCATGACAATGAACTCCGTAGGCAGAGCTGCAAATCAGATGATTGAAGAAGTTAGAAGACAGTTCAGAGAGGACAAGGGTATCATGGAAGGTACTTCCAAACCTGACTACGCTAAGTGCGTAGACATTTCTACCGGCGCAGCTCTGAAAGAAATGGTTGTTCCTGGCTTAATGGCTATCATCGCACCACTTGCTGTCGGTTTCATTTTAGGCTCCGAAGCTCTGGCAGGTATGCTGGGCGGCGCACTGTCTGCAGGTGTACTTCTGGCTATCATGATGTCCAACGCCGGCGGCGCATGGGACAACGCTAAGAAATATATTGAAGAAGGCAACTATGGCGGTAAAGGTTCTGAACCTCACAAGGCAGCCGTTGTAGGCGATACTGTAGGCGACCCGTTCAAAGACACGTCCGGTCCTTCCATCAATATCTTAATCAAGCTGATGACAATCGTATCCGTGGTATTTGCACCGCTGTTCGGTTCCGGCTTATTAGGCTAATATCAATTTAGAGTTTTATGAAAGGCTTCGCTTCTGCGAAGCCTTTGGTTTACAATAAAAAAACAAGCGAGGTGTTCATTTATGGCTAAAAAAGAAAAAGAACACAGAACCAATGCGGTGCGCATCGTTGCCGCGAAAAAAATTCCATATATGCTTCATACCTACGAAGCGCCGGAGGGATTCCTCGACGGTGTTTCTGTGGCCGCTCAGGTAGGACAGGACCCCGATACGGTGTTTAAGACTCTTGTACTGACAGGACACAGCAAGCAGAACTATGTCTGTGTGATTCCTGTAGCTTGCGAGCTGGACTTGAAAAAAGCGGCAAGACATTTTGGAGAGAAGCATGTAGAAATGCTCCATGTCCGCGACATTACCAAGGTCACCGGCTATGTGAAAGGGGGCTGTTCTCCGGTAGGTATGAAGAAGCAATTCCCAACGGCAATCCATCAGAGCGCGGAAACCTTGCCGGCATTTTGCGTCAGCGGCGGCAAAGTGGGTCTGCAGATGGAGCTTTCGCCGGCCGCTCTTGCGGAGCTTATCGGAGCGGAATTTACGGACTTAATTAAGGAGTAATATATGGACATTAGAAAAGCAAATCCGGCAGATATGAAAAGAATACTGGACATCTACGAATATGCCCGCGGGTTCATGGTGAAAACTGGTAACCCGGACCAGTGGGCCAGAGAGGGGTATCCGCAGAAAGCGCTTCTGGAATCGGATATTGAGAAAGGGCAGCTGTATGTTATGGAAGACCGAAAGGGTATTCACGGTGTATTCGCTTTTCCAATCGGCCCCGACCCTACTTACAGGATTATAAAAGACGGCGCCTGGCTGAACGATAATCCTTACGGTACCATTCACAGGATTGCCGGCGATGGAACTGTAAGCGGTCTTCTGGAAAGGTGTCTGAGTTTCTGCTTTACGCTCACAGATACAGTTCGTATCGATACCCATCACGATAATAAGGTGATGCAGCATGTCATCGAGAAAAACGGATTTACCTATTGCGGCATCATATTTGCCGCTGACGGAAGCCCAAGACTGGCCTATCAAAGAGGGCGAATAGGGGATGCAGAGAAGAAATGACCGGAATATAGAAAATTATCTTGAACCGGCCTTTTTTTTCGGAATGACTAACTCCAATCTGACCGTTAAAGAAACTTTCATCAGCGCTCGGTCATTTTTTGAAGAGTATATTTACAGAATTTTACAGAATGCATTTCGATTTCATGAAATCTAATCAGTTTCTATATAAAATCAGCTATAATGCTCTGTTGAACAGACGTATATCTGACCTGATTACTGTAGAAAAGTCATTTCCGGTCATTTCAGTGACACATAGTCTCTGAAAAATGACCGGATTTTTTTTATCAGTTGGTTTTCGGTCATTTGGAACTCTGAGGGAAATAGGGAAGCAGCTGAGTGCGAACTATCTTATCAATAAAAGCACTGCTGCAATTTCCGGCCTCATCATCTTGCGTTAGGATGAGGTTTCTGCCGATGAGAAACCCATGTTTTTGGTAGACTCTGAGTTTTTCAGCAGTTTTAATGCTGTATGCCTCCAACTTAAGAAGCCCCAGATGCTCCCAAACCCATGTTTCCTCACTAGGAAGATGAAATGTAAAATCCGGCTCAAAATAGTATCCTCTGCTGTTGGGATAGGGAAAGGTTTTTTCATATTCAAAAGGAATACCGTATCTGGTTAGGGTATTTGCGATAATGACTTCGGATTTAGAACGCACCAAAAGACCGCGTACTGTTTCATGTATATGTGCGTCGGGTTCGTAGAAGTGCTGTATCGGTTTTTTTCCAGAATTGTCAAAGGTATTTATCTCACCTAAGAATTTGGCTGTATAACGGAAAGTTGCGGGAAGTTCGTCTATGATATCTGAGAAATCATTAGCCATGTACCTTTTATTTACATTTTCCAATATACTGATGTTCTGCTTTGCCCGCTTAAAGACTATAGAGCCAATTTTTTTGTAGAATAGTCTTTTTATGAGGGGCTTATTGGTTGTGATGTTTACAGTATATTCCTTTCCCTCTCTTACTTTACAGCAATAAAAAGCTGCGCCCTTCTTCCTGAGGCGGCATTTCAAATAACCCTCTGGGCTATGAACCAAAGTGCGCTGGCTCTGAATGAGGAGTCTTCTCTGTTTTTTTAATTCATCGTTTATATTCTCTAAAAAAATATTCATAACATAACGATATCATATCTGTAATCCAAATTCAAGGATTTATTTACATTAATGTAATAAATTTACAAAATAACAATAACTAAAAAAGGTGCATTCTCATGCACCCAAAAGCTTTTTCTATATCAGCAGCTCTGTCAGATAAACCGCTGCGCAGCTTGCCACCGCTACTTTAAACAAATTACCATCGACCCACGCGACCAGCACAGCCGTAACAAAGGCTACGGTACCGGAAATCAGACTGCCGGTTGCAGTGATAATCGCAGGGACAGCCATGACCGCTAAAGTCACATAAGGCACGTAGTACAGAAAAGAGCGGATAAAGGTGTTGGTGATTTCTTTTTGAATCAGGGTTAGAGGCAGTGCGCGGATTGCGTAAATGGTCAGCGCCGCTGCCAGCAGATAAATATACGTGTTCTGGCTCATTTTTCAACCTCCTCCTGTTTTACCGGTTTGATGACTGCCGCAGCGGCGGCGATAACAAGAGTCAGAATGATAATCCTGGTGCCGGAGTCGATTTCCGAAAGGACCGGAAGGAAAGTGAAAGCGCAGCTTCCCGCCATGGAGGCCAGCACTACAGCAGCAATGGTCTTGTCTTTCTTAGAGGCCGGAACGACTACCGCCAGGAACATGCCGTAAAGGGCTACGCTCAGCGCGTTTGACAGGCTGGCAGGCAGGATATTTCCGATTAGCGCTCCCAGCACCGTACCTAAAATCCAACCGGGAGAGGCTACGGTAGCGGCCCCCAGAGGATAGTAGGGATTCAGTTCACCGGGTACTGAGGCAGAAATTCCAAAGATTTCATCAGTCACGAAATAAGAAAGCAAAAGGCGCTTTGGCAGGGAAGTGTTTGGATTGATTTTCTGCGACATGCTGCAGGACATGAGAAAGTAGCGGATATTGATAACCAGCTGCGTAATCACCATGGCAAGATATCCGGAGCCTCCGGCGATAACGGTCAGCACTGCAAACTCACCTGCCGACGCATGCATGAGAAAGGACATCAACCCCGCCTGAAACGGACTGATGCCCATAGCTCTGGCCGCAATACCAAGGGTAAAGCCTACGGCGAAATATCCCAGCGCGATAGGGGTACCGTCTTTAAGACCTGTTAAATAGTGTTTCTTATTGTTCATCTTCTGTAAAATCCTCTTCTGAAAAAATTCACACTTTCTATTGTAATACTTCTTTGACGGTCAGTAAACCAAAAACTTTATCGGATTGGAAAATCTTCATAAGAGGGTCGTAAGAATTTCGTAATAAAATTATTAGCAAATCTTAATCTGGTGTTAATTGGTATTTAACATTTTCCTGTTATGATATATCTATACTAATTCAAAAGGGGTATTGAGTATGAATATTATCATTTTGACAGGAAGGTTCGGCATGGGCCATATTAAGGCTGCCGAAGCAATCAAAGAACAACTTGAAGCCGAAAACCCAAACACCAGCGTGGAAATCATAGATTTCATCGACTACATGTTTCCGGCCCTCAGCAAGGGAATTTACAAGACCTTCAACTTCATGGTGAGCAGATGCTCGGGGCTTTATAACGCTATCAATAAAGCAGCAGGGAAGAACAGCGGCGTACCTATGAAGCTGACCTTTACCAGAAGGATAGACAAGCTGATAAAGGAACACCATGCCGACGCCATCGTGGTAGCCTTTCCCGTATGCTCCCAGTATATTTCATCATATAAGAGGATGCGCAGATGTCAGATTCCTCTCTATACATACATCACCGATATTACAGCTCACGAGGAGTGGATTGCGCCGGGTACAGACAAATACTTTGTAGGGGACGAGTCGACAAAGAACGCTTTGCTTTCAAAAGGAGTCAGCGGGGATAGAGTCGTAGTCAGCGGTATTCCGGTTCGCCGGTGTTTTTTCCAGGAATCGGAAGAGCAGAACGGCTGCAGAGAAATCCTCATCATGGGAGGAGGACTGGGGCTGATTCCGTCCTCTGAAGAATTTCTGCAAAAACTTTCCCGCCAGACAGATGTTCATATCACGGTAATCACGGGAAAAAACGAAAAGCTTCGCAAAACTCTTTCTGAAAAGTTTCCGCAGATGAACATTATCGGTTACACGGACAAGGTAAGCGCGTATATGCGTCAGGCGGACCTTTTGGTAACCAAAGCCGGCGGGATTACTACCTTTGAGGCCATTGCGGCGGGAACGCCTCTTTATATTATCAAGCCTTTCCTGGAGCAGGAATTTGGCAATGCCAAATATATTGAAGGCAACAACATCGGCAGAGTTCTTTGGGACCGGCAGGCCGATGAAGCCGAGGATATTCTGGAACTTGTCAACGACAGAAAACTCCTTGGAGATATGAAGAAAAACATGAAGACTATTTCCGAAGCTTTTCGGCATATCCGTATGACGGATGAAATGGCAGGTTAAAATGTGTAACAGCAAGAGGGGAAATATGGGTAAGAAATTAAAAAAGACAATGGTTATCGGTGGGGCAGTTGCGGCAGCATACGGTTTTCTGCCGTCGCAGCTGGGGAAGCTTTGCCACAGGCTGCAGAAGCAGGCAGTACGGTCAGTAGAAGCTTTGGAGGGGCCGGATAAAGTTCTGTATCTGACCTTCGACGACGGTCCTCATCCGGTCTGCACAGCTAAGCTGCTGGACCTTCTGCATCAGTACAATGTTAAAGTGACTTTCTTTGTGGTCGGCAAATTCGCAGAGGAAAACCCCGGCCTGGTGGTTCGCATGAAAGAAGAAGGCCATGTGATTGGACTGCATTCCTATGCCCATAGAAGCGCTATGATACAGTGGGCCGGCTCTGTAAAGAGCGATATGGACCGATGTATCCGGGTACTGCAGGATTTAGGAATACAAGCCAAATACTACAGGCCGCCGTGGGGGCACGTCAACTGGTTTACTCTGCGGCAGCTTCACCTGCGCGGTCTGGAAAAGGTTCTGTGGGATGTGATGGCCGAGGACTGGAAGTCTGACACTGACGAAGAAGAAATACAGTATAAGCTTTTGAAAAGAACCCAGCCCGGCGATATTATCTGCCTTCACGACAGACAGGCAGATGGGGCGCCGGGGGAAAGTGACACAGCGCTTGCGCCTCTTCAAATGCTGGCGGCTCTGGAAAAGACGCTGCCCCTGTGGCTGGAAGAGGGTTATAGATTTGAAGTTATCGGAGGCGGCAGTATCGCCGGCAGTGAAAAATGAAGGGCAGGTTGGGGAATATGCTGAAGAATGGAGGATTGTTCCTTCTTCTTTTAGCATTGACAATCTATATGGTACTGAAGGATAACAGCCTGTCACAGCTGTCTGCGGCAGTCAGAGGGGCTGATATCCGCTTTCTGCTTCTTTCCGCAGGGGCTATGGGAATTTTTCTCCTGTGCGAAGGAATTAATATTACCCGATGTCTGGGGCTTCTTTCCGAAACAGCAGAAGAAAAGGTCACTCTGGGAAGAGGCGTTAAATACGCGCTGGTGGGTTTTTTCTTCAGTTCAGTAACGCCGTCGGCGTCAGGGGGTCAGCCCATGCAGCTGTACTTTATGCACAGAGACGGTATACAGGCGGCCCGGGGCACTCTGGCTCTGCTGTTTGAGCTGCTGAGCTTTCAGATAGTCACCATCAGTCTTGCGCTTCTCGGTTATTTTTATCAAAGACACACCCTGGAGGCTTCTATGGGAAATCTGCAATACCTGCTCCTTGCAGGGGTAACCCTTAACGTCATCGTTATGGTAATTTTGATATGCGCCGTATTTTCCAAGAAAATGGTAGAAAAGCTTATGGGGTTTGCGGTAAAAGTCGTGGAGATTTTCAGCAGGGAAAAGTCTCAGCTACTGTTTGAAAAGATGAAAGGCCAGATAGTGGAGTATCAGAACTGCGCTGTATACCTGAAACAGAACAAGGCCATCTTTGGGAAAACCTTGGGAACCACCCTGATACAACTGCTGTCCATGTATGCCGTACCCTTTTTTGTATATAAGAGTTTTGGACTCAGCCATTATACGGCGCCGGAAGTTATGGCGCTGCAGGCGGTTCTCTATGTGGCAGTGTCGGCGCTGCCCCTTCCGGGCGCCCTGGGCGTCAGCGAAAGCGCTTTTATGATACTGTTCAAAAGACTGTTTTCTGCCGGCCTTCTCCCCAGCGCCATGCTGCTGTCCAGGGGCATCAGCTTTTATCTGTTCGTACTGATTAGCGGCATTTCAGTTGCGGTCTTTATGGTGAAAAAAGGGGAGAGGAAGGAGACGGTAATTTTGCCATATAAAAACGGAGTCCTTTGAGACTCCGTTTTATGTAGCGTTTATTTGTTCTTAAATTCAGGCGCTCTCTTTTCTAAAAATGCGGCCATGCCTTCTGTCTTGTCTTCGGAACCGAAAGCAGCAGTAAAGGTTTCAATCTCGAATTTGCTTGCTGACTTCATATCCATATCGTAACCGTTGTTGATAGCAGTCTTTGCAGTGGCAATCGCAATCGGCGCTTTGGATGCGATAGTCTTTGCCACGCTTTCTGCAACATCCATCAGCTCTTCAGGGGCAGCAACTTTTTCGACTAAGCCGATTCTGTAGGCTTCTGCTGCAGGAATCATCTCAGCAGTCATAATCAGGTATTTTGCCATACCCTTGCCTACGAGGCGAGCCAGTCTCTGTGTACCGCCAAAGCCAGGAATAATACCAAGACCCACTTCAGGCTGACCGAATTTAGCTTTTTCGGACGCGATTCTGATGTCGCATGCCATAGCCAGCTCGCAGCCGCCGCCCAGGGCAAAGCCGTTTACTGCGGCGATAACAGGTTTTTCAATATTTTCGATTAAGTTCATTACCTTGTGACCCATAATCATCATCTGGCGGCCTTCCAGCGCGGTCAGCTGGTGCATCTGGGCGATATCTGCCCCTGCAACGAAGGCTTTTCCTTCACCAGTCAGAATCACAGCGGCCACATTTTCGTCAGCTTCAAGCTTTGTGAACACATCGTAAAGCTCTGAAAGCACATCCATGTTCAGCGCGTTCATGGCTTTAGGTCTGTTGATGGTAACGTAACCAATGTTTTCCTTCACTTCGTATTTGATGTTTTCGTACATGTTAATTTTCTCCTTTTCCTATCGAAAATAGTCCTTGTTAATAATATAACATTTTATAGAACGTTTTTCAACCCTCATATACGTTCTTTGAAGTCAGAAGGGGAATATTATCAGACATCTTTAGACAGGATGATTAAAAGCCGGCCCTTTGTGAAGGTAATGGTGGCTGTGTTTTCCAGAATTTCATTGCTGACGCCCAGGGTGGTGTTGTCGGTGAGACAGTGATTTGTCAGCGGATATTTAACCCCTCTGAGAGTTACGTTTTCGGCAGCCGGACCGTAGCTGACGACGCCCATGTAAGTGAAGTGGGTGCGGGGGACGGTGACTTCTCCCGGCTCTGCCATGAAAACACAGTTTTGACCGTCCAAAAAAACCAGCTTGTCCAGTTTCCCGCAGTATTTTGCCAGCATGCCGATATTGCCCATGGTGTGGTCGAAGCGCCCTCCAAGACCCCCAAGAACCGTTATTTCAGAAGCACCGCGGGAAGCGGCAAGGTCGATAGCAGCTTCGCTGTCGGTCATATCTTTTTCCATGGGAAGCTTGATAACATCTGTTTTGGGCTGGGTCATGGAGTCGTAATCGCCGATAAGAAGGCTGGGCGTAATGTGGAGCTTTTCGGCAATTAAAAGACCGCCATCGGCACAGATAATCGTATCGAAGCCTGTAAAGTCAAGCTGCAGTTTTTCCAGATGCTCTACGTGAGAGGTTATAATTAAGGCTTTTAACATAAACTTTTCTCCAATTTTATTTGTATTTGTTCAGTTTCTATTATATAATATTTTTTGTAGCATTCAAATAAGGAGTTTTTATATGAACAACATAATTGTAAGAGAGACCTGCGCGGAAATGCGCGCCATCGCTCGCAGCGCACTGAAGGGTAACTGGCAGGTAGTAGTTATCGGTATGTTCCTTTATTACCTGATGACCAGTACCATTCCCCAGCTGCTTGAACAGCTGATGCCTTTTGCTGCATACAGCTACTATTATGAGGCCCTTGGAGAGGTTGTAAATATTTCCTATGTATCCAACTTGTACAGTTTCGTATTGTCAGGTGCCTTTGCCATGGGACTTTCCAGTTTCCTGCTGGCCTTTTTCCGCAGAAAGGACGGAAATCCTGCTCATATTTTTAACGGATTTGAGTTCTTTGTCAAGGCTTTTGCACTTTCTCTGGTGCAGGGCATTTTCATTTTCCTGTGGACGCTGCTCTTTATCGTTCCGGGAATCATCGCGGCCATTCGTTACAGCCAGGCTTTTATGATTCTGGCAGACGACCCGAAAAAGGGCGTCATGGAAGTGATTGCGGAGAGCAAGATGGTTATGACAGGCAATAAGTCCAGATATTTCGCGCTGCTCCTGTCCTTTATCGGATGGGCGCTTCTGGCTGTGATTCCTGTTTCTTTCCTTCCGGTACCTTCAGGAATTTTCGGCATTGCGGCGGATTTAATCTACGCCATTCCATATTTCTTCTTCCTGGCATACATTCACGTGACACGTACAGTGTTCTACGATTTAGCTACGGGCCATCTGGTTCAAAGAGAACCGGAATTTGTGGAAGAGGATTATCACTTCTGATAGCAAAGCCTATGACCCTGCACGAAAGTGCGGGGTTTTTGATTGCCTGAAACTGCCTCAATCTGCGCGGAAAACCCGTCCGCAAGGAACAAGTGACAAGCGCAGTTTCATACTATAAAGAAGTTTAAAGAATGGAGGAATTGTATTGTCAATTACACGTCACTATTTCCCGGGAAATAATACACCGGAAGGATTCTTTTCATACTACGGATACATCCTTGACCAGCGGGAGGCCAACAAAATCATCTGTATTAAAGGCGGCCCGGGGACAGGCAAATCTACTTTTCTGAAGAAGGTGGGAGAGAAGCTGGTTGCGGCAGGGGAGAACATTGATTTCCTTCACTGCTCAGCCGATGATAACTCCCTGGACGGTATCGTGGCCACCGACAGAAAAATCGCCTTGGTGGACGGCACCAGTCCTCATGTCATCGACCCTGTTACACCGGGGGCCGTGGACTCGATTATCAATTTCGGAGATTTCTGGAATGATAAGAAGATTGCCGACTGCAAGGACGATATCATTACTTATAACGAGGAAACCTCCAGATGGTATAAAGTCGCATATAATTATCTGGCGGCTGCGAAAAGCATCTATAACAGTATGACTGCCATCAACGACGAGGGTATCGAAATTTCTGAGATATATAAACTGGCGGCGGATATCATCGCCCAGGAATATCAGAAATACGATATTTCTTTCAAATCCGGACGGGTGAAAAAGTTTTTTGCCACGGGCCTGACCTGGGAAGGAAATATATCCTATGTGAGGACCCTGCTGCAGAATATGAAGCGGGTTTACCTGATTAACGTGCCCGAAGGGTACAGCAACGCCAGCTTTATGAATATTCTCATGGACGGGGCTGTGTACCGGGGCTTCGATGTAGAAGCTTATTATTGTCCGATGGACCCGAAATATAAAATTGAACACCTGGTGGTGCCTGAGCTTGGAATGGCAATCGTCACCACAAATAAATGGCACGATATGGAGCCTTGGGAGATTACCGGAGAAGACGGTCAGCTCTGCGAAATTACCATGGTCGATATCAACGACTATCAGAGCGCATATTTTGTGGAGAAAAATGCCGGCGTATTAGGAAAATTGAGCAGGCTGTATGCTTCCTTGATTCAGGAGGCCATGGACGCCCTGGCGCGGGCAAAGGAAAACCACGATTTGGTAGAGAAGATGTATATCAGGAATATGAATTTTGAAAAAATTGACCGGCTTGCAGAGGAAATTGTAGAGGAAATCCTTAACAGTTAAATTCTTTCTCAATGATGGGGCTGCTCTTTTAACGAAAAAACGTTAATCCGGCAGCCCCTCAGTTGTCTGGATTATTATTTGAATTGACAGGGAATACAGCTGCTCAGCATGATGGATGTTGAAGAAGGCAAGGAAAAGGGTTATACATATTTTGTCTTTTTTGGTTATTTAGGTTAAATTCTATTTTGAAAGAGAATATAAAAAGGGCTGTAAAGCGTAACGCAGCCGCTCCATGAACATGAGATTTCTGACAGACCCCCTTGACAATGGCTGCCCAAATCGGTAGAATAGAAGATAGCAAACTATACCTTTTTAAATACCAAGTGAATAATTTTCTTTGTGAGTTGACTGCGGGGGCTCGGGCTGCAGATGTGAGCTGTCGGCACAGGCGGGTACGCAGACAACCTAAAAAGTGAAAGGGGTGAGATGCCCCACGGACACGCCACCGTGATGGTCGTGTCTGTACCCTCGGTGAAAATCGGTCATTCCGCATAGGCGGGAGAAGGCAGCGGGTACAGATGGGAGGCCTAAGTCGGGAGACCTACAGAGAAAATGCAGAACAGGGCTCTACTATGTGAGGAGTTCATATACGCCATAATTGGCAGATGATGTACAGGAAAACGGCTGTATCATTGGGGACAATGATATGGCTTTTTTGTTTAAGCAGGGACTTTCATCTGCTGCGGTGGTAAACTGAGAAAACGGTATGTAACCTAATTATTTATGGTGACATAGAAAAGCCCGACGTCGGGAAACCTGAGAAATTTGCAGACGTCAGGCGAAACACAACAAAACACCTGTCAAAGTGACGGAGGTGGATTTTGCTGTTAAAAGTATTATAAATTAAATACTTTTCTTTTTCAAGTAAAATTGGGCAAAATCCGCCTCTCTTTGCAGACCCCTTTGCAGGCGTAGAAATGGAGGTGACAGAAGTAATTACAGAGACTGCATTCGTTAGAAAATTGATTGAGCAGAGAACAGCGAGGTAAAAAGATTGAAGAAAAAGAAAAGAAATAGGTCAGGCGCGCTGGCCGTAATGCTGGCGTTTATGATGATATTTACGATGATACCGCAAAGTGCGTTTGCGGCGGATACGGATGTTAATTCGTTACCGGAATTTACTGCGACTTCCGATACCGATACGACAAAAGCGTTCAAAATCAGCTCTGAAGAGAGTCTTCAGGCACTGGCAGCAGCTGTCAAGGACGATAATAGTAATGGAACATACAACTTATCGGGAGTTAGTTTTTATTTAGCAAATGACATCGTGTTGAGTGGAAGTTGGACTCCGATAAGTAACGTAACTTATGTTGCAGATGCCTTTGCAGGAACCTTTGACGGAAATGGACATACCATCAGCGGGCTGAATATCAATGCGACAGCCTCTAATCAGGGATTATTCGGCATTATCAATGGCGCAACGATTAAAAACCTGAACGTGGAGGGAATCGTGACCTCAAGCAACAATTATGTTGGCGGCATCGTAGGGAAAGTTCAGCAGGGAACTATTGAAAACTGCAGCTTTACCGGCACAGTTACATCTAGTAAGAGTAGCAGCGCCTATGCTGGCGGCATCGTAGGGGGAACAGTGAATCCATCGACTATTGAAGGGTGTTATAATAAAGCAACTGTAAACGGCTATGCTGGAGGAATTCTTGGATATGGAAAAGCTACGATAAAGAATTGCTATAATACAGGTGACATAAATGGAACGAACAGAGCGGGAGGTATAATTGGACAATTTAACGGAACTGCAGCAACTAACACTGCGACTAATTGTTATAATATAGGAAAAATCACATTATCATCTAGCAGCTATGCTTATTCCGGAGGAATATCAGGATATAATGGCGTTGTATCAAATTGTTATTGGACTAATCCGGAAACTGCTACAGGGAATAACACTGGAAGTGTGAATGATTCTGAAAAAATTGCTTCGCCTGATGGTTTGTCTTCCAATCTCGGCTCTGCCTTTACTGCTGACGCAAACCAGGTAAACAACGGCTATCCGATTCTGGCGTGGCAGGCAGGAGCTGCCCCGGTGCCAAAGGAACCGAAGATTGAAATCACAGGAAGCACCAGCCTGACCATGCAGAACAACTCCACCGTTCCCCAAACGACTTTGACAGTGGTCTACAAGGATATGGACCAGGAGCCGCCAATCACATGGTCCCTGCAGGACGATGACGGGGTTGTGACCTTGGAACAGCCTTCCAATTCACCGGAAACCAATCACATGGTCATTGTCAAGGCAAAGAAACCTGGTAAAGCGACAGTGATTGCGTCTGCATCTGACGGAACCTATACCGCTCAGTGTGAAATTACTGTTTATCCGGTGCTGACTACTGTGGAAATTGAAGGCAGCGTGGCCGTTGGCGAAACAGTAAAAGCAAAAGTAAATGTACTGGGCGGAGAAGAGTATGACTACGAAAATTATCCGGACCTGAAGATTCAGTGGAGATATTTGACTGAAGATGATTATACCAATGGAAATACCGGAACATCCTCTTATAAAACTATCTCCGGCGCAACTGGGCGGGAGTTTACGATTACGGAAGATTTGAAAGGCTGCTATCTCTCCTATATTTTTACCTATGACAGAGAGTCAAAATTCCCAAGCAGCCCTGTTAAGGTAAAATCGGCAGCCGCCGGTATTTTGGAAGCGGACCGGACCGCACTTTCCATAGATACTTCGGATGTCAAAGAGGCGAAAACCCTGAGCCTTCCGGTCAGCGGTGAAAAAGGAAGCTCTATCTCATGGAGCAGCAGTAATGAAGGAGTTATCAATTCAAACTCAGGCGAAGTAACACTGCCGGAAACAGGGATTTCTGAAGTGACGCTGACTGCAGAATTAAGCTATAGCGGACAGACGACCACTAAGACTTTTACCATCCAAGTCTATTCCAAACAGGCAATCGCTGAAGAAGAGGCGAATAAAGAATTACAGCTTCAGAAAGCTGCAGATTCTCTCGGCGACTATTACAAGATGTATCCGGTCTATGGCAGGGATACCAATGTCAAGGATATTCTGAAAGCAGATTTACAGGCCAAAGGATATGAAGGCATTGACATCAGCGTTGCGAAAATAGAAGAAGTTTTAGGAGACGCAGGGATTGCAGCTGACGGAACCATCACCTACTTTTATGCGGACCCGAATACAGCAATCCGGCCAGCATGGTTTGGCAGCTATAAAGTGACCTTTACCCTTGAGAGAGACGGAGCTGCGATAAGCTTTGAAGATGTGCCGGTTATCCTTTATTGGGACAGAGACAGAGTAAAAGCGACCATGACCTCAGAAATTCTGGACAAGGTTGATGAAGAAGCTATCAGGGGAGAAAATGCGGATTTGAATTCCGTTTCCGAAAACCTGGTACTGCCAAAGGTTGCAGACGGCAAAATGTGGACCCAGATTTCCTGGACATCCTCCAACGACAACGTGATTTCAATCAGCAGTGAAAACCAGACCTCTGCAGATACTTTGTTCGAGCCATATGTGGGCGTTGTAAAACCGGGAGCGGAAAACCAGAAAGTGACGTTGACTGCCACATTTACGTTCCAGCGGACCAATGATGTGACCGGCTCTGAAGAACCGATTACCATAAACAAAGTCTACGAAGTCACGGTCAAAGCAATCAATGAGGACCAGGCGGCGGAAATCGCAGCCCAGCTGCAGGAGAAACTGGACGCAGGTTTTGAAAAGGCTGGACTGACAGACGCCGTAACCGGCGAAACTTTGACAGAGACAGACGGAACGTATACAGCAGCAAACGATATCCAGCTGCCGACGACAAGAGATTTTGGCATAGACGGAAAATACTATCCGGTGGTGATTACCACGACAAACGAAGAACTTCTTGCACCGCCGGATGTGAACAATGCTGCCAGAGTGGCCGTGTACAGACCGGCAGTCGGTGGGGGAGACGGTACTGCTGATATCACCGTAACCATCTACGATAAGAACACCAGCGTCAGCGCATCAAAAACCTTTACAATCCAGGTACCGGCGCTGACGCAAAAGGAAATCAATGACGAGCTTGCTCTGATGGAAAAAGTAAAAGCTCAATACTTTGAGGGAATAAAAGGTGAAAACACCAGTGCAACTGATATTACTTCAGACCTAAAAGCTTTCCAGGAAGCATATCTCAATGGGGAAGGGGAGCTTGTCTGGGTCTACGACCAAAAAGACCTTGTCAACCATGGTATCGTTCCGACCGCTATGGATGGATGGGATAACCTGGAGGTTTGGAGATTGTTCAAATCCTCCAACGCGGGAGTGATTTCCCACGAAAATCTGCTGGTAACCAGACAAAAGGAGAACAAGGCGGTAACTGTGAACAGCGCTTTGTCCAGTGAAACCCTGGGTAAGTACGGCGCCCTTTACAAAGAGGACCCGGTAAAATACGCCGCATACAAAGATTTGGCTCCCCTCTATTACCAGGAGGTATCAGCGGGCCTAATCGTCACCGGTACCGCGCCGACGCAGACAGGACCTGTGGAAGAAAAACTGACGGTTTCCTTCACCCTGCAGGGAGACGACGGACAGTGGCTGAAGACGACGGTGCAGAATCTACCTGAAGGAACCAGCTCTTACGACGTCTTTGATAAGGTACTCCGAGAAAACGGATACAGCTACGAAGCACGGGGAAGCTACGTCTATTCCGTTACCAAGCCGGACGGTACGACTTTGGCAGAGAAAGACCAGGGTAAAAATTCCGGCTGGATGTATTCTGTAAACGGCGTGCAGCCATCAGCATATATGGCGGCATATACCCTGAAGGATAAGGATGAAATCCTTTTCTTCTATACGAAGGACTACACTCAGGAATCTGGCTCCGCAGGCTGGGGCGACAGCACCGACAACGGACCTGTCATCACTCTGATTGACGAATCCGGAAAGGAAACTACTGTCGGAGGTAAAGCCGTTTATAACAGCACGACCGGTATCCTGACTATCACGGCAGAAACCGGTTATGAAATCACCGACGTTACTGTAAACGGTGTTTCCCAGGGTACCGTTACCCAGTTGTCCGGCCTGAAGACCGGCGATAAAGTCGTTATAACGACGAAACAGATAAAGACCGATGAGGAACTGAAGGCCGAGGTAGAATCTTTGAAGCTGGTAGCCCGCAGCGTCAACACAAAAGCACCGAGCGGAAAAAAGGCAATCAAAGTTTACTGGTATGAAAAGAACGGAAAAACATTGAATCTGGACGGCTACGAAATCTATCGTTCCACAAAGAAAAACAGTGGTTACGGTACAACGCCAATCTACCAGACGAAAAAGTCCCTTCAGTATTTCAATACTTCTGCCAAAAAGGGAAACAGATATTACTATAAAGTTCGCGGCTACAAAAACATCGGAGGAGAGAAAGTATATACTTCCTACTCACTGAAGGCCATCAGAACAGCAAAATAACTGAATATTTACAGGGCAGAGGAAGTGGGTCCGCAGTGAAAAAACGGCGGCGTAAAAGATAACATGGCATGGCAAGATAACTGCATTTGTGTTACAATGGTCTCATCAAAATTACTGGAGGACTAAAAATGAGCACAAAGGTTTACTTTACTGACATGCATGTAGGAATGGGCGACAGCCTTTTGAACAAATTTGAGCGTCTGATTTCTGCTGCGGGCATCGATGAAATCGATTTTGAGGATAAATTCGTAGCCGTTAAGCTCCATTTCGGAGAATACGGAAATATGGCTTTCCTGCGGCATCAATATGCCAAAGTGCTGTGCGACCACATCAAGGCGAGGGGAGGAAAACCTTTTCTCACCGACTGCAATACACTTTATGTGGGATATCGAAACAATGCGCTGAACCATTTGGACGCCGCATATATGAACGGATACAATCCGCTGGCAACAGGGGTGCATACCATCATCGCCGACGGACTGCGGGGAACCGACGAGCGGGCTATTCCGGTGGAAGGCGGCGAATACGTCAAAGAAGCCAAGATTGGCGCTGCCATCGCTGAAGCGGACGTCATCATTTCCCTGACCCATTTTAAAGGACATGTTGGCGCAGGTTTTGGAGGCGCCATCAAGAATATCGGCATGGGCGCCGGCTCCAAGAAGGGAAAAATGGAAATGCACAGCAGCGGTACGCCGAGAATTGTGAAAGACCGGTGTATCGGATGCGGCATGTGTGTGAAAAACTGCGCCAACGACGGAGTACATGTCATAGAGAAGCTGGCGGTTATCGACGAAGAAAAATGTCTGGGCTGCGGCTTCTGTATCGCCTACTGTCCAAAGGGGGCCATCGCAACCAAATGGGACGAGGCAAAGCCGGTTATGAACCGAAAAATCGCCGAGTATACCAAAGCGGTTCTGGCAGGAAAACCGTCTTTCCATATCAGTCTGCTGGTAGATGTATCTCCGGACTGCGACTGCGAGGGCGGAAACGATATTCCAATCATTCCTGACGTGGGCATGTTCGCATCTTTTGACCCGGTAGCCATCGACCAGGCATGTGTGGACGCGGCTAACAAACAGCCGGTTATATCCGGAAGCGAGGCTGACAAATGTCAGTGCCATGACCACGACCACAGCCACGAGGGCAGCCGCGATGTGTTCAAAGTAATGCACCCTGACACCGACTGGGAGGCAGGACTGATTCACGGTGAAAAACTGGGAATCGGCACCAGAGATTACCAGCTGGTAGAAGTAAAATAGAATAGAGAAAAGAAAGGGCCCGCTGCAGGCATATCTGCAGCGGGCCTTGTGCTGAATAAAATCATTTCTTTAATTTGGTACGACAGAAGTGCTGTCTACTGAACCTTCATCAATTCTCTCTAGGAGCTGCTCCATATCCTCAGGCAGAGGCGCTTGGATTTCCAGCTGCTCACCGCTGACCGGATGGCGGAAACACAGCTTATAAGCGTGGAGCGCCTGCCTCTTCAGAAGGGCGGGATTGTAACCGCCGTACAGGTGGTCGCCTATGAGAGGGTGACCGATATGGGACATGTGTACGCGAATCTGGTGGGTTCTGCCGGTTTCAAGGAGCAGTTCTACCAGGGTAAAACCAGGAGGCAGCTCTGTCACTGTAATCAAATCTCCGTTAACCGTAATCAGGTCGCCAGGTTTAAACATGACTTGGCTGATGCCTGCGTCCTCCATAATGCTGTCCTTATAGCCTTTATATGCTGCAAGACCGCTGCCGAAACCCTCGCCGCTGAACCGCTTCAGAACCTTCACATGGGTCACTGAAGGATAGCCGCCTTCTTCCATGACCCGCCGGCGTACATCCTCAGGGTCCGGTCTTCCGATAGGCAGGTCGATGGTGAAATCATCTTCCTCAATGATACCTGCAACCAGGGCGATATAGTGCTTTTCAGTGGTACCGGCCTTCATCTGCTTTACCACATCGTCCTGGGCGTGGGAGTTTTTTGCCACGATGAGAAGTCCCGTGGTATCCATGTCCAGACGATTGACAAAGCGAATTTTAAAGGACTGATTGGTATCTTCCATGTATTTCATCAGACCGTTGGCAATGGTGTGCAGGGGATGTCCCTTGGTCGGATGGACGATGATACCGGGCTGTTTGTTGAGCACCAGCAAATCTTCGTCTTCGTAGACCGGATAGATGGGGATGTCTTCCGCAGGAAAATCACTTTTCTCCTCCGGCAGGCTGATAGAAAGCACATCTCCCGGCTTTGGGATAATCCAGCCTGCAGTTTCCTCGCCGTTGAGAAAAACCAGATGCTGAAACTTCAGCTTGGTTAAAAGCCTTCCTGAAAAACTGAATTTGCTTCTGAGAAGGGTCTTGACGGTCATTCCTTCATCTTCAGGGGTGATGGTGTATTGAAATTTTGCCATAGTTTGTTTCTTATCTCCTGTATTCTATTTAACGGTTCTGGTCAAAATGACGCCCCGCGGGGTAAAACCCTTCGGGGCGAATATTTACAGAAATTTGGATTTTACCTTGGTCCAGAAATCGTAATTCTCAAAACGCATCAGATTGACCTGAATGTGGGAAAAGCTAAATTCGATTTCGCTGACATCTTCATATTCTACGGTGCAGCCGTCGTAGACGATACAAAGTCTGTTGGCCTCATCCTCCATATCAGGGACCACCCCCAGAGATAAATCCGATGGAAGCAGAATGCTGGAGGTAAAGGAACGATATGCAGTGGTATTCATCGGCGCGATTGGCGTTACCTGCAGCAGATTCAGCCTCGGGTCTACGATACTGCCCCCCAGGGAATAGTTGTAAGCCGTACTTCCGGCAGGGGTTGCGATAAGCAGACCGTCGCCGGAGAACCGCTCAATAAAGCTGCCGCCGATGGAAATATTCAGATGAATGGAGTAGGTGGAATTACCTTTCACCAGCACTTCATTGAGGCCTACGTGTTCACTGACGCCGCCGGAAGCGGTCACCCTGACCTTTACGGTGGAGAGAGGCTGCAGGGAGTACCGGCCCTGGGTGTAATTGAAGATAAAATCATCCAGCATGGACGGCATGATTTCCTGAAAAAAGCCGAGATGGCCGGTATTGATGCCGATGATGGGCATGGACGGAAAGTCAAACTTGTGTATGGCTTCTAAAAAAGTACCGTCGCCGCCGATGCATACCAGCAAATCAGCTTCTTCGCTGTAATCGCTCAGCAGAGAGAAGCCGGACTTATCCAGCTTCTGCTTCAGGGCTTTTTCTGTTCGTTTTGATGTTTCGCTGTCATTGGCGAAAATATATATGTTTCTGTTCATACCTGATATTTTACAATAACTTTTCCAATTCTTCAACCAGTGACTTAAAAGTTTCCATTGCCAGAACTACAGGCTCTTTGGTGCTCATATCTACGCCGGCAATCTTCAGAAGCTCAACCGGATAATCGCTGTCGCCGGTTTTCAGAAATTCGATATAAGCGTCCCGTGCAGGTTCTCCTTCAGATAAAATCTTTTTGGAGATAGCTGTAGCAGCAGAGTAGCCGGTGGCGTACTGATAAACATAGAAACTTCTATAGAAATGAGGGATTCTGGCCCACTCGTATTGAATGTAATCGTCCTGGGCCAGGGCAGGGCCGAAGTAGAGTTTGTTCAGCTTGTCATATTCCTCACAGAGCCATTCCGCAGTCAGAGAGCCGCCGTCTTCAACATATTTGTGGGTCATGTTTTCAAATTCGGCAAACATGGTTTGACGGAAGAGGGTGGTTCTGAACTCCTCGATGTAAAGGTTGAGAATGTATTTTCTCATGACAGGGTCAGTTTCCTTATTTAAAAGGTGCTGCATCAGAAGAGATTCGTTGACGGTAGACGCCACTTCAGCCGTGAAAATAGAATGACTTCCGTAGGTAAAAGGCTGATTTTCTCTGGTGTAGGAAGAATGCATGGAGTGTCCCATTTCGTGTACCAGAGTAAAGACATCTTTCAGGGTGTCGTTGTAGTTGAGCAGAATATAAGGGAAGCTGTCATAGGAGCCGAAGCTGTAAGCGCCGCTGGTTTTTCCCTCGTTTTCATAAACGTCAATCCATCCGGCGTCGATACCGGCAAGGACTCTGTCCATATATTCCTTTCCCAAAGGGGCAAGACCTTCCTCCATAATCCGGATAGCCTCCCGGTAAGGAACCTCCTTCTTTGGAATTTCCACCAAAGGTACGTAAATATCGTACATTTTCAGTTCATCTACACCTAAAACCTTCTTGCGAAGCTCAATATACCTGTGCAGTACAGGCAGGTATTGATGAACTACAGAAATTAAATTATCGTAAACCTCTTCAGGAATATTGCCTCCCGACAGAGCAGCCTGTCTGGCAGACGCGTATTTGCGGATTCTGGCTCCGACTACGTCTGTTTTGACGTTGTAATTGTATGCTGAGGCGATGGTATTGACCAGTCCCTTGTAGGACTCGTAGACCCTTGTAAAGGCGTCCTTGCGGACGTTTCGGTTATGGCTTTCCATGAAATTTATGAAATTGCCGTGGGTGATTTCCGCAGTATCACCGTCCTCATCTGTGATGGAGCCGAATTTCATATCAGCGTTGTTGAGCATGGTAAAAATTGTGTCCGGAGCGTCGGTAACCTCGCTCATCTGGGCCAGAATGTTTTCCTCCTCTTTGGAGAGAACGTGCTGCTTTTCACGGAGCAGGTCCCGGATGACGAAATCATACTGGGACAGAGCCGGTTCTTCAGAAAGATAGCGGAGCAGGGTTTCTTCCGGCGCCGACAGCAGTTCCGGCGTCATAAAACTCATGGCGGCAGATACTCTGGCGATGATACCGCTTACCTTATCGTTCATGGCCTGCTGGGAAGCTATGCGGTTGTCCTCGTCCAGCTTCATATGGGCGTAGACATAGGCCCGCTCCAGCTTCTGCCAGATGGCGTCTTTTTCGGAAAGGGCTTTTGCAAGAGTCTGAGCGCTTTCTGTCAGTTTGCCTGAAAACTCCGCAAAGTCCTCGGTCATTTTGAGGATTTGAGCGATGTCGTCTTCCCACTGGGCGGCGTCCTCGTACATGGCCTCTATGTTCCATTTGTATTTCTTATCAATTTCATTGCGGTTTTTATTTTTTTTGTTTCCCATTTCTACCTCCCGTGTAGTATAATAATATTCTAATAGGTGTAGTATAACACAAAACTGAAAGGATTAACATAAATGGATAACAGACCAATAGGTTTTTTTGATTCCGGTCTGGGGGGCCTGACCAGTATTCCATATATTATGAAAGAGCTTCCCAGGGAGCGTATCATTTTTTTCGGCGACACGGCCAGAACGCCTTACGGTTCCAAAGCGCCGGACACCATCAGGCAGTTTACCATGCAGATTGGGGATTTTCTGGTAAAACAGGGAGTCAAGATGATTGTCATCGCCTGCAATACGGTTACGGCCACCTGTCTTGAGGATTTGAGAACTGCCTATCCGGATATTCCGGTCATCGGCGTCATTTCTCCTACAGCCAGAGTAATCGCCAAAAAATGCAACCAGGACGACCGTATCGGTATCATTGCCACTAAGGTTACGGTCAAATCCGGCGTCTACGAAAAGAAAATCAACGATAAGCACCCGGGGCTGAAGCTCTATTCCAAGGCTTGTCCGGCTTTCGTTCCTCTCATAGAAGAGGGAATCATCCACAATGACATCATGGACCTTACAATCAAGTATTATCTGGATGATTTCATAAGAGAAAACGGGATTAACAGACTGGTACTGGGCTGCACCCACTATCCGCTCATCGCTGAAAATCTGCAGCGGATTTACCCAGACATACGCCTTATCAGTTCATCCAGAGAGGTGGCCATGGCGGTCCACATTGAGCTTGAGGAGCGGAAGATGTATGCCGACAGACGGGAGGGGGAAAATGTGTTTTATGCCAGCGACCTTTCCGAAAACTTTGTCAATATGATTCAGAATATCCTGGGCAGACAGAAAGACGAGCTGAACATTCAGTTTAAGAATCTGGAGCTTTGAGAAAACCACAGAACAAGAGATAAACCTGAGGAGAAAGACCATGAATTTAGAAGAACTTTTTGAACAGCTGGATATCACCTCCGGCAGCGAGTTTGAGTATTTTGAAAACTTTGCGGATTTTGTAGAACACGACGGAGCTGTGGACAGCGATACTGTTTACGAACTTCTGACGGAGGTGGATATGAAGACCTTTGCCGAGCTCAGCGAAAGCTATTTCTATGATACTTTGGAGAACGTACCCGGAGACCAGATTGACTTGTACAATCTGCTGGAGAATATCAAACGGGTACTGGTGGGTCTGGCTGAAGCTGTCAGACAGGAGGAAGAAAACGCTGCGGTGAAGCTGGCCGATGAGTTCAACAGGTTTCGCATATGGTACTCGGCAGACAGCCAGGTGGAATGCCGCAATGTCTATACGGGAGAAATTTCCTTTCAGCCGGTGAGAGACGCTCTGACAAACGCTCGTCTGGAAAAGATGAACGGAGAGGAGTTTTCTTATGATTTTTCCGGAGCGCTGGAATATCCCCTGGAAGAGTACATCATGACCTATGCCGATATGGCAGGCCAGGAGTAACAAAAAAATATAGCCTCGCATATGATAATTTAAAAGATACATATGGGAGGTTTTTTATGGGAGATTTTAAAAACGACTGCTGCGAACCCTGCGAGCCGTGCTGTGAACCTTGCGAACCGGTGCGGGAATGCTGCTGCAGACCGGTAAACTGCTGCAATAACAACGACAGCGGCAGCTTTGGCATTATCATACTTCTGGTGGTGCTGTTTCTTCTCTTCTGCGGCGATAACAATAACAGAGGCGGAGGCCTCTTTGGAGGACTGTTTTAGACCCTTGTAAGGTGTTTTTGTGCTGATTGACGCTTTCAGAGCAGTTTAGCATAAAAACACCGGGCGTCCTGCGAGGAAAGAGGGGAAAAATTATGCCAAATGGCCGACTTTTATTCGTCCGGCATAAATCCGCTCTGCTTATGCAAAGGGAGTATTGTGTCAAAATGCACAATAGCGTGCGTTTGACATAATTCTCTCTTCTTTTTTTGAAAAAATTTGTGCTATGCCGCTGCGTTCTTTCATTTTAGCACAAAAACACCTTACAAGAACCCTACCTTATATCTTGCGAAATCGACACTTCAGTGATAGAATGATAAATTAGATTAGTATTCTTTTGAGGTGAAAACAATGGACAAGAAAAACTACAGAATTGGTCTCATCTGCGCCATAGGATGTGCGGTGATATGGGGGCTTCTGCCTGTTTACTGGAACAGTCTGAAACCGATTCCATCCAGCGTAATCATTTTTTACAGAGTGGTACTGATGGCGGTGGTATGCTTCATTGCCAGCGCGGCCAAGTTTGGCGTCAGAAACGTATTTAAACCTATGTTTGCAGACAGAAAGAATACCCTTACATATATCATTGCCGGCGTAATTATTACTGCCAACTGGAGCATTTATATTTGGGCGGTCAATGCGGGTCACGTAATTCAGACCAGCATGGGATATTTTCTGGAACCTCTTGTGGTTTGTCTGTTTGGAGTAGTAATTTACAAAGAGAAAATCAACAGGTGGAAGAAGATTTCCATCTGCTTCGCCCTGTGCGGCCTTTTGGTAATGGTTGTCGGATATCGTCAGGTTCCGTTGATTGCGGTGAGCCTGGGGCTGACCTTTGCCGTATACGCTGCCATTAAGAAGAGCGTCAGTCTGCACCCGCTGCAGTCCCTGTTATATGAAACCATTTGCCTTGCGCCTATAGCCCTCTGCTTTGTCTTATACTTTGAGGGCACCGGAACAGGCGCTATTGCCGCAGGGGGCGGCCTTAAGCTGATACTGCTACTCTTTGCAGGAGTGGCGACGGCTGTGCCTCTCGGGCTCTTTTCTTTCGCAGCCAACAAGCTGCCTCTGATTACCCTGGGTCTTACCGAATATATTTCACCGTCTATCGCTCTGGTTCTGGGAATCTTTCTCTTCAAAGAGCCTTTCGACCTGATTCAGTTCAGCGCTTTTGCCATTATCTGGGTGGGACTGGTATTCTTTACCTATGGTGAGATTGCCGAAAACAGAAAAGAGGAGGAAAATCGCCATGAAGAAGCTTAACTGTTTTAACGTAGCGGCCCTGTATGTGGGCACGCTGATGGGCGCAGGATTCGCTTCCGGCCGGGAAGGATGGCAGTTTTTCGGCGTCTTTGGCGCCAAAGGATATCTGGGACTTATCATAGCAGGACTTCTGTTCATGGCTATGGGCATGATGGTCAGCTATATCGCCAGAGAATTGGATACTGATGATATGGGACGGATTATCATTTTTTCCGATAACCCGAAATTGATTACCGCCATGGGCTACTTCATGGCGGCGATTCTGTATACGATTATCATATCCATGTCTGCCGCAGGCGGGTCTTTCCTGGCTCAGCAGTTTGGACTTCCTCAGGCTGCAGGCGGCATCATCATCGTGGTGCTGGTTATCATCACGGTTTTAGGAGACTTTGAGCGGATATCCAAGGTATTCAGGCTTATCGTGCCTGCGCTGTTTGCAGTAGATGTGGCTGTATGCATCATCGTTATCTTTTCCGATATTGAACAAAGCGGCGCCACCAGCGGGTTTCCCACCAGCTCTATGGCGTCCACCTGGCTGTGGTCGGCTGTAATCTTTGTATCCTATAACATGCTGGGGATGATACCCATTGTGGGTGCGTCTTCTCTCAACGCTAAAAATAAATTCCACGCTATTGCGGGGGCAGGGACAGGCGGATTTTTGCTGGCTCTGCTGACCTTTATGCTGATTACAGGTCTGCGCAAGGATATGGAGTTTTCCAACGCAATGGATTTGCCCATGCTGGCATATTCTGCCAGAATATCGCCTGTCGCCAACGTCCTCTTCGGCGTGATTCTGTTCGCCGCCATCTATTCGGCTGCAACCAGTACTTATTACGGATTCTCCACCAAAATCAAAGAAGGTCCGAAGAAAAAATACATCCTTATCGCCGGGGCGGTTATCGGATTTTTCTGCGGTCTTACTGGTTTTAAGACTATCGTAGCATATCTGTACCCGGTGGAAGGGTATATCGGTCTTGCCATTATCCTGTCTATCGTCATCAACTTCTTCAAGACCCTGCGGAATGCACGACTGAGGAAGTTTCCCTTAAGAGAAGACAGTTTCCTGGATTTTAACGGCCATAACAGGCAGAAGGACTATCCGGACAACGTGGTTCGCGTCACGGCCGGACGCGGAGGAGAAGCGTTTTTGATTTTCGGCTCAGAAAAGACGACCCTTTATGACTGCGGCATGGCTTACTGTCATGAGGGGCTGCTGGAGAATATACGGCACGCCCTCAGGGACAGAGGTAAAGACAGCCTGGACCTGGTGTTGATTTCCCATACCCATTACGACCATATCGGAGCGCTTCCGTATATTTTAAATACCTGGCCTATGGTAACCGTCTGCGGAGCCGCCAAGGCCTGTGAAGTCTTTCAGCGAGAAGGGGCAAGGCGAACCATGAAACGCCTTGGCGAGGCCGCCAGAGACGCCTATTCCGATTCCAAGGAGTCGGTGATTGTGACGCCTATGCGTATCGACAGAATCGTGAAAGAAGGAGACCGGATTCAAATCGGAGAAGGGGAATATTTTCAAGTCCTTGAGACCAGAGGTCATACGGACTGCTCCCTGACCTATGTCCTTGAGCCGGACGGATTGATGTTTGCGTCAGAGAGTACAGGGGTATTAAGAAATTCGGAATATATGGAGACTGCTTTTCTGAAAAGCTATCAGGACACTTTGGAATCGGCGGAAAAGTGCAAGGCCTATGGGCCGAAGCAGATTATCAGTCCTCACTATGGAATCGTACCGAAAGGCTTCTGCAATCAGTATTTCGACTTGTACGTAAAGTGCGCCGAGGCTGAGAAAGCTTTTATCCTCGGATGCCGTGACGAAGGACTTTGCTACGAAGAAATTCTAAAGCGGTTTGAAGAACGCTTCTGGAGTGAGGAGCGGGGAGACGGCCAGCCGAAAGACGCTTTCTATGAAAACGCACGTCATTCTATCAAACATATATTGGAGGTATTTAAAAATGCTTGATTTTATTTTAATAAACGGACAGTATCCGGATTTTGAATCGGGTGAAATGAAAAAAGCCAATGTGGGCGTAAGTGACGGAAAAATTTCCTATATCGGAGATGAGGTGCCGGAGTCGCGGAAGACCGTAGACATTTCCGGGTGCGTGATTTCGCCGGGCTTCATCGATATCCACATGCATGAAGAGAACTTCAAGGACGAGGGAGAGCATTATGTAATTGCGCAGATGATGCTGGAGATGGGCGTTACTACGGCTGTAGGCGGCAACTGCGGCATACAGAAACAGGACCTGGCCTATTTTAAGGAGGTACTGAAGCGGCTGGGAGGAAGTCCCGTCAACTATATCATGCTGGCAGGCTACAATCAGATGCGGTACAAGCTGGGTATCGACCGGTACGAGACTGCTACAAGTGAACAGAGAGAAGCCATTAAGAAACTTCTGAAGCGAGAACTTGAGGAGGGAGCCTACGGCATATCCTTTGGTATCGAGTACGACCCGGGTATCACTACGGAGGAGGTCCTGGATGCCCTGTCTGTCAGTGATGATTCTCATCTTCTGGCAGCCGCCCATTACAGGGAGGATTGTCTCACCAGTATTGAAGCCATTACTGAGATGATTGAGATTGCCCAAAAGATTCCGATGAAGTTTCAGATTTCCCATCTTTCCAGCTGCTCGGCCATGGGCTTGATGAAGGAGTCCCTTGCGGCTATTAACAGCGCTATGGAAAAAAATCCTCGCCTGGACTACGATACATATCCGTATAACGCTTTTTCTACTTATATGGGTTCTGCGGTCTTTGAAGACGGCTGTCTGGAGGGATGGCACAAGGATTACAGCGATATTCTTCTCACCGACGAACCTTACAAGGATGTACGGTGCAATAAAGAAATTTTCGAGAAGGTGCGGGCCGAATATCCGGACATGCTGGCAGTAGCTTTTGTGATGAATGAATCTGAAATAGCAGCCGCTATCTCCAACAAAAACGGCATGGTTGCCAGCGACGCTATCATCAACAACGGAAACGGACACCCGCGGGCTGCCGGTACATTCCCGCGGGTGCTGGGAAAGTACGTGAGAGAAGACAAGGCGCTGCCTCTTATCGACGCCCTTCGGAAGATGACCTTAGAGCCTGCTAAAAGATTGGAACTTAACAATAAAGGTCGGATACAGGTGGGATGCGACGCTGATTTAACCGTTTTCAATCCGGACACCATTATAGACGGCGCTACTTTCTCTGACCTGCACATACAGCCTGAAGGAATCGAATATGTGTACATCGCCGGACAGCTGGCCTTAGACCACAAGAAGACGGTAAATGACAGATTGGGCACCTTCATCAGCTATAAGCAGGAGGAATAAACTATGTATGATATTTTGTTTGTAAACGGCAGATATCCTGATTTTGAAGCGGGGGAGCTGAAGGAGGGCAGTATCGCTGTTTCGGACGGCAAAATTGCCTACGTGGGCACAGAGACGCCGCCGGCTGAAAAAGTAATCGATGTCAGCGGCTGCGTTGTGTCTCCGGGCTTTATCGATATTCATATGCACGAGGAAGACTTTATCCGTGAGGGAGAAAAATACGTTATGGCCCATTTCATGCTGGAAATGGGTGTGACTACCGCAGTTGGCGGCAACTGCGGCCTGCAGCCCCAGGATCTCTCTTATTTCAAGGAGGTCATCAGAAAACAGGGCGGAAGCCCTGTCAACTATATCATACTGGCCGGATATAACACCTTTCGGGAAAAACTGGGTATCGGAAGACACGAGGCTGCTTCCAAAGACCAGGTGGACCAGATAAAGACATATCTGCAGAGAGAATTAAATGAAGGGGCCTGGGGCATTTCTATGGGTATCGAATACGACCCGGGGATTACAAAAGAGGAAGTTCTCTGGGCTCTGAGCTCTTTTGAGGACCCCAACCTGTTAGTTGCGGTTCACTATAGAGAGGACTGCCTGGGAAATATCGATTCCATTACGGAAATGATTGAAATTGCGGAGAGCATTCCGATGAAATTTCAGATATCTCATCTGTCAAGCTGCTCCGCGCAGGGCATGATGAAAGAATCCCTGGAGGCGATTAATGCTGCCATGGACAGAAATCCAAGACTGAACTACGATACTTATCCTTACGCGGCATTTTCCACTCATATAGGTTCGGCTGTCTTTGAGGACGGCTGTCTGGAAGGCTGGCACAAGGACTACAGCGATATCATGCTGACGGACGACCCATATAAGTATGTGCGGTGCGACAGGGAAATTTTTGAAAAAGCCAGAAGAGACTACCCGAATATGCTGGCCGTAGCCTTTGTGATGAATGAAGATGAGATTACCATGGCAATCTCCAATGAAAAGGGGATGATTGCCAGCGACGCGGGCATTAACAACGGCAGCGGACATCCTAGAGCCGCAGGCACTTTTCCACGAATACTGGGGAAATACGTGAGAGAAGACAAGGCGCTGCCTCTCATCGACGCCCTTCGGAAGATGACCTTAGAGCCTGCTAAAAGATTGGAACTTAACAATAAAGGTCGGATACAGGTGGGATGCGACGCTGATTTAACCATTTTCAATCCTGATACAATTATAGACGGCGCCACCTTTTCCAATCTGAACATACAACCGGAAGGGATTGAATATGTGTACATCGCAGGACAACTGGCCTTAGACCACAAAAAAACTGTCGACGACAGGCTGGGCAGATTTATCAGTTATCAATCATTCTAAGAATGAGTGTGATATATTCTAATGAAATTGAAGGTGAAAGCTATGAATTACAATGAATTAAAAGACAAAATTTTTGCTGCCATTGACGCAGACCTGGCAGAGCTTACCGCTCTCAACGACGACCTGGCGGACCATCCGGAAATTTCCGGTCAGGAATACGAAACCTCTAAAAAAATCGTAAACCTGCTGCAGGCCCACGGCTATAAAACAGAATATCCGTTTGCAGGACTGGATACTGCTTTTAAGGGCGTCTACGGACCGGACAATCACAAATACAAGATTGCAATTCTGACCGAGTATGACGCTCTGCCGGAAGTGGGTCACGCCTGCGGCCACTGCCTGAGCGGTTCTATCAGTATTTTGGCAGGTTTTGCGACCAAAGATTTGCAGGACGAGCTGGATGCCGATATTCACATTATCGGAACCCCTAACGAAGAGAACGACGGTGCCAAATGCATCATGGTGGATAAAGGGGTTTTTGACGGTTATGACATGGCAATTATGGTGCACCTTTACAACAGCAATCTTCTGGTACCGAAGCTGCAGGGCCTTGCTTCTTATATGTACGAGTTTCACGGCAAAGCTGCCCATGCATCGGCGGCACCTTGGGAGGGCAGCAACGCTTTCAACGCGGCGCAGCTGATGTTCCATGCTATCGATATGCTCAGACAGCATAGTACGCCTGACGCACAGTTCCACGGCATCATCAGAAACGGCGGAGAGGCGCCGAATATCGTGCCGGAAGAGGTTACTGCCGAAGTCTATATCCGTGCCTTAGATAAGAGATATCTGCAGGAGCTGATAAAGAAAGTAGACGACTGTGCCGAGGGGGCTTGTATCGCCACCCAGACCAGCTGGAACAAATATCCGACCGCAGCGATTTACGATAACATGAAACCGAATCCGACAGGAGTCAGCGCTCTTGCCGAAATTTACGATGAACTCGGCATCGAGGTGAACGGCGACCCTGATAAAATCTTCGGCTCTTCCGATGCCGGAAATGTCAGCTTTGTGTGCCCGGGTTTTCACCCGTGCCTGCAGATTGCCGATTTCGATACGCCAATCCACACCAGAGGTTTTGAAGCAGAGATGAAATCCGAAAGAGGGCACAAAGGCCTGGAAACCGGCGCGAAAATTATCGCTCTGCAGATTGCCAAGATTTTCAGCGATGAAGAGAAGATTAAGGCAATGAAAGCCGATTTTGAGAATAACTAAATGCCGCACAGGAAAAGCCGTTTAGAGGCTGTGAAGCCGTACCTTCTGAGAATGGGGGGTGCGGCCTTGTGTTTTTTTCCGCCAGATGATGCGCCGGCAGCCGCCCTATTAATTTTGATTTTCTTTTACAGCCGCCTGTGGTATACTTTTTACGGGTAGAAAGTATGAAACAGAAAAACAGAACAAAGAAAAATCTATTAATATCTATTGTCATTTTGCTGTGGGTGCTTTGCGCAGTGATTTCTGCAGCAGGCTGCGGCCCTGGGAGCAAAGAGGTACTGACAGAGGACGTAATGATTCCCAATTCGGAGGGAACCTTTACGAAGGCGCAGATTACAGTACCTGCAGACTATGAGACCGAAAAGCTCCCGGCAGTGGTTTTGAGCCACGGATTCCACGGTACCATGAACAGTGCCGGGATGAAGGATTTGGCTTATGCCCTTGCGGAAAACGGCATCGCCGCAATTCGCATGAACTTCAGCCATAACCTGTCCGAAAATCCTGACAGCAGACAGACAAACAGGTACACTGTGGAAACTATGGTCAGCGATCAGGTACTGTGCGCCCGATATATGACGGAGCATTACAATATAGACTCCCAAAAAATCGGGGTATTCGGACGGAGCCTTGGGGGCAGGGCGGCTATGACCCTTGTCAATGAAAGCGCCGGCGGCTACGACTACAAGGCGCTGGTTCTTGTGGCTCCTGCAGGAAATCAGGACGCTTTCCAGCGATATATGGGCGGAGATGCGAAATGGGAGAAGTTCAAAAGAGAAGCCGATGAGAAAGGCTCTGTAACTTATCAGGGTGTTGTTATGACGCCGTCTTTTTTCAAAAATATCGAGGAATACGTACCTACGGAAACGGCATACAAGTATGAACATCCGGTGCTGGTGCTGTACAATACAGAGGACAATGTAGTGCTTCCGGAGGCTGCGGTGGAATGTGCAAATAGCTATAAAGACCACAGGCTGATAGAGATTACTTCAAAAAAGAGTCCCCATGGACTGGAAATGGGAATGAAAGACTCTGAAATCAGAGAAATGCTGTTCAAAGACATCATAGCCTTTTATCAGAAAAACCTGGTGTAGGAATAAAATGATTAAAAGAAAAAACCCGGAAGCTCCGTCAGGACATAATTGACGCCCTATCAGATGATAGGTGGGTATCCTGTCGCCGCTTCTGTCTTCCACTCTGAAGGAGGCCTGACATAGGCTAAACGAACCCGGATTCCCAATGCGAAAGTGTAGGTTCAATTATGAGTCCTTAACGCGAGTTCTAGGTTAATATTATTATAGCGCATTTTCTGTCGGATAGCACTAAAAATTTTTGGTAATTTACATGTTTTTTCTTGCATACAATAGTTGAATTACATTTCTTTCCAAACTTCAGAACCGATATCTAAATGTGTTGACTAATGAAGAAAAAATGCTATAATTGTATGTTGTATACACGATTAAAAAACGTGATGGCAAAACAGAGATATTGATACGTTTTGGAGGACTTATGATACAAAAAAAGCCGCAGGAAATACTGGAAATCACCATTGCCTCTGCTGTAAAAAAGACAGAACTTTCCATGAAGCAGATGATACTGCTGGGCTTGATGGCAGGTATTTTTATCGCTATGGCAGGCGCCGGAGCCAACATGGGTTCTTACTTTCTCTTTGCAAATCCGGCGACAAACGGTCTTGGAAAAATGCTGTCCGGCGTGATTTTCCCCGCAGGGCTGATGATGGTAGTCTTTGCCGGTGCTGAGCTTTTTACCGGCAACAACCTGATGTTTGCTGCGGTTCTGGACAGAAAAATTACCCTGGGCGCTATGATGAAAAACTGGGTGGTGGTTTATATAGCCAATCTGCTGGGTTCAATTCTTGTAGCCTGGCTGGTAGTATATTCGGGACTTCTTGAAAACGGAGAGGGAATGTTGAAGGAAGTCACCGTTTCCATTGCGGCCGCAAAGGTAAATCTGGATTTTGGACCGGCCTTTGTCAGGGCAATCTTCTGTAATATTTTAGTCTGCATCGCCGTATGGATGGGAAGCGGCGCCGATTCCACCGTCGGAAAAGTTTTTACACTTTTTTTCCCAATCTGGCTCTTTGTGACAGCAGGTTTTGAGCACAGTGTAGCCAACATGTTTTTCATACCGGCAGGTATTTTTGCAGACGGCGGCGCAACGGCGGGCCTGGATTTTCAAGGCTTCTTTATCAATAATCTGATTCCCGTTACCTTGGGCAATATCGTCGGCGGCAGTGTTTTTACCGCAGGGATTTACTACTTCGCATATAAAGAAAAATAGTACATATGGAAACTCCGACTCCGCAGTGCTCTGCGGGGTCTTTTTTTCGGAGCAGAACTGAAACCAATGTTGTAAAAAAATTCAATCTGCCTTATACTATATGGAGAGAAAGTTTTAAAAAGGATGAAAATATGGGAAAAAGAATAGTCATTATTGACGGAAACAGTTTAATTAACCGCGCTTATTACGCGCTTCAGCGGCCGATGATTACCAAGGATGGAATTTACACCCAAGGCATCTATGGCTTTATCAACATGCTTACCAAGCTTCAGGAGGATTATCAGCCCGACTATATGGCTGTGGCATGGGACCGCAAAGCTCCCACTTTCCGCCACTTGGAATACAGCGAATATAAGGCGGGACGGAAGAAGATGCCTCCTGAGCTTGCCATGGAAATCCCCCTGATGAAAGAGATTCTGACCGCTATGGGCATTGAAAACCTGGAACTTGACGGATTTGAGGCCGATGATATCATCGGAACCGTAGCCAGAATCGGTGAGGAGAGCGGACTTGAGCCTCTGATTATCACAGGGGATAAAGACGCTTTGCAGCTTGCCACCGACGTGACAAAGGTTTTGATTACAAAGAAAGGAATTTCCGAATTCGACCTCTACGACAGGGACAAGATGATTGAACGCTATCAGCTGACTCCTGAGCAGTTCATCGATTTAAAAGGTCTTATGGGGGATTCTTCCGATAATATTCCGGGAATCCCCGGAGTCGGTGAGAAAACCGGTATCAAGCTTCTGACCCAGTTTGGAACCGTAGCCAATCTCCTTGCCAACACAGACCAGATTGCCAATGCAAAGCTTCGCCAGAAAGTGGAAGATAATGCACAGCTTGCGGCAATGAGCAGAAAACTTGCAACCATCAATCAATATGTGCCTATGGAGATAGACCTTAAGCGTATGGAGATGGGACCTCCTGATTATAAGGCTTTGATTGACCTGTATGTAAAACTGGAATTCAACAGTTTTCTCAAGCGCCTGCATGTAGAGGACATGCTTGACATGACCGGGGAATTTGAGGACGAAGACATAGAGTATCAGATTGTGGAGATTTCCCAAGCTGCAGAACTTTCCATGCTGGACAGCATTGAAGAAGGAAGTCGTCTGATTCTTAAAGTATTCGGCGACGACAACCATGTGGGTAATCCGACCATATTCAGCCTGTGTCTGCTTGATAACGAAAAACTATATTATGTAAACATGATATCCGACGATATGAGAGAGCCTCTCATAGAACTTCTGCAGAGAAAAAAGCTGCGGTTCATAGGACACGACCTGGTGAAAGACTATTATACTTTGTTCTGTGCCGGTCTTTGCTGCGCCGATACGGACTTCGATACCGCCATTGCTCAGTATGTAATAGACCCGACCAGGTCCAGTTATGAACTGAAGACCCTGGTATTTGAAAATCTCCACTACGAAATTGAGGATGAGAAGGATTTTCTGGCGGCAGGGGAACAGATGAACCTGCTGGGCGGCAGCGATAAGAAGTATGGAGAATATGGCCTGCAGTGGTGTACCGCTGTAAAACGGCTCATGTCGGTGCAGAAAAGGACCTTGGAGGAAAAACAACTGTCTCGGGTCTACAGGGAGGTAGAGCTGCCTCTGGTTGAGGTATTGGCCGCTATGGAAGCAGAGGGATTTTCTGTCAGCAAGGAGACTTTAGAAGTATTCGGAAAGGACCTCAGCAGGGAGATTACCAATGTGGAGGACAGCATTTACGCTCTGGCAGGCACCAAATTCAATATCAATTCTCCGGCACAGCTGGGTGAAATTCTATTTGAAAAACTGCAGCTGCCGGCAGGTAAGAAGACCAAGAGAGGCTACAGCACCAGCGCCGAGGTATTAGAGAAAATCAGAGAACTCCATCCTATTGTAGATATGGTACTGCAGTATAGGACTTTAACCAAGCTGAACAGCACCTATGTAGAGGGACTGAAACCTTTGATTGGCGCTGACGGTAAGATTAGAGCGCATTTCCAGCAGACGGTGACGGCTACCGGACGTATCAGCTGTACCGAGCCGAATCTGCAGAACATTCCAATCAGGCAGGAGCTTGGCAGACAGCTGAGAAAAGCCTTTGTGCCGGGGTGCTCGGACTGTACACTGGTGGGCGCCGATTATTCACAGATTGAGCTTCGTATTCTGGCCCATTTGTCCGGAGACGAGAATCTGATACAGGCTTTCAACAATGGAGATGATATTCACAGAAATACGGCTGCCAGAGTCTTCAATCTGGACTACAATCAGGTGACGCCTCTGGACAGAAGCAGAGCCAAGGCGGTAAACTTTGGCGTGATATACGGCATGAGCGGTTTCGGACTTTCTGAAGAGCTGCACATCACGAGAAAAGAAGCCGAAAGCTATATCAAAGACTATTTTGACAAGCATCTGGCTGTAAAAGCTTATATGGACCGGCAGGTGGAGAGCTGCAAGGCAAACGGTTATTCGGAAACTATCATGGGCCGAAAAAGATATATTCACGAGATTCATTCCTCCAACTTTATGACCCGCCAGCTGGGCGAACGTCTGGCTATGAACAGTCCGATTCAGGGCAGCGCCGCCGATATTATCAAGCTGGCTATGATTAAGGTTTACAGAGAACTGAGAGAACGCCATATGGCTTCCAAACTGATACTGCAGGTTCACGACGAGCTGATTATCAGAACAGTCAGAAGCGAGCTGGACCAGGTAAAGGAACTGCTTGTAAGGAATATGGAAAGCGCTATGGAGCTGAAAGTAAAGCTGGAATGTGATTTGAATCAGGGCGACACCTGGTATGATTTGAAGTAGGTGAGACCATGAAAGTAATTGGATTGACCGGCGGTATCGGCGCGGGTAAATCCACAGTATCCGGTATACTGGCAGAACTGGGATACAGGGTTATCGACGCCGACCTGATTTCACATCAAATCACCCAAAAGGGAAGCGCCACCCTGGAACGCATTGCCGACATTTTCGGAGAAGACATGATTTTGCCTGACGGCAATTTGGACCGAAAAAAGCTGGCCGGTGTGGTCTTTTCCGATAAAGAGAAACTTCGTATGCTGGAGGAGATGACAACCAGAGAAGTGGTGGAAATTATCGGCATGCAGCTGCAGCAGCTGCATGAAAAGGAATGCGAGGAGCTGGTGTTTGTCGACGCGCCCCTGCTCTTTGAGTCCGGCGCCGATAAGCTGACCGACCTGGTTTTTACGGTAGACGCTGACCTGGAAACCAGAATCCGCAGGGTTATGGAAAGAGACGGAGCCAGCCGGCAAGAGATAGAAAAGCGGATTGCCAGTCAGATGAGCAGCGCCCAAAAAGCTGCTCTTTCCGCTGAAGTTATAGATAATTCAAAGGGAAAGGAAGAACTCCGCGCTCAGGTGGAGTATTTATTGGAGAAATATGCTGAAACAAACCAAAGGGAATAGAGCTTACAGAATCTTTGATTTTTTACATCGACATATCATTATCATTATTATCGCAGTTGTAGTTTTGGCAGGGGCGGTTTCAACTGTTACCATCGTCAGAGGCGGAGGCGTCTCAGAGAGCAGAAACACACAGCAGGTGGAATACCAGCCCATGAAAACCGTGTATCTTGCCATGGACAGGGTGGAAACGCTGAATCCGCTGGTTTCTTCAGACAGCGATGTGTTTTACATTTCCCAGCTGGTGTACAGCAGCCTGTTTCGGCTGGACGAAAACCTGAATATTGAGCCTGACCTGGTAAAAAGCTACAAGACCAGCCCTTCAGAGGGAAGCGTCTCTATTAAGCTGAGGCAGGATGTCAAGTTCAGCGACGGGTCCTCCCTGACCGCAGCGGACGTCAGCTATACCGTCAACAGGATTCTGTCCATAGGGTCTGACAGTCCGTACTATGCCTATGTTTCTAAGATTCGTTCCGTTTACACATCAGGCACCTACAGTCTGACGATTACCTTTGAGAGTCCGGCGGACGCTGCTTTAGACAATCTGGTATTCCCCATTGTATCCAGAACTGACTACAGTGACAGCAGCAACAAGGTGCTGGGCAGCGGCCCTTATCGTTTCGGCAGCTATGACAGCACCAGAGAACTGAATCTGAAGCCTAACAAGTACTATTACGGGGAAGCGGCACAAAACAATCTTCAATTTAAGGTCGTATCTGATAAATCCAAGACTACGGGACTGATGACTATGGAAGCCATTACAGCCTACGTGAGCCGCGACCAGGATGCTGACGCCGATGCCGAGGATAAGGATTTGCAGGTTACCGGAATCAGTTCCGGCGAAATGGAGTATCTGGCCTTTAACTTTAAAAATAAAGCCCTTGAAAAGAAAGAAGTGCGGCAGGCTATCGCAAAAGCCATCGATACAGAGAGCCTGATAAAAGACAATTACGGCGGCGCGGGCATTCAGTCCGATTCTGTATATTTTCCGGGATTTTTAGGTACGGAAAATCAGGGTGACGCTTACGCTCTGGATCAGAAAAAGGCGGCAGAGCTTATGGCTGAGGCCGGTTACAGAGATACCAATGAAGACGGCATCCTTGAGGATGAAAAGGGTAAAAAGCTTACCCTGACGATTTTGGTGAACAGAAACAACAGCAGCCGGACAGATTCTGCAGGCTTTATCAGCGACGCTCTGGAGGAAATCGGCATCAAGACCACCGTGAAAAGCCTCAGCTGGGCCGATTACAAGCAGGCTATAGAAGATGGGGAATTCGACCTTTATCTGGGCGGATACAAGTTCGATAAGAAGAGCAATCTGCGCACCATGTTTAAAAGCGGAAACGCTATCAGCTATAAAAATACCCAGGTTCGCAGTCTTGTCAACCAGCTTGAAACCTGTCTGTCTGCAAAAAAACAGAAAGCGGTGTATGAAGAACTGAAGCCGCTTTTGTCGGAGGAACTGCCTTATTACTGTCTGCTTTATAAGACCTATGCGTTTATCACTGTGCCTCAGTTTACCTCGGAAGAACTTCCTACCTTCTTCGATATTTACAGAGGCTGCGGCAGCTGGCAGTGGAATAAGACGGTTACCATTGAGGCTGAAGACAGTGAAACATCCGAAAGCGGAGAAGGTGCCGAAAAAAATTAAAATTGGCTGTTTACTTTTTGGAAAGGTTAGTGTATAATAATCTCTGCGGTCATGATTTGACCGCATTCTGCGGCAGTGGCGGAATGGCAGACGCGCACGGTTGAGGGCCGTGTGGGAAACCGTGCTGGTTCGAGTCCAGTTTGCCGCACCATATTCGGACTGCTGACTGTCAGGACTGTGATAGTCAGCAGTTTTAGTATCAATCGGTCTTTTCTCTCCGCCAAGTATTGACGATTGAAATTCATTGTGATAAAATAATTTTATTGTGCCGGCGTGATGGAATTGGCAGACGTGCGGGATTCAAAATCCCGTGGTGGCAACACCGTATGGGTTCGACCCCCATCGCCGGCACCATCATAAAAGTACACACAATTGTATATTAGGAGGAAGTTATGGGTAATGGTAGCGGTTTCGCAATGCAGTTGGTAATATTAGCGGTATTCATCGTGGCAATGTACTTCTTGCTGATTAGACCTCAGAAAAAGAAGGAAAAGCAAATTTCCGAAATGAGAAACAGCCTGCAGGTCGGAGATGAAGTCATCACGATAGGCGGCATCTGCGGAAAAATTGTCAAGACCAAGGATGATTCCATTGTAATACAGGTGGGTGCGGACAAAGTTAAGTTTGAAATGATGAGATGGGCAATTTCATCTGTCGTAAGCTCCAGCAAATCCGCCAAGCCATCTGTTGCTGATGAAGAAGAGAAGAAGATTATGCCGAAGCGTCTGAAAAAAGCCGCGGCAGATGACGAAGAGGTCATTCCGGAAGACGAAAAATAAATACAGATTGAGTTTTGACCCCCTGTTATCAGGGGGTTTTGCTTTTTTTCAGGGCGGCGGGAAGGTCCGCTTTTAATTCCCCAATCATCCTCTCGATTTCTTTGAAATACTGCTTGCCCAAGTATTGAAAACGTAGTACAATAAAGAGTAAACTAAAATGCCGGTATTATGGGCAAATTTGACTATACAGAAGGTGAGAAAAGTAAAATGAATTCAAAACTGAGAAAAATTTTAGTCGGCCTGGTAATCATTGCCGTACTTGTCGGCTGGTATATTTCCATCTTTGGAATTGGTTCTATCAGCTCTATCAAGGACGCAATGAAGTTCGGTCTTGACATCAACGGCGGCGTATATGTCGTACTGGAAGCCGATAAGGAAGATATCGAAGGTCTTTCCGCCACGGAGTTGTCAGAGGTCATGGAACAGACCAGAGCCGTTCTTAATAATCGTGTCAATGCCATGGGCATCTCCGAGGCAACGGTTTCTCTGGAAGGAACCAATCGTCTCAGAGTGGAAATGCCCGGTGTAAAGGACGCTCAGGAGGCAATCAATCAGATTGGTAAGACTGCACAGCTGAGATTTCTGCTGGCCGATGGCAGCGAAGTGCTGACAGGGGACCAGGTGAAGGACGCCCACATCGACACTGATACAGAAAACGGCGGCTACAAGATTGTTCTGGAGTTCAGCAGCGAAGGTACCAGTCGTTTTGAGGAAGCAACCCGCAGAACTGCAGGCAATCAGGTAACTGCTTCCAAGGAGTTTTCCGACATGGGAATCAGTTCACAGGCTGTTATCATTATGCTGGACGATGAAATTATCACAGCCCCTGTGGCTGATACGGTAATCAGCCAGAGTGAATGTACCATTACTCAGAACGGAGGCGGATACGCTAAAGAGGAAGCTTCCACCACAGCCGCATTGATTAGAGGCGGCGCACTGCCTGTTTCTCTCAACGAAATCAGTTCGTCTGTTCAGACTGCTACTATCGGTGTAGACGCGCTGAACAAGAGTATCGTTGCAGGCGCTGTTGGCCTTGCACTGGTATTCGTTCTGATGCTGGTGATGTACAATCTTTTAGGACTGATTGCGGATATCGCATTGCTCCTTTACGTGCTTTTGGTTCTCTGGATTATGGCGGGTATCGGAAGCGTGCTGACCCTGCCGGGTATTGCTGGTATCATCCTGTCCATCGGTATGGCAGTTGACGCCAACGTCATCATCTTTGCCAGAATCAAGGAAGAGATTGGTCAGGGTAAGACCATCCGCGTAGCGGTAAGCCAGGGTTTCAAAAATGCGCTGACTACCGTACTGGACGCCCAGATTACCACACTGATTGCGTCTGTAGTACTCTATGAAATCGGATCTACCACCGTAAAGGGTTTCGCTCTGACTCTGATGATTGGTATCATCGTAAGTATCTTTACAGCGGTTGTTATCACCCAGCTGTTTGTTGGACTGATTGCGGACAGCAAAACCTTTGCTAAAAATAAATACTTCGGCGTCAACGAAGACGGAACACCGAAGACATTTATCAAAAAAGAGTTTGGTTTCATCAAAAACAGAAAGATTTTCTATTCCGTCAGCGCTGTAGTTATCGCAGTGGGTCTGATATTCTCCGTAGTAAGAGGATTTAACTACGGTATCGACTTTACCGGCGGTACCATGATTCAGCTGAATATGGGACAGACTGTCGACACCGAAGAGGTGAAAGACGTTCTGGCTGACTTTGATTTAAAGGATATGACTGTGGTATTGGGCGGAGATAATAATGACCAGATTATCATTAAGACTACCAACGCCCTGAACAACGATGACAGAGGTGAAGTGGTCAGTGTTTTACAGGAGAAGTACGGTATCGGTGATGAAGCGGTTCTCGCCTCGGAGGAATTTGGACCGACCGTAGGCCGCGAACTGAAAACCAACGCGGTTAAGTCTGTGCTTATCGCGGCTATCGGCATGCTGATTTATGTAATTTTCCGTTTCAAATCCTGGAAATACGGCGTATCCTCTATTCTCGGTGTATTTCACGATGTGCTGATGGTACTGGCGTTCTACGCAATTTTCAACGTAACCATCAACAATCCTTTTATCGCGGGTATTCTGACTGTAGTAGGTTATTCTATTAACGATACTATCGTAATCTTTGACAGAATCAGAGAGAATAAAAAGCTGTTTAAAAAGGATAATAACGAGACTGTCATCGACCGAAGCATCAATCAGACTCTCAACAGGTCTGTAATGACCTCTCTGACTACGCTGATTTGTATGATACCGCTGTTCTTTATGGTTTCTACATCTATCAGAGAGTTCGTACTGCCGCTGATGGTCGGTGTACTGGTGGGAACTTATTCCTCCATTTTCCTGTGCAGCCCGCTGTTCTACGAGTTCAGCAGGAGCGAGGAGCGGTCCAAATATATGACTGCCCAGGCTAAAAGCAAGAAGAAAAAATAGAAGATGAGAATAGGTGGAGCGGGGCAGGAGCCTCCTCCGCCTTGGATATGATATTCAGCAAAAAAAGATGTAACCCAGGAGTATAGCGATACATGGAAACAAGAGCTAAATTCATAGAAGAAATTACAAATATCAATAAAAACTATGACACGGAGCTGATAGGAAGGGCCTTTGACACCGCCAGAGAGCTGCATAAAGGGCAGCTCCGAAAGAGCGGAGAACCCTATCTGATTCATCCCATTGCCGTAGCCAAAATTCTGGCCCAGCTGGGAATGGATGAGGAGACCATTGTCGGCGGGCTTTTGCATGATGTCGTAGAGGATACGGAATATACCAGAGAGCAGCTGGTTGAAGATTACAGCGAAGAGATTGCGCTGCTGGTTGACGGCGTCACAAAACTGGGAAGCATCAAATTCGACAGCAAGGAAGAGGCTCAAGCAGAAAACCTGCGCAAGATGTTTCTGGCCATGTCCAAGGACATCCGCGTTCTCATTATTAAATTGGCGGACAGACTGCACAACATGAGAACACTGGAATATATGCGGCCTGAAAAGAAAATTGAAAAATCCAGAGAAACTCTGGACATTTACGCGCCTCTTGCCAGCCGTCTGGGTATTTATACCGTTAAGTTTGAGCTTGAAGATTTGGCATTGAAATATCTGCATCCGGAGGAGGTAGAAACTCTGAAGGAGGAGGTTACCGAGAAGCGGGAGCAGAGAACCCAGTTTATCAATACTGTTATCGAGGAAATCAGAGAAGCTTTAGACGACATGAAGCTCCACTACGATATTTCCGGGCGGTCTAAACATCTTTACAGCGTTTATAAGAAAATGGTGCTGCAGCACAAGCAGCTGGATGAGATTTTTGATTTGACCGCAGTCCGGGTTATAGTGGAGAACGTAAGGGACTGCTACGCTGTTTTGGGCCAGGTGCATACCATGTGGAAGCCAATTCCGGGCAGATTTAAGGATTATATCGCCATGCCTAAGCCCAACATGTATCAATCTCTTCACACCACGGTTTTAGGTGACAACGGCGAGCCTTTTGAAATTCAGATAAGAACCTACGAAATGCATCAGGTCGCTGAATACGGTATCGCGGCCCATTGGAAGTACAAAGAAGGGAAAGCGGGCGGCGACCAGAATCAGGAGGAAATGAAACTGGCGTGGGTACGCCAGACTCTGGAATGGCAGAAAGAGCTTAACGACCCTAAAGAGTTTATGGAAACTCTCAAAATGGATTTGTTTTCCACCCAGGTGTTCGTATTTACACCTAAAGGTGAGGTCATCGATCTTCCGGCAAATTCTACACCTCTGGATTTTGCCTTTAAGATTCATACGGCCGTAGGATGCAAATGTGTCGGCGCAAAAGTTAACGGCAAGATGGTAACCATCGACCATACGCTGCATAACGGTGATATTGTGGAAATTGTCACCTCTTCCAATTCCAGCGGTCCCAGCATTGACTGGCTGAAGATTGCCAAGAGCTCTACTGCCAGAACAAAAATCAGACAGTGGCTGAAGAAAGAAAGCAAGCCTGACGATGTGGCCAGAGGTAAAGATGCTCTGGATAAGATGATTAGAAAGAAAGGCTTCGACCCTCAGCTTGTGGCAAAAGGCACTTATTTGAATAAGGCTATGCGGGAGATGAATATTTCCACCATGGACGAAGTCTATATTCAGATTAGCAAAGGCGGCGCTGTTCTGAGCAAATATGCAAATCTTTTGTTCGGATATTTTAACGAAGAAAAGAAGCTGGAACAGAAGAAGGAAGAAGAAAAGCAGAAAAAGCTTTTAGAAAACGACAGCAAAAAAGAAAAAATACAGCGCAGGCACAGAGAAAACCCAGGCATCATGGTAAAGGGCGCCGACAATCTGATGATTCGTGTGGCAAGATGCTGCAATCCTGTACCGGGAGATGAAATCATCGGTTTCATCACCAAGGGCAGAGGAATTGCGGTTCACCGCCGGGACTGTTCTAATATCATATCTCTGCCGGAAGCAGATAAAGCCAGATTCATCGACGTGGAATGGGAAGACCCGAAAGAAGGAAAATCCTATAACGCCGATATCTGTATTATCAGCGCTGACAGAAAGGGTATTTTCTCTGACATTTCCAGAGCCTGTGAAGATATGGACGTTCATATTTCCGGAGTTAACGCTAAGAGCGGAAAGGACGGAACTACGAATATTACACTGACCCTGTCGATTTCCGGTACCCAGCAGATGCAGAGAGTCCTGCGCACCCTGAGAAACGTACAAGGCGTATCAAACGTCTATAGAGCCAGAGGATAATGGTCTGTCCCAAGAGCGACAGCGATTGGCCAGACAGACCTTATGCTTTTGCGACCCAAGAGCGGTAGCGATTGGCAAGGCGCAAGTCGTATAATGGTCTGTCCCAAGGGCGATAGCGCTTGGCCAGACAGACCTTATGCTTTTGCGCCCCAAGAGCGACAGCGGCAGTGAAATTCACCAAATCGGAGATTTGGGAATTTCTTGCATGAGACCTGCTGCGCTTTGCATTCTGCAAACCGGGCTAGGACTTCGAGCCGACCGAAATTCGATTGGTAAAGCGCAGCGATGTTAAAAATAAAAAGGAGACTTTATGCAAGTATACAAATTTATCATCTGTCCTATTCAGGTCAACACTTATTTGGCTTTCGACGAGACGAAAAAGGGATTTATCGTGGACCCAGGCGGTTACAGCGCTCAGCTGACAGAAAAAGCAAGGACGGAGGGGGTAGATGTGGAATACATCATCCTGACCCACGGACACGCAGACCATATCGGCGGCGTGGAGGATTTTTTGAGGGATTTTCCGGAAGCAAAGGTAGTGGCTTATGTGGATGAAGCAGAGCTGCTAAAGGATTCCCGTCTCAATGTTTCCCTTGAAATCTGCGGCAGACCGGTGGTCATCAATCCGGACATTTACGTAAAAGACCGGGAGACTCTGACCGTTGGAAAGACTGAACTCACCTTCATTCACACACCGGGTCATACAAAAGGCGGCATGAGCATCATCGTGCCGGGAGCCGTGTTCAGCGGAGATACCCTGTTCCGGGCTTCTATCGGAAGAACAGACTTTTATGGAGGAGATTACGGAGAAATCATTGCCTCCATCAAAGAAAGACTCTTTGCGCTGCCGGATAACACTCTGGTTTACCCGGGACATATGAGCGAAACTACCATAGGTTATGAAAAGGAGCACAATCCTTTTGTTGGATAAAATCAAGATATTAAACTTTGAAAAAAAATATTTACTGGAAGAACTGATTAAAATTTTTCTGCCGCCCAGCCAATATGAACTGGTGGATGAGGATTACCTGCCGGAGGATGGCGAGAATTTAATCCTTATCAACGAAGAGAATTGGACAGATAAGAAGCAGATTGACAGACAGATTTACGACAAACTTTCCAGACTGACAGGCAAAAGACCTCAGTGGGGTATCCTCACCGGTATCAGACCTGTGAAACTTTGCGGCGAGCTATACGAGAAGACCGGCTGCAGGGAAAAGGTAATAGATATTCTGACCTGCGAATATTATCTTTCAGAGGAAAAAGCCAATTTGATTATGGATATGTATCTGCACCAAATGGCTTTCTGCGGCAAAGCGCCGGCTGCTTCAGCAGGGATTTATATCGGGATTCCTTTTTGCCCTACAAGATGCGTCTACTGCTCCTTTGCCTCCAATCAGGTGCCGGATTCGGAAATAGAAAGGTACCTGGAGGCGCTTCTGAAAGAAGTAGAGTATGTGGGACGCAGAATGGGGGAAACCGGTATTTGGGCTGAAACCGTCTATATCGGCGGAGGAACACCCACCACCCTGACGGCAGAGCAGCTTGATACGCTGATAGATAAGGTAAAAGCGTCCTTTGACTTGTCCGGACTTCGGGAGTTTACCATAGAGGCGGGAAGACCCGATACGATTACGGCAGAAAAGCTGTCGGTGATAAAAAATCACGGCATCCACAGAATCAGTATCAATCCCCAGTCCATGAAAAAAGAAACCCTGGAGAGAATCGGCAGAAGCCATGAGCCGGAGGACATTGTAAGAGCCTTTCAGCTGGCAAAAGCGCAGGGCTTTGACAATATCAACGCGGACATTATCGCAGGGCTTCCCGAAGAATCTGCGGAGGATTTTCGCCGGACGCTGCAGACGGTTTTGGAACTGGAGCCTGAAAATATTACCGTTCACTGTCTGGCAGTAAAGCGAGCCTCCCGTCTTGTGGACATGGATAAGGATTTTCATTATAAGCAGGCAGACCGAGCGGAGGATATGCTTGCTTTAAGCCGCTGCCTTCTGGCGGAGGCGGGTTATTTGCCTTACTACCTGTATCGTCAGAAACATATGGCGGGCGCCTTTGAAAACACCGGATACTGCAGAAAAGACAAGGATTGCATTTACAACGTGCGCATTATGGATGAACACCAGACGATTATCGCCCTGGGAGCGGGCGGTATCAGCAAAATGTATTACCCTGAGGAAAACCGTCTGGAGCGGATTCCCAACGTAACCAATTATCAGGAGTATATAAAGCGTATCGACGAAATGCTGGATAGAAAAGAAAAAAATTTATTTATGGAGGTTAAAAAATGGCAATCATAGCACCAAAAGGAACGAAGGATACTTTACCGTCCCAGGCATATAAATGGCACTATGTTGAGCAGAAGTTCTCTGAAATCTGCGATAAATACGGGTTCAGAGAAATCAGAACGCCGGCCTTTGAACACACTGAGCTGTTTAAGAGGGGCGTAGGCGATACTACCGATATCGTACAAAAAGAAATGTATACCTTCAACGATTATGCCAAGAGAAGCATTACGCTGAAGCCGGAGGGCACTTCTCCGGTAGCCAGAGCTTTCATCGAGCACAAGCAGTACGCAGAAGTACAGCCTACAAAGTATTACTACATCACGCCGTGCTTTCGTTACGAAAAGCCGCAGTCCGGAAGACTGAGAGCATTTCATCAGTTTGGCATCGAAATTTTCGGCACGCCTAACATGCTTGCCGACGCGGAATGTATCTGCCTGGGCTATGATTTTCTGCACTCCATGGGTCTTGACGACGTTAAGCTGAAAATCAACAGCGTCGGCTGTCCGGTCTGCAGACAGAAGCACAGGGAAGCGCTGAGAAATTTCCTCAAGCCGGTTTACGAACAGCTCTGCGGTACCTGCAAAGACAGATATGAACGCAATCCGATGAGAATCCTGGACTGCAAGTCTGAGATATGTCAGGACCTGGTCAAGGACGCGCCTGATATGCTGGATTATCTCTGCGACGACTGCAGAGAAGCTTTCGAGGAAGTAAAAAGCAATCTGGACGCTTTGGGCATTGAATACATCGTCGACCCGAGAATCGTAAGAGGGTTGGATTACTATACGAAAACCGCCTTTGAGTTTATTATGGAAAGTAACGGAACCCAAGGCACTGTGTGCGGCGGAGGCAGATACGACCACCTGATTGAAGAAATTGGCGGACCTCCGATTCCGGGAGTAGGCTTTGGCCTTGGCATTGAACGTCTTCTCATGCTGATGGAGGAAAAAGGTATAGAGATTCCGCAGCCTGAGCCGGTGAAAGCCTTTATTGCCGTCATGGGAGACGATGCGAAAAAATTTGGTCTGAAGCTTTTGCGGGATTTGCGAACCAAGGGTGTTAAGGCTGAAATGGATACGCTGTCAAGAAATATCAAGGGTCAGTTTAAATATGCCGACAGGCTGGGCGCAAAATACACCGTGGTTATCGGCGACAATGAGCTGGCAGAAGGCAGCGTTTCTGTCAAGGAGATGGCCACCTCTCAGCAGAGACAGGTAAAACTAGATGACCTGCTGGAAGAATTATCAAAATAGGGAGATACGAGAATACATGACAGAACTATTTAAAAGAACCCACTTTTGCGGTACATTGAATATCACAAATGTGGAGGAGGAAGTGGTGCTCAACGGCTGGGTAGCCAAGCAGAGAAGCCTTGGAGGCCTTATTTTTGCCGATTTGAGAGATAAAACCGGAATTGTTCAGATAACCTTTGACGATACTATTTCAGAGGAGGTATTCGCCAGAGCAGAAACCCTGCGCAGCGAATATGTTATCGGTGTAAAGGGCATTGTAAAGGAAAGAAGTTCAAAGAACCCGAAGCTGCCTACTGGAGAAATCGAGGTCTTTGCAAAGGAGCTTGTAGTATATGCGGAATCTGAAACACCGCCGATTTACGTAAAAGACGACGACAACGTAGACGACAATCTGAGACTGAAATACAGATATCTGGATTTGCGCAAGCTGAAGATGCAGGAAAATATCCGCTTCAGACACAGAGTTGCCAAGCTTACCCGCGACTATTTCGACGAAAACGGTTTTACGGAAATTGAAACGCCGATTTTGATTAAGTCCACGCCGGAGGGAGCCAGAGACTATCTGGTGCCAAGCCGGGTGAACCCCGGCAGCTTCTATGCGCTGCCCCAGTCTCCGCAGCTTTTCAAGCAGCTGCTCATGGTCAGCGGCTGTGACAGATATATGCAGATTGCCAAGTGCTTCCGAGATGAGGACTTGCGTGCGGACAGACAGCCGGAATTTACCCAGATTGACCTGGAAATGTCCTTTGTGGACCAGGACGATGTAATCGCCATGCAGGAAGGTTTCCTGAAGCGGGTCTTCAAAGAACTCCTGGGCATAGATGTGCAGACGCCTTTCCCGAGACTGCCTTACGACGAGGCAATGGAACGCTACGGCAGCGATAAGCCTGACACCAGATTCGGGTTTGAACTGAAAAAGCTTAACGAAGTTGTAGCCGGTACGGAGTTCAAGGTTTTTGCCGACGCCCTGGAAAAGGGAGGCGATGTGCGGGGTATCTGTATTGACGGCGGTTCCGCCAAATTCAGCCGCAAGGATATCGACAAGCTGACAGACCAGGCAAAACATTACGGCGCCAAAGGTTTGGTATGGATTAGAAAAGAGGAGGGCGAATACAAGTCTTCTGTCAATAAATTCTTCACCCAGGAACAGCTTGCTGAAATAGCCGATGTATTCGGCGCGAAAACAGGAGATTTAATCCTCATCGCTGCAGACAAAGCCAAGGTTGTATTCGATACTCTGGGATTTTTGAGAAGGCATATCGCAGGACTTTTGGGACTTCTAGACGATAACCAGTTCAACCTGCTTTGGGTCACCGATTTTCCGATGTTTGAAAAGGATGATGAAACCGGTGAGCTGAAGGCTATGCACCACCCGTTCACACATCCGAGAAACGAGGACATTCCGCTGCTGGAAACTGAACCGGAAAAGGTGAAGGCTATCGCCTACGACATCGTATTAAACGGTGTAGAGCTGGGCGGAGGCTCCATCAGAATCCACGAAAGAGACCTGCAGGCTAAGATGTTCAAGGCGCTGAAGCTGACGGAAGAGGAATGCCAGGAGAAATTCGGATTCCTGCTGGAAGCCTTCAAATACGGCGCGCCGCCTCACGGAGGTCTGGCTTACGGATTGGACAGACTTGTAATGCTGCTCTGCGGACAGCACAGCATCAGGGAAGTTATGGCATTCCCTAAAAACCAGAATGCACAGTGTATGGTCTGCGAAGCGCCGGGAATTGTGGAGGAGGAACAGCTGGCAGAGCTGGGAATCAGCCTGAAATAATCAGAGGTTATTATGAGTGAAATCGGAATTTTAGGCGGGTCTTTCGATCCCTTTCACAACGGACATTTATCCATTGCCAAGGCCGCTATGAAAGAATGCGGCCTCGCGCAGATTATTCTGATGCCCACAAGGGTGCAGCCCTTTAAGGTGGGGCGTGAAATGGCCGCTGAAGAAGACAGAGTCAATATGGTCAGCCTAATTGCCCGCAGAAATCATAATTTTGCGGTTTCCACCATAGAAGCCTACGGGCAGGAGGTATCCTATACCTACGATACTTTAAAGGCCTTGAAGAGAGAATACCCCAGAGACAGGTTTCATTTTATCCTGGGGACGGATTCTTTTCTCAGCTTGGAGACCTGGTACAAAGGTGAAGCCCTTCTTCGGGAATTTGCTTTTATTGTAGGGGAAAGACCTGGCTACAAGGAAAGTCAGACTGGGAAAATGGCTGAGAAATTTCGCCATCTCTACGGCACTCAGATAAAAATCCTACACAACCGAATCATCGAGGTTTCCTCTACGGAAATCAAAAATAAGATTAAACTCGGCAAGGAAATCAGAAACCTGGTTCCTTACGAGATAGAAAGGTATATCCATGAACACGGACTCTATTTATAACTATATAGAGAAGAATTTTTCTGAGAAAAGGAAAGTCCATACAGAAGGTGTGCGGGCAACTGCCATGGCTTTAGCCGAAAAATACGGCGCAGACCCTCATAAGGCTGAGATTGCGGCACTGTTTCATGACATGTACCGCGGCGTTCCCGTAGAAGTTCTCAACTATTATGTGAAACATCTGGGACTTCCGAAGAGATACATGGATAACCCCAACCTGGCCCACGGAAAGATTGCAGCCATTATTATGGAGCGGGATTACGGTATCAGCGATTCGGATATTTTAAACGCGGTCAGCTTTCACACTACGGGAAGGCCCGCCATGTCCCTTCTTGAAAAAATCATCTATATCGCTGACGCTATCGAGCCTAACCGCAGCTATCCGGGGGTGGAAGAGGTTCGTGAAGCGGCCTTTAAGGATTTAGATGAGGCGTGCCTCCTTTCTTTAAACAGGACCATTGAATATGTGCGGGAACAGGGGAATTTTCTGGATGAGGATACCCTGGACGCCAGAGATTATTTTATACGCAACAAAATATAGGGAGAATTTGAATGGATAATAAAAGTTTTGCACTGCTTGCCGCCAAGACTCTGGACAATAAAAAAGCGGCGGATATCGTAGTCATCGATATTGGAGAAAAATCTTCTTTTGCCGATTATTTAGTTATCGCTTCCGGCAATTCCGAAAGACAGGTAGGCACCCTAATCGATGAAGTGGAGGAACAGATGGCGAAGGAAGGGCTTTTCGTGAAGAGCATCGAAGGCAAGCAGACTTCGGGATGGGTATTGATGGACTTTGGCGACATCATTGTCAACGTATTTACCAAAGACACCAGAGAAAAATATAATATCGAAAAAGTGTGGGGAGATTGCGCTTTTTTAGATTTGGAGGAACAGTAAAAGAAATGAACAAAAGGTATAATTTCAAAGAAATTGAAGCAAAGTGGCAGAAATATTGGAAAGACAACAAGGTTTTTAAAACCGTAGAAGACGAGAACAAAGAAAAATACTATGTACTGGAAATGTTCCCTTATCCTTCAGGCAAACTTCACATGGGTCATGTGAGAAACTACTCCATCGGCGATGTGATTGCAAGATGCAAAGCGATGCAGGGGTTTAACGTGCTGCACCCGATGGGATTCGATTCCTTTGGTCTTCCGGCGGAAAACGCCGCTATTAAAAACGGCGTAGAACCGAGCAAGTGGACCTGGGACAATATCCACGAAATGGAAGAGCAGCTGGATCAGCTGGGCCTTGCTTACGACTGGGACAGAGAAGTGCAGACCTGCAATCCCAACTACTATAAATGGATGCAGTGGATTTTCATTCAGTTCTACAACAAAGGGCTGGCTTACAAGAAAGAAAATCCGGTAAACTGGTGCCCTAGCTGCCAGACCGTGCTGGCCAACGAGCAGGTGGTTGACGGCTGCTGCGAAAGATGTAAATCTCCTGTAGGAAAGAAGAGCCTTTCTCAGTGGTATTTCAAGATTACTGATTATGCCGACAGACTTCTTGACAATTTGGATAAGCTGGAGGGATGGCCTAACAAGGTTAAGGTCATGCAGAAAAACTGGATTGGCAAGTCTACCGGCGCAGAGGTAGAATTTAAGATTAAAGACAGCGACGAAATTCTGACTGTATTCACAACCAGGGTAGACACTATCTACGGAACCACCTATATGGTACTGGCACCGGAATATCCGTCGGTGCTTTCTATGGTAGAAGGAACGGAATACGAAGCTGCGGTTAAGGAATATATCGAAAAAGTCGAGCACATGAACGATATTGAAAGAACCTCCACCGCAGGAGAAAAAACCGGTGTATTCATTGGAAAATACGCGGTAAATCCGTTTACAAAGAAGGAAATTCCTATCTATATTTCCGACTATGTTCTCATGGGATACGGTACCGGCGCCGTCATGGGCGTACCTGCTCACGACCAGAGAGACTTCGATTTTGCTACCAAGTTCGGCATCGATATCATCCCTGTAGTAGACCCGGGAGACCCGGACATCGATTTGAACAATCTGAAAGAGGCCTGTGCTGCTGAGGGAACACTGATTAACTCCGGTCAGTTTAACGGTCTGAATAACAGAGTCGCCATCGACAAGTTTATCCAGCTGGTAGAAGAAGAGGGCATCGGCAGAAAGACGGTCAACTACAGACTCAGAGACTGGCTCATTTCCAGACAGAGATACTGGGGAACGCCGATTCCGATGATTTACTGCGACCAATGCGGCTGGGTTCCTGAAAAAGAGGAAAATCTGCCGGTACTGCTTCCGACAGACGTAGAATTTACAGGTAAGGGAGAATCACCGCTGACTACCTCCAAAACCTTTGCCAAGTGCACTTGTCCGAAGTGCGGAAAAGAGGCTAGGAGAGAAATGGATACTATGGACACTTTCCTGGACTCCTCCTGGTACTTCCTCCGCTACTGCGACCCTAAGAACGAAAATGAAGCTTTTGCCAAAGATAAGGCAGATTACTGGATGGATGTAGACCAGTACATCGGCGGCGTTGAACACGCCATCCTTCACCTGATGTACGCCAGATTCTTCCAGATGGCCCTTCACGATTTGGGTCTGACAAAATACGAAGAGCCTTTTAAAAACCTGCTGACCCAGGGAATGGTAAACAAGGACGGCAGAAAGATGAGTAAATCCCTGGGCAACGTGGTAAGTCCTGAAGAGATTATCAACAAGTACGGCGCCGACACTGCCAGACTTTTCATTCTCTTTGCCGCACCGCCTGAAAGAGAGCTGGACTGGTCTGACGCCGGCGTAGAAGGAAGCTACAGGTTCTTAAACAGGGTATATCGTCTGGTCTACGAGTTCAACCAGAACTGGCAGGGCGGAGATACCGCTTACGAAATTAAGACGGAAGCGGATAAGGAACTGAATTACGTTCTCAATACCACCATCAAGAAAGTAACCGAAGATGTGGGAGGCAGATTCAGCTTTAATACAGCAATCAGCTCTATTATGGAGCTTGTTAACGAGCTGTACAGATACAAAGAACTGAAAGAGGCAAACCAGGCCTTTATGAAGAAAACCATCGATACACTGGTAACCATCCTGTCTCCGTTTACGCCGCATATCTGTGAAGAAATGTGGCAGCAGATGGGACACTCGGATACACTCACCAGCGTACCTTGGCCTGTCTACGATGAAAAAGCATTAGTTAGAGATACCGTTGAAATTGTTGTTCAAGTAAACGGCAAGGTAAAAGAAAAAATAAATGTAGCAAACAATTTATCCAAAGAGGACCTGGAAAAGACTGCTCTTTCATGCGATGTGGTAAAAGCACTGACAGAGGGTCAGAATGTAGTGAAGGTCATTGCTGTCCCTAACAGACTTGTAAATATAGTTATAAAGTAAAGGGGAAAATATGAGAGACTACAACAGTAAAAAGCCATCTGTAAAAAGGGTGGCAGCCAAGAGACCGCAGAATAGAGAAGGACTGCCGTTGAAAACCAGAACTACGAAAAAATCTGCGCCGCGGAAAACTGCGGTGCAGACAGTGAAGCCTGCTAAGCAGACTAAAAAGGCAGAAAACCTGAAAGTTATTCCAATCGGAGGTCTCAATGAAATAGGCAAAAACCTGACGGTTTTAGAATATAAAGAACAGATATTGCTCATTGACTGCGGTTTATCTTTTCCCGATGACGAAATGTACGGAATTGACGTCGTCATTCCCGATTTCAGTTATCTGGTAAAGAACGCCAAGAAAATTATGGGTATGGTTATCACCCACGGTCACGAAGACCATATCGGTGCCGTACCGTACCTTTTAAAACAGATTAACGTGCCAATCTACGGAACCAGGCTGACCCTTGGTCTCATAGAGAATAAACTAAAAGAACACGGACTGAAAGGCAAGTTCAATTATATCAAAGCCGGCGATAAGTTTAAGGTGGGAGAGTTTAAGGTGGAGGCCATCAGAACCACCCATTCCATCGCAGACGCCATCTGTCTGTATATTCAGACGCCGGCTGCGTCCGTATTTCACACCGGCGACTTCAAGGTGGACTATACCCCTATCGACGGGGAACCCATCGATTTAGCTAAATTTGCTGAGATAGGAAGACGGGGCGTGGACCTGATGATGGCAGACAGTACCAATGTACTCCGAAAGGGGTATACCGCTTCCGAGCGGGTGGTAGGACAGACCCTGGACGGTATCTTCAGAGAAGCGAAAAACAGGATTATCATCGCCACCTTCTCTTCCAACGTGCACAGAGTGCAGAAGATTGTGGAGCTGGCGGTAAAATACGGGCGTAAGGTTGCCGTATCCGGCAGAAGCATGGATAACGTAGTAACCCTGGCTAAGGAACTTGGGTATCTTCATTTTCCTGCCGGAACCTATGTGGAACTGGATAAAACCAGACATATTCCGGACGAGCAGCTGGTTATTATTACTACGGGAAGCCAGGGAGAGCCTATGTCGGCGCTGTCCAGAATGGCCAACAACGAGCATCGCAGCGTCAAGCTGAAAAAGGGGGATACAGTCATTCTTTCCTCCACTCCTGTTCCAGGCAACGAAAAGACGGTGTCCAGCGTAGTAAACAGGCTTTATGAAAAAGAAGTTGAAGTAATCTACAATGATATTGCGGATATTCACGTTTCCGGTCACGCTTGTCAGGAGGAACTGAAACTGATTCACGCCCTGATTAAACCTAAGTTCTTTATGCCTGTCCACGGAGAACACAGACATCTGGTGCAGCACGCTCAGCTGGCGGAATCTATCGGAACGACGAAGAAAAAGAACATCTTCATCCTCTCCAACGGCGACCAGCTGACAGTGGACAAGCGCAGCGCCATGAAATTTCAGAACGTTGTGAGTGCAGAAGATATTTTGGTTGACGGCCTTGGAGTAGGCGATATCGGCAACATCGTACTCAGAGACAGAAAGCTGCTTTCGGAATCAGGTCTGCTTATCGTGGTCGCGGCCATCGACAGAAGCACCGGTGAGATTATATCGGGACCTGATATCGTTTCCAGAGGCTTTGTTTATGTCAGAGAAAATGAAGATTTGATTAACGACGCCAAGGAAGTTGCGATACGCGCGCTGGAGGAAAGCTTCAGCGGAGGCGGCTACAAAGACTGGAGCGGCATCAAAAATCATGTCAGAGAAGAACTTCGGAAGTTTATCTTTAAAAAGACCAAGCGGTCCCCGATTATCCTTCCGATATTCCTGGATGTATAATGGTCCTGCCCCAAGAGAGCGAGGAAACGACGCTCGATTGGCAAGGCAGACCTTATGCTGGCATTCCCCGGGCTTTAGCCGGCAAGGAATGCGTCGTATAATGGAATTGCCCCAATTTTCGCAGAAAATTGATGGGAATTCCTTATGCTTTTGCGACCCAAGAGCGGTAGCGATTGGCAAGGCGCAAGTCGTATAATAGAGTTGCCCCAAGAGAGCAAATAAAGGAGATTATCATGAATGTATATGAACAGGCTCACGGATTAGCCAAGGCAATCAAAGAGTCCGAGGAGTTCAAGCAGTATGACCAGCTGAAGAAGGTGGTGGATCAGAACGAAAATCTTTCCGCTATGATTAAGGACTTTCAGAGCAAGCAGTTTGAACTGCAGGCAAAACAGATGATGGGCGAGAACACAGGAAGCGATATGATGCAGTCTGTACAGGACCTTTATCAGATTATTATGAAAGACCCCATGGCAGCACAGTACATGCAGGCGGAAATGCGTTTCTCTCTCATGATGAACGATGTGTATAAAATTCTGGGAGACGTAATGGGACTTGGCAATATGAAATAAATCTGCTATAATATCTGCAGAAGTTTTTATAATTCGTCAGAATTTCATTAAACTAAGAAGAAAGTGAGAATAGACCGATGATTTACGCAAGTGATTTTAGAAAGGGCAGAACTTTTCAGATTAACGGAGAACCTCATGTAGTTCTCGACTTTATGCATGTAAAGCCGGGCAAGGGTGCAGCCTTTGTAAGAACCAAATATAAGAACATCATTACCGGCGCCACCAGAGAAGAAGCTTTCAATCCGGACGATAAGTTTGAAGAAGCTATCATCGAAACCAAGAAGATGCAGTATCTGTACAATGACGGAGATTTGTACTATTTCATGGACAATGAGACCTACGAACAGGTTCCGGTTGCTTTCGACATGGTAGAAGACGCAATCAAATACATGAGAGAAAATGATGAAGCTACACTGAAGTTCTACAAGGGCGAACCGTTCATCGTAGAAGCGCCTAACTTTGTGGACCTGATTGTTACCGAAACCGAACCGGGCGTTAAGGGCAATACTGCCACCAACGTAACCAAGGCCGCTACCGTAGAGACTGGCGCAGTGGTTCAGGTTCCTATCTTCATCGAAGAAGGCGAGAAGATTCAGATAGACACCAGGTCCGGAGAGTATCTGGGAAGAGCGAAATAAAAAGGCGAAACGGACAGCGCAGCGAATGTAGTTCGCGAAGGAACATATGGAAATATCGAATACTGGATATTTCCTATGTAGAGAACCGAAACTGAAGAAGGGACGAGTTTCGTCCCTTTCTTTGTAGTTTTTGATATAGGAGAAATGAGGTAGGGGACATTGAAAAAATCCAGATTGATTATTGTTATAGTTGCTGCAGTTATCCTAGTCGTTGCTGCCGCAGGCGTTTTCGTCTACAGCAGCGGCCTCGGCGCGGCGGAGCCGGGAAACACAGACCCCATTACGGTAGAAATCCCGGCAGGAAGCGGCGCTTCAGCCATCATTGAAATTCTGGATGAACAGGGACTTGTAAAGAACAGGCTGGCGGCTAAGCTTCATGTGAGAATTGCAGGTTACGACTCTCTGCAGGCTAACAGCTATATTTTCAGCAAGGATATGACCCTGAAAGAAATATTGGAGGCCGTCAATACGGGAGATTTCAACTATCTGTCCAAGAACGCCTTTACGATTATAGAAGGTGCGACCGTGCCACAGGCTGCAGAGGCCATTGCGGAGAAGATGCCCTTTACTGCGGATGACCTGCTGGAGAAATGGGGCGACAGAGAGTATCTGAATCAGCTCATTGATAAATACTGGTTTTTGACAGACGAAATCCTGACAGACGGAATCCTGTATCCGCTGGAGGGCTACCTCTATCCGGAAACATATTTCGTCACCACAGATGAACCGACAGAAGAGGAAATCACAGAAATGCTGCTGGATATGACAGACCAGATTCTCAGCGAGAGAAAAGATGATATTCAGGCCATGGACATGACTGTACATGAATTTCTGTCCCTGGCTTCCATCGTCGAAAACGAGTCTCTCTTTGAAAAAGACAGACCTGTCATCGCCGGGGTATTTATGAACCGTCTGGCCAAGGATATGCCGCTGCAGAGCGACATTACCGTGCTCTACGCACTGCAGGAGAAAAAGGTGGACGTGACCTATCAGGATTTGGAAGTCAATTCCAGATACAATACATACATGTACGCGGGACTCCCAATCGGTCCTGTATGCTCACCGTCTGCACCGACCATGGACGATTTGATTTCTTATGAGAAGTCGGATTACCTGTACTTTTTCGCCACGGAGGACGGAGAAGTTATCTATTCAAAAACCCTGGCCGAACATGAAAAAGTGGTCAGTGAGAATATGTGGTATTGATATGAATATAACAAATGATATCGTAACCGAATACTTAAACAGCTATTACCGCGGAGCCAGCCGGGAACTGGAGGAGCTGCGGGCTCTGGGAGAAGCTGACCGGATACCGATTATTCTGCGGGAAACAGAAATGTATCTGAACACTTTGCTTCTTCTGACTCGTCCCCAGAGGATTCTGGAAATTGGTACGGCCATCGGCTATTCGGCTCTTTACTACAGTGAAAAATGTCCGGCCGCGGAGATTTATACCATCGAAAAGGATGAAATCATGCTGCAGGCGGCAAGACATAACTTTGCAGCCTTCGGCAGAGAAGCGCGGATTCATTCCCTATTTGGAGACGGTCAGGAGCAGATTGAAAAGCTGCGGGACCGGGGCGTAGGTGACTTTGACTTTGTCTTTATCGACGCTGCGAAAAGTCATTATAAGCGGTTTCTGGACGCGGCGCTGTCCGTTTGCAGACCCGGCGCCGTTATCGTTTCCGACAATATCCTGCAGAAAGGGATGACAGCGTCGGACCAATACGACCAGGGGAAAAAGCACAGGACCAACATCAGAAAAATGAGAGAATACGTGGATTATATCAGCTATGACCCGACCCTTTCCACCTCCCTTATGGCAGTGGGAGACGGACTGGCTGTAACCATTTATCGAGGAGAACATGAATAGAGAACAATTTGAACTTCTGGCGCCGGCAGGCGATTTGGAAAAGCTGAAGATTGCCGTTATCTACGGTGCGGATGCCGTTTACTTCGGCGGCGAAATGTTCAGCCTGCGAGCCGGTGCGGGAAATCTTACCATAGAAGAAATGAAAGAGGGTATTGCTTTTGCCCACGAGAGGGGCAAGAGATGTTATCTGACGCTGAATATCTTTGCCCATAACGAAGATATCGCCCCTCTGACCGAATATCTGAACCGGATTAAGTCTTTGGAGCTGGACGCTTTTATCGTGTCCGACCCCGGCATTGTAGACCTGGTTCTGGAAATCATTCCGGAGGCGGAAATACATCTGAGTACCCAGGCCAATATGACCAACTACAGGACGGCTAATTTCTGGTATAAGCAGGGCGTTAAAAGACTTGTCCTTGCCAGAGAGCTGACTTTCCCGGAGATAAAAAAAATCAGAGAAAACATCCCCCAGGATATGGAGATAGAAGCCTTTGTTCACGGCGCCATGTGTATTTCCTATTCCGGAAGATGTCTTCTCAGCAACTTTATGATTGAACGGGACGCCAACCGGGGCATGTGCGCCCACCCGTGCAGATGGAAGTATTCCCTGGTAGAGGAAAAAAGACCCGGAGAATATTATCCTGTAGAGGAGGATGGAAGAGGCACCTATATCCTCAATTCCAGAGACCTCTGCATGATTGAGCACATTCCTGAAATCGTGGAAAGCGGTATTATGAGCGCCAAGATTGAAGGTCGTATGAAGAGTATTTTCTACGTAGCTACCATCATCAGCGCCTACAGAAAAGCCATCGACGGATATTTTGCGGACCCGGAGCATTATACCTTTCGTGAGGAATGGATGAGGGAACTGAAAAAGGTCAGCCACAGAGAGTTTACCACGGGTTTCTACTTCAATCAGCCCACCAACAGAGATCAGAACTATCAGACCAGCGCCTATACGAGAGAATACAGCTTTGTGGGGCTGGTAAAGGCATATGATGAAGAAACCGGCTTCGCCCTTGTGGAACAGAGAAACAAGATGACCGTCGGAGAGGAAATCGAAATCTTCGGACCCGATATGGACTTCTTTGCCCAAAGGGTCGAGGAGATGTACGACGCAGAAACCGGAGAGGCGCTGGAAAGCGCACCCCATCCCCAGCAGCTTCTGCGCATGAAAATGAAAAATCCTGTAAAAGAGCACTATATGCTTCGTAAGAAAAGAGAAGCGTAAGATTTGTATATATGATTGGAGATGAATTTCTATGACACCAGACCCCAGTAGTCTGCCTCTCAGTTTAAAACTGATATTTATGATTACCGCTATGTTCTTAAACGGTATCGTCGTCCTGGTCAATACCGCCATGAATACAGTCAACCGCAGCAAAATCAGACAGATGGCCGACGAGGAAGACGAGGCGGCCGTAAGGCTTTCCCATCTTTTGAATACGCCTACGGATTACCGTTTCACCAATAGATTGCTCAGCTATATTTTCATCGTTATCGGCGTGTATTTTGCACTGGCTCTGCCCCAGCATCCGATTATTTCGGCGGTTATCTATGTGGCGGCGACCATCGCTTTCAGCGAGTATTTTACCAGAAAGCTGGCGCAGCAGCACAGCGAGGGGATTTCCCTTGCTTTCACGGGAGTTCAGCGGATTGCCGTCATCGTGATGAAACCTTTTGTGCTGATTCTATCCTTGGCAGCCAATATTTTGCTGAAACTGTTCAGGCAGGAAACCAAAGTAGAGTACAGCGGATATTCAGAAGAGCAGGTTATGTCCATTCTGGAATCGGGACAGCGAAGCGGCGCTATCAAGGAAGAGGGCAAGAAGATGATTAACAGCATCTTTCAGTTCGACGATGAGCTTGCCTACGAGATTATGACGCCGAGAACCGATGTATTTATGATTGACATCAACGATTCCGCTGACGAATATCTCGATGAGCTGATGGAACTGCGCTATTCCAGAATTCCGGTCTGCGAGGACGATACCGACAACATTATCGGTATTCTTCACATCAAGGACTATCTGATAAAGGCCAGGGAAACCGGCTTTGATAAGGTGGACATTCGCTCCATCCTGAGAAAGCCGTACTTCGTGCCGGAAACGAAGAATATCGACTCTCTGTTTTTCGAGCTGCAGATTGAAAAGCAGCATATCGCCGTTCTAATCGACGAATACGGCGGTTTCAGCGGTATCGTAACCATGGAGGACATCGTGGAAGAAATTGTCGGAGACATAGAAGACGAATACGACGAAGAAGGCCATGTAATAGAGAAAGTTGACGATAATAATTATCTGGTAGATGGAAATGCATACCTCAGCGATTTGAGCGAAGAGGCCAACATTAATCTGGAATCAGAAAGCAGCGAGACCATCGGAGGCTTTATTATCGATATTCTCGGTGAAATTCCTGAGGAAGGGGACGAAAACAGAGAGGTGGCTTTTGAAAACTATCTCTTCACAATTTTGTCAGTCAAGGAAAGACGTATTGAAAAGGTGAAACTGCAGATACTTCCGGAAATACAGGAAGAAGAAACTGAGGAAGAAGGATAAATATCACAGCTTTAAGAGGTGAACCATGGAGTTTTGGGAAAATACAGGGATAAAGACCTGCGTAGTGAAAGAAATACGAGCGCTCGCAGAAAAATACGGCGTTGAGAAAGTCATTTTATTTGGTTCCCGGGCCAGAGGGGATTTTTATCGAACCAGCGATATCGATATCGCCCTCTGCGGCGGTGATTTCCCGCATTTTTCCCTGGATGTAGATGAGCAGACCTCTACGCTGCTGCAATATGACATTGTAAATCTGGACGGAGCAGTTTCTGAAGAACTGCGGGATTCTATTCAGAAGGAGGGCAGAATCCTATATGAAAAAATATGAAAACTTCTGCAAAGCAGTACAGAATTTAAAAGATATTTACGACTATGAACCGCCCTATGACAATGTGGTCACGGCAGGGTTAACGGGACTTTACGAAATTACCTTTGAGCAGGCATGGAAAGCGATGAAAGAGATACTTTTAAACCATGGGGTTGAACAGTGTCAGAGCGGTTCGCCGAGACAGGTGATAAAGGCTGCCTACAAAGCAGGAATGATTCAAGATGAAGACGTCTGGCTCAGCGCGCTGTCGTCAAGAAACAACGTATCTCATGCATACAATGCAGTCATTGCACTGGATATTATCGAGAAGACAAAAACAACATATTATAAAATGTTTTTGGATTTACTGAAGGAAATGAAAAACTGGATTTAGATAAAAACTTTGACATGAATCCGGAATATTTACAAAGGATTAACATGGAAGAAACGAATAAACAGCTTACAATCGGAATCTTAGCTCACGTGGATGCCGGAAAGACAACCTTGTCCGAAAGCGTCCTCTTCAAAAGCGGCATCACCAGGTCTATGGGCAGAGTAGACCACGGTGATGCTTTTCTCGATACTTATCAACTGGAAAAGAGCAGAGGGATTACGATTTTTTCAAAACAGGCTGTTTTTTCTTTAGGTGAAAAACAGGTGACCCTTCTCGATACGCCCGGCCATATGGACTTTTCAGCGGAAATGGAGCGAACCCTTCAGGTGCTGGACTACGGGATTTTAGTCATCAGCGGTCCCGACGGAACCGGCGGGCAGGTACAGACTCTATGGAAGCTGCTGGAGCAGTATCAGGTGCCTGTCTTCATCTTTATCAATAAAATGGACCAGGCCGGCGTTTCACTGGAAGCAGTCATGGCAGAACTGGAAAAGAACCTTAGCAGCCAGTGCGTCCTTGCCGGTTCTGCGGATTTTCAGGAAAAAGCGGCTCTGTGTGAAGAAGGGCTGCTGGAGGAATTTCTGGAAACAGGAAAGGTGAACCATTCCGATTTGGTGCGGCTGATTGCAGGCAGAAAAATATTCCCCTGCTTCTCAGGTTCTGCCCTGAAGAACCAGGGTGTAGAGGAATTTCTATGTGGGCTTGAGACTTTAACCGAATGCCCAAGCTATCCCAAGGAGTTTGGCGCCCGAGTTTATAAAATCAGCAGAGATTCGCAGGGGAATCGTCTGACCCATATGAAGATTACCGGAGGTAGTCTGTCCGTCCGTCAGCAGCTGGGAGACGAAAAAGTCAATCAGATTCGGCTCTATAGCGGCCAGAAATTTCAGGCGGTGCAGCAGGTGACAGCCGGCGCCGTCTGCGCAGTCACAGGTCTTTCAGATACCTTCTGCGGTCAGGGGCTTGGCACAGAGCCTGCGGGACGGAAACCTTACCTGGATACGGTGCTGACCTATCAGGTGATTCTGCCGGGCGGCTGGGAGGCCCGGGAGGCTTATCAGAAGTTCAGACAGCTGGAAGAGGAGCTTCCTGAGCTTCATGTAGTATGGGACGAAGCCGGAAGTCAGCTTCGGATTCAGATGATGGGAGAAATACAGGCAGAAATTCTCAAAAGCCTGGTGGCGGAACGATTCGGCAGGGACATTCGCTTTGGCGCCGAGAAGATTTTATATAAAGAAACCATTTCCGAAAAGGTGGAAGGGGTAGGCCATTTTGAACCGCTGCGCCACTATGCGGAAGTTCACATTGTCCTGGAACCACTGCCGACCGGCAGCGGTATCGTCATAGAAACTGACTGCAGTGAGGATGAATTTAACAGAAACTGGCAGAATTTAGTTTTGAGCCATCTGGCAGAAAGAGAACATCCCGGGGTACTGACCGGCTCCCCTGTAACGGATATGAAGTTTACACTGGTATCGGGCAGAGGCCATCTGAAACACACCGAGGGAGGCGATTTCAGACAGGCGACTTACAGAGCTGTCCGTCAGGGACTGCGCAAGGGCGGCAGCCTTCTTTTAGAACCTTACTATTCTTATCGCCTGGAACTGCCCGCAGATTGCGCAGGCCGCGCCATGAACGACATACAGAGAATGCACGGCACCTGCCGGCCGGCAGAGACTGTCGGCCATGAGACTGTGCTGACCGGAACAGCGCCGGTCGCTGCCATGAACGGCTATCACAGAGAAGTCATCGCATATTCCAAGGGAAAAGGGAGGCTATACTGCTCTTTTCAGGGATATTTTCCATGCCATAATCAGGATGAGGTAGTGGAGGCTATGGGATACAACCCTGACAGCGATACGGAAAACCCATGCGGGTCTGTATTCTGCAGCCACGGCGACAGCTTCAGCGTTTCCTGGGATGAAGTGGAAAAACATATGCACCTGCCTTTGACCCTGGTACCTGACGAAAACCCCAAGGCTGATGAAGTCCGGCAGCTGCCCAGCCACAGAAGACATTACAGCGAAGAAGAGCTGGAAGCCGTCTTTCGTCAGACCTATGGTATCAGCAAAAGAGAAAGTCAGCGCTTTCGGAAAAATGCCAGGGTGATTCGGGCGGATAATGTATCCGGGCCCGGTGTAAAGAGGGGCTATAACAATGCTCAGGCAGAAGAGGTGATGATTGTCGACGGCTACAACATGATATTCGCCTGGGAAGAGCTTACTGACATGGCCTCACTGAATCTGGAAAGCGCAAGAAACCTTCTAGTTGAAATGCTGGAAAACTACCAAGGGTACCGGGGAAAACGGATTATCGTAGTATTCGACGCCTATAAGCGGGAAGGCGGCGTGGGCATGACGGAAAGCGCAGGCGACCTGCAGGTAGTTTTTACCCGTGAGAATGAAACTGCCGATCAGTATATCGAAAAATTTGTGCTGGAAAACGTAAAAAAAATGCGCATCACTGTGGCTACTTCCGACGGCCTTGAGCAGATGATGGTATTCGGTCAGGGGGCTCTGCGGATGTCGGCAAGAGAATTGCGCCAGCAGGTTCTTGATACCAGTGCGGAAATTAGAGAAAAGTATTTAGGAAAGTAAAGAGTTGAAGGAGCGTAGAAAAATGGAAAACCTTGTTTTACGAAAAGCCGTCCCGGCGGATATGGAGAGTATTAAATCCCTGCAGCTGGATACTTTTTTCGGCGAGCAGTGTATTCCAAAAAAAGACGTGGTCGCACCCTTTGACCGTTCAGATGTGCAGTGGTGGTGCGCCGTATCTCAGGACCAACTGCTGGGTGCGGTAGCCGCCTGGCCTGAGAGCGGACAGTATCATTGGGGCAGATTTGCCGTAAGTCCGAAGAGCAGAGGACGGCATATCGGAACAGGTCTGGCAAAGTTTTCCCTGGAGGACTTATTCTCCAAGGGCGTCTCAGAAATTCACATGGAGGCGAGAGAAACTACCGTTAAGATTATCTGCAATCTGGGCGGAAAAGTAGTAGGTCCGGCGGTTGAATTTTATAAGGGCACTGTGACTCCGGTGGTGGTTAAGCGAGAGGATTACAACGCTCTGGCTGACATTTAAGTTTGGGAATCTAAAAAAACGCACCGGCATATTGACAGAAAAGGTCTAACGTGTTAGACTATCTGCAAAGATAGTTCTAATGCATTAGACCTTTATTGTTATCATTACAGTTTTGTTTATAAGGGGGATTGTTACAGTGCATACACCAAAAGTTTTTGAAAGCGAATACAGGTTCTGCCTGATTTTATGGGAAAACGAACCTATAAAGAGCAGCCGGCTGGCAAAGCTCTGCCAAGAGCAGCTGGATTGGAAAAAATCCACCACTTATACGGTAATAAAGAGGCTAACCCAGCGCGGGGTTATCAAGACCGAAGACGCCGTAGTAACCTCTCTTGTTTCCAAGGAGGATGTACAGTGCGCTGAAAGCCGGGAAGTGGTAGAGCGGACCTTTGAAGGATCTCTGCCCAGCTTTATCGCTGCTTTTACGAAAAATAAGCCCTTATCTAAGGAGGAAGCTGATGAAATCAGACGCATGATTGACGCGTACGAGGAGGTTTAATATGGAGGGGTTATTCATAAAGGTGCTTGATATGAGCATAAACGCCAGTTATCTGATTGCTGTTGTGCTTCTGGTTCGCGTACTGCTTCCGTCAATACCCAAAAAATTTATCTGTATTCTGTGGGGACCTGCCTTTATCCGTCTTGCCATGCCATTTGAAATTAAAAGCGCTTCCAGCCTGGTGCCGACGACGATGGCATTTGACAGCAGTATTCTATATCAGACCAGGCCGGTTATCGGCAGCGGTATTTCTTCTCTTGACAGCAGCATCAACCAGACTCTGGCAGAAAATTCCGCACCTGCCCTGGGCGGCAGCGTAAATCTGCTGCAGATATTTTTTACCATAGCCTCAGTGATATGGTTTATAGGGATTATAGCGCTGATATTGTCGGCATGTGTTTCCTATGGCAGGCTCAGAAAAAAGGTCAGCGAAGCCGTGCCTCTGAAAAAAGGCATTTACTATTCCGACCGGATTCAGTCGCCTTTTATCTTGGGTGTTGTTCGACCGAAAATTTTTCTGCCGTCTGCAGACCCAGCGGCAGAGAGCAGCGTTATCGCCCACGAAAAATCCCATTTGAAACGGCTCGACCACGTGACAAAGCCTCTCGCATATGTGGTTCTGATAGTCCACTGGTTCAACCCGCTGGTCTGGATAGCCTTTGGCAAGTTATGCAAAGACATTGAGGGGGCATGTGATGAAAAGGTCGTGGCAGGAATGTCGCTGCCTGAGCGAAAAGCCTATTCCAACAGTCTGTTGGCCTTTGCTGCCGGTAAGAAAAGAACCGGTTTCTGCCCGCTTGCTTTTGGAGAAGTGGCTGTAAAGGAGAGAATCGACAGAGTGCTGCAGTTTAAAAAACCGTCCAAAATACTTCTTGCCGCAGGCTTCATTCTGATTCTTGCAGCCTGCCTGTTTTTTATGACCGCACCTGTAAGGTATTCAGAAGCCCTGGACCAGGCTGTCAGCAAAGCCCTTCTGTCGGATATGTCGGATAAGTTCTTCACGGGAGAAGTGAAAGCAGAGGGGCATATCATATGGAAAGTGGAAAAAGACGGCGATGAGACCAGAGTCTATGCCAATACCAGTGTGGGAGAATACGGATTTCGAGACGACAAATTTGTGAAGCTGTCTGGCACCGGAGCTATACCGGCGGTGCTGCATTTTACCGGCGGCAAAGAATATGTCCTCAGCCGTATCCAGTACCCGGCAGATGGAATCAATTATGAAGCGTCCATCAAAGAGATGTTTCCTGCGAGCCTGGAGAGGAAGGCTTTATGGGCAGTAAACTCTTATTATCGGCTGAAAAGGCAGGAAAAAACCTACGCCTCGGCGTATCTTTCCTCCATCGGCAGAGAGGCCTCCATCGGCGGCTATGAAGATTTTAACTTTCCGCTCTGGTCCGAGGGATTTCCCCAGGAGATTGTGGAAAAACTGATGGAAAGCTATTCCCAGTATGATATTTACGAGGGTACGTCAGAATATATGGAAAACGGCCGCCGCCACGTGCTGGAAGTGGAAACGGACCACAAGACCACCATTGTTTTCAGCCATTATTTATACGGTGAAGACGTGCTGTTTGAGCGAATTACCGTCACCGTCAGCGGAGACGACTATACGGAGATGATTGCCTGCGGCGCAGGTACAGAAGACCTGTAAGTCCGCCTAATATTACGCAAAATCAAAATAAACTTATCATATCCGCCTGTCCTACTCATATAGTATTAGAGAAAGGACAGGTATTTTTTATGAACCATTTTGAAAAAGTTTTTCAGTGCTTTCCGGCGGAGGTGCGGCAGCATATGGAGAAGCTGCCCCAGTCCGACAGAAACGCCATTGAAGAAATCAGAGTGTACAGAGGCAGGGAGGTACAGGTCTTTGCAAAAGGACGGCGTCACCAGCTGCCGGGGAAAATTGATGACGGTGATATACACGGGATTCTGAACAACCTGATGAAGTTTTCCTATTATGCCTACGAGGAAGACATTGCAAAGGGCTTTATTACCATCGACGGCGGTCATCGCGTGGGGCTTTGCGGCAAGGCGGTGGTGGAGAACGGCCGTATAACGATGCTTCGGGACATCAGTTCCCTCAATATCCGCTATTCCAGAGAAATTCCGGGATGCAGCGATAATCTGATGCCCTACATCACAGGTCCCCAGGGAGAACTTTCAAACCTGCTTATCGTTTCGCCGCCGGGCTGCGGCAAAACCACCCTTCTGAGGGACATCGCCAGAAACTTAAGCCAGAGAAATTATAAGGTGGGAATCTGTGACGAGCGTTCAGAAATCGCCGGCATGTCGGCAGGGGTCAGTCCCTATACCTTTGGCGCCATGGTGGATGTGCTGGACGGCTGTCCCAAAGCCCAGGGTATGACTATGCTGGTGCGGGCCATGTCGCCCCAGGTGGTTATCACCGATGAGATTGGAAAAAAAGAGGACGCAGAGGCAATCAAAGGGTGTATTTCCAGCGGAGTCAGGGTCATTACTACCATCCACGGCGCTGCTGTTTCCGACCTTGAAAAAACGGATATATGGGAAACCATCGAACATCACATCTTCGATTACCTCATCTTTTTGACAGACCAGCCCAGGGTTGGAACGGTAAAGGAGGTGCGCTGTGGTTAAATTGACGGGCATTATTCTCGCCGTGATAGGCTGCACCTGCATTGGCCTTCTGAAGGCGTCGGATATCAGCCGCAGAAAAGCCCTGCTTTTGGATTTTAAAAACCTGATTCTGCATATTTCTACAGAAATCAGCTATTTCAAGGAACCTCTTCCTCAAATTTTCCAGAGACTATCCGGGGAAAACGAGAAAGAAACAGGTCTTCTTTTACGAAACTGCCTGGCCACCTATCTGACGGACAGCAGAAACCTGGGAAGCGGTTGGAAGGATGCGGTGGATTTTGTATATGGAGAACTGCCTGTGACAAAGTCTGATATAGAGATTATGAAAAAGTGCGGCGACTTTCTTGGACAAAGCGATTTCCGAGGCCAGCAGGAACATTTCGCACTGCTTTACAGTCAGCTGGACAGGCAGATTGAAGAAGCCGAGGAGATGATAAAAACAAAAGGAAAGATGTACAGCAGACTTGGCCTCTCTGCAGGCTGCATGATAGCTGTCGTATTGATATAAAGGGGGATAAGGACTATGAGCATCAGTGTAATCTTTAAAATAGCGGGAATCGGCATCTGTATCGCGCTTCTCAATCAGATTCTAATCAAAGCCGGCAAAGATGAAATGGCAATGATGACCACTCTGGCGGGGGTGATTATCGTTCTGGTCATCATCGTCAAAATGCTGGCGGAATTTTTTGAGACCATCAAAGTATTCATGGAGTTTTAATTCATGGAAATTCTCAGAATCGCGGCTTTGGCGCTGTGCGCTGTAATCCTGATTATCCTGGTAAAAAACTACAAGCCGGAGTTCGGCATTTTCGTGGCAATCGGCTGCGGCGTGCTGATTCTTTACTTTATGGCCGACAGCCTCAAATACGCTTTTTCCTATCTGTCAGATTTTTATAACAGGCTGGATTACGGAAAAAGCTATTTCCCCATTATCATCAAGGTGCTGGCCGTTGCCTATATCACCGAGTTCACAGCCCAGCTGTGCCGGGACGCAGGGGAGAGTTCCATAGCCTCCAAAGTAGAGCTGGCCGGCAAAGTCATCATATTCTGCATCGCCATACCGGTCTTTATCTCTATTTTAAATTTGGTAGAGGAGTTGTTATAGACCATGGACTTTAATGAAATCATAAAAGAACAGATGAAAAATCTGGTGGACGAGGAGAAGACAGATTCTCTTTCCGATTATGCCAGCGGCCTTACCGGCGGTATTTCCGATTCCTTTACCATAGACAAAATTGTAGACGCTACTTTAAGCGGTCAAAGCATTTTCAACTCGGAGGAGATTATCGCCAGTCTCAAGGAACTGTTCCTCTATGAGCTGAAAGCGGCGCTGATTGTAGGGATTGAGATTCTGACTGTCTGTATTGTCATTGGGCTCCTGAAGAATCTGTCAGGGTCTTTTGGAAAGAAAGGGGTCAGCGATATTGCAAGTCTGGTCTGCAGTATTGTCATTATCGGCCTGGCTATCACCAATTTTCAGACCATATACCAGATGACCGTAGATTCTATCAGCACCATTACATATACCATGGAAATTCTTCTGCCCATACTCATTACCATTTTGATTTCCATGGGGCAGGTAACCAGTGGAACCATTATGAGTCCGCTGCTTTTGACAGCGATAACGATTTTCCAGACCATTATAAAAAATGTGGTGCTGCCGGGAATCTTCATATCCACCATACTGGGACTCATCAACTGTTTAACAGAAAAAGATTACGTAAACCAAATGTCTAAATTCATCAGACAGGCGGCGCTGTTTATTACCGGAATTATTATGACTCTGATGAGCGGCATTATCGCCATTCAGGGACTGATTACCCAGACTTCAGACAGCCTTATCATGGGTACCGCCAAATATTCCCTGGACGCTTTTATTCCCATTGTGGGCGGATTTACATCAGATACGGTGGAGCTGTTTATCAAGTGCATGAGCTCCATACGAGGAGTGGTGGGCATCTTTGGAATCCTGCTGATAGGGGCCTTGGTGCTGATTCCTATCATCAAGATTCTAGCCATTTCGGCCATCTACAAAATTACCGCCCTGCTCATCGAGCCGGTGGCCTCAAAAAAACTGGCTCAGGGAGTAGGGGATATGGGAACCTCCCTTATCGCCATGGGGGCAATTCTGTTTTTCGCCTCCCTTTTGTTTATCATTTTTATCACTTCGATTATCAGTCTGGGAGGAAGCGGATGAATGCAGTGACAACATGGGTAAAAGACATTTTTATCGTAATTTTATCAATTACTTTTATAGAAATACTGATACCGGAAGGGTCAATGGCAAAATATCTGAAGTTTATCTTTTCTATCGTAATTTTGGCGGTGATTCTTTCTCCAATCAGCTATTTTCTGGAATAAATTAAAAGCATTTACAATATTTTTTAAGAGAGGATATTATGTTTGAGAAGCCAAAAATCACAAAGGATACCTTTGTCAAAATTATCACCGCAATCATCCTTGCATCTGTTTTTCTCCTGACTATGAGTATCCTGACCGACGATAACGACAGCAGAAAGCAGGTGGCCGATGACAACGGTGCGACAGAAGCGGCTCTCTGCAGTTTCTTGTCGGAAATCAAGGGTGTGGGAGAGGTTACTGTCATGATGCAGTATGACAATGAGAATGCGGTGACAGGGGTCATTGTTACAGCCCAGGGGGCGGCGGACCCGGTGGTGAAAAACGACATAACAAAAGGCGTGGCCACCCTGTTCGATATACCGGTTTCCAGCGTAATGGTATTTGAAAAAAATCAGGAGGAAAGTTTAGAATGAAAATGAAAAAGAGATTCAAGTTTAACCTGAAGGAATTTTTAAATAAAAGAGAAAATATGGCCATTGTAGCCGTTGCAGCGGTCTTTTGCGCCGGCGTAGTCGTAACAGAGATGAAAGCAGGAGACATTCCCCTTCACGACGGAGACGTACTTGTGGACAGCAGAAATATCGCCCAGGTAGAAACCACCGGGGAAGGTGAGGAAAAGGCCGCATCTCAGACGGCAGAAGAAGATGAGAATACAGGAGAAGCTGCTGAAAAAGCAGATGGCAGCACTTTTGCTGAAAAACGGGCAAAGCTGGAATTAGAGAGAGGAAATTTAATTGCGGGCTACGATGATACCATCAAAAATTCCACCAATGACGCCGAGAAAAAGAACGCGGTTTCAAACAAGGAAAAGCTGACAAACTATATGGAGCAGGAAGTTGCCATAGAGGGAATTATCAGCAGCAAGAATCTGCCTGACTGCCTGGTTATCATCACCGACAGCACCGTAACCGTAACGGTGGATGAGCAGGACCTGACCCAGAATACCGTAGCCAAAATCTGCAATATCGTCATGGAGGAAACCGGACGCGGGGCGGATAAAATCATTATACAGAGCAATTATTAAAAAGAATTTGCTTATTCCACGTTGAGATATCGCCAAAGGGCCAGGGCAGTATAGAAATCATAGGATGCCGGCATCAGGGTGAAATTGGTATTGGTAAGCTGGCGGGCTTTGTTCAGCCTGTAAGTGACGGTATTTCTGTGGAGATACAGCATCTGGGCGGCAGCGTTCAGCTTAGAATCGCAGTCAATCATATAAATGGCCAGTGTTTTCAAAAGATCGTCCTTATCCTGCTTCAGCGTATCTATGATGTTGAAGAGATATTCTCTGCGTTTGTTTTCCGTTTCAGAGAGGACGATGACCTCCTGAGAGAGCATGATATCGTGCTCATCCCAGTTTCTCCGATTCACAAAAATCTTCTGCAGCGCCGGTTCGCTTTTGTGGTAATCCTTATAAGTGCGTTTCAGTGCGGAGATATCCTTTTCTCCGCTGTCCATAAAGAAAGACGCTTTTTCGTCATAGCTTTCCGTAAGCCGCCAAAGGTCGTCAAAGAGACTGTAATCGAGGCTGTTGGAAAGGGAGAATGCCGAGAGCAGTACCAGTCGGCCGTCGATTTGATCGGCCAGATAGAACTTGTGGTATTCGTCGAAACATTGGCAAATCCGACGGCGAAGAGGTTCCAACTGGCTGTTTCCTGAAGAAATGATAATCAGGTTGGCGATGCGGTCAAAGGAGATACCGGCGCTGCGAAGATACTTGTTTGCCGCCGCGTCCTCCGTTTTGAAGATTAGAGACAGCAGAGTCTGCGGCGACTGAAGATTTAGTGAATATCCCCATACCGTAGAAAAAAAGCTGGTGCAGGTGCACATGTCGCTGAGAATCTGTTCATTGAGACGAGTGTTATGACAGGACGCATAAAGGGTCATTCTGGCGTTTTCTCCGTGGGAAAAATCCATCTTATAGATGTGAAAAGCTGTTTCGCCGCGGAGAACGTCTTTTTCTCCGTACCCGGCCGGAACGTCTCGAAACAGATTATAGAAGAAATCAGAATCGTTTAAGACGAAGGAAGGGCGGTAGTCGGCTCGAAAATAAACCTGGGCGCCGCTGAGAAGCAGACTGCACTTGTAGTGTGCGGACATGATGCGCAGAAGATTTTCCATCGTTCTCAGCTCCGTAGGAATCTGTTCCAGACGCTTTTCGGTGGTGGTGATAAAATCATCTGAAAGGTTTTGCTCTTGAAGAATGGCGCCCATTACGTCGGAGATGATATCGCTGTACTTGATGCGGTAGCTGTCGTTTTCCAGGACGATGAGCGGAAAGTTCAGCTTATCGGCAGTCTGAAGAAGCTTTTCATCTATATCGGGCATTACTTTTCCGACATAAAACAGCACCAGCGCAATAGAACCGGTGTTTACCAGGTCTTTAATCGCCTCGCACTGTTTCTCCGGATTATTCCTGATGGTATAAAAGGCAGAGAGAATCAGTTCATTGGGTGTAAAAACATCCAAATCCTGGCTTGCATAATCGAAAAACTCCAGAACGGATACTGAGGATACGATTTTATCAAGTCCCGCCTCGCCGGCAACGACCTTTCCAAAACTCAGAGACGGCAGGGACAAGCAGTCTTTCAGGGTAATACTCACGATGAAGTCCTCCTTTAGGAACAGTTTTTTATAACATATTGCAAGGAATCCGGATTCCGTTTTGCGCATTTTTTTCATTATAACAAAATCCGGTATATTACACAATAAAAATGTGCATATGCACAATGAATCCTCGTGGGTTTTGCAGCAAACGCCTAAAGAAAGCCGACGATTTTTATGATATGATATAAAAAACTGAGAAAGGAAGTGCAAAAGCACGAAGAACGATGAAAAAAGAACAGAAACAAACAGAAACGATGGCCCTTAGGCCTATCGGAGAAGATGAGCGGAAGGACTGGATTTCCCTGGCATTTGTACAGGCAGGTATCTGCGTCTGCGTGCCGGCTTTTCTGCTGGGCGCTTTGCTTGCGGAAGCTATGCCCATATGGCCGGCAATTATTTCCGGTTCGCTGGGATATCTGGTCGTCGTTATCGGAATGGTGATTACCGGCATGATGGGATGCGATTTGGGTATCGCTTCCTGTACAGCCTGCGAGGCCGGATTTGGGAAAACCGGCGCAAGATTTATCGTCAGCACCATTTTTGCCGTGAATATGGTGGGCTGGTTCGGCATACAGAACGGCGTCTGCGGAGAAGCCTTCAGCAACGCCATGTACGCCATGACCGGTGCAGAGATTCCTGTGGTCGTATCCAATACGGTGTGGGGCGTCATCATGCTGCTGACTGCAGTATTCGGTGTAGGCGCTCTGGAAAAGCTGGATAAAATCTCTATTCCCCTGCTGATGATTATCATGCTGTACGGAACCTTCCTTGCATTGAAAATCTACGGTACCGGCAGCCTGCAGACGGAGACCGTTCAGACCATGAGCTTCATGGGCGGCGTGGCCCTGTCATTTAACTTTACGGCGGTAGGTACAATCACCGCTGCAGACTATACCAGATTTCAGAAGAGCAGAAAGGACACCATAAAATCCGTATTCTACGGCGTGTTTCCAATGGGTGTAATCACACTGGTTATGGGAATTATGCTGACGAAGATGTCCGGCGAATATGATGTCAGCATGGTGTTGATTAACGTGGGACTGCCGCTGCTGGGTATCGCAGCATTGATTATCTCTACTTGGACAACCAACTCTACCAATGCTTACAGCGCAGGTCTGAACATCGTCATGGCTCTGAAGCTGAAAGACAATCGAAGGAGAGAAGCCACGTTGATTTCCGGCATCATCGGTATCATCCTGTGCGACCTGGGTATCCTTGGTCATATTGAAGGCGTGCTGAGCCTCCTGTCCTATGTGGTGTGCCCTATCGGCGGCGTCATCATCGCAGATTACTGGATTGTAGGAAGAGGAAAGAAAGAAAATTTCCGACCGATAGATGGAGTCAACTGGGCAGGCGTCATCTCCTGGGCTGTCAGCGCAGTGATTGCATACTTTATCGGCATTGAATTTACAGGCATCTTGATAGGCGCAGCCGTCTATCTGGTCGCAGAGAGACTGATTCCGTCTACTTCGAGAGACGGATTAAATAAAGCAGCATAATGGAGGAAGAGAAAATGCGAGAGTTAAACAAACAGGATATGATTGATGTTTTATACGGATGCGCCGTACTGGGTACGGGAGGCGGAGGCCCTTTGGAGGAAGGTCTGGCCCTGATGGAGAAGCACTTTGAAAGAGGGGAAACGCTGAAGCTGATTAAGCTTGAGGAGCTGCCCGACGATGAGTACGTCGTCACACCTTATGGCTGCGGCGCACCGTCAGCAGCAGGAAAGAACCCTAAATTTGCCAATCTTGACGTGGCAGAAGAGGCTTCCTCTGTACTGGCAGTGCAGGCCCTTGAAAGCGTTCTGGGAAAGAAAATCTATGCCGTTGGCTCAACAGAGCTTGGCGGCTCCAATACGGCGGAGGCCCTTCACGCCGCTTTGGAAATGGATATTCCTCTTCTTGATGCAGACCCTGCGGGAAGATCTGTCCCGGAGCTGCAGCATTCTACATACTATATCAAGAATGTTCCCATCTTTCCAATGGGCGTAGCAACCAAGTTCGGTGAAAAGATTGTGATTCAGAATGTACAAAACGACCTGAGAGCAGAGGATATCGTCAGAGCTATCGCTGTAGCCAGCGATAATCTGGTAGGCGTTGCCGACCATGCCAATGTGGGAAAAGTCATCAAAGCATCCCTGATTCCCGATATGATTACCTATGCCCAGGAAATCGGCGTCACCCTCAGGGAAGCCAGAGAAAAGGGAATGGACGTGGCTGCGGCCATCGCCGAGGCGAAAGACGGAAAAGTGCTCTTCAAAGGCGTCGTGACGGATTTCCCTTGGGAAACCAGAGACGGCTTCAACTTCGGTGAGATTCACCTGGAGGGGGAAGAAGAATTTTCCGATGAAAAGTACAGAATTTGGCTGAAAAACGAGAATATTATGGCCTATCGAAACGGTGAGATTGACGTGATGGCTCCGGATCTTATCTGCATGATTGGTGAAGACGGCAATCCGCTTACGACGCCTAACTTCAATCTGGGGCAGAGAATGACCGTTATTGCACTGCCGTCCCCGGAAATCTGGACGACACCGGAAGGACTCGCTTGCTTCGGGCCAAAGCATTTCGGTTTCGATGTAGAGTATAGGCCCTTTGAAAGATAGAGGACAGCGCCATGGACAAACTGATATCTGACTTGGGGAGACTGATAGAAATTGACAGCGTATCCATAAGGACTGAGGACGAGTCGTGTCCTTTTGGAAAAGGGGTGAGAGAGGCCCTGGACACGGCCCTCGATATCTGTCGTTCCTATGGTTTTCAAACGAAGAACTGTGACAATATGACCGGCTACGCACAGGTCGGTCAGGGAGAAACTCTGATGGGGATTCTGGTTCATCTGGATGTGGTTCCGGCGGGAGATGGATGGCATACCGATCCGTTTAAGCTGACTATAGACGGAGATAAGCTCATCGGCCGCGGCGTCACCGACGACAAAGGCCCTGCTGCTGCGGTGATTCATGCCATCAGAGAACTTCAGGAAGAAGGATGCACATTTAACAAGCGCATCCGCATCATCTTCGGGATGGCTGAAGAGACGGGAAATTGGATTGATATGGAGTATTATAAGCAGACGGAAGAAAAGGTGGATTTCGGATTTACTCCGGATGCAGATTTTCCGGCGATTTACGCAGAGAAAGGAATCGCCCATATCCGCTTCACCTTTGACAAAGCCCGCACTTGTTTTGAGACCATCGAGGGAGGAAACGCAGTCAACATGGTGCCGGACTCCTGCAGAGCCAAGTTCTGCAGTGAAGACGGAGAGGTTCTTTCTTTGACGGAAACCGGAAAGTCCGCCCACGGCAGCACACCGCAAGACGGTGAAAACGCCATTTCTAAGCTGATGTCCCGCTTTGCAGACAGAGAGGATTGTCTGCTCAGTCGGTTTTTCAGAGACTGTATCGGAATGGAATGCTGCGGAGAAAGCCTGGGCGGTTATGCATCTGATGAGGAAAGCGGTGAAATCACTTACAATTTCGGCGTTATTCAGACGGAGAACGACCGGATTAGCCTTCTGGCGGACGTTCGGTATCCTGTAACTTTCCGGATTGAAGATATTCTTGAAAAAATCAGAGCCCGTCTTCATTCTCTGGGATATGAGGAAGTTGGGACAGAACTGGTCTTTGATGAGCCTTATGTTTTTCTCGACGCACAGGGACCGGTGATTACAACACTCCTTTCTGCCTATCGGGAGCACACGGGAGATATGGGGCCTGCTACCGTAATCGGCGGCGGGACTTATGCCCGCGCAATGGAAAACATCGCAGCCTTCGGGCCGATGCTGCCTGGAAGAGAACTGACAGAGCACCAGGCCAATGAGTATATGTATATTCAGGATTTGAAGCTGGCAAAGGAAATATATAAGACTGCAATCAGAAAGCTGGCGGCAGATTAGACTGACTGACGCAGGAAACTGCTTGAAACGCTGCACCGACGGAAATGGAACCCGCCGGCGCAGCGTTTTTATGATGACAGATTTACTTTAAGAGAGAACAACTATTTGACATTGATAAGCCTTGGATAAAGTGATATAATATCTACAGTAATTTGAAGGCAGGTAATGCGATATGCAGGAACAGAACTTAGGGACCATCAAAATCTCCGACGATGTGATTACAGCCTGCGCCGCAGGCGCGGTAACCAGAATTTCAGGAGTCAGCCGGCTGGCTGCAGGATTTACCGAGAATCTTTCCATCAATATTTTAGGGATTGAACCCGGCGGCAAAGGTATCAAGCTTTCCCGGGACGAGGAGGATTTAATTCTGGACGTCTATGTCATCGTGGAGTACCGAGTTAAGATTCCGCAGCTTGCCTGGGAAATCCAAAGCAGCGTCAAGAAAGCAGTGGAAGCCGTCGCCGATGTTAAGGTGAAGGAAGTAAATATACATGTGCAGGGAGTGAGCCTGCCCGGAGAGGAAGAAGAGAAAGAATGACCAGAAAAGAAGCAAGAGAGTTTATGATGCAGGTTTTTTTCCAGATGGAAGCAACCGGCGATTTTGATGTAAATAACAGAGCAGAATACATGAACCCGGAGAAAATTGCGTCGCAGAAGGATTACTGCCACCAGACTTACTCCATTGTCTGCAACCGAAGAGAGGAAATAGACCGCAGGCTGGAGCAGTACAGCGCCGGCTGGAAGCTGCAGAGAATGCCCAAGACTGATCTTGCAGTTTTGCGCCTTGCAGCCTGCGAAATACTGTATCTTTCGGATATTCCTTCGGCGGTATCCATTAACGAGGCTGTAGAGCTGGCTAAGAAATACGGTACCGACGATTCGGCCAAATACGTCAACGGGATTTTAGGCAAAGTCGCCGAAGAGACTTCTTCAGAGACGGCCCGGACAGAAACACCGGAAGCGGCCGGCGAGGTTCACGATGCATAGGATTTCTCTGGGAATTGACACCAGCAATTATAAAACGTCAGTGGCCATGGTGAATCAGGAGGGAAGAATCCTGTGCAATCTGCAAAAATATCTGGAGGTAAAAAAGGGCGAGAGAGGGCTCAGACAGTCTGTCGCTCTTTTTCAGCATGTAAATAACCTGCCGCAGCTGATAGAAGAGGCTTTTTCTTCCCTGGGCGGCACGGGCACGCCTGCTGAGATTGGCTGTATCAGCGTATCGGCAAGGCCAAGGCCGTTGGAAGGCTCCTATATGCCGTGTTTTCAGGCAGGGCTTTCTTCTGCAAGACAGCTGGCGGCAGCTCTGAAGGTACCCTGTTATACTTTTTCTCATCAGGAGGGGCATATTGAAGCGGTTCGTTTCGGCTCTCCTCTTGAGAAATCAAGGCGCTTTATTTCTTTTCATTTTTCCGGAGGCACCACCGAGGCTCTGCTGGCGGAGGAGGGAAACGCCTCCTGGGACCTTGGCATAACCATCGTCGGCGGTTCCAAGGATTTGGCCCTCGGTCAGGTTCTGGATAGAACCGGCGTTGCCATGGGCATGGAATTTCCCTGCGGACAGGCCATGGACCACATGGTGCGGGGACTCGAACCTACCTGCCCAAAGGACAACCTGCTGCCCAAGATAAAATGTCAGGACGGCCTAATCAATCTTTCCGGCATAGAAACCAAATGCCAGCGTCTTTTGGGACAGGTTCCCCGGCAGGAATTGACCCTGATGCTCTTTACAAGATTGGCTGAGGCTGTGGCAGACATGAGCAGTCAGCTTTCTGATATATATAATACAAAAGATATTTTGTTCGCCGGCGGGGTTTCTGCCAGCCGATTTATCAGAGATTACCTGTCAAAGGCTCTGGCAGGCCTTCATATCTGTTTCGGCGAGCCGGCCCTTTGCACCGACAATGCGGTGGGAATTGCTTTACTTGGAGGAAAAAAATATGGCTCTGAAGCCTGTAACAGTTTCACAACTGAATGACTATATTTCCAGGGTTATCGGCACTGACCCTCTTCTGGGCGCCGTAGTCGTAAAAGGTGAGATTTCCAATCTGAAATATCACTCAACCGGTCACGTGTACTTTTCCGTAATAGACGCAGCCAGCAAACTGAACTGCTTTCTGCCTCGTGAATACGCCAAGACACTGCATTACCAGCTGGACGACGGCATGGAGGTGACCCTGACCGGAGGCGTCAGCGTTTTTAAGAAAAACGGCACATACTCCTTATATGTGCGAAATGTAGAGGTTTCCGGAGAAGGGAACCTTGCCATGGCCTTTGAAAAGATGAAGGCAAAGCTCCATGGAGAAGGACTTTTCGACAGCAGCCATAAGAAGCCGATTCCTAAGTATCCGGAAAAAATAGGTATCGTAACTTCTGCCACCGGCGCGGCGGTGAAGGATATTCTCAAGATATTAAAAGGACGCAACAATCTGGTGGACGTAGTGATTTTTCCCGTACTGGTACAGGGAGAGGCCGCTGCGGCGGATATTGCCCGCATGATAGATTACGTCAACGCCCATTTTGATGATATCGATACGCTGATTGTAGGGCGGGGCGGCGGTTCTGCGGACGACCTCTGGGCTTTCAACGAGGAAGCCGTGGCCCGGGCTATTTACAGGTCACAAATTCCTGTGATTTCCGCCGTGGGCCATGAAATTGACTTTACCATTTCTGATTTGGTGGCGGATTTGCGGGCGGAAACCCCTACGGCAGCGGCCCAGCTTGCCGTACCTGATACGGAAAAGCTGAAAGAAGAGCTTTCACAGCTGAGAGATTATCTCTATGTGCAGCTTTCCAACAAACTGATGTATCACCGCCTCTTAATTGATAATACGGCCTCTGAGATGAAAAACAGGCTCACAAGCCAAATGACCGGTCTTTCCAACAATCTGGAGCGTCTCAGACTTGTATTAGAAGAGAACAATCCGTCTAAAATATTGGAAAACGGTTACTCTGTCCTGACCTCTTTGGACGGGCATGTAGTTTCCGCCATAGAACAGCTTTCCATAGACAGCCGTTATATCATCACGCTGAAGGACGGCTTTGCTAAATGTTTGATAACAGAGATAGGAAGTGATAAAACATGAATCAGGGAAATTTTGAGAAAGCGCTGAGCCGGCTTCAGGAAATGTCGGACAAGATTAAGTCCCAGGATACCAATCTGGAGGAGGCGATTCAGTGCTATGAGGAAGGTATGCGTTATTACCAAATATGCAGCGATATTTTAGAAAATGCGAAACAGAAGATTGAAACCTTTGAAGGAGAGGTGTAAGCTATGATGCGTGAAAATTTTGATGAGTACAAGGATATGATAAACGAGTACCTGCTGGACTACATGCCGACCATAGATACCAAGAGCAGCGTTCTTTACGACGCCATGAAGTATTCTCTGACCGCCGGCGGCAAGCGGCTGCGTTCCGTACTTCTTCTGGCGGCCTGTGAATTTGCCGGCGGCAAAGCCAAAGACGCTCTGCCGTATGCCTGTGCCATCGAATACATTCATACTTATTCACTGATTCACGACGACCTTCCCGCCATGGATAACGATGACCTTCGCCGCGGCATTCCTACCAATCACAAAGTCTTTGGAGACGGTATGGCGGTACTTGCCGGGGACGGTCTTCTCACCACCGCCTTTGAGGTCATGAACAAAGATATGTTCCTTTTCTTCGACAATCTGAAGGAGCTCAAAAAGCGAATCAACGCGTCCTATACCATCGCGAAGAATGCCGGCGTCCGCGGTATGGTGGCCGGACAGGCTTCCGATATTGACTCCGAGCACAAGCAGTGCTCCAACGAGATGCTGGAATACATCCATCTGAACAAGACCGCCGCTCTTATCGTCGCTTCCATCCGTGCGGGACTTTACCTGGGAGGAGCCGACGAGGAAATGATGAAGAGCATGACAGTCTATGCCGAAAATCTGGGCCTGGCATATCAGGTGGCCGACGATATTCTGGACGTCAGGGGCAGCACAGAAGAGCTTGGCAAAACTATCGGAAAAGACGCCAAATGTGAGAAAATTACCTACGTGGCCTTAAACGGCATGGAGTCCTCCGAGCAGAAGCTGAGAGAACTGACCATGAACGCGGTCAAGGCTATAGAACAATATTACGATAACGCAGAATTTTTCAGAGACCTGGTGCTGAAGCTGGAGAATCGTACAAATTAAACTGACAACGGAGAATTTCCATGACGAATAAACTGACCCAGTATCATTTTCCAGATGATTTAAAGTCCATGGACGACCATCAGCTGGACCTTCTGACTGTAGCAATCAGAGATTTTTTAATAGAGAATGTATCGAAGACGGGAGGGCACCTTGCGTCTAATTTAGGTATCGTAGAATTGACCCTGGCGCTGCACAAGGTTTTTGACAGCCCCAGAGATAAGATTATCTGGGATGTGGGGCACCAGTCCTACGTGCACAAGATACTGACCGGACGAGCAAGCGATTTCGCCACACTTCGTCAGATAGGCGGCCTCAGCGGGTTTCCAAAATCTAAGGAAAGCGTCCACGACGTCTATGAAACCGGCCATTCCAGCACCTCCATTTCCGCCGCGGCAGGTATAGCCGCTGCAAGGGATTTAAAGGGCGAGGATTATGAGGTTATCGCCGTAATAGGGGACGGCTCTCTTACCGGCGGTATGGCTTATGAGGCGCTGAACAATGTAGGCGCTTCCAAATCCAAGGTGATGGTGATTCTCAACGATAACGGTATGTCCATATCGAGAAACATCGGAGGAGTTTCACAACACCTGTCCAAACTGCGCATGTCAGACGGTTATCTAAGCGCCAAGAAAGCCATTAAGAAAACCATAAAGCGGATTCCTGTGGTAGGCGGCGATATGACAGAGGGACTGGCTCATGTAAAGGACAGGATTAAATATGCGCTGCTGTCCGGCGGCGTCATCTTTGAAGAACTGGGCTTCACCTATTTGGGTCCGGTAGACGGGCATAATCTGGGAGAACTTTTGGAAGTACTGGAACTGGCAAAGCACGTCAGCGGACCGGTATTCATTCACGTCATCACAAAAAAAGGGAAGGGGTACCGCACCGCAGAGCTTGACCCTAATAAGTTCCATGGAGTCGGTCCTTTCGACCCTGAAACAGGCGCTCTGAGGCATCCCTCAGGCGTAACTTATTCCAAAGTCTTCGGAGATACTCTCGTAAGGCTGGCGGAAAAGGATTCGCGCATTACAGCCATCTCTGCCGCCATGTGCGACGCCACAGGTCTGGGACCTTTTGCCGCCGCGTACCCAAAGAGATTTTTTGACGTGGGCATTGCTGAAGCCCACGGTGTAACTTTTGCGGCCGGTCTTGCCAGGGAGGGCATGAAACCGGTGGTAGCTATCTATTCTTCCTTTTTGCAGAGGGGATACGATCAGCTCATAGAGGATGTCTGTCTGCAGAATCTGCCGGTGGTCTTTGCTATCGACAGAGCGGGAATTGTAGGAGCCGACGGTGAGACCCATCACGGTGTATTCGACCTGTCTTATCTGACCTCCATGCCTAATATGACTGTGCTGGCGCCTAAGAACGGAACCCAGCTGTCATCCATGCTGGAATATGCGCTTACGCTGAACGGTCCGGCAGCCATCCGCTATCCGAGAGGAGAATGCGACTTTGACCATATTGACGTTCCAGC
>CBCTFZ010000003.1:0-101598 GCA_965146355.1 uncultured Emergencia sp. | reverse complement strand
GCACCGTTTTTAGCACCGATTGGTGTAAATTTGGTGTAAAGAGGTAAATTTATTCAGTTTGGAAAGTCCCGAAACCCGCATAAACACTGGCTTTTTCTTACTTGTCGTTCGGTAAGGACTTCATTGTCGGGAAGAGGATAATATCCCTTATGCTAGGCGCGTCAGTAATCAACATAATGACGCGGTCGATGCCGATTCCAAGGCCGCCTGTCGGAGGCAGTCCCACTTCCAGCGCATTGACAAAGTCCATATCCATCGGATGTGCTTCTTCGTCGGCGCCGGAATCAAGCTGTGCCTGCTGCACCGTAAATCTCTCAAACTGATCGATTGGGTCGTTGAGTTCGGAGAACGCGTTGCAGACTTCCCATCCGTTGATATAGCCTTCAAACCTTCTGGTAATTCTCGGGTCTTCCGGGTCTCTCTTGGACAGCGGTGAGATTTCTACAGGATGTCCTACAACAAATACCGGTCCGTCCAGGTAACCCGGAACATCTTCACAGTATTCCTCAAACATTTCAGCGATAATCTTGCCGCGGGTCCATTCTTTGACTTCTTCTGCGTCCATACCCTGGTTAATTGCCGCTTCCCTTGCTTCCTCGTCGGAATTAATCTTGTGGAAATCAACGCCGGTAATTTCCTTAACAGCGTCGGTCATGTCCAGTCTTCTCCAAGGAGGCGTCACATCAAACTCCTTGCCCTGGTATGTGATAATCGGCGTGCCGTTTACAGCCATAGCAGCCTTATAGACGACCTGCTCGGTGATATCCATGACGCTTTCCATATTTCCGTATGCCATATAGCATTCCATAGAAGTGAACTCTGGATTATGGTTTCTGTCCATACCTTCATTTCTGAACATTTTACCCATCTCGTAAACTCTGTCAAGACCGCCTACAATCAGCCTCTTCAGATAGAGCTCGTTGGAAATACGCAGCTTCATGTCGATATCTAAAGTGTTGTGGTGGGTGTTAAACGGTCTTGCGTTGGCGCCGCCTGCAATGGTAGTTAAAATCGGCGTATCGACCTCCAGAAAACCGTAGTCTTCCTCCAGCACTCTTTTTATCTCGTGTATAATCTTAGCTCTCTTGTAAAATGTCTCTCTTACATCAGGATTTACAATCAAATCCACATATCTCTGTCTGTAACGAATATCGGTATCCTTCAGACCGTGCCATTTGTTAGGCAGTACCTGCAGGGATTTTGACAGAAGCACCAGCCTCTTCACCTGTATGGATATTTCTCCGGCCTTTGTCTTGAAAATGGTCCCCTCAACTCCTATGATATCACCGATATCGTAGGTTTTGAACCAGTCGTATTCTTCTGTGCCGATATCGTCACGCTTTACGACGCACTGAATCCTGCCCTGCTTATCCTGAATGTCGACAAAAGCCATCTTGCCCATTCTTCTGAAAGCCATAATTCTTCCGGCGCAGGATACCTCCTGGTCCTCCATGGCGTCAAAGTTTTCCTTGATATCTACGCTGTGTGCGGTGACATCCCAGGTCTCATTCTTAAAAGGATCCCTGCCTGCCTCCTGCAGCTTCTTCAGCTTCTCTCTTCTGATACGTCTCTGTTCATTGAGATTTTCTTCCGTAAGCTCTTCCGCTTCCGGATTCACGTTCACATGATTTGTCTGTGTACTCATAATCTACCGCCTTATATTATCTGGAAATTTCTTCAATTCTATAGTGCAATGTTCCGTCAGGAACTACGATTTCAGCCACATCCCCGATGCTCTTTCCTAAAAGTCCCTGGCCTACGAGAGATTCGTTGGAAATCTTTGCAGGCTCGGCAAAAGGGTCTGCCTCCGTGGAGCCTACGATAATAAATTCCTGTTCTTCGCCGGAATCCATGTCTTTGATTCTTACCTTCAGTCCCACATTTACATGGTCGCCGGAAACCTCATCTTCGTTGATAATTTTGGCGTTTCTCATCATGTTTTCCAGCTTGTGGATTCTTTCCTCCAGCTCGGCCTGTTCGTTTTTAGCAGCGTCATACTCAGCGTTTTCAGAAAGGTCTCCGTAGGAGATTGCTTCTTTCAATCTTTCTGAAACTTCTTTTCTTCTGACGGATACCAGCTGGTCTCTTTCTGCCTCTAATTTATCATAACCCTCCTGGGTTAAGAGTATTTCTTCTGACATGTTTAATATCTCCTTTCAAGGTAATGCCATATCCTGAGAATTATACTCTAAAATCAGGCATTTGTCAATGTCAACGGCTTTTTACTTACTCTTTTTCGCTTTTTTCTTCCTTGTTAGAAGCGATAAAACGTTTAATCTTTTTGCCTGTTGTTTTCTCGAAGTCCTCCTGACGGATGTTAATCTTCTTAATCTTTTTATAGTAAGGAAGTTCTTCGTTGATTTTATCAACCTCTTCCCAGATTAACCCCCTTGCGGCTTCTTCGGTATAGTTTTCTCCCAGAGCCTGCTGAACCTCCTCAGCATCCAGGGTTACGGTGGCGATGATAGAAGTATCGCTGCCGCCCTCTTCGTGGCCCCATACCATGCTCTCAGCGATATATGGCACGCTGCTCAGATAGTATTCGATTTCTTCAGGGAAAACATTCTTACCGTTTTTCGTAATGATAACGTTTTTCTTTCTTCCTGTAATATATATGAAGTCGTCTTCGTCTACATAACCCAGATCTCCACTGTGGAACCAGCCGTCCTTGATGACCTCTGCCGTAGCCTCCGGATTTTTATAGTAACCCAGCATCACGTTGGCGCCCTTATAGCAGATTTCTCCAATGCCCTCTTCATCAGGATTTTCAATTTTAACAGAAATTCCCGGCAGAAGATGGCCTGCAGAAACATTTCTCATATCCTTCTCAACATCAGGGTTCAAAGCCGTCATCGGGGAGCACTCTGTCAAGCCGCATCCCTGTACAGCGGTGATACCGATATCGTTGAAGAACTGCAGGATATCCGGATTGATGGCCGCGCCTCCGGAAATAATCACTCTCAGCCGCCCGCCGAACACCTCCAGAATCTCTTTGGTAAACGGTTTGCTAATATCCAGACCTATCTTCCTGGTTCTGTGATTTGCCGCCAGCAGTCTGCGCAGAGTTTTTTCCTTTCCCTTTGCCTTTACGCTCTTCCAAATTTTCTTGTACAGCGCTTCAATGAGCACCGGCACGCCCAGAATCATAGTCGGTCTGACTTCTTCCATGTTTTTCGCAATGTATTTCAGACCCTGGCAATAGGCGATGGACGCACCCTTATAAAGGGGCATCAGGAATGCGCAGGTGCACTCATAAGTATGGTGAACCGGCAGTACGGAGAAGAAAATGTCGTCTGGATTTACTTTCAGCACAGTCGGCGCGCTCATCAGGTCGTAAGCGAGGTTATAGTGAGAAAGCATAACGCCCTTAGCAATGCCGGTGGTACCGGAAGTGTAAAGAAGAATGCGCATTTCGTCTCCCGGAACTTCTGCGTCTAGGAACTGTCTGTCGCCCTGAGCCACCAGGTCTTTGCCTTCTGCGATAAGCTGTTTCCAGGAAAGAACCTCCTGTCCGTGTTCCTCCGCGTTAAAGTTTACCAGAATTTTCAGCCCGGTTTTGCCCGAAGCCTTCATCTCGCGGAACATCCCTTCGTATTTTTCTCCGAAAATAACAGCGGAAACCTCAGCGTCGATTACCAGCTGTTCCAATTCCTTCGCACTCAGTTCTTTATCTAACGGCACAACGACGCCTGTACCGTTAAGCACTGCCAGATAGCTGGACTCCCACTGATAGCAGGTTTCTCCGATAATGCCGATGCGGCATCCCGAAAGTCCCCTGTTAATCAGCGCCGTTCCCAAACCGTTTACATCAGCCAGAGCTTCTTTATAGGTGATAGAAGTATAAGGCTCATCCTTGTGGAACTTCTGCCTAAAAGCCACATTGTCCCCGTAAAGAGCAGCGCTGGTTTCAAACATGTGCTTGATATCGGTAATCGGTCTGCTTTCTTTATATTTTACATACGGGTCAGTGCTTTCATTCAGTTCTTTGACAAAGGCCTTGGCCCGCTTCATTTCGGCAGCTTTAATCTGCTCATAGCCCACCTGTTCCTGGGCTTCTTCATCGCTTCCGGCCGTCACGTTACCGTAACGCTTAATCTTTCCCGTAGTCGTCTTATGAAATTCGGTTTCTCTGATATTGATTCTCTTAATCGCTTTATATGGCGGAAGTTTCTTGTTAATCTGATCCACCAGTTCTTTATAGAAGTGATATACCTGGCTGCTGTTCAGTTCGCCCTTTTCTTCCTTCAGGCGTTCATAATTCGGGAAAATATCGGCGGTAATCATCACGTTGCCCACCTTGCTGTCCTCTTTGCCGTATACCAGCGCCTCCTGAATCAGTTCGTTTTCCAGGAGAATGGCCTCCACTTCCTCAGGGAAAATATTCTTGCCCCCTTTGGTAACGATGACGGTCTTTTTGCGTCCCGTAAGATACAGAAATCCTTCTTCATCCAGATACCCTAAATCACCGGTGTAAAGCCAGCCGTCTCTGAGAACCTCCGCCGTTGCTTCCGGATTATCATAGTAACCCAGCATCACCGAATCGCACTTGCAGGCAATTTCACCGATTCCGTCTTCGTCCGGCGCTATAATCTTCACCTGGGTGCCGGGCATCGGTTTTCCCACAGAAGCAGCCTTGCTGTATCTGTCCTGATTTACGGCGATAATCGGCGCGCATTCGCTCATTCCGTATCCCTGAATCATCGGAATCCCCATGGCCTCAAAATCTTCAATAACCTTCGGGTCGATGGCCGCCCCTCCGGCAATCATCAGATGCATATTATTTCCCACGTTCTGATGAATGGCCTTAAACAGCTTCTTCATCAGTTTCTCGTTGTTGAAAAGTTTCAGCTTCCTCGACAGGTCGATGGCATTTCTCAGCTTGGCGTCCTCTCCTCTGCTGGCCGCCTGCTTCCACATGCCCTTGTACATCTTCTCAAATACCAGCGGTACGCCGAGAACTACGTCCGGTTTTATCTCCACCATATTTCTCTGAATATACTTGATTCCTTCGCAGATTGCCAGGGTGCATCCCATATAGAAACAGGTGCAGATATTGCAGGTAAACTCATAGGCGTGATGAATCGGCAGAATGGACAGACTTCTCTGGCCCGGTTCAAAATGGACCAGCTTGGACATGTTGACTACGTTGGCAACTATATTCTTGTGGGAGAGCATGACGCCTTTTGCCATACCGGTGGTCCCTGAGGTGAACATCAATGTAGCCATCTGATTTGGGTCAATCTCCGCGTCCACATAATCCCGGATGCCTTCTCTGAGCAGCCGCTCTCCTTCGTCGATGAGTCTGTCCAGGGAAAAAGCCTTCTCGGTATGCTCTTCCTGGCCCATGGAAATAAAGTATTCAATATTATATTTTTCTTCAAATAAAGGAGCCAGGGATTTTTCACTGCGCTTAGTATAAACCAAAGCGCTGGCGCCTGAACGCTCTACCAGATTTTTCATTTCATCAACAGGCAGATTCTTGTCCAGAGGGACGATGGTTCCCACGCCGCAGACTACTGTAAAATATGTGAGAATCCACTGCCAGCAGCTTTCCCCTACTACGGCTATTTTCTTACCTGAAAGGCCCAGGTCCAGCAGTCTGGTACCCAGAGCGTCCATCTTCTCCCGAACCTCTCCGTAGGTAACCGGCTGAAAAGTTCCGCCCGGTTTATCCTTCTGCAGATACGCCGGGATATCCCGGAAAAGCGTCGTACTGCTTCTTATCATATCCTTCATATCCGTGACCTGGCGGGTCGGGTAATATATGCCGTCGTATTTTTTATTATTCATATCTATTAATCTTCCTTTTCTGAAATGGCCGGCCTTTTCTCCGCCGATTTTCTATCTGTCCGGAGAAGTCAGGCTTCAGTCGTTAATATAGTATTTTATCATTTTTAATGGATATTCGCAATAGTTTCGGATAGATTTGAGGGAAAATAATTAAAAAATTTTAACAAAAGCGTCGTCAGAAATAGCAGCCTGAAAGTCAGCAAAAACAATAAAACATGCATAACCTTTACCTTAAAAAGGAAAAGAGTTATACATGTTTTTTAATTCCTTGATAATTTACAACCTCTTGTCAGGCTTTTCAGAGGCACATCCTATTCTCTGATTGCTGTTTCCAGGGCGATTTCCATCATGGTAGTGAAAGAGGTCTGTCTTTCTTCAGAGCTGCAGGACTCCCCTGTAATCATGTGGTCAGAAACCGTACAGATGCACAGCGCATGCTTGCCGGCTCTGGCAGCCTGCATATACAGAGCCGCAGCCTCCATTTCCACAGCCAGCACACCCATGTCTCTCCACCTGTCGTAGTCTCTGGTACTGTCATAGAATACGTCGGAAGAGAAAATAGTACCGATGTGAGGCTGCACGCCCAGGCCCTGGGCAGAAGCTTCAGCTTTTTTCAAAAGGTCGTAGGAGCATACCGGAGGAATCACCGCGCTGATTTCGTACTGGGCGGCCCAGTTGGAATTGGTCATGCACGCCATACCCATGACGATATCCTTTACTTTGACTTCCGGACGAAGACCTCCCGCTGTACCCACTCTGATAATGTTCTTTACATCATAAAAGTTGAACAGTTCATAAGAGTAAATACCTATGGCAGGCATGCCCATACCCGAAGCCATAACCGACACTTTCTTTCCTTTATATGTGCCGGTGTATCCCTGGACGCCTCTTACGTTGTTGACAAGAACGGCGTCCTTCAGAAAATTCTCGGCAATGAATTTAGAACGCAGCGGGTCTCCGGGCATCAGAACAGTTTCTGCAAAATCACCCAACTTGGCGGAAATATGAGGGGTTGGTATATTAGACATACAAATCATCTCCTTTGTTATTTTATGAGTCTATTTTAATAGAATTTCAGCTTCAGGTCAAACCTTACTTTTACGGCAACCTTTTTTTACCCTTTCGTGAAATAGCCTGTTTATCTTTACGTGTACTGTGTTACAATGTCTAAGAGATACAAGACACCAAAGGAGGTTTTACATGAAGAAAAAAATCTGCATTATATACACCGGCGGCACCATAGGCATGACGCCCACCGAAAAAGGTTACGCGCCGAAAAAAGGGTACTTTCGCCAGGCAATATCGTCTATTGGCGATTTAAAGAGAGCAAACATGCCGGACTGGGATATGGTTGAATTTGACCCCCTTCTGGACTCCTCCAATATTGCGCTGGACCAGTGGAATCAAATAGGCAGAGCTATACGGGACCGTTACGAGGAGTACGACGGTTTCGTGGTGCTCCACGGTACCGACACTATGGCATACACGGCTTCGGCTTTGTCCTTTATGCTGGAGAATCTTTCCAAGCCGGTAATCATCACAGGCTCGCAGATTCCCCTCTGCCAGCTGAGAAGCGACGGCCGTGATAACTTGATTACCTCTATTTTCATCGCCGGACAAGGAGTTGTCAGAGAAGTGTGTCTGTATTTCGGCGGCAAGCTGCTGAGAGGCAACCGGGCTACTAAGACTTCTGCAGACGGCCTTATCGCCTTTGACTCTCCAAACTACCCGGTTCTGGCAGAGGCAGGCATCGATATCAAATATTACAAAGCAGCCCTGAGACAACTGCCGAAGCAGGAATCCTTTCATCTTACTGAGTTCACACAGACTTCCATAGGCGTTCTGAAGGTCTTTCCCGGCATTCAGTTCAGTCTGTTTGAATCCATTATGACGGAAAACCTCAAGGGCATTGTCCTGGAAACTTTTGGCGCAGGCAATATTCCCGCCTGTGATAATGCGCTGCTGCCCATAATACGCAAAGCCTTTGACCACGGCACCATCATTACTGTCTGCTCCCAGTGCCAACAGGGTACCGTCAAGCTGGGTGCGTACGAGACCAGCTCGGCGCTGACCCGGGCCGGCGCCGTCAGCGGCTACAACATGACTACGGAAGCAGCGGTGGCAAAACTCTATTATCTTTTCAGCCTGGGACTTCCCAAAGAGGAAATCAAAGCCGGAATGGAAGAAGACCTGAGAGGCGAGCTCACTAAATAAAACCCGGCCTCTTTTAGATAAAGAAAATGACCCGGCAGATAAGCAGAATGCAAATTCCGGGTCACATGTATTTTCTGATGATTTCCTCCGCCACGGCTTCTTTGGATACGCAGCGGTTCATAGCCTCTTTAAGGATATATCGGTGGGCCGCTGACTCCTCCATCTTTTCCTCGCTGATGAGCAGCCATTTTGCCCTGTTTACCAGACGGATTTCCTCCATCTTTTCCTCAAAGGACAAAGTCTTTTCTTCATATCTTCTCTGCAGTTCTCGTGCGCTGACCAGCCAGCGAAGGGCGTATTTCATAGTCTGTTTGGAAATCGGCTTGGGCAGGGTGAATACGCCGTAGCCTGTTACCCTGTCTGCAATTTCTTCCTGTATTTCCGACTTTGCCAGAAGCAGCACTGCCGTTCCCCTTGCCCCGCTCATGTCAATGGCGAAGCTGACCCCCGAATCATCAGGCACAGGCAGATTGACGATGACGATATCGAAAGAAGCGTCGGCGGCAGCCCTCTTGGCTGCGCTGATACTGGAAACACACTGTACCGGCAGAAAGTCCGAAGGAGGCAGCAGAGGCTTCAGCGCGTCTATGAAGCTTCTGGCGGCAGAAACCACCAGAACGCTGTAAACTCGTTTCTTCAGGCTCATGGGGTTCCTCCTTATTTGCCGCAGTAGGCTTCCAGAATCATCTCCGGCACGTGATTCTTTACAAAATCACTGGCATAAGCCCTTCTTCTGGCCGCCTCAAGGTCTTCCGGTAAACGCCTGAAATTTTTCAGCTTTTCTTTATCGGCTTTGTAAAGGTTGAAGTCGGCAGCCGGCGGCAATTCCAGCTGATTCTCTATGCCGTACATGCCGGCGTAAATCAACAGGCTGAAGGCCAGATACGGATTGGCAAAAGGGTCCGGAGAGCGAAGCTCTGCCCTGCGGTACTCGCCTACTGCTGCGGGGATTCGCACCAGCTGGGAACGGTTTTCCCTGGACCATGAAATATATTCCGGCGCTTTATGTCCGCCGAACCGACTATAGGATTCCCTGGCCGGATTTAAAAAGAGGGTTATCTCCGGTATCCGTTCCAGAATCCCGGCAGTCATGCCGGCAAGGCAGTCGGCGCCGTCCCCGGCCTTTACGGACATATTGATATGAAAGCCGTTGCCCGGATAATCTTCCAGCGGTTTGGGACTGAAATCAGCCCAAAGACCGTTGGAACGGGCCACCGTCTCTACAATGGTCCGGAAAGTCATGGCGTTATCCGCCGCGGCAACTGCGTCAGAATATCGAAAGTCTATTTCATTCTGTCCCGGGCCTTCCTCGTGATGAGAGCTCTCCGGACTGATTCCCATACGTTCTAAAGTCAGGCAGATTTCTCTCCGGATATTCTCTCCCCGGTCTGCTGGAGCCAAATCCATGTAGCTTGCCTCATCATAAGGAACCTTCACGGGTCTTCCCGCCTCGTCCAGGCAGAACAGGTAAAACTCCTGCTCGGCGCCGAAGTCAAAGGCAAGCCCCGCTTCCGCGGCCCGGGAAGCCGCCTGCTTCAGAAGTCTTCTGGTATCTCCTTCAAAAGGTGTTCCGTCAGGACAATATATATTGGCGAACATGCGCACCACCTTACCGTGCTCAGGACGCCACGGCAGCGGCGTCAGGGTATCCGCGTCGGGAAAAAGCAGCAGGTCCGAATGGGTTTCACCTCCGAAGCCGCAGATGGCAGAAGCATCGAAGGCTATACCGTATGCAAAAGCCCTGGGCAGCTCTTTCGGCATAATAGAAATATTTTTCTGTTTTCCAAATACATCACAAAAAGTCAGTCGAATGAATTTTACATCCTCTTCCTGTACATACTGCATAATATCTTCTTTAGAATACTTCATCATGATTTCCCGCTTTCTTTTTCATTACTTAAAGCTATATTATACCATATTATAATAATTTTTGTGTCGGCTTTGTCAAAAAAGTTCCGGTATCCATTGACAAATCGCCTTCATAAGTGTAACATACAGTGTGAAGGCAAAGGCGTCTTTTTTGTTTTTTGTACAGAAAAACCGCCTTTGTCTTTACTTTTTTAAAAAATGAGGTGAATTATGGAAAAGAGGAATCTACTTTACGAGGGAAAAGCGAAAAAAGTTTATGAAACCGACGACCCGGCGCTCCTGATTGTCGACTATAAAGATGACGCTACGGCCTTTAACGGACTGAAAAAAGGCTCTATTGCGGGAAAAGGAGTGATAAACAATAAAATGAGCAATCTGCTCATGGCAAAGCTGGAAAAATCCGGCATACCGACTCACTTTGTCAGAGAACTCAGCGACAGAGAAACTCTGGTTAAGAAAGTTTCCATCGTACCCCTTGAAGTCATCGTGCGAAATCTGGCCGCAGGCTCTTTTGCCAAACGGTACGGTGTGGAGGAAGGCATGCCTTTTGACGCGCCGACCCTGGAGTTTTCTTATAAAAACGACGACCTGGGCGATCCTCTGCTCAACCACTATCACGCTCTGGCCCTGAAGCTGGTTACAGAAGAAGAGATGGATACCATCTCCAAATATGCCTTCGGCGTCAACGACTTTCTGAAAAACTTTTGGGCTCAGTGCGGCATTATCTTGGTAGACTTTAAGATTGAGTTCGGAAAACTTGCCGACGGTTCTATTGTCCTGGCTGACGAAATCAGCCCCGATACCTGCAGACTGTGGGATGCTGAAACTCGCGAAAAGCTGGATAAGGACCGGTTCCGCAGAGACCTGGGCGGCGTAGAAGACGCTTATGCCGAGGTTATGAGACGGCTTGCAGAGCACATTTAAAAGGAGGGGTTTATTCATGTCAAACTGCGCGATTGTAGGAATTAACTGGGGTGACGAGGGAAAGGGCCGTATGGTGGACCTGCTCACCGGGGATTATGACGTTGTAGTTCGCTATCAGGGCGGCGGCAATGCCGGTCACACCGTCATCAACCAGTACGGAAAATTTGCTCTTCATCTGCTGCCGTCAGGTATTTTCAGAGAAGGCGTTGTAAATGTTCTGGGAAACGGCGTGGCTCTGGACCCGGAAAATCTGAAAACGGAAATGGAAGCTGTCACCAGTCAGGGTGTTTCGCTGACGCCGGACAATCTGAAAATCAGCGACCGGGCGTCTCTGCTTCTGCCGTGGCACAGAGATTTGGACCAGCTGGAGGAACAGCGCCTGAAGGACAAAAAGTACGGCTCTACGAAACAGGGTATCGCCCCGTTTTACTCCGATAAATACCAGAAAAAAACAGTTCTTGCCGGAGAGCTTTTCTATCCCGAAGAACTGAAATCTCACCTGGCCGACCTGCTGGAATGGAAAAACCTGACTCTGACCCAGGTGTACGGCGCCAAACCCTATACCATGGAAATGCTGGAAACGTGGATAGCAGACTGCTGCGACAAAATCAAGCCATATATTTGCGATACCAGCGCCTTTCTTCACGACGCCCAGGCGGCAGGCAGAAAAATTCTCTTTGAAGCACAGCTGGGCTCCCTCCGTGATTTGGACTACGGCATCTATCCGTTCACTACCTCCTCCAACACCACGGCGGCCTATGCCCCTATCGGCTCCGGACTTCCGTCCGCCAAAATTCAGCGGGTAGTAGGCGTCGTCAAAGCGTACTCCACCTGCGTAGGAGAAGGTCCTTTTGTCTGCGAGATGTTCGGCGATGAAGCCGAGGCTCTCAGAAAAGCCGGCGGAGAGTACGGAGCAAAAACGGGAAGACCCCGCCGGGTAGGCCCTCTCGATTTAGTTGCAACTCGCTACGGCATTATGGTACAGGACGCCACTGAAATAGCATTGACAAAACTGGACGTACTCAGCTATATGGACAAAATCCCTGTATGCACCCGTTACCTGCTGAACGGCGAGAAAACAGACCGGTTCCCGTTCCCGACTGCCCTTGACAGCGCAGAACCGGTAATCGAGTATTTTGACGGCTGGAACTGTGACATTTCCAAGGTCCGCAATTTTGCAGACCTGCCCAAAGCGGCCCGGGATTATGTCCTCTATGTCGAAAAAGCCATAGGCTGTCCTATCACCTACGTTTCTGTGGGGCCGGAAAGAGACAGCATCATCATCAGAAAATAAGGAGAAACGCTATGACCAACCAATATCAATCTCCTCTGGCGTCCCGCTACGCTTCCCCGTATATGCTGGAGTTGTTTTCCGCGGACACCCGTTACCGCACCTGGCGCAAACTGTGGGTTTCTCTGGCTAAGGCAGAAAAGAAACTGGGATTGCCTATTACCGAAGAGCAGATTGCTGAGCTGGAGGCAGCCATAGACGACATCGACTACGACTGCGTCAGCCGCCGTGAGAAAGAAGTTCGCCATGACGTTATGGCTCACGTTTACGCCTATGGAAAAGCGGCGCCTTCGGCAGCAGGAATCATCCACCTGGGAGCTACCAGCTGCTACGTTACCGACAACGCCGACTTAGTCATCTACCGGGACGGCCTGATTTATCTGAGAACCGAACTTCTAAAGGTTATCGCCAACCTGGCAGATTTTGCAGAGAAATACAAAGCTCTGCCCACTTTAGGCTACACCCACTACCAGCCTGCCCAGCTGGTTACCGTAGGAAAACGGGCCTCTCTGTGGATGCAGGATTTTCTCACAGATTTGGAAGAACTTGATTTCGTTCTTTCTTCTATGAAGTTCCTGGGCTGCCGGGGTACTACGGGAACAGAGGCCAGTTTCATGGAGCTCTTTGAGGGAGACCAGGAAAAAATCGACCAGATGAATCGCTATATCAGCGCAGACTTTGGATTCGATACCTGCTTTGACGTCTGCGGCCAGACTTATCCCAGAAAACTGGACAGCAGGCTTCTGAACTGCCTGTCCTCGATAGCCCAGAGCTGCTACCGCATGGCAGGAGACCTTCGTCTTCTCCAGCATGACCGGCAGATAGAGGAGCCTTTTGAGAAAAATCAAATTGGCTCTTCCGCCATGGCATATAAGAGAAATCCAATGCGCAGCGAACGTATCTGCTCACTGGCCCGTTATCTGATAACCGACGCGCTGAACGCGCCGCTGACTGCTTCGACCCAGTGGCTGGAAAGAACCCTGGATGATTCCGCCGGAAGGCGCATATCCATGCCGGAAGGCTTCCTCTGTGCCGACGCAATCCTGCGCCTTGCACAAAATGTAACCCAGGGCCTTGTGGTCAACGAAAAGGTCATCGAAAAGACTGTAAAAGAATATCTTCCTTTCATTGCTACGGAAAACCTGATGATGGAAGCCGTTAAACAGGGGGGCGACCGGCAGCAGATTCACGAAATCATCCGCCGCTGTTCCATGGAGGCTACCGCTAAAATGAAAAGCGGTGAGGATTGCGACCTTCTGGAGAGGCTTGCGGCCGAAAAAGAGTTTACCCTGACCGCAGCCGAAATGGAGGAAGTACTAAAACCCCAGCTGTATATCGGCAGGTGCCCGCAGCAGGTGGAGAATCTGGTCGCCAAAGTCAGACCTCTCCTTGACGGCCTGAACCGGGAATCTGCACAGATTAATCTGTAAGAAAGAGAGAGTTTCTATGGAAAGAATTCTTGTATTGGACTTTGGGGGACAGTACAATCAGCTTATCGCCCGCAGAGTCCGCGACCATCACGTCTACGCGGAAATCAAACCCTATCACGGTATTACTCCGGCAGAAATCAAGGCCGAGGGTTATAAAGGCATTATCCTTACCGGCGGACCAAACAGTGTGTACGACCCGGATTCACCCCGCTGCAGCCAAGAGATTTTATCTCTGGGAATACCCGTCTTAGGGATTTGCTACGGGTGTCAGCTCATGGCCTATCTGGCAGGGGGCAGGATTTGCAGCGCCCAGTCAGGCAGTGAATACGGAAAAACCGACCTGACAGTAAAAGGAGGCGCTCTCTTCACCGATATCCCGGCTGAAAGCGTCTGCTGGATGAGCCATACCGATTACATCGAGGCTGCCCCGGAGGGCTTTACCGTTACGGCTTTCACGAAGCAGTGTCCATGCGCCGCCATAGCTGACGAGAGCCGAGGCCTTTTCGGCGTTCAGTTCCATCCGGAAGTCACCCATACGCAGTACGGACAGCAGATGCTGCACAACTTCCTCTTTGATATCTGCGGCTGCAGCGGCAGCTGGACCATGGATGATTTTGCGCAAAAATCCATTGAGTCCTATCGCCGCAGTCTCGCCGGAAAAAAAGTGCTGCTGGCCCTGTCCGGCGGCGTAGATTCGTCGGTTGCCGCCGTCTTGCTCCATAAGGCTGTCGGCGACAATCTCACCTGCGTCTTTGTGGACCACGGTCTCCTCAGAAAGGATGAGGGTGACTATGTAGAAAAAACCCTGGGAGAAAAGCTTGGCGTCAACATTCTTCGCGTCCACGCCGAAGAGAGATTCCTCAGCAAACTGGCAGGCGTAACAGAGCCGGAAGAGAAACGGAAAATCATCGGAGAAGAATTTATCAGAGTCTTCGAGGATACTGCAAAGTCTTTGGGAAAAATTCATGTACTGGCCCAGGGTACCATCTATCCTGACGTGGTTGAAAGCGGCGCCGGTGACGCCGCAGTTATCAAAAGTCATCACAATGTAGGCGGTTTGCCTGAAGTCATCGCTTTTGACCAGCTTGCTGAGCCTTTGCGGGAGCTATTTAAGGATGAAGTCCGCAGATTGGGAGAACATTTGGGTATTCCCCACCAGCTGGTCTACAGGCAGCCTTTCCCCGGTCCGGGTCTTGCCGTGCGGGTCATCGGAGAGATTACGGAGGAGAAACTGAAAATCCTCAGGGAAGCTGACGCGATTTTCCGGGAAGAAATGGCCGCCGCCGGCCTGGAGGAAAAAGCCGACCAATATTTTGCGGTGCTGACGGACCTTCGCAGTGTAGGCGTCAAAGGAGACTTCAGAACTTACGGTTACACGGTGGCCCTCAGAGCCGTAACCACAGACGATTTCATGACCGCAGATTGGGCCAGACTTCCCTATGAGGTTTTGGAAAAAGCCAGCAGCCGCATTACCGCTGAGATTGGAGATATCACCAGAGTAGTCTACGATATAACTTCTAAACCGCCGGCTACGGTGGAATGGGAATAGGAGGACGTTATGACTAAATATATTTTTGTAACCGGAGGCGTTGTTTCGGGTCTGGGCAAAGGTATTACCGCAGCCTCCCTGGGCAGACTTCTCAAAGCAAGAGGTCTGAAGGTGGCGGCTCAGAAGCTGGACCCCTATATCAACGTAGACCCCGGCACCATGAGTCCATATCAGCACGGTGAGGTTTACGTTACCGACGACGGTACCGAAACAGACCTTGACCTGGGACATTATGAACGCTTTATCGACGAAGATTTAAACAGGTTTTCCAACCTGACTACCGGTAAGGTTTACTGGAACGTACTCAACAAAGAACGGCGGGGAGAATATCTGGGTTCTACAGTGCAGGTCATCCCTCATATCACCGACGAAATCAAGCGTTTTATCTATGGAGTCGGTGAAAAAACGGACGCCGATGTGGTAATCACGGAAATAGGCGGCACCATCGGCGATATCGAGAGCCAGCCTTTTATCGAAGCAATCCGTCAGGTTTCTCTCGAGGTTGGAAGTGAGAACAGCTTGTTCATCCACGTCACGCTGGTACCGTTTCTGCGCGGTTCAGACGAGCACAAATCCAAGCCGACCCAGCATTCGGTCAAGGAACTGCAGGGCATGGGCGTCAAGCCGGATATCATCGTCCTTCGCTGTGACGAGCCTCTTGAACCGGAAATCTTTAAAAAGATTTCTCTGTTCTGCAATGTAAAGCCGGACTGCGTCATTGAAAATATTACTCTGCCTTGCCTTTACGAAGCGCCGCTGATGCTGGAAAAATCCAGGTTTTCTCAGGTAGTCTGCAGAGAACTGGGACTGTCTCTTCCGGAGCCGGATTTGCAGCAGTGGATACAGATGGTGCAGCAGTGCAAGTCTCCGGCAGGACTTGTCCATATCGGACTGGTAGGCAAATATACGGCCCTCCACGACGCGTATCTTTCCGTGGCCGAAGCTTTGCGCCACGCCGGCTATGAGCACAATACCCACGTGGAAATCCACTGGATTGACTCTGAGGGTATCAATGAGGAAAACTGCGGCAAGAAGCTGTCAGGTCTTGACGGAATCCTCATCCCCGGCGGCTTTGGCAGCCGCGGCATCGACGGCATGATTTGCGCCGCCGAATTTGCCAGAGAGCAGAAACTGCCTTTCTTGGGTATTTGTCTGGGGATGCAGATTGCAGTCATTGAGTTTGCCCGTCACAAGGCGGGACTTTCTCAGGCGGATTCCGGCGAGTTTTACGAGGACTGCAGCTGCAAGGTCATCGACTTCATGCCCGGCCAGAGCGATGATATCAATAAAGGAGGAACCCTCCGTCTGGGGGCTTATCCTTGCGTCATCAAAGAGGGTACCGTTATGGAGCGATGCTATGGAGAAAAGCTCATCAGCGAGCGGCACAGACACAGATATGAATTTAACAACGATTACCGGGCTCAGCTTGAGGCTTCAGGCCTCACTTTAAGCGGCACCTCTCCCGACGGTCGTCTGGTAGAGGCCGTAGAGCTGTCTGACCGACCTTTTTATGTAGGCGTTCAGTACCACCCGGAATTCAAGAGCAGGCCTAATCGGCCTCATCCTCTTTTCAAAGGGTTTATCGGCGCTGCGGCAGCCCATGCCCCGGCGCGCTGATTGCCCATACCGGAAATACACAAAGCAATTAGAAGACACTTTTTAAGCAGCCCCGCAGATTCTGTTTTTTCACCGAATCTGCGGGGCTGGCGTTTTTTGTGTACAGGCCCTTCAAATATTCAGCAGAACCAGCGCTGCGGCAATCATAGCCGTAGCAATGGCTTCCCTTTTAGTCAGTTTCTCACCGGGCAAAAACGCTCCAATCCCGTTTACAAGCAATATCACTGCGCCGCTGTATACGGGAAAAACCAGATAGGACGGAAGCTGGGCCGCCGCACCCACCATACCAAAGGTGATGCATATATTGGGAATCCCTATCATTGCTCCATACTTTATGTCTTTTTTAGATGCAGGCGCTTTCTGCTTCAACACCATGACGGTCATGATTACAGCGCTGCAGAAAAAAGTGATGAAAGTATAGATATTCTTCATCTCCGGCTCGGAAAATACCCCTAAAAGCTTTGAGTTAAAGTCAATCAATCCGCCGAAACTCAGCACCCCTATTAAAAGACCAAAGTTTTTCCCGTTTTCAGAAGTCTTTTTATCATAGGAATAAATAATGGCGGCAACGGACAGCAGGATTCCTGCGATTTTCAAAAGACTGGGGTACTCCTGAAACAGAAATATGGAAAGTACGGTAGGTATCAATACACCTAAACGGTTATATGTAGTAGTAAGTCCGGTCCCGTTAGCGCTGATGCTGTTTTGCTGAATCAGCATACAGGCTACCATCAGAAATGCATTGACGAGTCCAAGCGCCATGGGAAACAGGGCTTCTTTGCCAAAGGATAATCCCCCCTGAAATCCTCCGCCAAGAAGAAAAGCAAGCAAACTTCCGAAAACATAATTCCATAAAATAATGGTTCTTCGTTCTGCTTTGGCTTTCTCCGCAAACCGCATAGAAAAAATCATAATCGTATTAGATGCTGCGGCCAGTATCAAACTCCCCATGTTTTTTCCTTTCTAAAAGGGGCTGAATAAAGCCCCTTTTTTCATCTTTCATATATAATTTTTCCGTCCAGTATGGTTTTTTCAACTTGAATATGTTTGATTTCCTCCACTGGAAGGTCTGTCAGATTTACATTCAATACTGCCAGGTCTGCCACCTTTCCCGGTTCAATGGAGCCCTTGTAGGAGTCCTCACCGTTTTGAATGGCTCCGTTCAGCGTCATCATTCGCAGCGCCTGAGGTATAGTAATTTTTTCTTTTTCGCCCAGACAATGCCCCCGCATACCTTTTCTGGTAACTGCCGCATACATGCTCCAGAACGGATTGACGTCCGCACAAGGCATATCCGTGCTCAAAGCGCAGATTACGCCGGCTTCCTGATAGGATTTCAGCGGCAGGAAATTCTCCTGCTTTTCCCTGGTCAGAATCGCATCATATCCGTCCGCTTCACCGTAGATAAAGGAACCCTGTACGCTTGCCATAATTCCGACTTCACCCATCTTGGCAAGGGTTTCCGCCGTCGGATAATATGCGTGAATGATGTAATGTTTATGCGGTCTTGGATTTGCCTTGATGGCTTTATACATAGCGTCAACTGCTTTCTCAATAGCAATGTCTCCCATAACGTGAATGCCCACATCCCATCCGCTGTCATGGGCGGTTTTGATATAATCATCCAGCTTATCAAGGTCGAGACGAAGGGTCAGCTTACGAAGCTCAGTCTCCCCTTTATACGGCCAGGACTTCAGCGCCGTCCCCGAAGTGAGTCCTCCGTCAATGGCCATCTTCAGCGCCGTATAGCGAATCCACCGGTCTCCGTATCCGGAACTGAAGTGATAGTTGTCAATCAATTTGCTCAGCACCTCTTCGTCCTGATTCAGCGTAAAGCCGTACCAGTTGGGCATTAGAGCAATGCGGCAGGTCAGCGCATCTCTTTTTCGGAGATTGTGATACGCCTTGCAGACTGTGGCGCTGACCCCTGGCTCTGTTACGCTGGTAATACCGTATTTCTTATATTCTTCCAATGCTAAAGCGATAGATTTTTCCATCAGCTTCACAGATGGCTCCCCTTTACCTGCACCAAATTCATCGGAACCAAAAGGGCCGGGCATTACATTGCGAACCAGCAGCACCGCATTTCCCCGCAGGATTCCCGTAGGTTCCCCCGTTTCCGGGTCCCTATCGATTTCACCCTTTTCAGGGTCCGGCGTATCCTTTGTAATCCCGGCCGCCTCCAGTGCCAAACTGTTCACACTGCTGGCTCCAAAGATTCTCTCAATGACTACGGGATGATTGGGACTTGCCTCATCTAAATCATATCTATTGGGCCCGCGATTTTCTGAAAACTGAGATTCAATATAGCTTCCCCCTTGAAGCCACTGCCCTTTTTCCATAGATGCGGTCCGCTCCGCTATCCTGACTTTCAGCTCTTCTATTGAACTGATACCAAAAACCACGATGCCGTCATACATCAAACCGGCTTCCCAGATGTGATTGTGTCCGTCGTTAATACCCGGTATCAGAGATTTTCCCTGCAAATCGATTTTCTTCGTATGGCAGCCTGCCATGGCGCAGATATCCTCATCATCACCGACGGCGATAATCTGATTTCCTGCAACGGCAACGGCCTGGCAAATATCATCTTTTTCATTGACCGTGTGCACTGTTCCGTTATATAAGATAAGGTCCGGGCTTTCGTTTCTTTTCATTAACATATTTCCGTCTATTCCTCCTATGCAATCTTCACTTTTCCATATTTCTTAGCTGCATATTTATGAAGCACAAACAGCGCCAGCGTAATCATGACTATGGTGGCAGCAAGTCCCAGCATCGGTGAGATTAACCCGCCGATTAGAAATCCCACGGCTGAACTGATTCCTACTGTCAAACTGTACGGCAGCTGCGTTCTTACATGCTGAATATGGTCTGCGCCCGCTGCTGTCGATGCCAGAATGGTAGTGTCGGAGATTGGAGAACAGTGGTCTCCGAATACGCCGCCGCTGAGGCAGGCTCCAATCATAAGTTCCATCGGAATACCAAACTGTGCCGCAATGGGCAGCGCGATAGGCATGGTGATGGCCCAAACGCCCCAGGAACTTCCTGTTGAAAATCCCACAAAAGCTCCGACGATAAAAATCATAACAGGCATGAGTCCCGGCGCAATATTGTTTGCTTCAACCAGATGAATTAAATATCCCTTCAAATCCATGACCCCTGTCAGAGATCCAATGGACCAGGCTAAAACCAGAATGACCGGAATATCTGAATTCAGCGCAACGCCTTTTGTAAATTGACCTACGATGTCTTTGTATCCGAAAATCTTGGATTTAGCTCCCAGGATTCCGGCCGCAGCTGAGGCTGTAAAAAAGCTTAGGGTAATGGATAATACAATGTTGGCGTTTCTGAATGCTCCGCCAATACCATTTGCAGCCACATCTCCGGTCCACATAATCATAAGAATCAGCGTAACAAATAAGGTCACCAGCGGCATGATGAAGTTCATCGTCGTAATATGCTTTCCTTCAAACAGCTGATTTTCGTCCAAGTCGTACTTTGTCATAGGTACATCGTTCTCGCCGATAAGCTGTCCCGTCTCGATAGCTCTTTGTTCCGCCTCGTACATCGGGCCAATATCCAGCTTGGTAACGATGACAAAGAGAAGGGCCAGCATGCCGAAAATCGCGTAGAAATTAAATGGAATCGCTTTGATAAAGGTAATCCATGCATTATCTGTAATCGCAAGAGCCGTAAAGGAATCGGCAATCAGACCCGTAGCGTAAGAACTGTAGCTGGTAATTGGAGACAAGGTAGCAAAAGGACATCCCATCACGTCGCAGATATAGGCAAGCTTCACCCTTGAGACCTTCAGCTTTTCTGTAATAGGCCTCATAATGGAGCCCAGCGTCAGTGTAGGCTCTGTAAAAATAAAGGCAAATGCGCTGAAGTAGGTAATCAGCTGCGCCTGTTTTCTGGTTTTCACTTTTTTCGTCACCAATTCTCCAAAAGCTTTCGAGGCGCCGGAAACTTTAAACATATATACAAAGCCGCCGCATGCGGTAATCAGCATTAAAGTTCCGGCATTGCCCTCATTTCCGATATTGGGGATGAAAAAATCAGAAATCATCATTGGAAGTCCTTCAATGGGGTTCCAACCGCATAAGATTGTAGTTCCTACCCAAAGACCCGCAACTAAGGATAAAATAGTCTGCTTCGTTATCAATGCCAATCCGATGGCAATCAGCGGTGGAACAATCGTCAAAATACCGTATTCCATAATAATCTCCTCTCTTAGAAGTTCTTTCAAAAATATTCAGAATTGCGCATAAGATATCTTACACGCACAGTATAATACACTTCGTCGTCGATTTCATTATCCTAAATTACCGAAACACTTTCTTTTTTTCTACAAAAAAGGATAGAGCTCTACGGTAGCTCTATCCTTCACAAATCTCCACTGATTTATTTTTTCTACTTTTTCTTCTGCATATCCAACAAATGTATTCCCAATTCAAGAAACAGCCGCCCATTTCCGTCTTCTAAATCAATACCAAAGGCAGATTTCAGCTTTTCTATTCTGTACAGCATAGTCTTGTAATGAATAAACAGCTTTTCTGCCGCTCGTTTTGCATTACATCTGCACTGCAGATACATCTTCAGCGTATCATAAAACTGGGTGTGATGGATTTGGTCGTACTCCCAAAGCCTCTGCAGATTTTCCGGAATCATTTCTTCCAGACAGCCAATCTCCTTGAGCCTTCCGAAAAGTTTCAACAGACTATTGTCAGTATAGCAAATGATGAAACTGCTGTTTTTCCCCTGAAGAAGTTCTCCATAAGACAACGCAGCCCATGCCTGGTGAAAACTGCTCGACACATTCTTCAGCCCCTTTACGATATCTCCGATTCCAAACTGAAAGGCCATTCCCTGAAACAGCTCATTGAGCTTTTTCAGGATTCTGGAGCAGTCATGTTTTAAAGTATCATAGGTTTCATTTTCGTCATGCTGCCCCATCTTGTGCAATAAATAGATGGTCGTATCAAATTTGGTTACAATATCCTGCTCGTAAATTTTCCTGTGAAAATTGTCGATATTATTCATGATTCTGTCATTCATGAATTCATATTTTGTAATATACCCGTTTGTGTCGAACTGAGAATTCATCATCTTCCCAATAGGATTAATGGCTATCATGCAGTATTCCGCGTCTATGGCTACATTAAGGCGCTTCGCCCGCCGCTGAATTTCCTCTTCTTTGGCTTCTTTTCTGAAAATCACGTCATAGATAAAATCGCTTACGAATTTGTTCTCCACATCCTGCAATTCCAGCCGTCTGCGCATCTCTGTCAGCGCTGAGTTTGCAAATATTTCAAGAATCATCTTGTCCATCTCTTCGTAAGGCGTTTCCAAATCAAAAATGGCCAGATATCCTTTGGGCATACCCGCCAGAAGTACCGGAAAGAGCAGGCGATTGCAGCTCCTTGGAGAAAGGCTCTCTTCCTGAAAAACAACCCGCTGTTTATAATAAAATAAATTGCGCAGTTCATATCGCTTTAAATCCGTCTCATCTCTGTCATATTCACTGAGCAGAGGATTTGTAATCGCAATGATATTAAAGAACTCATCATATACGATGACGGGGTTCTCCATCAACTGATTAAAATACTTAATCATGCTGCCCAAACTGGGATATTTCAGCGTGATATCATTAAACTTCAGATTTGCATCTATGATTTTTTCATACCACAGCTTTTCCTCATCTTTAAGAATCTGCGTCATCCGGTATGCTGCTTCATACAGCTGTTCTTCTGATGAAAAATACACGGTATCGTCAAGCTGCTCCTTACTGCGAAGGGCAAAATACAGAGTCTCCCTACCTTGTGTTTCTCTGACTCCGTCGCCTTCTAATACCTGTACGTTTTTAAACTGTTTTATCCTAAGACGTGATTGTGCCTCTTCCAGGGCAGAGGCCAGCTTCATATACCCCTGTTCTTTTGCAATTTGGGTTGCAGTCCCTATGGTTATCACCATTTCTGAACCTCTCTTTCCGTTTGTAATTGTAGAAATGGTTTTTTCTTTTCGTGCCATAATCATACTATAATTACATCACCCAGGCAAGAGGTCAAAGTAAAGGCCGGGACGTATGCAATGATTATGATAATTTCCATAGCGTCCCACCTCCCTCCTTTTTCATTTTATAAATCAATTTAATATTAATACTAAAATTAAAAATAAATTTGCTTTTAGTTGTAATCATTAAAATTTTATTATATAATAGCGCCATAAGGAGGTTTCATCTATTATGACCGATATTGAACAAAAAACTATCTTTTCCGCCAACTTAAACCGTTACCTGTCCAATTTCGGGTTAACGCAGAAAGAGGTTGCTGCTAGCATCGGGGTATCCCCTCAGACTTTTAATACTTGGTGCAAAGGCATCGCTATACCTCGCATGAGCAAGATACAAAAAATAGCAGATTACTTTTGTATCAAAAAATCAGACTTAATTGATGAAGCTTCTTCATCCGACGAATACCAAGCCGATTTACCTTCCCTTACCGATTCAGAGCGTCAGCTGATTGAAAATTACCGCCGGCTTAATCCTGCCGGCCAGGAAAAGGCCAGCGACTATCTGGATAACCTTACGGCATCAGGAAGCTATGCAGTTTCTGACAGCATCTCTACCTCTGTTGACAACCCTATCTCCATCGCTGCGCATGAGCGGACGGATATCGAAGTTACGGATGAGATGAGAGAACATGACCTTGCGATTATGATGGATGATGACTTTTGATACAGTCGTAAATGAGATGACAAAGTATCTGGATGTGGATGAGGCGTTCCTGCGTGAGGGACCTTGCATATCACGGGATATTGGATATATCGTTGTGGTCGAAGTTTTATGCGTAATATTACGTATCATTATTGACATACGTGATATTACGTGTTATAATGAATTTAAGATGAAAAAAGGAACGACAATATGCCACTCACACCGAAACAAATGATAAAACTTTTAAAGAAAAACGGGTTCGAAGTCATTAGTCAGAACGGCTCCCACGTGAAGCTTCGTCAAGCTGATACAGGGATTCAAACCATCGTTCCCCTTCACAATAAAGACCTGAAGAAAGGTCTTGAAGATGCAATCTTAAAGCAGACGGGGCTTAAATAGCTCTTCTGCATCGGTCAGGAGGTAACTTATGAACAATAAATATTTCTATCCTGCACTCTTCCATAAGGCTGAAGAAGGCGGCTACTGGGTATCCTTTCCGGATTTACCTGAATGTTTTACGCAGGGGGAAGATATGGCTGAAGCATACAAAATGTCCGTCGACGCTTTAGGCCTCGCCCTTGAAAGTCGCGTAAAAGAAAGCAATGTGCCAATGCCATCTGCAGTTGAAGATATTGAGGTTGAACCGAATTCTTATGTAGTCATCATAGAATTCGACATGCTTGAATACAAAAAGCGGACTGCATCGCAAGCTGTAAAAAAAACTCTGAGTATTCCAAGCTGGCTGAACGAAGAAGCGACTGCCAGAGGAATCAATTTCTCCGCTGTCCTGCAGGAAGCGTTGAAAGAGAGGCTCGGAATATGAGTCCGGCAAAAGAAAGCAGCTATAACACGGCTGCTGCAGACTGGAAGGATATCGAAGAGGTTACACTGGATGAAATCAATATCTCCATGCTGGCAGACATCGCGCAGAACCCAGACTGTATGTGGCACACCCCGAGTTTAGAACATTCAAATTGCAGCCCTGGGTTTCAATGATGATTATGAATTGATAAAGAATACAGAGATTCAGCATGATGGATGATGAAGAAAGCAAGGAACAGTGAAGCGTTAACCTTTTTGCCTATAAATTTGAGATTTATGTACAAAAAAATCATCGAAATTATACATATCTCTCAGTCTTTAATGGAAATATGTATAACTTGAACCTAATTAGAAGATAGCAGAAGCAGTAAACTTACATATAAATGCAGGAGAAAAGGGCAGAACAGCCCACCGATTCGTGCAATTTATACATAAGTTCAGTAAAAAAATAAAACATGTATAACTATCACCTTGGAGCAAGAAAAAGGGTTATACATGCTTTTTGTTTTTTTGGTTATTTAGGTTAATTTCCATTTTCCAGTCTGCCTAACAAAAATGAAGCTGCAAATGCGACGTTAGCGTAAAGTTTTAGTAGGATAATCAAAAAAGAAAAAACACCTTTCTTGTGTTATAATAAGTTACGAAAAATAACATAAACAACGAAGGAAGGGGTTTTCATGTACAGTAACCGTATACTACAGATTTTATCCATTGGTCTACCGGAATTAGAAAAAATTTCGGAGATTTTTTCCAGAACACCAAAGAGCTTACGCAGATGATTCTTGATGTAAAAGAAAATGACCTACAGTAAATTGACGCTATCGAAGCTGTAAATCTCTATTTACGAAAGGAAAGAAAAATATATAATAATAGCAGAAAAATGATATGAGGGAGGTGGGTTACTTGATTATCAAAGCATCAACTACTCTGAGAAATGATTATAATGCGGTTTCAAGTATTGCTAAAGAAACAAACGAGCCAATCTATATCACCAAAAACGGTGAAGGGGATATGGTTCTAATGAATATCGAAGCGTTTGAGAGAAGAGAACAAATCTTACAGATGCGGGCTAAAGTTTTACAGGCGGAACAGGAACGCCTGAGTGGAGCAAAGACTTACTCTCTCGATGAAGCACAGGCTATGCTGGAGGAAAGGTTGAATGATATGTAAAGTAACACTTCTTCCAACGGCTTGGGAGGATTTGAAACGTATAGAGGATTAGTACTATCTTCGTTTTGGAAAATCAACAGCTCTTAAAGTGACATCAAATATTCTCAGGGTTATAAAGCGTCTTGAATCTTTCCCTGATTCCGGCTCACTGATGCCGGACGAGTGGTTAAACGAGCAGGGTTATCGAATTGATTATTTGTGAAAAGTATGTTGCCATTTACAAGCAAATTCATGATGAGGTTTTCGTTTACCATATTGCAGACACACGAACAGAATATACCAAGGTATTTTATAATTAGCACTTGCATTGTAGAGAGGCTTTCGACAAAATATCGAAAGTCTCTTTCTTATTCCTCCAAAATTATATATTGGATAAGACTAAAACAATGTAGCAATATACCTGTATTATATTTACTATATTAAGATTATATTATTATATTATTTTTTAGTAATCGTGTTTAGATTCCGTTCAAAGCACCGACTGTCAAAAAATTCAAAACGCTGTAACCCGCAAATTCAAGCAGTTACAGCGTTTTTTATTCTGGAGCTCCCGGCCGGGATCGAACCGGCGACCTGCGCGTTACGAATGCGCTGCTCTGCCAACTGAGCCACGGAAGCATCTTCCGGGAGTACCAAAGGCACCCCCATATCCTATTTACTTTATCACTTCATAGTTGCAGCCGGGAAATGCAAGGTCAAATCTGCAGATACCCTTGTACTCGCAATAAGTGCATGGAGATTCTCTGTCAGTCTTCTTAGGTCTGATTTCGATTCTGCCCTCTGCAAGCTGCCCGCACAACTTCTCAATCTGGCGGTCCACATCTGCCTGCAGCTGCTGAAATTCCTCCTCGGTCAGCAGAAATCCATCGGAAGTTGCCTTGATACCTTCCCTGCTGTTTCTCAGGGGCAGGATATCGGAATATCCGTCAAACTCTCCTGCAATTCCGTCGATGACTTTACCGTCATCTACCATTATACCATCTAATCGGAAAAATTTCCTCATTTCTTTTAAAATTTTTTCGGAAATTTTTTCTTTTTCTATTCCGGTCAGGTCCACCCGCTTGTCACCGATGAGAAAATAGAACACGCCAGCCGGCTTTCGCACCTGTTCCTGAGCGGCTTTCAAGTACAGCATAAGCTGCAGACGGTACCCGCCTCTGGCCTCTTCAGCGTGAAAAGACTCTCTTCCCGTCTTATAATCTATGATTTTAACCCGGTCTTCCTCAAGCACATCCAGTCTGTCAATTTTTCCCTCAATCAAGATTTTCTGATTGCCCGCGTCTACTTCAATAGATGCAATGGATTTGCCCCGACCGAAAGGCACTTCGTAAAGGCTCTCTTTTATGGTGCCTGCCCGCACCTGTTCAATCAGAGCCCAGCAGACATAAAAACAGGTATCCTCAATGCGGTGGGCCTTGTATCTTTCTTCATTGCTGAAATCAAAGATACCTTCCCTGTAATTGGCTGCTTCCTGCCCTGCTGTCTCGCAGACAAGAGCCCGACATTCTTCCTGGGTTACCGTCTCCCAACGGTCCTCCTCCGTCAGCCTTCTGGAAACTTCCATGAGGCACCGGTGATAAATATCACCAATCTCTCTGCCCGCCGCCTGGAAAATGCGGCGTTCCTCCGGCCGAAGCCCATAAGCTACGAAATGGGAGAAAGGGCATCTGCTGAACTTTTCCAGTCTGGACGGACTCAGGGTCAGGGGCAGCCTGGTATCTCTTTTATATAAAAGCTGTGCCAGCTCTTTCGGCAAGTCCTTCTGCTGATTGGTAAAGTCCATAGCTGTGCCGATACGCCCAAGGAGCTGCGGCTCACATTCCTTATACCAGTCGGCAACAGTTTTCCATCCGCTGTCCACCCGCTCCCCTTTTCTTCCCTGATGGAGAGCGCCGGTCAGATGGCGCAGGGTACTCAATCGGCCTCCAACCAAATCCGGCACATACCCGCTGCTGATTACATCCTCTCGGACCGGCAGATTTGGAAAAATCCTCCTCAGGGTATCCACCACCTCCGATGGCCGTGCTTCCTTGCCCTCCTCGTCACTGGCAGCGTAACTAATCCAGAGATAATCCGTCGCCTTGGAAAGATTCCGATAGATTGCCAGCTGCTCCTCCATGACGCGAATCTTATCCACCTTGCAGAGTTCCTTTCCTTCAGAGGCGAGAAATTCCAGCTCTTCTACACTGAACAGACCTTCCGCTGGTGCCCGGGTCGGCAAAAGACCTTCGTTGGCACCGATGACAATAACAGCCTTGACCCGGCCGCTTCTGGTTCTCTGCATGGTACCCATGACCACCTCGTCAGAGGTGGGAGGCAGAACCCCTACCTCCATCTGGGAAAGCCCTGTAATCAAAAGCTGGACAAAATTCTTTCCGTCAAATGGGTCATCTCCAATCAGCTCTCCAATCTGCTCAAAGAGTCCCACAATCTTGCCCCATATCTGGCTGGTTTCCTCTGCCAAATCCATCAGGCCCTGGTTTTCCTGGGCCTCCATCAGCCTGATAATCTTATCTCCCAGACAGGCCTCTTCCATGAGAAAGTCGTAATAAGCTTCAATAAAGCCTCCGGTGGTTTCAGCTTCTCTGCACAGCTTCTCCACCCCGCCCAGAAGGGTCATGACTTTCTGGCGGACAACTTCAATTTCTGCAAGGCCGTCGTCTCCGTATTCCAGCACGCCTTTCACAAAAGGCTTCTGCCACATGGAGCCTTTAATTCTGTATTTAATCGTGTAATTCTCCAGCACCTCGATTTCCTCATCGCTTAAATCAGAAAACCCGGTTTTCAGCACCTTAAATACGTCGCTGGTACGATATTTATTGGCTACCGCCTCCACAAGCGCTACCACGAAAACAGCCATTGCGGAACTGAGAATACTTCTTTTCTTATCGTCAAAGAGGGTGATTCCCCACTCTTCAAAGACCCTGCTTATGATGGAACCTCTGACATTCTGGTCATTGCAGATAACCATCATATCCCGGCAGCGCAGCCCTTTATCCTGCAGCAGATGCAGCATATACGACGCCGCCGATTCAGCCTCGCTGTACATATTGGCCGCCTCTGTCAAAACAATGGAAGGCTCTCTCTCCGACGTTTCGGCCAGCTGCAGCGGTTTTTTGATATGGGCGTAAAGTTCCTTTTCCAGATGAACCAGAGCGGGACTGTTTTTCTCACAATCCCAGCCGGTACCCTCCGCCACTTGATGCCTACTGTGGGCAGCGCCAAAGGCGTCGGCCTGCCTGCAGAGCCCTTCCATGACAATCTCGGTCAGCTTAAAAATTTCCTCATCTCTGCAGCCATGGTCCCAGGTCAGAAAGACATTGACGTCTCTGGCCGCTGCCATGAGGTTTCCCAGAACCTCCATGGCTTTAGGCGCAAAGCTGTCAAAGCCGTATACCCAAACAGAACTTTCCGCAATAAGGGCGGAAGTCTTGATTTTTTCCATATACAAATCGATATAGTCTTCTGAATCGGTGTACTTGCCCTCAATCCGTTTCTGATATTCGCTGAAAAGAAGCTGCAAATCCGCCAGCTTTGCCGCCAGCAGGCTTCCCTCCTCCAGCGAATCGCCTAATACCGATAAATCCTCCGGCTTTACGTTGTACTGCTTCATTTCCGAAATGAAGTTGTTGGTCATTTCGATAAAGGAGTTCTTCCTCAGACTTCCTTTGAACACTTTCATCCGGTCCTCGCAGCCGGCCCCGATTTGGGCAAGCAGCATATGGCGGCCGTATTTATCGATAAAAGTCCTGCTGCCGCCGCCCTGCTTTTCGATAAGCCTGCTGCCCAGCCTGGAAAGACTGGTAATCTCCACCTCCATCATACTCCGGACGTGAAGATGACGGAAAGCCTGTTTCTCAGCTTCCAGAGTATACTGATCCGGCACGATAACCAGGGTTCTTCCCCCGGTTTGGGCAATGGTTTCATAGATGAACTTCTCTTTATCAATACTCTCTCTGCCATAAAAAATATTCAGCATAGGGTCTCTCCTTGGCTTTTTTACAGAATCCTGAGTAAATCCTCCGGTTTTTCTATAAAGTATTCCGGTGCGTCAGGGCCGGTTCTGTCCTCCTCGGACACTGCCTCCGCCCAGCTTACCAGCGCCGCCTTAACGCCTGCATTGTGAGCGCACTTGATATCAAACATGCTGTCACCCACCATCAGCGCCTGCTCCGGCCCAGCGCCCAGCCTGTCAAGGGCGATGAGCACAGGCTCCGGACTGGGCTTATGCTTATCCGTATCCTCGCAGGTGACGATACAGTCTATGTAATCCAGGACTCCGAATTTGCGAAGTCCTATCATGGTGGAGCTGCGCATGCGGGAGGTGACGACAGCCACCTGAAAGCCCTTTTCGCAAAGCAGCTTCATAAGCTCCGTCATACCGGGGAAGGGACTAATCATCTCCTCATAAATATCTTTCTGATGGGTTCTGTAAATGTCAATGGCTTTGTCCACCGGCGTGTCCGGAAAGGCTCTCTCCATGCTGACGCCCAGAGGCTCTCCGAAAGTCGCCTTGATTGCCGCCTCCTCGGTTTCTTTCCCTGTCAGTTCCCGGTACACATACTGCCAGGAGTTAATGATAAGGCCGTTGGTATTGGCCACAGTCCCGTCAAAATCAAATAAAATCGTGTTAATCGCCATAGATATATTCTCTTTTCTGTCAGAATTTCATGGTTAATGCAATTTTCTTTTTCTCTTGGTCTACACTGAGGATTTTCACCTTTACAGTATCGCCTACGGAAACCACATCCATAGGGTGTTTGACAAACTTCTTTGAAAGCTGAGAAATGTGCACCAGGCCGTCCTGCTTGACTCCGATATCCACGAAGGCGCCGAAGTCCACCACATTGCGGACGGTGCCGGTCAGTTCCATATCCACCTTCAAATCCTCAAAGCGGCGCACGTCGTTTCTGAAAATCACCGGAGGTGCGTCCTCACGAGGGTCTCTGGCCGGTTTTTTCATTTCCGCAATGATATCGGAAAGGGTCATCTCTCCTACCCCCAGGTCCTCCGCCATCTTCTTCACACTTTCAGAAAGCTTTTTGGCCGGATACGCCTCCCATATCTTTTCATCGATGTTTTTGGCGCCGCCCCCTGCAATTTCTTCTCTGGTGATTCCAATCTTTGACATCATTTCCTCAGCCGCCTTGTAGGATTCCGGATGTACGGAAGTGCTGTCCAAAGCCTCGCTTCCATCGGCAATGCGCATAAATCCCGCGCACTGTTTAAAAGCCTTTTCTCCCAGCTTGGGAACCTTCATCAGTTCTTTTCTGTTTGTAAATCTGCCGTTTTCCTTTCTGTATGCCACAATATTTTTGGCAATACCCATGTTTACCCCGGCGATATAAGACAGCAGGGACGGCGAGGCCGTATTCAGGTCAACGCCCACTCGATTCACACAGTCCTCCACCACATTGGTCAAAGCAGTATTCAGCTGCTTCTGATTGATATCGTGCTGATACTGTCCTACACCGATATGCTTCGAATCAATTTTGACAAGCTCTGCCAGAGGATCCTGCAGTCTTCTTCCCAGAGACATGGCTCCTCTGGTGGTTACATCCAGGTCAGGGTATTCCTCAGTAGCCAGCTTGGAGGCGGAATAGACTGACGCCCCCGCTTCGTTGACGATGGTATACTGAATATGGTAATCGTGTTTCGCCAGGAAATTGGCTACCACTTCCTCCGTTTCTCTGGAGGCCGTACCGTTTCCAATTACAATAATATCCGTGCCGTATTTCTCGATAATTTTCTGCAGAGTTCTTTCTGCACCGGCCACGTCGTTTTTCGGCTCCGTAGGATAAATGGTCGTGTATGCTTTCAGCTTTCCGGTTTCATCCAGCACCGCTACTTTACAGCCGGTTCTGTATCCCGGGTCGATGGACAGCACCTTTTTGCCTTTCACCGGCGGTACCATCAGAAGTTTCTCCGTATTCTTGGCAAAGACCTTTACCGCATCAGTTTCCGCCCGCTCGGTCAGAATGTTTCTCATTTCCCGCTCGACGGACGGCGCAATCAGGCGCTTATACGCGTCGGCGATGGTATCCTGTAAAAGCTCTGTAAAAACGGAACTGCCCCGAATTACCCGTTTCTCCATAAGACTCGTAATCTCTTCGCTGTCTACGGTTACCTTTACTTTCAGCTTCTTTTCTTTTTCACCGCGGTTTATAGCAAGGACTCTGTGATTAGGAATCTTGCTGATGGCCTCGCTGCTTCCGTAGTACATATCGTAGACGGTCTTTTCTTCCGGGTCTGCAGCCTCCGTAGCAATCAGTCCCTTTGAAAAAGTTTTCTCCCGAATTTCCTGAATCAAATCCGCGTCGTCGGCAATCATCTCAGCGATAATGTCCATAGCGCCCTGGGCCGCTTCCTCTGCCGTATAGACTTCTTTCTCCGAATCGATAAAATCAGCCGCTGCCTCAAGAGGGGTGCCTTCTTTTTTCTGCTGCGCGTAAAAAATCATAGCCAGAGGCTCCAGTCCTCTTTCCTTCGCCTTGGAAGCCCTGGTAGCTTTTTTCTGTTTATACGGCTTATATAAGTCCTCGACTCGCTGCAGAACCTCCGCTTTTGCAATCTCCTCTTTTAACGGCTCCGTCAACTTTCCCTGCTCGTCGATAAGGCGGATGACTTCTTCTTTTCTGGCCTCCAAATTCCGCAGATACTGCAGTCTTTCCTCCATATCCCGCAGGGTTACGTCGGAAAGGCCGCCGGTTACCTCTTTGCGGTAACGGGCGATAAAGGGAATGGTGTTTCCTTCGTCTATGAGGGCCACCGTGTTTTCCACCTGTGCAGTCCTGACCTTAAATTCATCGGCCAATTTCTCTATAATATTCATATCAGTTGTTGTCCTTCTGTTTCAGTTTTTCATTGATAAAGTAATCAAGGTCGCCGTCCATAACAGCGCCCACATTGCCTACTTCCGCACCGGTTCTGTGGTCTTTCACCATAGTATAAGGCTGGAAAACATAAGAGCGAATCTGAGAACCCCACGTTATCAGAGAGAAGTCCCCTTTCAGCTCCTTCAGATTTTCCTTGTGCTCCTGCTCCTTTAATTCCAGAAGCTTGGAAGCCAGAAGCTTCATAGCCATTTCCTTGTTCTGGTGCTGGCTTCGCTCATTTTGACAGGTTACCACGATGTGAGTAGGCAGATGTGTAATACGGATAGCTGAATCCGTTTTGTTGACATGCTGACCGCCTGCTCCGCTGCTCCTGTAGGTATCGATGCGCAGGTCCTCCGGGTCGATTTCCACCGTCATGTCGTCTTCAATTTCCGGCATGACCTCGATGGCTGCGAAAGAAGTCTGTCTTTTCCCCGCGGCGTTAAACGGCGAAATTCTAACCAGACGATGTACGCCTTTTTCGTTTTTCAGATAACCGTAGGCGTTTTCGCCCTCTACAATAAAGGTGGCGCTTTTAATACCGGCTTCGGTATCGTCCTGCATATCCACAAGGGTCACCTTGTATCCTTTCTTCTCCGCCCATCTGACATACATTCTGTAGAGCATCTGTGCCCAGTCCATAGCGTCAACGCCGCCTGTGCCTGCGTGGACAGAAATAATCGCGTTATTGTGGTCGTATTTACCGTCCAGCAGAGTGTCCAGCTTCAGTTCCTCCAGCTGATTCTGCAGCTGGCTGAAAGCCTCGGTAATGGACGCTGCCTCCTCTTCGTCCTCCATCTCTTCCGCCAGAATAATCAATTCTTCAATATCGTCAAAGCCTTTCTCCAGAGCTTCAAACTTATCTGCTTTTGTTTCCAGACTTTTCTTTTTCTTCAGCAGCGCCTGAGCCGCTTCCGGATTGCTCCAAAAATCAGGCGTTTCAATTTCACTGTTAATTTCCTCTAATTTCTTCCTAAGACCAAGAAGGTCAAAGGGACTCACCTACCTCTTTAAGATTCGCCTTTGCAATAGGCAGGTCAGATTTAATCTGGTCCAGTTGAATCATTTTCTCACTTCCTTTTCTTTAAACTGTATTCATATATTCTATCACAAATCATTCGCCTCGTAAAAACCTTTTCAGTGAAAAAAATATATCCTATCCCTATTCAAAATATACTGAAAATAAGGTATAATAAAAATATGTCAAATTACCCTATTTTAACAGACATGGGCAAATTGTTTTTTGGCAATCAGAGAAAGGGGAAAGAGATGAACAAATACTCGGAATACAACTACAGTCCCGACCACACCCACTATATCACAAGCAGGGTGGCCTATCTGCTGGGCGTTGACCAGCAGCACTTCTGGGAAGAAAGCTCCGGCGTGAAAAGAATACTCTATAAAGAAATATTTACTGAACTGAATCAGATAAAAGCTGCGAGAATTGTCAGGAATCTCTGCACGATACGGACCAGTGTAGAAAAAAACTTCAAGAGAATCAATGACGCTATCAGATTTGAACTGTCCTTCCTGGAAAACCTGACCGAATACGTACCGGTTCACTGTTTTGAACAGCTTCGCGCCGACGGTATATCCATGTCCACAGCAAAATCCGCCAGCGGATATGTGATTCAGCTGAACAGACTGATTCAGGACAGAATTAATAACTGCAAATCTCTCTTTCCGGCATGGCTGAAGTGGGAATACCTGCGCAATATCTTTATCATGCCCGGCGGTCTCACTGAAGAAGGTATGCGGGAAGCCGTGCAGAGATATTATGCCAATAAAGACCATTATCCATATCAGGTATTCATGAACTGGAGGCCGGTAGACGAAGGGAATATTCTGCTCAACGATTACCGGTTTGTTACCCTTTTATATAGACAGAATCGAGATGAATTTGTGGAGGGATACCGGCTGCAGGAAACTTCTGAGAGTACCAGACGCCGCATAGACCAGTTCCTCTCCGCCTCAAAGACTACAGCAGTTATTGTGGACTGTGAAAACGCAAATCCTTTTCACTTTCACGCAGCCCTCTGTGACCTGGAAGACAGCCTTTTTGACAGAGTGGAAAAAATCATTTTATACAACGACGTTCACACTACCATAGCCTGGAATTACATAGCTGACCAGCTCTCTATTCCTGTACAGCACATTATGACGGAGCGGGTTCTGCAGAAGAAGTCTCTGCTGGATATCACTCTGGCCGCAGGAACCTGCCGGGAATACTTTCAAAACGGTACGGATTCCTTCATTCTGGTATCCAGCGATTCCGACTATTGGGGTCTTATCAGCGCTCTGCCGGAAGCCCATTTTCTCCTGATGATGGAGAGAGAGCAGTGCAGTCCCCATATGCGGGAAATCCTGGCCCAAGACAAGATTTTCTACTGCTTTCTGGAAGATTTTCCACTGGACAGCGCCGACGACCTGAGAGAGAGGGTGGTCTACCGGGAGCTTCGGTCCAGACTGGACGCCGCCTTTTCCATGAATCTGGACGCCATGTTAGCAGAAATTCTGCAGGATGTCCGCGCGGGCATCTCTGATGACGCCGAAAAGGCCTTGAGAAATCGGCTGGCAAAAAATCTGCGCCTTGAAGTGGCAGGCGACGGAACCGTTACCATAGAGTTCAACGACAGGAAATGAGAAGAAAGACCCCGGGTTGAGGTGATAAAACCCGAGGTCTTTCTTCTTATTTTTTCTTTCTTTTCGCCTGTGCACGCTGCGCGCGAATTTTTTCCTGGCGATGAAGTTTTTCTTTTTCCATTTCCTCCTGTTCCTCTTCCGTATAGTCGTCTACGAACATATCCGGATTCATCCTTGCCGCCAGCTTTACAACCGCCTGACAATCCTCCGGCGTAAAGAGAAAAGAACGAAGGGTTGAACCTTTTTGAAAAAGGAGTTTTGCATTGGGGCGTTCTTTGATATAGTCAGGCTGAACCGCGGTAATTTCCTTCCATTCCCAGCGATTGACAGTGGTTATACCCATAACGCTGTATTTGATATCCACACCGTCTTCTGAAACGATATGCTCCTTTTGGTGAAAAATAGCCAGAATCAGAAGTACCGTAAAGGGAACGTAGAAATACTGTTTTTGCGTAATCTCAAGGTATAGAAGAATCGCGCTTGCAATCAGCATAAATATCTTTCTTTCCGTGGTCCGGGTCTTCGTAATGCCTTTATATACCATAACAAATCACTCCCATGAGGTTTAATCTAATTTTCTGTAAGCACCGTTCTCTCTCAGTTCTTCCAGAGCCTTCAGCGCTTTTTCGTGTGCTTCTTCCGGCGCCTCGGCAACAGAGCCCTTCTTCAGTTTGCCGAAGAAAGTGGTATAAGAACCGTCGGCGTAAACCAGATTGCCTCCCCAAGCTGCTGTAGCCAGCGAGATAATCGGATTTAGAATGTTGGTAAAGCAGAACGGAATATATGACAGTGTGCTGACGCCCAGCATGCTGGAATGATATGCGCCGCAGGAAGACCAAGGAACCATTGGAGACCAAAGTGTCCCGCCGTCTTCCATGGACCTTGACAACAGGTTTCTGCTCAGGCCCAGCTCATCATACTTGTCTTTGTACATTGCCGCAGGTACAATCAGTCCCAGGTACTGGTCGCACATACTTGCGATACAGAACATAGCAGTTAAAATCGTTACCGCAACCATCTGGAACGGAGTACGTACACTTCTCATCAGTCTGCCCAACAGGGACTCAACTGCGCCTATGTAGCTGTAAATACCGCCGAAGCCGATGGCAATCAGCGCCACGTTGATGGTCCACATCATGCCGTCCATACCGCCTCTGTTGAGCAGGGTATCAGCCAGTACATCTCCCGTCTCCGCCGAATATCCGTAATGTACCATGGTGATACAGTCTGAGAAAGACGCTCCCTGGAAAATTACTGCAAATACGCAGCCTACGGCGGATACCAGAAGAACTCCCGGTACAGCAGGCATCTTAACTACGGCTACAATAATGATAACCAGAATCGGCAGCAGCAGAATAGGGCTCATATACGCATAGTGGTTTTCTATTGCGTCGGACAGCCCATTTACCAGAGCCGGGTCATATTCGCCAGTTTTACCGAAGAAGGAAACTGCGGAAAATCCAACCAGCGCCAGCAGGAACGCAGGGAAGGTGGTCATAACCATTGCCCTGATGTGGTCGAATAAGCCGGTCTGTGCCGAAGCTGCAGCCAGATTGGTGGAGTCGGACAGCGGGGAGAACTTGTCCCCTGTGCACGCTCCGGAAAGAACGGCGCCGGCAATCAGAGCAGGATTAATACCCATAGTCTGACCAATTGTCATAAATGCGATACCTAAGGTTGCTGTTACAGTGTATGAAGAACCTAAGGATAATCCTACGATAGCGCAGAGAGTTACTACCGCAGGCAGGAAAATTGCCGGTGTAAACAATTTTAATCCATAAAATACCAGTGCAGGAATTGTGCCTGCCCACTCAAAGGACCCTACCAGGCAGCCTACGAACATCAGAATAAAGAATGCTTCCATAGACTGGCTGATGGCGTCGACAGCGGCTGCAATCATGTCCTTAATTTTGCGTCCGCAAAACGCCCCTACTGCGCAGGCAGAACAAGCCGCCAGCAGAACAGGAATGTGCGGGTCCTGTCCCCATTCCAGCAAATAATTGCTAATCATCAGCCCCAGCAGGACGATGATAGGAATACACGCCTCAAATTTATTTGGGAGACGCGGTTTTTTTACTTCTGTCATGTTTGACCTCCTCAAAAAAATAAAGCAAATAACATCCCGTACAGAAAACTCTGTACTTTATAATTATCTTACTTTAATTCGACAAAATTCTTTATGATAATTTCAGGTTATTGTGGCAACTTCGTTGTTTTCAAAATATTCCAAACTCGTTTAGCAAGCTAATTAAAGAGTGCAACAATATAATCAAAAAAGACGCTGAAATTTCAACGTCTCACGTGGTATTTTTATCATTAAAACACTATTTTTTGGTCTAAAGCCGCCCCCTTTTTGGACTGGTTTTATCCTGGGGTTTTTTTGAAAAATTTTCTGCTGTGACCTATACAAATTACCAACCGGCCCATCCCCAACATGAAACTTATGTTTTTTCTCTCCTTAGGGCTTATATTATCAATACTTTTTACCTTTTAATTATTATAAAATTTGACTAATTTCTGTGATATAATAATAGACAACTATTACGATTAGGAGGGCTCTTGTATGTACAACTTTTTGAAGTTGAATCTCTTTTCTTTTCTATTTATTTTTTAGGAATAATATCTCTTATTTGTAGAAAATTTGATATGAACTCATATCTTGGAGTACATATCAAAAAAACACTTCAAACCCAAACAAACTATGAAAAAGGAAACCTCCTCGCTGGATGGTTGGATGTATCTCTAGGAATTTTATTATTCGTACTAAATACATCCCTTTATTTTTTATGTTCTTATTCAAAAAAAATCATGCTTCTAAATTTTTTTGTTTTCTTAATTTGCTCTGCACTCATTTCTTTTTATGTGAATAGTCGACTAGAAAAAAATAGAGAGAAGTGATTGCTTCTCTCTACTTCTCTCTATAGATTTTTCCCGCAGCAATTCTTATATTTCTTGCCGCTGCCGCATGGGCAAGGGTCATTTCTGCCGATTTTCGGCTGGTCTCTTCTGACAGTTTCCTGCTTATGTTCTCTCTCCGGAACCTGGGCGCCCTCCGGCAGCTGTCCGTCGCCCTGCATGGCTCTGACAGTATCGTCCTCCACAAAATCAGACTTGGTAGCCTTTTCGGCCTCCATAATATGCTTTCTTTCGGTTCTGGTCTCCACAGTCACGTTGTAGCAGTATTTTACGGTATCCTCCTGGATTTCGTTAATCATCTGCTCAAACATATCGAAGCCTTCTTTTGCGTAAGCTGCAGCCGGGTCCTGCTGTCCCAACGCCCGCAGACCAATACCTGACTTCAGCTGATCCATGGCGTCAATGTGGTCCATCCACAGGTTGTCAACTACACGAAGCAGAATCATTCTTTCCACTTCACGCATCTGCTCGGCGCCGATTTCAGCTTCTTTCTGTTCATAGAGCTTTTCAAATTCGGCGATGACCGACTGACGCAGCGACTCCTCAGTCATGGAATTGAGCTCATCTGTGCTGAACTTGGTCTTGCCGCGGTAGTTTGCCGTAATCTTACGCAGGTTCTTGTTCAGAGTTACGAAATCCCACTCCTCAGGAAATTTTGAATCCACTACTACCGGGTCGATGATTGCATTGACGATGGTGTGCATCATGTTCATAATGTAGTCGCGAAGGTCCTCTCCGAACAGCACCTTACGGCGCTCATCGTAAATTACCTCTCTCTGCTTATTCATGACGTTGTCATACTGCAGCACATACTTTCTGATACCGAAGTTCTTGCCTTCCACCTTTTTCTGGGCGCCTTCAATGGCGCGGGAAAGAATACCTGCCTCGATGGCCTCGTCTTCCTCAAGGCCCATCTTATCTACCATCTTCTTCATTCTTTCGCCGCCGAAGAGACGAAGAAGTTCGTCTTCCAGAGAGATGTAGAACTGGGTCTGTCCCGGGTCTCCCTGACGTCCGGAACGGCCTCTCAGCTGATTATCGATACGCCTTGACTCGTGGCGCTCCGTGCCGATAATACACAGGCCTCCAAGTTCCTTTACCTTTTCCTGCTCTTCTTTTCTTTCCGTCTTGAAAGTCTCGTGAAGCTGGTTAAACCTGGTCCTGGCTTCGTTGAGCTCAGGGTCGTCTGATTTTATGAAACTGGAAGCAAAAGAAATGGCTTCGTCGCTGTAGCCCAGCTTCTTCATTTCTTTTTTCGCCTCAAATTCCGGATTGCCGCCTAAAATGATATCGGTACCACGGCCCGCCATGTTGGTAGCGATGGTAACCATGCCCAGGCGTCCGGCTTCTGCAACAATCTCCGCTTCCTTGTCATGCTGCTTGGCGTTGAGTACATTGTGTTTCACTCCCCGCTTTCTCAGCATGTCGCTTATCAACTCTGATTTTTCAATGGAAATAGTACCTACCAGTACCGGCTGACCGGTTTTGTGTACCTCAGCTACACGGTCGGCAATGGCTTTCACCTTGCCCCTTTCGGTCTGGTACACCGAATCGTCCAAATCCTTTCTGGCAATTTCTCTGTTGGTCGGTATCACCACAACGTCCATGTTGTAGATATCTCTAAACTCGTCCTCTTCTGTTTTGGCCGTACCGGTCATACCAGCCAGCTTGTTATACATTCTGAAGTAATTCTGCAGGGTAATGGTCGCCAAAGTTTTGGATTCAGAGCGAACCGCCACTCTCTCCTTGGCTTCAATGGCCTGGTGCAGCCCGTTGGAAAATCTTCTTCCAAACATGAGACGGCCAGTAAATTCATCTACGATGATAATTTCGCCGTCCTTTACGATATAGTCCACGTCACGCTCCATCAGGTTGCGGGCTTTCAGAGCCTGCTGTACGTGATGGTTGATTTCCATGTTTTCCGGGTCGCCGTAGTTATCCACCTTAAAGAAGGCTTCTGCTTTCTGGACGCCCTCGTCGGTAAGGGATACCTGCTGGTCCTTTTCCTCCACCGTAAAATCGGCCTCTTTCACCAGGGTTGTCACGAACCTGTCGGCCGTCTTGTAAAGGTCCGTAGACTTGGACCCTCTGCCGGAAATGATAAGAGGCGTTCTGGCTTCGTCCACCAGAATGGAGTCCACTTCGTCTATGATGGCAAAGTTGAGTTCCCGCTGCATCAGCTCCTCCTGATAAATCACCATATTGTCTCTCAGGTAATCGAAGCCGAACTCATTGTTGGTTCCATAAGTAATGTCCGCTCTGTAGGCGGCTTTTCTTTCGTCTCCGGTAACGCCGTGTACAACACAGCCTACGGAAAGTCCCAGGAAGGAGTAGAGCTTTCCCATCCACTCCGCGTCACGCTTTGCCAAATAGTCGTTTACAGTAACAACGTGAACGCCTTTTCCCTCCAGGGCGTTGAGATAGGCTGCCAGAGTAGCGACTAAAGTCTTACCTTCACCTGTCTTCATCTCGGAAATGCGGCCCTGGTGCAATACCACGCCGCCGACCAGCTGCACGCGGAAATGCTTCATTCCCAGGCTTCGCACAGCGCCCTCACGGCAAACTGCAAAAGCCTCCGGCAGGATATCATCCAGGGTTTCTCCCTTTGTCAGCCTTTCCTTCAGCTTCGGCGTCATCGCCTGCAGTTCCTCATCAGACAGAGCCTGCATCTGACTGTCCAGCGCCTCCACCTTATCTACAATTTTGTAAATTTTCTTCAGTTCTTTTTCGTTCAAATCCCCGAAGATTTTTTCCATTAGTGACATATCTGTACTAATTCCCCTTTCTGTTTATTTGTTCATCCTCCGGTTTTTCTGTAACCTTCAGATTGATTTCTATGGCTTTTCTCTCGTCGGCCTGGATAACCCTGCCGGCAAAAATTTTATTCCCTACTTCATATTCAAAAGTATCCCCTGCTTTCGGCAGCTTATCCAGCTGCAGTACAACCCAGCCGTTGACTGTCGTCGCGTCCAGTTCAACTTCCTCACCGAAGTAATCAAACATTTTTTCTACATTGGTGCTGCACAGGACTCTGTAACTGCCGTCCTGCAGCTGCGTTATCTCCTGAGATTCCACTTCGTCATGCTCGTCGTAGATATCTCCTACCAGTTCTTCAATGATGTCTTCCATGGTAACCAGACCCGCGGTGCCGCCGTACTCGTCTACAATGATAGCGATATGGGTCTTGTTGACCTGCAGCTTTTTCAGCAGGTCCGCAGCCTTAATGGAGCCCGCCACATAAACTACAGGTTTGACATAGTCAGAAATAGTCTTTTTAGAGCCGGAAATGTAATTGTGAAAGTCCTTCTGATTGAGCACCCCCAGAATCTTATCCAAATCATCTTCATATACCGGCAGCCTGGAATAGCCTGTTTCCATGAACATTTTGGCTACTTCTTTCTTTGTGGAGTCAATCTCGATGGCCTTGATATCGACTCTCGGCGTCAGCACATCCCACGCCTCCAGCTCGTTAAATTCAATGGCGTTTTGGATGAGCTCGCTCTGCCCCGCCTCAATGGAGCCTTCAGTCTCCGCCTCTTCTACGATAGTCAGGAGCTCGTCTTCCGTAATGCCCCTGTTATCTACCACCTTAAACATTTTGGACAAAAGTTTTTTCCACTGTTTAAACAGGAAGTTGACCGGCGTCAGCACAATCACCAAGGCCTGAATCAGCGGTCCGGAAAACATTGCAAAACCTTCCGGGCTTTCCTTGGCCAGACTCTTGGGCGATATCTCCCCAAAAATCAGCACCACTACGGTCACCGCAATGGTAGAAAGGGTAGCCCCATATTCCGGACTCAATTCCAGAAAGATAGCCGTAGCCACTGCTGTAAGTCCGATGTTTACCAGGTTATTTCCTATTAAAATAGTCGACAGCAGATTGTCATAATCCTTTTCCAGATCTAAAACCCGCTTTGCACGCTTATCTCCGTCGCCGGCCAGGTTCTTCATTCTGATTCGGTTGATAGATGTGAAGGCCGTTTCGGTGGCCGAAAAATAAGCCGATAAAATCAAAAATAATACAATAATCCCTATGGAATACCCTATATGACTGTCCATATACTTTTTTATTTCCTCCTAAACGATATCATCAAAATATGCTTGTAACATGTTATTTTAGCATATTTGCTGTGAAAAATAAAGGTTTTTGGGCAAAGTCCAACTTTTTTCCTAAGGAATTTCATGGTATACTGTGAGTAACATCATTGTGAGGAGGAAAATCCCATGTCAACGAGAACTGAACTTCTGAAGCTGCTCACCGAAAATACCGGCGTCTATCTTTCCGGCCAGAAAATCGGCGAAGAACTGCAGGTTTCCAGAAACGCAATCTGGAAAGCCATGCAGCAGCTCCGTGACGAAGGCTACCATATAGAGAGCAAGCCCAGCGTCGGCTACAGGCTCAAGACCAGAAGCAATATTCTGACGGAAGCGTCCATAACCGGCGATTTACGTTATCCATGCGCACTTCACGTTTTCGATATAGTGGATTCCACCAACAATGTAGCAAAAGAAATGCCCATCGGAGATAAGCCGATTATGGTTACCGCCAATAAGCAAGAGGCCGGCAGAGGCCGTCTGGGCAGAAGCTTCGCGTCTCCGTCGGGCACCGGTCTTTACATGACCATTGCGCTGCGCCCTGACTTCGACTTGACGAAATCCCTGTTTGTAACCATGGCGGCCGCTGTGGCGGTATGCCGGGCCATCGATAAGGTGGCGGGAGTCAAGCCGCGGATAAAGTGGGTCAACGATTTATTTCTGGACGGAAAAAAAGTCTGCGGTATTTTGACGGAAGCTCAGACCAATTTTGAAACCGGCCGGATTGACAGTCTGATTATCGGAATCGGCGTCAACTGTTTCCCCGGCAGTTTTCCGGAAGAATTGAAAGAAATCGTCGGAAGCGTATCTCCGGTCAAGAACTCCTTTTCCCGGGGGAAATTGGCTGCCGAAATTTTCAACCAGGTCATGGACATCCTGGAGGACCTTGAGAGCAGGGACTTTCTCCGCGAATACAGGACCCGCTGCTTCATTCTGGGAAAAAATATTCTGGTGCATCCGTCGGCAGGGCACAGAGGAATCCGAGCCCGGGCTATCGATATTGACGACAACGGAGGACTTGTAGTGGAATATATGGAAGGCCGCAATATGAGGCAGATGGACACTTTAACCTCGGGGGAAGTTTCCATCAGGCTGGAATAAGTCCTCCTTGTCTTGACGCAAGGATACATTTAAAAAACAGGCAAAGAGACAGCCGGGTCATTGAGTCCCTGCCGTCTCTTTGCCGAAAGATTTATATTGAAATTACAATATTACAGTTATTAAATGGTTCTACTCCGCCATAAACATTCTGGCCGCAGCCAGTTTCAAAGGCGTCTTTGCGGTGATAGATACAGTATACGGGTCTATCAGTTCTGCCTCAGGATAGAAAGAAGCTCTTCTGGCTCTTTGGTGGTCCTTGTAGTTGATAACCATCGTATAGCTGTCTGCCAGGGGTCTGGCTTTCGGCAGAGGAGCCCCAAGCACCTGGGAAACCGTTTCTTCAATCTGCTCAATAACCGTCTTAGGATGCAGATTCCAGGTAGCATTGCCGATGCCTTCCTTTGTAGTCACCGTCACAAGCCCCGGATACTGACTGCACGCCTCTTCACAGATTCCCTTATCGCCGGACAAAAACAGCGAAGGTACGCCCATTTCATCTGCAACGATGTAGTTCAGGGTAAATTCGGATGCGTATTCTCCGTTAATCTTAATCCAGTTAAAGAGATAGTCTTCTCCCGTATGCTTCAGCGGACTGGTATTGGTCCAAGCCCTTGAATGATAACCTATATACATGGCGCCGTCATAGGAATCGTCCAGACCTCCCATCATGGAAAGAGGGTCGCTCATCCAGCCCCGAATCAACTGTACCCCTTCAGGGAGCAAGTCAGGGTCAATGTTCATGGCGTCCTCATGGCCGTCCTTGACAACCACTTCATAGCCGGCGGCCCGGGCTGCTCTGCAGGCGGCGGCCACCTCCAGGGACATCTGTCTGCAGGCCTGCTCGTAATCTTTTCCTCCGTACCTGGTAGATTCCCAGCTAGTAACGCCGGTTACTCCTTCAATATCGGCGCTGATAAAAATTTTCATATTCTTTTCCTCCTCGTATCAAAGTGACGGATTTTGTTCTATAGAAACTCCTGCAAGCTGTATAAAGTCTTTCCTCTGATTCCCTTTACAGTCTTTGCGTGGTATAAAGAACTGATAACAGCCTCCTCTACCACCTCTACTGCCGCTTCAAAAACAGGGTCCAGACTATCGTCATGTACCATCTTGATATCAACGATACCGGTCTCAGAATAATGGGGCACCAGATTGCCGGTGGAAAAAGCCACGGCGATATCTCCGCTTCCATTGCCCAGATAAGACCCTACTCTGCCCAGTCCTATGGTAGCACGTTTTGCGATTCTGCGCAACTGCCGGTCAGAAAGGGGCAAATCCGTTCCAAGAACGATGATTACGGAGCCCTTATCCGTTTCCGGCGCAGCCGGCAGCGGCGTTGCAATTTTCTGTCCGTCAATGCGCAGGTTCCCCAAAACACCAAAGTTTGACATCAAAATCGTGCCGACAGTATATTCCTTTTCTTTTATTTTTACGATTCGAGAGGCGGAACCGATTCCTCCCTTGATGCCCATGCAGCACATTCCGGTTCCTGCGCCTACTGCGCCCTCTTCAAAATCCTCACCGGCGCCTGTGATAGCCTGCAGAACATTCTCCTCTGTCACATGGAGGCCTCTAATATCGTTCAGCTGCCCGTCATTGCATTCTGTCACCACGCAGTTCACCGTACCTGTGGTAACGCCGATGTCCGGATTCTGAGCAAGCATATATTTAACGGAAGCGCTCAGGGCGGTCCCGACGCTGAAGGTATTTGTCATGATAATAGGAGATTCAATGGTGCCCAGCTCTTCAATCTGTACAAGCCCCGCGCTTTTTCCAAATCCATTGATGATGGAAACTCCCGCGGCCACCTTTTTCTGAAACAGATTCTCCCCATGGGGTAAAATCGCTGTAACCCCTGTATGTATATCCTTGCTGTCATCCTCCAGCGTTACATGCCCTACCGCAACGCCCGGTACATCGGTAATCTGATTACGCTTCCCCTTCGGATATTTATTTTCTATTTTAACTTTACAGTTTTCTGGCAGTCCCATTCTCCTCCTCCTTTTCTATGACTAGCTTCACATATTACAATTCATTAATTTTTGCTCTCACTCTTTAATTTTCTGTCAAAAATAAAGTATACCAAGACGCCGATTGCAGGTACTACCAAACCGATAATGGCCGTTTTAGGATCCTCTACCAGAGTATTGAGCATAAGCGCTGCGAAAAGAATGACTGCAATTACAACAGTTACCGGATATCCCCATGCCTTATATGGACGATTCATATCCGGGAATTTCTTTCTGTAGATGATAACTGCAACGATAACCAGCACATTGTACACCATACCTGCAAATACCACCAGAGAAGTCAATTCGTCCAGATTTCTCAGAAGTACCAGAATGATAGAAATTGCTGCTTGTGAAATCAGAGCTACCTGCGGTACTCCGTATTTGTTCAGTTTAGCATGATTGGCAAAGAAGTGCTTTTCCGCCGCCATTTCATAGTAATAACGCGGGAATGCGATAATCATACCGTTGAGAGAACCGAAAATCGCAATCAGCTGAGTTGCCAGAATCAGTCCCCCTCCTGCTCCGCCAAAAAGTTCTCTTGCCACATGGGTACCCAGATAGAGGTCTCCTTCACCGATTAGAGAGACAACTTCTTCATGGGGCAAAACTCTGTAAATAGCAAAGTTGAACAGAGCGTACAAAACGGTGATGGCACCGATACCGAGAATCAGCGCTCTCGGCAGGTCTTTTCCCGGGTTCTTCATCTCTTCTGCCACCGGGTTCAAATTGGTCCAGCCTTCATAAGCCCATAAAGTCGCCACTGTAGCAAAGGCAATCATGCCAATCATACCGCCGAAGGATACCTCTGTTCCCTCCGGTACCAGAGTCAAATCCGGATGCTGCTTTCCTAAGAACAGGCCTGCAAAGAGGATAATTGCGATAGGAATCAGCTTGGCAACCATAGATACGTTCTGAAGTATAGAACCCAGCTTAATGCCGAGACAGTTATATGCAGTCAATGCGATAATTAAAACGATGGCAATGATTTTAATAGCCATTTCATGCAGTCCCAGGAAGTTGCTCAATGCAGTAGGCAGCGCTATGGCAAGGGCAGCAATAGAACCCGAGCCCTGATGAGCCAGCTGGTAAAACCGAAGGAGTATCCTACAGACGGGTGATAAGCTCTATTCATATATACGACCATACCACCGGATTTCGGGTCAGAGGCGCCAAGCTCTGCAAAACACAGTCCGCCCAGAATGGACACCAGTCCTCCAATGACCCAGCACAGCAGCGCCAGACCCATGCTCATGTTGGTGCGTTCCAAAACATAAGAACCCAGATAGAAGATACCGGATCCAATCATGATGCCGCCGATAATACTGATTCCGCCGAATACCCCGATTTCTTTTTTGAAACCGGCATTTGCAGAACCGTCGTTCAAATTCTTTTCCATATTCTTTCCATTCTTTAAATATTATAGCACAATTACACCAAGAACTATTGCAAAAACAATGCCAAGTTTAAGCTTTGAAAAAAATACGTTTTGTCCCGGTTTTCAGCCATTCTCTGCCGATACCTTGCTGTATAAATCCTGTTATCATTGCAGTTTAATCTCATTTCATCTTATTTCATCTTTTTAAAATCGGGAAAATTTCCCGTTTCGCCCATCTTGGGGCCCCAAAAAAACTGGTACAGAATTTGCATTTTATTTAGCAGAGATAAAATTATCAGGAGGTATAAAATGAATCCATCAGCTCATATCATCGATTCCCTTGTCCGGCAGGAAGCCCAGTACTGGAAAGTTCCCGGCCTTTCTATGACCGTTACCCAGAAAGGAAGGGAACCTGTCTTTTTCAACTTCGGTATCCGCAATAAGGAACAGGAATCTGTGACCGAAGACACCGTATTCTGCATTGCTTCCTGCACCAAAGCCATGACTTCTTCAGTCATCGCTATGATGGTAACGGCAAGGGTTCTGTCTTACGATGAGCCGGTTTCCAGTTACCTGCCCGGTTTCTCTCTGGCAGACAAAGAAGCCCGGGAAAAGACCACTCTGGGGGACATCCTTTGCCACAGAACAGGTCTTGGCGCCCACGACGGTCTCTGGCCTCAGCGGGAATCTCTTGGTTCCTTTATAAAGCGGTTTGCCTACCTGCAGCCCAGCGGCCCTTTTCGGCAAAAAGCGCAATACAGCAATATTATGTATGCTTTGGCGGGACGAATTGCCGAAGTGCGAAGCGGAAAACCCTTTGCCGCTTTGATGAAAGAATACCTCTTCGACCCGCTGAAGATGTACAGCACCACCTGTTCTGCAGAGGCTCTGGCTGCAGAAAAAAATCACGCCATGCCTTTTCAGGTAATCGACGGCAATCTGACGGAGCTTCCCATCTGGAATGTAGACACCGTCGCTCCTGCGGCGTCGGTCAATACCACAGCCAGGGACATGGCAAAATGGCTGGACTTTCTCACAAGAGGAGGCGTTGCACCTTCCGGCAAACAGCTCATTGCCCCGGAAATATTTAAAGAAATGATAACGAAGCATATCCCATTTGAAGATTTCCTGCCTGCAGGTGACTTCCACGCCGCAGATGGTTACGCTTTCGGCTGGCAGACAGGATTTTACCGCGGCCTCCCTATATTAAAGCACACGGGAAAAATAGAAGGCTATAGCTCTCTGCAGGCATTTCTGCCTGAGAAGGGAATCGGCATAGCCCTTTTGATGAATCTGCATTCTCCGTCAATCGCCATCTTCCATACCCTGCTTTACACAGTGCTGGATGAGGTCCTGGCGCTTCCTCCTATAGACTGGAGCCATCGATTTCATGGGCAAACACCGCCTGCGGCGTCTGAATATACAGACTGCTATATCAATCTCTTTGCCGAGCGGTATCCTGACGCTGTTCCAAAAAAAGCTGCCGCCGGTCCATGGACAGAGGGCCTTGCCGGCGTCTATGTACATCCGGCCTATGGAGCTCTTACGTTATACGACTCAGAAAACGGTCTCCGCATGAAATTTCGAGATCTGGATTTATCGGTGACAGCTTACTGGGGCAATCTGTTTCGGGTGGAAGGGCTGAAAGAGGATATCCTGACTTACTCCATGCCCCTTTCTGTGATTTGGGGAGCAGATGGAAAACCAAAGGCTGCAGCTCTTCCCTTAGAACCGGCAGTAAGTGATATTATTTTCTGGAAAAAATAGAGAAATGAAACAAGGAGCATATCAGTCGACTGATATGCTCCTTGTTTTTTATCTGAAAAGCAGTTTAGTATTCCAAATCGTTGAGCGGTGTGCTTCCGTCAGCCAGAACGTTGAAGCCTTTCAGGTCTTTATTAATTGCTGTGAAACTGAGTTCGGAATACATCGGAATCATGTTCACATTTTCAAACAGATGCATCTGAATATCCCCTATCAGTTCAGTTCTCTTGTCGGAATCAAGCTCATGGGCAGCTTTTCTTACCATGTCAGAGTATGCTTCTGTGTTTCCCGGCGCATTCTGGTCATAGTAGCAGCAGTCAAAAATCAGGATAGGTTCTGCCCATGACAGCCATTCGATACCGGCGTCATAGTCGTCGTTATTGATGTTCTCATATACATAGTTCCAGTCGATGGCTTCGATGTTCATCTTGAAGCCCACTTCTTCCAGCTGTTTTGCCATAGCTTCCGGAATGGTAGTGGAATCTGTCCATGCGTACCATGTGAACTCTAATTTCTTTCCGTCCTTTTCACGAATACCGTCTTTGCCAACTTTCCATCCGGCTTCTTCAAGGAGTTCCTTCGCCTTTTCAGGGTCGTTTGCCAGGTTTTCCTTGAACCAGTCCTCTGCTTCCTGAGAGAAGTTTTGCATACTATCTGTAATCATGGAATATGCAGGTGCGATAAGTCCGTCTACAGATTCGGCCATTCCGTCTCTGTCGATTGACAGGGCTAAAGCCTTACGGACGTTGATATCAGAAAATACTTCGCTGTCTGTATTCATTTCAAAGTAGTCGATATTCGGATAAGTAGTGTCCGCCAGCGCCACTGAATCTATCTCCTGCAGTTCCAGATACTGGTCAGATTCCAGGCTCATAATCATGTCGACATTGCCCGCCTTCAGTTCTTCAGTCTGTGTAAATTCTTCTACATTGAATCTTACAGTGGCTCTTTCAAACTTGCCTGCACCCTGGTTTTCTACCAGAGGGTTTGCGCATTTGAATCCGTCGTTTCTAACCAGCTTGACTTCGGAACCGGATACATATCCACCCTCTTCCAGAGCGTACATACCGTAAGGGTGGCAGCCCCACATCAGGTCTTCATCAGTCATGGAATCCAGTTCATCCTTGTCGATAACAGTCACGAAACCTGCACACAGATAGTACTGCATATCAGCTCTGAACTCACTCATGTGCAGCGTTACCTGTCTGCCGTCTATGTCCATGGTCTCGATATTATCGTAGCCATAGTTGTACGGGCTGACCTCCAGGCCGTGCTCCAAAGAAGCAACTACGTCTTCCGGTTCAACCTGTTCTCCGGTGGAGTAGTACATGCCCTCCGGCACATTGAAGGTAGCAGTCTTTCCGTCTTCACTGACTTCCCAATCCGTGCAGACATTGTCTACCATCTCGTTGGTTTCAGGGTCCCACTGAAACAATCCTGTGGAGTTCAATCCCTGTGCGCCGGCAATGCTGTCCAGCTGGTATGTATCCAGTCCATACCATTCAGTGTCTATAACAACCAGCTCAGTTTTTTCGGAATCTCCGCCGCCACCGCCGCCGCAGGCCGCCATACTGAATATCATCAGTACGCTAAGGCCTAACACAAATAACTTCTTTTTCATGTTGTTCCTCCTTTTTATTTAAGAAAAAATATAATGTAAATCTATTACAAATTTACGTTACAACTCGGTTAACCCTCCAGTGGGTGGAAACACGCAACCTGATGTCCTTCTCTGATTTGGATATCAGGCGGCATACTGGCCTTGCACTCGGAGGTGGCATATCTGCACCGCTCACAGAACCTGCAGCCTTGGCCAATCTTAATCAGACTGCCGGGGTCACCGCCCATGACTTCTTTTTCTCGGGTTCTCAGCTTAGGATCCAGGATAGGCGCGGCGTCTAAAAGCCCTTTGGTATACGGGTGCTTGGCGTGTTCGACAATTTCCATGGTCGGTCCGAATTCCACCAGTCTGCCCAGATACATAACTGCAATCTTATCACTGATATATTTGATAACATTCAGGTCGTGGGTAATCACCAGATACGTCAGATGCAGCTCCTCCTGCAAATCCAGAAGCAGATTGAGAATCTGCGCCTGCACGGAAACGTCCAGGGCGCTGGTCGGCTCATCCAGAACCATTACCTTGGGATTCAGAGCCAGGGCTCTGGCAATGGCGATTCTCTGCAGCTGTCCGCCGGAAAGCTGGTGAGGATAGCTGTCCAGATATCTTCTGTCCATCTTTACCATATCCAGTACTTCACCGGCTTTTTTCTTAGCTTCCGCTTTAGGTACGCCGTGAATCACCATAGGCCGCATGATAGAGCTTTCTACTGTCTGTCTCGGATTCAGATTAGAAGCCGGGTCCTGAAAAACTACCGCGATTTCACTGCGAAGTTTCTTCATGTCGTCCCTGGTGGCATGAGATAAGTCAATGTCGTCGATGACGACGGACCCCCCCGTTTTCTTTGTAAGATTGAGAATTACCCGAGCCAAAGTAGTCTTGCCGCTTCCCGACTCTCCCACAAGCCCGACGATTTCTCCCTGACGGATAGTCAGAGTAACATCGTCTACTGCTTTAGCATAGGTGGTAGATTTCTTCAGAAGTCCCTTGGATATGGAAAAGTATTTCTTCAGTCCGTCAAGTTCAATCATCACTTTCTGTTCCATATTACTTTTCCTCCTTTCCCACCAGATGACAGCGGCAGAAGTGACTTTCTGTCAGATATACCGGCGTCGGCGTCCTGGTAAGACATTGTTCCTCCGCATACGGACACCGGTTTGCAAAGCGGCAGCCGTCCTTTTTCTCGGTGATTCTCGGAACGGAGCCTTCTATGGTCTGCAGCCTGCCCTCCGCTTTGGTCTTTCTCGGAAGGGCTTCCATCAGAAGCCGGGTATACGGATGGGCCGGATTTTCAAATATCTCGTAGACATCGCCGCTCTCAATCATCTCTCCGGCGTACATGATGCCGATTTTGTCGGCAATCTCCGCTACCAGACCGAAGTTATGGGTAATCAGCATAATAGCTGTATTGAATTTATCTTTTAATTCCTTCATAATTTCCAGAATCTGCGCTTCAATGGTGACGTCCAGCGCCGTAGTCGGCTCGTCAGCGATAAGAAGTTCAGGATTTCTGGACAACATCATAGCAATCATCACCCTCTGCCGCATACCGCCGGACAGCTCGTGAGGAAAGCTGCTCACTCTTTCTTCAGCGTCAGGCATCTTGACGTCTCGAAACAGCTTGATAACTCTGTTCCATGCCTCGGTTTTATCTACTTTGTCCAGCAGAATGGCCTCGGATACCTGGTCGCCTACAGTATATACCGGGTTGAGAGAATCCAGGGGATTCTGGAAAATCATACCTATCTCCTTGCCCCTGATAGCTTCCATCTCCTTTTGCCCTAACCGGCGCAGATTCTTTCCCTTGAAGATAATTTCCCCGGAAATCTCCTCGTTGCCTCCGGGCAGAAGATTCATAATGCTGTGGGCAACGGTGGACTTACCGCAGCCGGATTCCCCGACGATGGCAAACACCTCGCCCTTGTTAATTACACAATTTACATCGTTTACAGCCGAAAGGTAACCGTCCTTGACTTTGTAGTTGATAGACAGATGTTCGAGTTTTAATAAGGCTTCGCTCATAAGTCAGTCTCCTTTCTACTGTGATTTCATATGCGGGTCGAGAAGGTCACGCAGTCCCTCGCCCAAAAGGTTAAACCCAAAGGTTGTATATACCAGCGCAAGTCCCGGGAACAGGCTGAGCCAAGGTGCTCTGGTGATTGAATCGATGCCCTCGGAAATGGCAAGTCCCCAGTCCGGTGACGGCGGCTGTGAGCCCAGTCCCAGGAAAGACAGCGCCGTAGTCGACATGATAGTTCCCGGCAGATTCAGAGATACCATAACGATAAGGGACGGAATCACGTTAGGCAGTATGTAGCGCATCATCAAAGCAGTGTTGCTCTCGCCGAAAGCCTTTCCCGTCTCTACAAAGGCCATATTCTTCAGAGAAAGGGTCTTGGCACGCACGGTACGGGCATAACTGGCCCATGCTACCAGGGAAATGGCGATAATCGTGTTCGTCAGGCCTTTGCCAATCATGGTGACAACGGCCAGCGCCAGAATGGTTCCCGGAATACACCAGGTCAAGTCGGTGAGGAAAGTCAGGATTCTATCCACCCATTTTCCGAAAAAGCCGCAGGCAAGGCCAACCACAACGCCGATAGCCAGCTGAATGACAGCGCCCAGAAAGGCCACCCAAAGGGCGATTCTGGTTCCGTAAATGGTTCTTGAGAATACGTCTCGCCCCAGACCGTCCGTTCCGAAGAGACACTTGCTGCTCGGCCCCTCAAACCGTCCGCCTACGCCGTGCTCATTGAGGCCGTAAGGCGCCAGAACATCTGCAAAAGCTGCGATGAAAATCAGGCTGAGTAAGATGATAAATCCAATCATAAAGTTTTTATTTTTCCAACACTCGTAGAGGGTTTCTTTCCATTTTTTGTTCATCTTAGTTGTCACCTCCACTGAGTGATAATCTAATTCTCGGGTCAAGGAAGCCCATGACAATATCGCTGAGCAGATTGCAGATTACAGTCAGAACCGCAATGAGCAGAAGCACGGCCTGTACGACCGGAATATCCTGCACGATAATGGAGTTAAGCAGCAGATTCCCCATTCCAGGCAGTCCGAATATCTTCTCTATAATAACGGCCCCGGAAATAAGCCACGGAATAGACATGAACACCAGCGTAGTAACCAGAATCAGGGAGTTGCGCAGTACGTGCTTAATCATAACGGTCTTCTTAGGAAGTCCCTTAGCGTAAGCAGTGGTTACATACTTTTCGTTAAACACTTCCAGTACCTCTGTCTTGGTAATACGAAGGGTCCCTCCCATTCCGGTAAGCACTGATACCGCAATAGGCAGCACCCAGTTTTCCGGTCTTGCATAGCCGCTTATAGGCAGTACTCCCAGCTGCACGCTGAAAAACAGAATGAACAGCGCCGCCAGCCAGAAAGACGGTACCGCGGTAAGCAGCAGCGAGAAGTTGACCGTAAGCCGGTCAAACCACCCGTCTTTCTTTATGGCACATAGGAGACCAAGAGGCAAGGCGATTACCAGTTCCAGAATTAAAGACCAGACGCACAGAGTCAGGCTGTAGGGGATTCTCTGCTTCATTAAGTCCCAGACGTCGCTCTTATATCTGGTGGAATTGCCGAAGTCTCCGTGTATGACTCCGTCTACCCAGTTCTTATACTGGGTCAGGAAAGGCTGGTCATACCCCAGTTCGTGGGCAATCTCCGCTTTTCTTTCGGCTGACACCTTACGGTCTACAACCATGTCAACCGGGTCTCCCGGCATCATGTACATCAGACTGAATACCAGAAAGGATACGCAGATGACCAGAAGGATACCTTGTAAAATTCTTTTTATGATATAATCTCTGATAATTACACCTTCCTTCTCTATTAGATAAATATATTTCGTCAGTCTACCCGCTGATAGATTCTGTTATAGCATTTTACCGCCCAAGCTCTTCCGTCTCTCATATAAAACTGGAAAGTACTGACCCTGCGTTCAGGATTTTCCCTGCTGACTGCCGCAAAAGCTGTATCTCTGCAGTAGAGCAGGTCTACCGGCGTTCCTCCGTAGTCGGCGCAAAGCTTTCCGTCTTCGTACTTCACAACTGTATGTACAGGCAGTCCCTCCTCCGCCAGGAAGTCGCCGCAAAGAGCCTCCGGCATGGAAAACTCCCTGCCTTGCGGCTCAGCCCAGTTGTGAGCAGTTTCCAGGGGCAGCCCCAGAATATAATTGTAACAAGCCCACAGGAAGCTCTCTACATCTACCTCTCCCTGGTTGCACAGGACTACTGCCGAATAGCCTCCCTCGATCAACCCTCCCATGGAGGATACGCCGTGAAGACCGCCGGAGTGTTCGCACACCAGTTTGCCGTCTATAAGTCTCTTCTCCAGTCCCAGACAGTAAAAAGGCTTTTCTCTCGTAGGATAAGCTCTGCCGATTAAAAGTTCTACGGCTTCCTCTGGTATCACCTGTTTGCCGTCCACCACACCTCTGTCAGAAAGCATCTTGTAATATTTACTCATATCACTGGCTGTGGATTTTACACAAGCACATCCGCGGAAAGGCGGAAGAACCGACCAGTTGTTATCCTGGAGAAGGCTCCCATCCTCATCTTTCTCGAAGAGGCAGGTAATATTGCCCTTTGCCATTGCGGTCGCTTCACTTCCGTCCAAGTCCAGAACAGTTCTCTCCATACCCAGAGGCTTAAAAACTCTTTCTTTCAGAAATTCCTCCAAAGTCACGCCTGCAGCCTGGTCCACCACGTAGGACAGAAGTGCGTAGCCGTCATTGGAATAACTCATGTATTCTCCCGGCATACCCAGCGGTCTGTAATTGCCGGCCGAAATATATTCTACCACCTGTTCAATTCTATCCATCTTATTAGGCGCCGTTGCCAGCATATGCCGGTACCACTTGGAGTCTCTCTCGACGCTATTCATGGCGATGGACCATTCCAGAGGCGGCATAGGGGGAAGCCCCGCTCTGTGCAGACCTATCATCTCCAAGGTCACCCATTCATCAGGAGTTCCCGGTATGTGCAGATTGGGAAAATACTTGCCGATTGGGTCTGACAGCCTCAGCTTTCCCTCTGTCTGCAGCATGCAGCAGGCCAGAGTCGTCATGGACTTACTCATGGACGCGATGCCAAAGACCGTGTTTTCATCAGGTTCCAGTCCTTTTTCCATGTCTCGCAGGCCAAAGCCTTTTTCAAAGAGAACTCCTTCAGGCCCTCTAACAGATATTGCCATACCGGGGTACCCTTTTTTCGTAAATAATTCTGCCAAGTACTTTTCTAAACCAGCACAATCTCTTTTCATTTTTCGCTCCAATAATAATCAGAATTTTTCAAATAAACTTTTGCAAAATCCATGCCAATATTAAATGGCCTGATTTCAATACGTACATCACTGCTTTCTATCAGTTTTCAAGGTTTATTACCTATTTAATCCTATTTCATCACATTCTTTTCACTTGGAATGTGACGGTTCTCTTTTCCGTATCCATGGCGCACACCGCACCCATAGGCAGACAAATCATCGGAAAGTCGTGTCCTGACTGAACATTATACATCACAGGAATATCCATTCCCTCTGTGGCTTCCTGCACTATATTCACAATATCATAGTTTTTTTCGTCCTGTCTGCATCTGGTAAACTGGCCGAGAAGAATCCCCGCCGCCTCCGCCAGTTTTCCCGCGTTGCGCAGCTGATAAATTAGCCGGTCCTGACTGCCGATATGCTCGCCAATCTCCTCAATAAACAGGATTTTTTCCTTGACATCTATCTCGTAAGGCGTTCCCAGGGAAGCGCACATGACAGTAAGGTTTCCTCCTGTGAGAGGGCCTCTGGCCTGTCCCCGTCTGCCCACGCCCAACTGCAGGCCTTTAGGCTCACAGTAACGGTAGGCTTCGTCCGCGTTAATACAGGAGAAAAATGCCGTTCTCGTTTCTTCATCAAAGCGGTCTACCATGTTGGAAAACACCATCGGGCCGTGAAAGGTCACTAAGCCGCACTGCTGATTAAACAGCAGATGGAGACTGGTTACATCACTATAGCCAACGAAAATCTTAGGATTGGCCCGTATAATATCCAGGTCAATCATATCCACAATCCGGTTGCCTCCGTCTCCGCCGCGCACACAGAAAATTGCTGAAACTTCCGGGTCCGCAAACATCTGATTGACCCAGCGGGCCCGCGCAGTTTCCTCACCTGCCATATAACCGCCTTTGGAGACTGCAAGATTATCTGCCATCTTTACCTTGAATCCCAGACTCTCGATTACATCCCTGCACTGCGATACGTGCTCCTCCGGAATTGGCGAACTGGTAGAAATCAGTCCTATGGTAGCCCCTCTTTTTAGTTTCTCAGGATAATACATCGTATCACTTCTTTCCTTCCTTTTTAACTGGCAAACTCTCGATATAAATCATTATTATGCAAAGACTATGCCAATCTATTATACCGGTACCAAGGATTGTAATCGGGCCCAATTTGTAATATACTAAAAGCAGGGGAACGAGGTAAAATCATGAAACAGGTTATCATTATTTTCAAAACGGACAGCAATGAAAACGCCATCAATTTCATCAAGCAGAATTTGGAAGAAGTTTTTGGCCAGTATGTCAATTTTACAAATTACTTTCTTCAAAAATTAGCGCCGGGTGCTAAGCTGACCGCCGACGCTTTTCTGGCCCTGAACGAGCAGACTTTCCGCGACGCCGAAGGATTTGTAGACGATTTTTCCCATAGAGTTAAGATTAACCGAAGTCCCGGCAGGGAAGCGCTCAGTCAAATATCTCAAATTCCCTCCGGCGCAACGGTTCTGGTGGTAAACGACAGTTACGAAAGCGCCCTTGATACGGTTCACTCCTTTTACGAAGTAGGCGTCAGCCACATCAATATGATTGCTTACGACAGGGACCTGGAAAAAACCGGTATTTACGACCACATTGACATCGCCGTAACGCCGGCAGAACCTCATCTGGTACCGAAACATATCAAAAATGTCGTCGACATCGGCTACCGGAAAGTCAGCTTTGATACCATGTTCAAGCTGATGAAGCTGCTGGATTTGGACGTGGCCACCATCAACCGCAACCTGTTTCGCCATATTCATTCTATTGTAGAGTCCAACACCGCTTTTCATGCCAACTACATTTTCGGCTACCTGAAAAGCGAAATGCTCAGCCGCATCGTAAACACCAGCAAAATAGGCATGGTGCTTGTGGACAGCAGCTATGATATGGTCTATCTCAACGACAAGGCCGTCAAAATTCTGCAGAGCGACGGCAGAAATTCGGTGAAAATCAGCGATTACATCGACCCATACATACTTTCCGGCACCGATTTACACAGCGGTCCCATGAGAATTTTGGGAAAAAGCTACTATTTTGATAAATATCCCATTACGCTGATGGAGGAAGTTATCGGTTATTATATCACCCTCCAGGACGAAGCCGCGGTGGAGCCGGCAAGCAAATTCAACCGGCAGAAGGGGTTTACGGCAAAACATCAGTTTAAGGATATCATTCACGTTTCCGACCAGATGGACCGAGTCATTCAGACAGCCAGGCAGATTGCCCTGACCGACCATACCGTGCTTATCCGCGGCGAGAGCGGCGCCGGCAAGGAATTAATTGCCCAGTCCATTCACAATGGGTCCTATCGAAACAAATATCCTTTCGTCGCTGTCAACTGTGCGGCACTGCCGGATAATCTTCTGGAAAGCGAGCTGTTCGGTTACGAGGCAGGCGCTTTTACGGGCGCCCATACCAAGGGTAAGATGGGACTTTTTGAGGTTGCAAACCGCGGTACTATTTTTCTGGATGAAATCGGCGATATCTCTCCCCAGCTTCAGTCCAGACTTTTGCGTACCATTCAGGAAAGACAGATTATGCGGGTGGGCAGCGACAGACTGATTGATGTGGATATCCGTCTGATTACGGCTACCAACAAAGATTTGGAGGCCGCCGTAAGGGAAGGACAGTTCCGAAGTGACCTGTTCTTTCGTCTCAACGTACTGCCTATCACAGTACCTCCCCTGCGCAGACGCAAGGAGGATATAGGGACTCTTCTGCAGTATTTTCTGGGCAGTGAATACAGACGCGTCACCGAAGAGGAGATGAAAATACTGATGGCATACGACTGGCCGGGCAACATCCGAGAGCTGGAAAACGCAGCCACCTACTACAAGACCCTGTCCACTCTGCCGGAGTATATTTCCATGACCGACAGCTATCAGAGCGGGCAAGCCGACGCTGCCTCAATTAACGGCCGGGTCCTCAGGTTAATCAGCAAGTATACAGAACTTTCCCACGGCATCGGCAGAACCATGTTGCTGCAGGAGCTTCTCGATACGGGAGTGCATATCAGCGACGGCAAGCTGCGCAGTATTCTTACACAGCTGGAAGAAGACGGATTTGTCACCATCGGCAAAGGCCGCTACGGAACCCGTATCACCGAGGTCGGCCGGGCTGCCCTCCGCGGAAAGCCTGCGGAATCCGGCAAAGACTTATAAACGAAGAGGCAGCGGCTCCTGCCCTTTATCTACGAAATAACAAATTGTGAGGTAAACCCATGAAACAAGTTACAATCATATACCGCAACGATTCCAATCAGAACGCTCTGGACTTTATCAAAAGTAATCTGGAAGATATTTTCGGTCAATATATCAAATTCACTAATTGTTATTTATGCGATTTAGAACCGGGAACCAAACTGGAAGCCGATGCTTTTCTGGCACTGGGAGAGCAGATTCATTCCGATATCAAGGAATATGTAGACGACTTTTCCAAGGTCATCAAGATGCGGCGCAGTCCTGACAGAGAGGCCCTGAAACTAATTTCCAAGATTCCCGCGGGAAAATCGGTGCTGATTGTCAACGATTCCTACGACAGCTCTCTGGACACCACCCACGCCTTTTACGAAGTGGGCGTCAGCCACATCAATATGATTGCCTACGACAGTTCTTTGGAGCATACGGGCATTTATGACAATATCGACATTGCCATTACCCCCGCTGAGCCTCATCTGGTACCGAAGCATATCAAAAAAGTCATCGATATCGGCTACCGTAAGGTCAGCTTTGACACCATGTTCAAGCTGATGAAACTGCTGGATTTGGACGTGGCAACGGTCAACAGGAATCTGTTCCGTCATATACATTCCATTGTGGAGTCCGACGGTTCTTTCCAGGCCAGCTATGTGTTCAGTTATCTCAAGGGAGAAATGCTAAGTCACGTTGTAAATACCAGCAAAATAGGTATGGTTTTGGTCGATAATTTCTATGAACTGGTCTATATCAACGATAAAGCCTGCCGCATTCTGCAGTGCGAGGACAGATCCTCCCTGAAGCTCAGCGACTACATCGACCCGGAGGTGCTGCTGAGCAAGGATACCTGGGAATACCCCATTCAGATAGCCGGCGGCAATTATTACTTTGACAAATACGCCATTACACTGATGGACGAAGTAGCCGGCTACTATATCACATTGCAGGAGGAAGCGGTCGTAGACCATTCCAGCAAGACCAGCCGTCAAAAAGGCTTTACCGCAAAGCACCAGTTTAAGGACATCATCCACGAGTCGGAGGACATGGACCGGGTCATTCAGACGGCAAGGCAGATAGCACTGACAGACCATACCGTACTTATCCGCGGGGAAAGCGGAACAGGAAAGGAGTTAATTGCTCAGTCCATTCACAACGCCTCCTACCGAAACAAATATCCTTTCGTTGCCATCAACTGTGCGGCCCTGCCCGACAATCTTTTGGAAAGTGAACTTTTCGGCTACGAACCCGGTTCTTTCACCGGCGCCCAGACCAAGGGAAAAATCGGTCTCTTCGAGGAAGCCAACCACGGCACCATTTTTCTGGATGAGATTGGTGATATCTCTCCCAAGCTTCAGTCCAGGCTTTTGCGTACCATTCAGGAAAGACAGATTATGCGCATCGGCAGCGATAGAATTATAGATATCGATATACGACTTATTACGGCGACCAATAAGAATCTTGAAAATCAGGTCAGAGAGGGAACGTTCCGAAGCGACCTGTTCTACCGTCTCAACGTATTACCTGTGGTACTGCCTCCTCTGAGAAAGCGAAAAGACGACGTATCTGTTCTGCTGCAGCATTTCCTCGGCAGCGACTATAAGAACATTACGCCGGAAGAAAAAATGTGTTTGTTAAGCTATGATTGGCCCGGCAACATCAGGGAACTTGAGAATTTTGCTACCTACTACAAAACCCTGTTCGCTCTGCCCGAATATATCCTGCAGCAAAACACCGGCGGCAGCATATTTGCAGACAGCACCGATATAAATTCAGTTATTTTAGATATTATCTCTAAAAACACCGAGTTCTCCCACGGTATCGGCAGGTCCATTCTGCTGCAGCTGCTCAAGAAAAAAGGCATTGGCATCAGCGATGGAAAGCTGCGCAGCTTGCTCAGTCAGCTGGAGGCCGACGGTCTCATAAAGATTGGCAAAGGCAGGTACGGAACGCAAATCACCGAGGCCGGAATTTCAGCTCTGGAGGAATCCCGTAAAGCAGACTAATATAACAGAGAAAGCTTCTATGCTGCAAATACAGCATAGAAGCTTTCAACATTTCAGTATCTATTCTTTTTCAATCTTTTCATAGCGCGCCGGACGGCCGTTGTCAAACTCCACCAGATATCCAAATCCCGGCTCCGGCATCCAGTCCCACATATTTCCCTTTTCGTCCGGGAAAAGCTCCTGCATAACGGCGGAAATTACGCCGCCGTGGCATACCATGACGGAAACTGCCGGAAATCCCTCCGGATGGTTTAAGGTCTCCTTCAGCCTGTGATAACCCAGCAGCTCTTTCAGACCGCCGGAAATTCTCTCTGCGAACTGATTTCTGGTTTCACCGCCGGAAAGGGGGGCGTCACCGGTCTTATCCCAGCACCAGGCGGAAAACTCCGGGTCTTCTTTCAGTTCATCATATGAATGACATTCATATTTGCCGAATCTCATCTCCTGCAGGTTCTCAATGACCCGGCGCCGACGGTTTCCAAAGAGAATTTCAAAGGTCTGCTCTGTCCTGAGAAGTCCGGTGGTGTAACAGTCCGCATCCTCAGGAATTTCCGGATAAACGCCCTTTGCCGCAAGGTCTTCTAAAGTCCTGCAGCCCTCCTCTGCCAGGGGAATATCCGCTGCGCCGTAAAACCATTTCTTCTGATTGCCCTCCGTAATACCGTGTCTAATCAAATATATTCTGGAAATCATTGGTTTCTTCCTCTATATCGTTATTTAATCTTCGTGCCGATACCGCAGAACACTCTGATAACCTCATCAGCCTCCTGTCCAAGATAGGTCATGGTTCTGCCCGTCATCTCTCTCCAGGCTCTCTCCGTCTTGTCTACAGGCACGACTCCCTGGGAGATATCGTCACAGATGATAATTTTGTCACGCAGCTTATCGATGTTATCTTCCAGGCACTCCTGGGCGCTTACCTCCTCCTTGATACAGGCCAGAACAAAACGCTCCAAATTATAGATAATTTTTCTGTCAAAATTGATTACCATAGTCTCCATGTCGCAGTGATAGACATCCTTTTCTGTCAGTCCGTAATTTTTCAGCGCATAATCCAGCTTTCCCTGATAGGCGCCGCCGAAAATCAGTACCATATATCTCCTCTCCTTCTCTCTTTTAAAATATCGCCAGGGTAATGATGCCCGCCAGCTCGCTGATGCAGATAGTATAACCCGCAATATCTCCGCTCATGCCGCCAAGCTGTCTTCTGGCGTAAAGACACGCAAAATATCCTGCTATAGCCATAACTGCCGCCACAATTAAAATCTTCAGATATCCGCCGCCAAGGAGAATATCTGCGCAAATGACCAGCAAAGTCTGTACAAAAATGGCAAACCGGTACTTCCACCGGCCCGGCATTTTATAATCCTCGACGTACTGGCTATGTCCTATGGGTTTATAGCTGAGCACGCCGGCCCCTGCCACAGCCCGGCTAATCACCGGTAAAATCAAAAGGTCCATGTATCCCATCGTATAGATAGCCGCCGACATGGCTGCAAACCATGCCAGAAGCAGAAAGGCCAGGGTCACCGCAGCAAAAGCTCCCACCGCAGAGTCTTTCAGAATACGCTGGCGTTCCTCCAGCGGCCTTCTGGATAGAATTGCGTCGTTGCAGTCCATAAACCCGTCCATATGCATGAATCCGCAGACGGCAAAGATATAAAACATCATGGCGAAACTAATCAAAAGGGGAGAAATCCCTGTCCGCAGAAGCACCCAGAACAGACCCATCCAAATGGCTCCAATCACCGCCCCCAGGGACGGAAGAAAGGCCAGCATCATATTCTTCAGCCGGCTGTCCCAGCGTTTATACGGGCATGGAAGTATGATGAAGTTTCCCCATGCCATGAAAAATCCAGTTATAAATTTCATTCTATTCTTCCTTACACTCTATTTATATTCATATGTATGTCCGAAAACAACCTCGATAACGCTGTCGCATATTTGGGCGAGGGTCCTGTCTATGAGGGCAAGGGCCTGCCTGTAATGCTCCGTATAAGTGTCGAAAAAATGTCCATCTGAATAGATATAGTCCGACACAAAGATGGTGTTCCCTGTTCGCCGGGCAAACTCCGCAAGCTCTTCCGCAAGTCTTCTTCCCGCGTCCAAATCCACCGTGCCGTCTTCCCGGAACATCTCGTTTGACAGGAGGGCGGTCACGCTGTCCAGCAAAAAGGTTCCTCCGGGGTCCACCGGGTTTGCCTCTGTTTCGGCAGTTCTGCCCTCCAGGGCTTCACAGATTCTGCGGCCCTGCTCTATGGTCTCAAAGCCCCACCCCTCCCGCTCGGAAAGATGGCGGGAAATTCTGGCGCGGTCTTCTGCGTCCACGGGAATCATCGTGGCCAAATAATAAAGGGGAACCTGCTGCGCTTCGGCCATATCCCGGGCAATTTTCTGAGCGTACATGGACTTTCCGTTTTTACATCCGCCGCTGATAAACACATTCATCAGAATAAATTTTCCCTTCTTATTTCTTCCAGGTAATCTCCATCAATAGACGCTTCCTCCAGGGATTTCATAATATTCATAGCGGCCACTGCCGTCTCGATAATCTTAAAAGCAATCGGACAGCCGCTGCCCTCTCCCAGTCTCATACCCAGGTCAAACATAGGCGCAAGTCCCAGCCTGTCCATGGCAATCTGGTAGCCTATTTCATAGGACTTGTGAGAAGCGAACATGTAGTCGACTACTCTCGGATTCAGTTCCTTTGCATAGCATGCCGCAACCACAGAAATAAATCCGTCGATTACAACAGGTATTCTATGTACCGCCGCGCCCAGAAATGCGCCCACCATGGCGCAGATATCAAATCCTCCTACCTTAGCCAGTTTCTCAATAGGGTCTCCCATGCACCAGCTGTTGACAGCGTCATCTACAATTTTAATTTTTTTCTTTAATCCTTCGTCGTTGAGTCCGCCGCCTCTTCCGACTACTTTCTCAGCCTTTACCCCGGTCAGGGCGCTCAAAAGAGCCGAGCTGGTAGTGGTATTTCCGATACCCATTTCGCCGATGCCTAAAAGCTGTACGCCTGCTTTTTTTGCCGCCTCTGCTGCTTCAAAGCCTACCAGAATAGCGGTTACTGCCTGGTCCCTGGTCATGGCGGCTTCCTTTGCCAGATTGCGGGTGCCCCGCGCGATTCGTCTATTTACGATTTTTACCGGAATCCTACCGTCTTCAGTCACCATGGAATCCGTGTAAAGCTCCTCTGGAATTTCCATAGCTACACCTACGTCGGTTACCAAAAGGTCAATGCCGAAGTATTTTGCCATAGAGCTGACCCCTGTATATCTTCTGGTGAAATTAATGGTCTGCGACAGGGTTACGGACTGGGGTGCTGAGGCAACTCCCTCCGCTACAACGCCATTATCTGCGGACATGACAGCGATACACTGGCGGGTAACGTCATTTCCCGACGCTTTTCCGGTAATGCCTGCAATTTTAATGCTGATATCCTCCAAACGGCCCAGACTTCCCGGCGGTTTTGCCAGATAGTCCTGGCGCTCCTTTGCCGCTGTCATGGCTGCCTCATCTAATTCTCCAATCTGCCCAATCAGTTCAAAAAGCTTCTTCTCTTCACTCATGTTTTTCCTCTTTTCTCTCTTACATCCATTGTTCACAATACAACTATCTTATCATAATTTTGTCTGAAAAAAAAGTTTCTTCTATTGTAAATCCCGACTATTTTTAATATAATTACTTCAGACTAAGTTAACATGATTTAAGAAAAGGACTGATTATATGAACAAGAAAATGCAAAGTAACCTTTTGCTGCTTTTAACAGCAATTATCTGGGGCTCGGCTTTCGTCGCCCAAAAGGCTGGCGCGGTTCTTGAGCCTTTTACATACAACGGTATTCGTATGCTTATCGGAGGCCTGGTGCTGATTCCCGTCATCTACCTGTTCAAGGCGCTGAACAAGGACGACGACAGCGAGAAAAAGTCGGAGGATGAACTGCGGGCTGAGAAAAAGACGCTGATTATAGGAGGTATCTGCTGCGGCATCGCCCTGTGCGTGGCTTCCAATCTGCAGCAGTTCGGCCTTTACTTTGACGCCGACGCCGGCAAGGCGGGTTTTATTACCTCCCTCTATATCGTCATAGTACCGGTTCTGGGTCTCTTTTTAAAACAAAAAGTAAAGCCTATCGTATGGGGCTGCATCGCCTTGGGCGCATTCGGCTTCTATCTTCTGACCATGGCGGGCAAAGGCTCCGGCTTTTCCCTCCACACCGGAGAACTGTTTGTTCTGATTTGTGCGGTGGCCTTCTCCTGCCACATTCTGGTAGTGGACCACTTTTCTCCCAAATGCGATGGAATTAAGCTTTCCTGCATTCAGTTTCTTACCACGGGCATCATCAGTTTAATCTGCATGGCTCTCTTTGAAACCCCGGTACTGGCAGACATTCTGGACTGCTGGCTGCCGATTCTGTACTGCGGCGTATTCTCCTCCGGCGTAGCTTACACCTGTCAGGTGCTGGGGCAGAAGCACGCAGAACCGAGCGTGGCCTCTTTGATTATGAGCCTGGAATCTGTTTTCGCAGTGGTCTTCGGCGTAATCCTGCTGGGTGAGAGCCTGTCTCTGGTAGAAGCCTTGGGCTGTGTGGTAATCTTCATCGCAGTTGTGATTCCGCAGCTTCCGTCTAAAGAAGAAAGACTGACGGCAAAAAATAAATAAAGCAAAAAGATAAAACGCACAGTCTTGCAAGGCTGTGCGTTTTATCGTATACTGAAAGTATTGAAACTACAGAATAGGAGTGATACCCATGATTAACAGAGATGAAGCTCTGGCTCTTTTAAAGAAGTATAACCAGGAAGAATTTCACATCCACCACGGCATTACCCTGGAATGTGTAATGAGATATCTGGCTAAGAAACACGGTTACGGAGAGGATGCGGAATTTTGGGCAATCTGCGGACTGCTTCACGACATCGACTTCGAGATGTGGCCTTCCGAGCACTGCAAAAAGGCGCCTGAATTGCTGCGCGAGGCAGGCGTTGACGAAGCCATTATTCATGCGGTGGTTTCCCACGGTTACGGCCTTTGCTCCGATGTTAAACCTGAACACGAAATGGAAAAGATTCTCTTTGCCGCAGACGAACTGACCGGACTTATCGGCGCCGCAGTGATTCTGAGACCGTCCAAAAGCTGCAAGGATATGGACCTAAAATCTCTGAAAAAGAAATTTAAGGACAAGCGTTTTGCCGCAGGCTGTGACAGAGATGTTATCAGAACCGGTGCGGATCAGCTGGGCTGGGAGCTGGAGACCCTCATGGCCGAGACTTTAGAGGCCATGCAGGCATGCGAAGATGAAATTGCGGAACTGGAGAAATAACGCCAGGGCAAAATATGAATAGATATAGTAAGGAACTGATTATGAATTACGAAATGACCATTGCCGGCTGCAAACGGCAGCTGCCATTATGCAAAATTACCGATGACCTTTATATCGGCGCTTTTATCATGTTCAGCGATGTGGAAATTACCAGAGCCGCAGCCGCTGAGCTGCTTTCCAGAGCGCCGGAATTTGATGTTATTATTACGGCGGAGTCCAAGGGTATCCCGCTGGCCTACGAAATGGCAAGACAGGCCGGTATCGACGACTACATCGTTGCCAGAAAAGGTGCCAAACTGTACATGCAGAACGTAATCTTTACAGAAGTGGATTCTATCACCACTGACCACGTTCAGACCCTGTGCCTGGGTCAGACTGAAATTGATAAAATGACAGGAAAGAAAATCCTCATTGTAGACGATGTGATAAGCACCGGCGAGTCTCTGCGCTCCCTGGAATCCCTGATTTCCAGAATTGACTGCACTGTCGTCGGCAAAATGGCTGTTCTCGCTGAAGGTGAAGCCGCAGACAGAGATGATATTATCTTTCTGGAAAAGCTGCCGGTGTTCAACGCCGACGGCACCGTAAAATAGTCTGCAGCCCCTTTTATCATGACAGAAAACAAGAAATTCATGCCGGTTAGAATTGAAACTCTAATTTGGCATGAATTTTTTCTTTAGGAGGCCAAAGGCCTCCTTGCCCTTTATGTCAATTTTCCATAGACCACCAGCCGCGCCTCTTCAAATTCGTAGGTGCAGGTGCTCATCATCACAATGTTGTCATCTGCCGTGACGGGAATGTCTATCTGCAGCAGATTCTGCTCCTTTACATCCTGCAGATACAGCTCTCTGGCCTCTCGGTTCTCAAAACTCCACTGGTACATCGGACTGTCCGACGGGATTCTAACCACCGCAAAAACCTCCACATCATAAGCTTTCTCCGGCGTTGTCAGTTCCAAAACCGGATGCTCCTCATAATAGCTCTTCTTCTCATATTTCGTCAGGGAATGAAACATGCTGCCGTCTTTCATACGGTGACCGTAAATAATGGTGTTGAAATCCTCGAAAGGCTCTTCACACCGGAAGTCTACGAAAAGGCTCCCTTTGCCGTTCCACGTTCCGTCAAACATGCGATACAGATAATACTGATTATCTTCTCCCTGTACCACCGGATAGTCGATTGGCGTATCCTCGGAATAAAGCCAGGCCTTTATATCCTGATTCTCTCTCCGCAAGGCGTCAAAATCGATTTCTCTCTCATCGTCCCCATCGGAATATGCCAGCTCCTGGACTTCCTCATAGGCTTTGGTTCCCACGTGGTATTCCCACAAAATTTTACCAATCTGAAATGCGCTGAAGCCTGCAATCCCAATTAAAACTATCATCATCAGCCGGAATCCCCAGCCGGTTTTCCTCCGTTTTTTCTCTGTATCCATCGCTCGCTTCCTTTCCTTTTAACATCATAGCACAAAATATTTTCCATTTCACGATTTTGCGCATAAATTCACGCCGATTTCAGATATTAACACCATGGAGTTAATTGTATTTGTTTTAGGCGGTATTTTTTACGGTCTTACAGAAGTGCTCTATCGCGGTTATACCCACTGGTCCATGGTGCTGACCGGAGGTCTGGTCGCCTTCACCTTTTATATGATGGTTCCCTTTCTCTTGTCCATGAATGTCTTCCTGGCGGCGCTGATTGGCGCCGTTATCGTTACCTTTTATGAATTTTCCATGGGCGTCATTGTCAACCTGTGGTTTGGCTGGGACGTATGGGACTATTCGGCTCTGCCCGGCAACATTATGGGGCAGATTTGCCCCAAGTATACCCTCTACTGGTTTCTATTATGCCTTGCGTTCTTTTCGCTGATAAAATATAATAGAGGTATATTTTTCTAGGAGAAATACGGGGAGGAGTTTATGGCAAAATATGATTACAGCAAACTGCAGAACGGCAGTGATATAAGAGGAATCGCTTTAGAGGGTGTAGAAAAGGAACACGTCAATTTGGATGCAGAGGCAGCGGGCAGGCTGGCCAAAGCCTTTCTATTTTGGTTGACCCACGGCACCGGAAAGGACCCGGCCCAGCTGACAATTTCCATCGGCAGAGACCCCAGGCTTTCCGGAGAGGCTCTGGCAGACGCTTTCTGCAAGGCCCTTGAGCCCTACGGCTGCAGAATTTTAAAGGCCGGCATCGCGTCTACGCCCGCCATGTTTATGTCTACGATTTTTGAGGAGTATGGCTGCGACGGCGCCGTCATGGTAACCGCCAGTCATCTCCCATGGAACCGCAACGGCATGAAGTTCTTCGATAAAAGCGGAGGTCTGGGCAAGGGAGATATTACCGACATTATTACCTTTGCCGAATCTGACTCTGTACTCAATTCCATAAGACCGCAAACGCCGAGGGAGGCGGAAGAAATTCCCCTCCTGGATACATACGCAGCCCATCTGCGCAAACTAATCATGGAAGGAGTCGGCAATCAATGGGGAGATAAGCCTCTTGCCGGCATGAAAATTACTGTAGACGCAGGTAACGGCTCCGGAGGCTTTTATGCGTCTAAAGTTCTGGCACCCCTTGGCGCCGATGTATCTTCCAGCCAGTTTTTAGAGCCGGATGGAAATTTCCCAAACCATGCGCCCAACCCGGAGGACAAAAAAGCCATGGAAGCCATCTGCGCCCGAGTAAAAGAAGCAGGCAGCGACCTGGGGCTCATCTTTGATACCGACGTGGACCGCTCTTCGGCTGTAGATGAGCACGGCAATGAGATAAACAGAAACGGCATCGTGGCCATGGCTGCCGCTCTCATTGCAGACCGGTACCCCGGTACAACCGTAGTCACCGACAGCATCACCAGCAATCAGCTGACTGATTTTCTAGAGAACAAGCTGAGGCTGTCCCATCTGCGCTACAAAAGAGGCTACAAAAACGTCATCAATAAGGCGATAGAACTATGCGAATCCGGCGTAGACAGCCAGCTGGCAATCGAAACCTCCGGCCACGCCGCATATAAAGAAAACTATTTTCTGGACGACGGAGCTTATCTGGCAACCAAGATTGTGGTGAAAGCAGCCCGGCTGTTTAAAGAAGGACGCGGCATTTCGACCCTGCTTGCGGACATGAAAGCTCCTGCAGAATCTGTAGAAATCAGATTCCCGATTCTGGCGGAGGACTTTTCTCCTTACGGAGACCGGATTCTGAAGGACCTTGAAGTTCTGGTTGAATCCGGTCAGATTAAGGGCGCGGCGCTGGCAAATCCAAACTACGAAGGAGTCCGCATCAATTTCACTCTGGAATCCTGCAGAGGCTGGCTGCTGCTGCGCAAGTCGCTCCACGATCCAATCATGCCGCTGAACATCGAAAGCGACGTCCCAGGCGGCGTGGACGGGATACGCAGAATGCTGAAACCGCTGCTGGCAGGCTATGACATGCTGGATATCAGCAAGCTGTAACAGCGTACAGAGCTGCCGCCGATTTTCGTCACAAGAAAATATTTGTAGAAAATAAATCATCGGCAGTGTCTACACACTGCCGATTCACTATATATGGTCTCATCAATGGTCTGGGAATCAGGTCCTAAACATTTTCCCTATATTCCGGTTTTTAATTCTTTCTATAATAGACAGATATGTAAAAATCATTTATAATATATATATTCTAATTTAAAGGGGTTAAGGTAATGTTTATTTTTTCAATTCTACAAATCATCCACGATGAGATTAACGATATTTTTGAAAAGTATCATGCAATGATGAAAAATCTAGCATATTCTATTTTACAAGATTACCAACTGGCTGAAGACGCAACGCAGGAGGCGTTATTATCACTGTCAGAAAATATGGATGGAATAGATAATATCGATTCTGATAGAAGCAAAAATTTCATCTACACAATTACGAAAAACAAATCCATTAATTTACTAAAAAAAGAAAGTTCTAAAAAATGTGTTCAATTTTTTGACGAATATAAAATAAATAACATACCAGGGGATTTAGACCTAAATGCTTTTTGTAATGAATTTGGATTCAGCGAAAAAGTAATGGAAGCATTATCTCAGCTAGAAGAGTTAGATAAAGACATTATTATCTATAAATTCGGCTGCGGGTACAGCGGCCGAGAAATCGCAAAGCTGATTGACAGAACCCCCGATTACGTATACAAACGTCTGCAGCGTGCAATACAAAGACTGCAAGGAATCCTGTAGCCCTGAGGCGGACATGAGCAAGAGAGAAGATGGCGCAAATTTATTTTACAACCTGTTCTTCCATTTCAAAAAGATACAAACGAAGCCTATCTATAGCCTTGTGAAATCGCTCTTCCTGTACAGCTAAAGATATGCGTATCCAATAATTATCAATTTCGGCTTTTTTAATTGAAAACCCTGATTCAGTAAATACTGCTATTCCTGTTTTCTCCAAAAGTTGCTGACAAAACTCAAGTTCGTTAATTCTTCGGCAAGTGCTTAATTTTATTAGATAGTTAAACCCTGCATCCATCTGTGTTGATTCCTCTATAAAAGGGTGTAATTGTTCTTCAATATATTTTTTGTTTGAAGCAAAGAGCCTCTCTTGGGCAAAAAGTTCGGCTTTGTATTTTGCATATTCAACCTGCAGGCGTTCATCAATCAAATTGCTTATATAATTTCTTATTTTCTGCGAACACAATGGTGTCGTAAAGAGAAATACTCTTTTAAAGCAACGTATAATTCTTTGCCTTTCTTTTTCTGTCTGCTCATATTGTTCACTCATATATAAGCATCTAAACAGCATGGTAAGCCACACTGCGATTGTAGGTATATTCGGTGGATTCATAATTGCAAGCTGCTTTGGTCGAACAAACCGCATTAAGTCGTAGTCACCGGCAATATACCCAATTCTAAAACCAGGAACGCTTTCAGTTTTTGAAAATGAGTTAATAATAATACATTGCTCCTGCATCTTATTTTTCAGAACATGGGACTCCGGAACAAGCACTTTCTTTTCAGACATAATAATATTACAAACACAATCAAAAATACAATATATTTTCTCTTTTCGCAAAAACTTCATGATTTGATTCAATTCATCATCCGTATACCTTTCTCCAGAAGGATTGTTTGGATAAGAAAAGACAACAACATCAGCCTTATATCGTTTTATATCCCTCAAAAGTTCATCGACTGCAGGCATATCGCGTCCAGCCAAAGATGAATGACTTTCTTCTATTTCAAAACCATAGTCAAGTGCTAACGTCACATAAAGCGGATACATCATTCCTACTAATAAAATTTTTTTTCTGCCTATTGATTGAAGATAAGCAAGTGAAAGATCCGCAGCCTGACTTGCCCCCACAGTCATACAAACGTCAAGATCTGCCTTCAAGAAAATATCTCCCCCAGAGTAGAGAAACCTTTCATAAAGCTTAACTGCATAATTTACTGCTTGAAATCCCGCCAAGGAAGTATACTGCTGATAAAGAAAATCTTCCTCGAGTTCTTTTTTTATAGTTTCTTTCCATATTTCTGGTGTATTTAAGTGATTGACACCAGATGATAGCTCTATATAATGTTCTTTTATGGGTAAATAAAATATTTCTGAATGAATCTTAAACTGAGATGATAAAAAATTGTTCGGATCCCTTGTCCCATTGTTTTCTTTTCTCATTTTTACATCAGTCTCCCGTATTTCTACTACGATTTATATCGGTCTAATGTCCCTGTCAGTAATCCGATATGCATAATCTGCAATATTAATAAAATTATTCCTATGTGTGATAACTAAAACTGTTTTATTCTTTAATGTTTTAATTGTATCAAAAATAATTTGTTCGGTATTTTCGTCCAAAGCGGATGTCGGTTCATCAAAAATAATAATCGGTGCATCTTTTAGCAACGCCCTAGCAATAGCTAAACGCTGCCGCTGTCCTCCAGAAAGAGTACGTCCTCTATCTCCTAACTGCGTATCAAGTTTCTGCGGCATCTCCATGATATCCTTAAACATACCTGCTCTTTTTAAAGCATCTATAAGCTGGTCATCTGTATATTGGTTTTTTACTTCTTGTAAATTATCCCTGATAGTTTCATTAAAAAACAAATTATCCTGTGAAACTAGAGAAATATGTTTACGCAGATAATCCAGGCTTATCTCTGAAATAGGATGTCCTCCAATAGTCAAGAAGCCGTTTGTCGCATCCCATAATCCCGTAATAAGGTGAATCATCGTAGTTTTTCCTTTTCCACTAGCCCCAACAATAACATGAGTTTTACCTGACTCCATTTTAATCCTCACGTGTTCAAATATTTTTTTTCCAGATGGATAAGAAAAACCAAGATCAAAAAATTCAATATCGAAACTGTTAAATGTAGGGGTTTCCAAGCTGTTGCAGATAACGTCAGTATCGGTGATTTTTTCAATTCTTTTAATCGATGGCATTAGCTTGTTTCCTTGAACACGCAAACCTGCTAGCGTTCTTCCTGGTTCTATCAAAAAATCCGAATACTGAATAAAAGCCACCAAAATTCCTATTGTTGATATTCCCATAAAAATTTTGTATCCTTCATATGCCATTGCGATAGCAATAGATAGAATTAAAAAACCCTCCATTGTACTAAAGCTGATATTGGATAGTGTTATGATTTTTTTATAAATCTCCAATAAGTTTTTAAGCATCTGTCGGTATTTGTTTCGGCATTTATCCTTGATTCCATGGGATGCAATCAGCGCTGCGTTTGAAACAAACTCCTCTGTCAAAGAATTTTCACATGCCATTTCTTCCCTCATAGTTGTATAATAGGTGTCAAGCTTCCATTCCAATTTATTCTGAATAAGAAGAATGACCGGAATAAATATTAATAGAATTAACACCAAATCCCACTGTAAATACGTCATTATTGCAAGAATTGCAAAGGAGTTCACTAAATCTGCAATAGTTCGATAGACTTGATAAGTAAAAGACGCTACCTCCGTATTATCTTGTATAATGATTTCCATGATATCTCCAGTTTTATTTTTAATATAGAACTCGCCCTTTTTCTCAAAAAAACTTTCCATGGAAATCTGCTCCAGTTTTTTTGCGTATTGAAACTCTCTTTTCGTTGTATATATATTAATAATTAATCTTAACAGAACTTTACTAATGTTCACAACGAAAAATAACAAGGCTAACATTAAAAATTGAGTAAGATTAGTTACTTCTACCAGTGTATCGATTACATATACCGTTACAAGTGGTAATAACAACGTTACTGCTGCGTAAATAATTAAGAGCAGCAAATATTGCCACATGGGTTTATCGTATGCTTTTGACATTTTTCTGGAATATTTCAACGCCTTTGAAAAACTACCACTTCCACTTAGCTTCATAAATCTTACCTTTTTTCGCTGCCCAAGCTATAAACAAAGAGCAGTGCATGAATTACAACAAGTGCCGCGTAAAATTCTCATATATTACTCTATATAAATTTCGCTTCTACTTGACAATATTGCTTTTAAATGATGTTAAACCCGACTAATGCAAATTGACCTCATGTTATAGAGCCTTACTGCGTCCAATCCGCTGCATCATATTTAAGTTTAATATACTCTTCAAGCTCATATTTCCAATTATCACAAACTGGTTTTCCACCTTCTATTCCATTATACAAACATCCTCCCTGACAAATCGGAAGAATTTTACACGCTCTACATTTTTCAAAGCTGAACGGAGACCATGTCATATATTTAGTATAGTTCTGGTTTGGAATTTGCGCCAGTTGTTCAAAACACTCTATCTCAGATATATTACCAATGCGAGTTTCCTTGATACCGATATCGTTCCAGCACTTATAAATGTCTCCATCTGCATCAATTACAAAGGAGTATAGATAATCTGCACCACACTTAGTTCGAACTGGAACAGGATAGTTCGTCGATATCTTTTTTGCAAATAACAATCTTTCAAAATTAACAGCTACTTGAGCAAATTCCTTATTGTCTAGACATTTGCTGCAAAATCCTTTGCTGCTATCTGTATCGGCACATACATGACCTAAATGTAGTTCTTGTCCTATACCTTTTTCTACCATTAACTCTAAAAGAGGTTCTAATTCACTTTGAGTTTCCTTATCAACATTTACTCTTACAGCTATACGGAGTCCTTTGTTTTTAGCTAAAATTATGTTATTCACAATGCAATCAAATGTCGGCTCATGACTATTACTTTTTAGCTTTCTTTTTTTATTATGTGTTTCTGGTAGTCCATCTAGGGTTATCTGTACAAATTCCACTTTAAATTCTTTTAGTTTCAAGATACATTCTTCATCTAAAAGATATCCATTCGTTATTATACCTGCCGTATAGTTGACATGTTCCTTGTCACAAATAGATATCATCTTTTCCGACATACGATAGATATCTTCTTTGGATAAAAGCGGTTCACCGCCAAACCATGTAATTGTAATATCTTGTCCCTCTTTTGCATAATAGGCTACCAGGGAAGCAATTTTATTTTGAAGTTCTTCTGACATGACACCTTTCTGCACACCTTCAAAACAATACGGACAAGAAAAATTGCATGCCATGGTGGGAGCTATAACTAACCCTACGCCCAATTTCTGATACTTGCTTAGATTATAGTTCATTTCAAGCTGTTGCAATTCATCAATAGCGTCATCAACCAAAAAACCAACCCGTTTCATTTCTAAAGCCAAGTTACTATTTTCCACTTGTTCCCCTTTTCTTATTGCATCCAATATTTCCAATGCAGCTTCATCTAAAGCTGCCGTCGCTATTGTTCGACTATTAAACAGCAACTGTTGTCCTTTATATTCCATACTGATATTGTAACGTGACTCTTTCATTGCATGCTCCTTTTTAATAATTATAATTCCACCTAGAGAAACGGTCATACAAAGTACCTTATAAGCAGAAATTCAATTAGTGATAATAGAATGTGTTTTTAACCTTTTTCACTTACTGTTTACCATCTGCCTCGCTATTTTCCCATATGAATAACCCTCCTACCCCGCTTTTATCTATAACAGCACACACAAAATCTGCATTTCTGACACTGGACTGACCAAGGGCTACCAGGGAATTCTGAACCCGTGCTACCTTACCGTCCTTTTCACAGATTGCAAGTCTCCCGTCCACGCCGTACTGATATCCCGCATAGAAATTTTCTTTCTCAAGTATCCCTGCGTCAAAGAACTCTCTATCAAAGGCGCCTTTGATTTCCCCGCTATAGAGAACTTCGTAATCCTGTTCTGTTCGTGTTAAAATTACCACCTGGCCGTCGTAGTTTGTCACCGCCCAAAGGATTAAAATCTAAGCAAGATGGTAGACATAAACTGTCATACAGGATTTTATCGGTGATATGTGAAGCCTTGGGATTGTATAACCGATGGTCGCATTCGTTGCTCGCAGAGTCTTTTTCCCGTTCAGTGAATTTACCACGGACACCAGTCCGGCAGATTCACTGCGACAAATAGCAGCACCGGAAGCACGCCGTTAAAAATCCGTTCCATCAACATGTACGGCTCCGCTTGAAAAGAATTCCCGACTCTTACTAGAAAAAGAAACAGCAGGCACAGCGGAACAGACCCTGCAATCATCAGTATCTTTTTATAGCTAGCCTTGTTGTATAAAAAATAAATATAAGTATATTATAAATTTATTCATACTATTATTTTAAAAGTATTTTACTATTCATCATATAATTTAATAAGAATAAGGGTAATGCACGAAGGCTTTTACTTTCATACACTACCCTTACGATTCCGTCCTAGAAAACGGAGCGCTTATGTCCACATCCTGGTGGCTTATAAGTTACGCAGATAGCCATTCTTCCATCGCTAATTACAGGTTCTACGATCATTCTCATGAAATACACCTCCTTTCTGTAGTTTATCTAAATTGCTATTTCAGTTTCTTAATGAAACCAGAAAATCATTGAAACTCTTATATTGATACAAAAAAATTTATTCACCACCTCTTAATCCCCAAAAAAATCTTCTCTATGTAAATTAATAGATGACTGCCTCTAACTTTCTCTTCTTCTATTATATAAACACTTTTCATAAACAAAATTGGACACTATTTTGAAAAAACTGAAGAATTTAGTAATTCTCCAAATTAAATACGGTATTTTTGGAATTTACTTTTTTAAATGACTTGGAAAAGTGCCCCGCAAACATTCCCTTTGCCCCAGTTGCTTCATGTTCCAATCGCTTTTGCAGCGATTTCTAGAAAAAAAACTGCTGCCAACTTCAGAAAGTTCCCTATATCCGCATGCCTCTGAAGAACAAAATTCCTGCCAGCAATACATCCAATGCATCAAAAACACCACAGAATACATCTCTTTCTGTGGCGTTTTTTGATTTTAATTGCTTATTCTATTCCGCTTCTTTTCTTTATCAAAGCTGAAGCTGCCTTGACAAAAATCCATCAAACTAATAATTTTCTGTACTCCCGGCTCCCCGCAGCATCTCTATTTCTGCACCATAGCCTGCCAGATTTGGCTGCGGCGTTTCCAAAATACAAGGCAGCCCTATCAGCTTCGGATGATTGATGACCTGAAGAATAGCCTCTTTTCCGATACAACCTTCCCCGATGCAGGCATGGCGGTCCTTACGGCTGCCTACCGGATTCTGACTGTCGTTGATGTGAAGGGCCTTCAGCTTATCCAGCCCGATAATCCGGTCAAATTCCGAAAGAACACCGGAAAGGTCATTTGCGACATCATAGCCGCCGTCGCTGACGTGGCAGGTGTCGAGGCATACCCCCATTTTGTCAGATTGATTTACTCTCTCTAAAATCGCCGCAAGTTCTTCAAAGGTTCCGCCGATTTCGCTGCCTTTCCCCGCCATGGTCTCCAGTAAAATCGTGGTAGACTGGCTCGGCTTGATGATTTCATTCAGCAGGGCTGCAATCATTTCAATTCCCTTTTCTGTGCCCTGCCCCACATGGCTGCCCGGGTGAAAGTTGTAATAATTTCCCGGCAAATACTCCATTCGCACCATATCCTCGCTCATGACAAGGCGTGCAAACTCCCTGGTCTTTTCCGTAGCTGAACAAGGGTTCAGGGTATAGGGCGCATGGGCGACCACCTTGCCGAACTGATTCTCCTCCATAATGGCAAGCAGCTTTTCTGCGTCCTTCGGGTCGATGTCCTTGGCCTTTCCCCCTCTCGGGTTTCTCGTAAAAAATGCAAAGGTGTTTGCTCCGATGCTGAGAGCGTCCTTTCCCATGGCTTCAAATCCTTTCGCCGAGGAAAGGTGACAGCCGATATATTTCTGTTTGTCGTTACTTAAAATATTCATAGTATTATGATACCACAGATACAGAAATTCTCACAGAACTATTTGTCAGGAGAGGTCTCCGATGGTAAAATATACTTATATAAAACTAAGGAGGATACCCTATGCAGCACGAAATTTTAACGGCAGCTCCCCTTCTGGACGAAAAAGGCCATTTGACGGAACCCGGTTTTGCAAAGACAATGCTCCCTATTTATGACCGCAGGGCCATCAAAGCGCCGGGCTGGCGCATCAAAGAATGGGATTACTATTATATCGGCAATGACGACTTCGGCATTGCTCTGACCATTGCAGACAATTCCTATATGGGGCTGGACAGTATCTCTCTTTTAGACTTCCGCAAGCCGTGGCAGCATACCAACAGCCCCATCAGATTCTTCACAGGCGGCAAGGTGGGTTTTCCATCAACATCGGTTAAAGGCGATGTGTTCCACAGCGGAAAGAACCACGCCATCTATTTCCGTAACGACGGAGAAAAAAGAGTCCTGGAGTTTTCCATGAAAAACTTTTACAAAGGAAAACCAATCGAGGGCAATATCCGGCTGGAAAATCCAAAAGGCGAATCCATGGTCATCGCTACTCCTTTTGCCGGAAAGCCCAATCACTTCTACTTCAACCAGAAAATCAACTGTATGCCGGCAAAAGGCAAGGTAACCTTTGACGGCGCGGAATATATCTTCAATCCGGCAAGTTCTTTCGGCGTTCTCGACTGGGGACGGGGCGTATGGACCTACGAAAATACCTGGTACTGGGGCAGCGCCTCGGGCACAGTGGACGGCGTTCCCTTCGGTTTCAACATCGGATACGGCTTCGGCGACACCGGCGCAGCTACAGAAAATATGCTGTTCTATAATCATAAAGCCCATAAGCTGCAGCAGGTCACCTTTGAGATTCCAATGAAGCCGAAGAAATATCAGACCCGCGGCGGCTGCTGCAGTCAAGGCGGCGTCACTGTGGACACTGCCGATATGGTGGAAGACTATCTGGAAAACTGGAAATTCACTTCAAGCGACGGACGTTTTGAGATGGACTTTGTACCGATTATCGACAGGCACGCCGATTCCAATGCAGGCGTCATTCGCTCCAACCAGCATCAGGTCTTTGGAAGATTTACAGGAAGCGCCGTTCTCGACGACGGTACAGTCATTAAAATAAAAGATTTCATAGGCTTTGCCGAAAAAGTACACAATAAATGGTAAAAAAATACAGCCTGCGCAGGGAAAACCCTTGCGTTCAGGCTGTTTCAATATATACACATTCAGGGAGCGGAAGCTTTTATCTGCAGAGTTTTCCACAGAAATACTGCTCCTGAAAACAAATTTCTCCAAGAATATATCCGTCGGAAAAGGTTTCTCCCTCCGGTGCGACAATCCATTTGTCTTCCGTATCATCGTACCGGTGCAGTACCGCGATGACCGTTCCCGTAAACGCTGCTACCGGTTCCTTTACGCCCAGCAGATAGACGTCCTGCGCTTCTCCGTCGCCTCCCATGATACCCTCTGCATAGCCGTAGTTTACCGGATACACCATATCCGGTCTGTCCGGGTGACGGGTTCCAAGAGGTCTGTCAATTCTGCAGGAAACGGTGCTGCCGATTACACCGCTGAAATCCGGCGTTTCTGCGCCAAGGGCGCTGAAGAAATAGTCCAGCGTATCCACCAGCAGCCCCTGCTCATACAGTTTTTTTATCTGTTCCACATCCATCCATTCCGACTGAGCCACCTCATCGGTGGTGGCTTTTTCAAGGGGAATTTCACCGTCGTATTCAAAAAACCAGACATCCGCAATATCCTGAAACTTTCTTCCGCCTATGGTATCTCGGACTTTGGTAAAAAGCAATTTGCCTTTCTCAGGGGACAGGTCGACGCCTACCTCCTCTTTTACCTCTCTGACGGCGGCCTGCAGGCTTTCTTCGCCTTTCAGAACCGCACCGCCTACACATTCCCACATTAACGGATAGGTTGGCCTGCTGGCAGCCCTCTGGGAAATCAAATATTCTCCCTTAGAGTTTCGTATCCACACGTGGACCACCAGAAAGAAAAGTCCTTCCGGCAGTTTGTCGCCTCGAATATGCTCAAGACCTGTCAGCTCACGGTGCCTGGTATATAAATCCCATTTCTCCATTGCCTGCTCCTCTATGCTGCCTGCAGTTAATGTCTCTCCATTATCGTGGAAAACACCACCTGGGTCTGCGTCTTGCCGAAAACCTGCAGCTTGCCCAGAAACTCGTCCAGTAAGGTTGTGGTAGGAAATACTACCTTTAAAATCATAGAATAAGGGCCGGTAATATGACTGCATTCCAGCACGCATCTCTGGTCTTTTACAAAATCATAGAACTTCTGGTTTTCCTCGGGCTGTACGGTAATCAGTATAAACGCCTTGATTCCGTAGCCCAGCTTTTCCATATCTAAAGCGGCGTGATACCCTTTGATGTAGCCGTCCTTTTCCAGCTTTTCGATACGGGCCGATACCGCCGGCGTAGTGAGAAAAACCTCGGCGGACAATTCCTTCAGCGGGGTGCGGGCATTCTTCTTCAGCATATTCAGTATTTTTACATCGATTTCGTCTAAATTTCTCATAGTAACCTACCTTTTTCAATGCTTATCATATCATATTTTCCCCCTGAAGAAAAGAACCAAAAAGACAGGCTCCGCCGCCGCAAAAACGAAAAGAGCGCCCCGTCTGTCAAGCTCTCTGATACAGTGCGCCCTTTTCTCTTTTAGTATGTTGATTGGAGGCGAATTATGCTTTTCCGATTGCTTCTTTAATTTTGGCAGGCATACGTCTGCATTCTTCCTCCGTATTGGAGGCCACGGATACGCGAAGCCCTCTTCCCATCGGAATTACAAAAATATTCATATCCTGCAGTCTCTCTCCCGCCGCTTCCGGTTCCCCGCAGGGAATCGTGATGAAAAAACCGCTGTCATAAGGACAGGTTTTCAGCCCCGCCTTCTCCGCTTCTTCCATGAACACGCTGCCTCGTCTTTTGAGAATCTGAAGATAATCTTCTCTCTCCCGGGAAACTTTCTCCATCAGCTTTTCATCAGACAGAATGTTAGCCAGAACTTTCATGGCAGCCCTGTTTCCGTTGGACCAACTGGCTCTGCATTCTACACTCATCACATCTAAAAACTCTTTAGCGGTTTCCTCGTTCTGCGCCATGCACAGCAGTGCGCCGCAGCGCATACCGTACATGGTGTAACCCTTGGAGGCGCTGAAACTAATCAGCGGGAGTACGTGAGCCGGCGACTTGGCCAGCTTCTTTAAGAAAAATCTGTACGCCTTTCCGTCTCCGGAAAAATCAAGGTATGCGATATCCACCAGCAATGCGATTTTTTTATTCTCAAACTTACCCACAACAGCTAAAAGCCGGTCCCAGTCAGTCTCCGTAAAAGTATAGCCCGTAGGATTGTGGGCAGGTGTGTTGACGATGACTAAGGTCTGGTCCTGCTCTTTTAAAACAGAGGTCAGAGCTTCTTCAAAAGCTTCACAGTCGAACCGGTCTGATTCATCGAACAATGGATAGGTATCTACAGTCCGTCCTATTTCTGAAGCAATCAGATTATATGGATTCCAGTGCCAGTCGCTGACTAAAATTTTATCTCCGGGTCTGGTATAAGCAGACACAGCGTTTCTAATGGCGCCGGTGCCGCCCGGCGTATAGCAGCTTTCCACAAAAACCCCTTCGGGCAATTCATCTATAAATACAGCCTTTTTTACCGCTTCTCTATATTCGGGCAGTCCAAGAATCGGCGCATATGCCGCGTAGTCCTCCGGCTGCAGCCTGCGAATACATTCCATGACCGATTCCAATACCACCAGCTTGCCGCTGTCGTCAAGGAAAACGCCAATGGTGGAGTCAATTACGTTCTCTTTTCCTTTTTCAGCAATTCTTGCCTTCGCTTTGGAAGAAACGCCAAACAGCTTATCGGGCGCTCCTATGGTCTTTCTTCCGTTTTCCTGGGCCATTATCATGTTTCTGTTACCTCCTTCTGATTATACCGGATAAGCCCTGTTTGCCAAATCGTACTTTTCCGGGTCTATTTTATGGGCTTTCGCGTCTCTGTACTTAAAAAACTCCGTAGCCACTTTCGGGAACAGGGCATAGGACAGTACGTCCTCGTCCTGCGTTTTAAAAACCGCCATTTCCTGCTCCAGGGTTTCAAGCTCCGGCTTCAGCAGGTCCGCCGGACGACAGGTTACCGGCTTTTCGTTTCCGATGGCTTTTTTCTGTACCTCGGGATTAAACGGCTTGACGGTTCTGCCATAATCGCCGTGGAGAATTGCCTTGGTCTCCCGGGACATAATCTTATATCTTTCTCCGGTCAGCACATTGAGCACCGCCTGAGTTCCTACAATCTGGGACGACGGCGTCACCAGAGGAGGCTCACCCAGGTCCGCCCGCACCTTGGGGATTTCAGCCAGCACTTCGTAAAAACGATTTTCCGCACCCTGTTCCTTCAGCTGGGACATCAGATTGGATAACATTCCACCCGGTACCTGATACAGAAGGGTCTTAACATCCACCGTCAGCATTTTGGGGTCCAGAAGGCCGCTGGCAATGGCGCTGTCACGAAGAGGACGAAAATAATCCCCAATCTCAGCCAGCAGATTCTGGTCAAGTCCCGTATCAAAAGGCGTCCCCGCGAAAACGGCCGTCATAGCCTCCGTGGGCGGCTGGCTGGTACCCATGGAGAAAGGGGACAGGGCCGTATCGATGATATCACAACCGGCTTCTACACCCTTTACATAGGTAATCGGCGCTACGCCGCTGGTGCAGTGACTGTGCAGCTGAAGGGGAATCTCTACATGATGCTTCAGCTCTCTTACAAGTTTATCTGCCATATCCGGCGTTAAAATTCCAGCCATGTCCTTGATACAGATGGAATCCGCACCCATGCTCTCCATATCTTCGGCAAGCTTTGACCAGTAGTCCATGGTGTATGCGCTGCCTGTGGTGTAAGACATGGCCAGCTGTACATGACCGCCCTCCTTCTTAGCCGCCCGCACTGCTGTTTCCACATTGCGCAAATCATTGAAAGCGTCAAAAATCCTGAGAATGTCAATACCGTTTGCAATGGATTTCTGCACAAAGTATTCAACCACATCGTCGGCATAATGTCTGTAACCCAGCAGATTCTGCCCGCGAAGCAGCATCTGCAGCCGGGTATTTTTAATCCTTCTGCGCAGGGTTCTCAGCCTCTGCCAGGGGTCCTCGTTTAAAAACCGCAATGAAGCGTCAAAGGTGGCGCCTCCCCAGCATTCGATGGAATGATACCCTACCTGATCCATTTTCTCCAGAATGGGAATCATGTCCTCTGTCTTCATTCTGGTAGCAATGAGAGACTGATGGGCGTCCCGCAGTACAGTTTCCGTAATTTTTATCTTTTTCTCATTCATGTCGTTACTCCTTTTATGGGCTCTATACGCCAAAGATGGCCATAAAAACGCCTGCGGCAACAGCTGTTCCAATGACACCTGCCACATTTGGCCCCATGGCGTGCATCAGCAGGAAATTGGTCGGGTCCGCAAGAGCGCCTTCTTTCTGCGCCACCCGGGCTGCCATGGGAACCGCTGATACTCCTGCAGAGCCTATCAGCGGATTGATTTTACCTCCAGACAGCCTGCACATCAGCTTTCCGAAAAGTACGCCTGCGGCCGTACCGAAGCAGAAAGCCGCAAGACCCACGGCTACTATCTTCAAGGTATCCCACTTGAGAAAGGCTTCCGCGCTGGTAGTAGCGCCTACTGAGGTTCCCAGCAGGATAACCACGATATACATCAGAGCGTTGGACGCCGTCTCCGTCAGCTGCCGCACTACGCCGCTTTCTCTGAACAGATTGCCCAGCATCAGCATTCCTACCAGCGGCGTGGTGGAAGGAAGCAGTCCGCATACTACAATGGTTACCACGATGGGAAATAAAATTTTTTCCCGCCGAGAAACCGGCCGCAGCTGTTCCATTTTAATTTTCCGTTCCTCTTCCGTAGTCAGCAGACGCATAATTGGAGGCTGGATAATCGGTACCAGAGACATATAGGAATATGCTGCCACTGCAATTGGTCCCATGATGTCGGTCTGCCCCAGCTTCATGGCCAGGAAAATAGAAGTCGGGCCGTCGGCGCCTCCGATGATGGCAATGGCCGCAGCTGCCATATCGCTGAATCCCATAAGCATGGCCAGAATATACGCGCCGAAAATGCCGAATTGTGCCGCCGCACCCAGGAGAAAACTCTTAGGATTTGCAATCAAAGGACCGAAATCTGTCAGAGCACCTACGCCCAGGAAAATCAGAGACGGCAGTATGGTCCACTCGTCCAGCATATAGAAATAATGGAGCAGTCCGCCTTCCTCCATAATGGGAGGGTAGATGTTTACCAGCAGCATACCGAAAGATATAGGAAGAAGCAAAAGAGGCTCATACTGCTTGGCGATGGCTAAATAGAGAAATCCGCACGCTGCCGCAACCATCACCAGATTTCCCATAGTCAGGTCAAAAAAAGCAGTTTGGTGGACTAAATTTCCTAAAGTTGTAATCATGTATTCCATGTCTTTCCCCTAAATTTATGCTATGGTCGCTATAGTCTGTCCTGCCTCGACGGCATCACCTTCTGCCGCGGTAATGGTTTCTAGCCGGCCGTCTGCAGGCGCTACCACCGGAATTTCCATTTTCATTGCTTCCAGAATTAAAATGGCGTCGCCTTTTTTCAAAACATCTCCAGGTTTTGCCTCAATCCTCCAGACCTTACCGGCCGTGCCTGCGGTAACCGGCTGTCCCTTAACGGGCGTGCTGCTCTGTGCTGCCGCCGGGTTCTGCGGCTGCGGCGTTTCCTGGGCCGGCGTTTCTCCCTTTTTTTCAACTTCTACTTCATATGTGACGCCGTTGACTCTGATAATATATGTTTCCATGTTCTTTCCTCACCTATTTCTTAATTCTTCTGATAGACCTTACGACATACGGACTTTCTTCCGGTGCAAACGCCCGAGGTTCTCCTTTTGAAGCGGCCGCCACAGCCGCGGCAATCACCGCAATCAGCGCCGGGTCCTCGGCGTTCCCCTGCTCTTTTGAGACTGCCGGTTTCTCCCGGGAGGCCGCCGGCGTCTTTCCGTCATTTTTCCCCGCTTCAGGCAGGAACCGGAACAGGGATATAACACAGCTGATAAAAATCAGCATGGCGAAGACCGTTCCCATTCCCAGCAGTGTGTTCAGTCCGGCCTTAGCAAAGATTTCTGTTAATGTCATAATGATATTCTCCTAATAGATATTGGCAAAGGTTTCAAATGCCCCTACCAGATACTTGCGGGTATCTTCTGCTTCAATGACCTTATCCACATAGCCGTGTCTGGCCAGGGCCTGTGCGCTGCTGTGGGTTTCCTCGTATTCCGCCGCTTTTTTCTCCACAAAGGAAGCGTCTGATTGAGGATACAGAATTGAAGCCGCCTGCTTGGGATTGATGATGTTGACGTTGGCGTCCTTCCACATGAACACGTAGTCGGCGCCCAGGCCTTTGCTGTTCATCATACTGTATGCGCTTCCGTATATTTCCCCGGTAATCAGGTTGACTTTGGGAATCCTGGCGCAGGTCAGAGCGCGAATCATACGGCCCGCCGCTTTGGGCAGATAAATCTCCTGCTCATCGGCCGTATCGAAGCCCTCCGTATCGGTTATCGTCAGCAGGGGAATTTTAAACCTATCGCAGAGTTTCACAAAGGAAGCCGCCTTATCAAACCCCTCGGCGGTCATCCTGCCGCTGCCCTTTCTGCCTTTGTGGTTGGCCACCGCACCTATTACACTTCCGTTAAAGCGGATGAAGCCTGTAACCATATCTTTTCCGGATTCTCTTCTGGTTTCAAAAAAGAAGTGATTATCTGAGATTTCGCTGAGAATCGCTCTGCCGTCTCCCCTCATAGCTGAAAGAGACGGACAGCCCCGGTTTAAATCGTCTGTGCAGACAATCTGCTCAGGCAGGGTCTCCGTATTGGGAGGCATCAGTTCTATCAGAGTTCTGATGGACGATATCACCTCGCCGCAGGTCATCTTACCGTCGGTAAAGTCCTCCTGATTTACAATCTGCGAAAAGCTGCGGTCAATCATGTTGCCGGAGTTCAGAAACAAGTCTCCTTTTTCCTTTTCTACAAAGACGAAATCCGCCATATTAGCCGCAATGGACATACCGCCGCCGCACCGCCCGACTACAGCCATGATTTGCGGAATTTTCTCCGAAGCCGCCGCCTGCATAGCGTAAAGTCTGGCAAACTTGTTCAACCCGTCCAGGCCCTCTTCAATACGAAAGCCATGGCAGTCCAAAAGTCCAATCATCGGAGCCTTTGCCCGCATAGCCTGTTTATATAAACTGCTAATCTTCTGTCCGTGCATTTCCCCAAAAGAGCCGCCCATGATATCGCCGTCCTGGCAGAATATATATACCAGTTTTCCGTTTATGGTGCCATAGCCGGTAATCACGCCGTCGGATTCGCATGGCTCCTCCGGGGTGTAGAAGTCGGTCAGTCTTGCCATAACACCTTCTCCAATTTCCATGAAGCTCCCCCGGTCCAGCACCTCTTCAATCTTTTTTCTGGCTCCGGTCATTTTTCTTTCACTGTTTACAGTCATTTCATCCTCCGTTTTCGGGAAATTTGTCTCCATTTTATATTTAGAATGCCCGCCTTTCAAGGATTTCATAAAACAACTTGATAAATTAAGAAATACCTGCTTCGGCTTTAAAAATGAAAAAAATAATCGGAAATTCTTTAAAATTCATACTGAAAAATCCCCTGGTTATGATACAATGCAAGGGAGAAGGAGGACTTTATGAAAGAGAAAAAAGTAGCGGTTATTACAGGCGGCAGCTCCGGTATCGGCCTTGCCGTCGCACGGAAACTCAGCAGCGATGGATTTCACGTGATTATCTTCGACATGCAGCTGCCGCCGGAGGACTCCGAGTGCTTTTTAGTAGATATCAGAAGCGACCGTCAGCTGGCCGACGCCTTTTCCCATATTTCCAGAATCGATGTTCTCGTCAACTGCGCCGGCATTTATCTTGAAAAATATCTGGAGGATACCACCAACGAGGATTTGGACCGCGTCGTTGACATCAATATCAAGGGTACTTTTCTGGTTACCAGAAACGCCCTTCCTAAGCTGCTTTCCTGCGGCGGCTCTATCATCATGATTTCAGACAGCCTGGGAGAAGCTCCTGAACCCACGTCTCCCCTTTACTGTACCACCAAAGCAGGGCTTATCATGCTCAGCAAATGTCTTGCCCAGCAGTATGCCGATAAGGGTCTGCGGGTAAACTGCGTGCTGCCGGGACCGGTGGATACCCCTATGCTCAAGGCTACCTTTGCCAGCCGGGCAACCCAGCTGCGTTACGCGGAGAGGATTCCCATGCACCGCATGGGCCGCCCCGAAGAAATTGCAAGCATGGTTGCTTTTCTCGCCAGTCCTGAAGCCAGCTTTATCACCGGAGGGGCCTTTCCTGTAGACGGCGGCGTGTCCTCCTCCAGCCTCTACTCCATACCCGTTGAAGCAGAGGACCCTCTTCAGGACAAGTGGAGCGCTGCCCTGGACACCGATGAGGAAACCTTGTCGATTCTTGACGCCATAAGAGAAATCAACCAGCGAGGTGAAATTGCCGGGCGCAGCAGAATTTACTGGTATCTTCGGGATAACGGCTGTGATTTTTCAGAATACAAGATTAGAAAGTCCATCGCCCGCCTATCTGACGAGGCCTTAATTTCCGCCACTCACGGCAGGTACGGATTGTCCCTGACCGACCGAGGACTGATGATTCTGGAAATGCAGAGAAAGAAATAGAAAATACTATTTCCCATTTGGATTCCCTTTGCTATAATGAAATCAGGCACTATATGCGTGTGTCATATCAACCACGAGATAAGAGGAGTGAAAACATGAAACTTATTAAAAACGCTAGAGTTTATGCGCCGGAATACCTGGGTGTAAAAGACATCTTCATTGCCGGCGGCAAAATCTGCAAAATCGAAGATGAAATCAATCTGCCCGAGGATTTGGGCGTAGAAATAATCGACGCGTCTCACCTGCTGGTGCTGCCCGGTTTCATCGATTCCCACGTTCATGTACTGGGAGGCGGCGGTGAAGGCGGCTTTGCCAACAGAACGCCGGAAGCCACTTTATCCGGTCTGACCAGATACGGCATTACAACCGTAGTAGGATGTCTGGGCACCGACGGTGTGGGCCGGGATATCAATGCGCTGGTAGCCAAGCTGAAAGGGCTGAAGGAACAGGGAATCTCCGCTTACGGATACACCGGCAGTTATCAAGTTCCCGTACGCACCCTGACGGGAGACATCATCAAGGATATTATGATGGTCGAAGAACTGATAGGTACCGGCGAGATTGCCATTTCCGACCATCGTTCCTCTCAGCCTACCTTTGAAGAATTTGCAAGGCTCTGTGCAGACACCAGAGTCGGCGGTATTCTGTCCGGCAAGGCGGGAATTATCAACGTACACCTGGGAGACAGCGCCAGACTGATGGACCTCATCGACCGAGTTATCGCCGAAACAGAAATTCCGGCCACCCAGTTCCTGCCGACCCACGTAAACAGAAACGCCGCGCTCTTTGAAAAAGCGGTAGAATACGCCAAGCTGGGCGGAACTGTTGACTTCACCGGCAACGAAGACATCGATTACTGGGAAACGGTGTGCGACGAGGTTCGCGTCTGCAAGGGTATCAAGAGACTCCTTGACGAAGGCGTCAGCAGCGACCTGTTTACCATTTCTTCCGACGGGCAGGGCAGCCTGCCGCTGTTCAGTCCGGAGGGCGTATTCCTGGGCGTAGGCATGGGCCAGTCCAGCTGCCTGCTGAAAGAGGTAAAGGAATGTGTGCAGAAAGAAGACATTCCGCTGGAGATTGCGGTCAAGGCAATCACCTCAAACCCTGCCAGAGTGCTGTGCCTGAACAGCAAAGGCACCATTGAGACAGGCAAGGACGCCGACTTCTGTATGCTGACAGAAGATTTAACGGTAGACACCGTTATCGCCATGGGACAGACTATGGTAAGAGGCGGCGAAATCCTGGTAAAAGGTATGTTTGAGTAATCATATTGAACAGTCACAGCGGCAGGGAGAAAAGCCCTTGCCGCTGTTATTTTCCCCTGTATTTCAGCCGCACGATTGGAGGTGGGCGTGTGAAAATTTTACTGATAGAAGATGAACAAAGAATGGCCCAGGTACTGAGCGCTATTTTACGTCTTGAAAAATATGAGGTGGATTCCTGTTCCGACGGACTGACCGGTCTTGCGGCCATAGAAAGTGGTATCTACGATATCGTCCTCCTTGACGTCATGCTCCCCGGCATGAACGGATATGAGGTCGTAAGAAATGTTCGTAAAAAAGGGATTCGCACGCCGATTCTTATGCTCACCGCAAAAGCAGAACTGGACGACAAGGTGACCGGTCTTGACAGCGGCGCCGACGATTATCTGACCAAGCCGTTTATGACAAAAGAATTACTCGCCAGGCTCCGCGCCTTAGAAAGACGGATATTAAATGCCGTAGACGGCCCTCCGTCTTTCGGAGATATTTTTCTCGACGCCGGCGCCTATGCTCTGTGCTGCGTTACAAATGGGCAAAGCGTCAGACTCAGCGATAAGGAATACCGAATCCTCGAATATATGATTTCCAATCAGGGACAGATTCTGACCCGAGAGCAATTTGCATTAAAGATTTGGGGGTTTGAAAGCGAAGCGGAATATAACAATGTGGAAGTATATATGTCCTTTACCCGTAAGAAACTGGCCTTTGTCGACGCCAAGACAGAAATCAAAGCAGTTCGAGGCGTCGGCTACGAATTGAGGTACGCCGATGTTTAAGAAGTCAAGAATAAAAATTGTTGCCGCCATTATGTCGGTTCTGGTCCTGCTGTGGATAAGCACCCTGGGCCTGATTTATATTTCCAGCTACCTTGAAATGGCGGAGCAAAACAAGCAGATGCTTATGGCCCACGCAGAGATGTACACCCTTACCCAGAATGAAAATACGCCGCCGCCCAGAAAGCCTATGCCCAATGAAGAAACAGACCGTTACGAAGAAATGCCCCGATTTCAGTTATCTACATTTTATACGGCGGCTATCTCCTATGACCGGCAAGTGCTTGAAATTCAAAATGAGCAGAAAACCCTCCATTCGGATGAAGAGTTGGAGGCGTTAGCCTATGATATCATCGGCGGCGATAAGACATGGGGAACAAAGAACGGCCTCGCTTTTTACCAGACTGACAAAGGCAGCTATCTCCTGGTGGTCTTTATGGATAATACCATCATGGAAGAAAGCGTATCTACCCTCTTTCGCTATACCCTTATATTCGGCGGAATTGCCATGGTTTTGTTCCTCTTCCTTTCCATATTTCTGGCGAAAAAAATTGTAACGCCTCTTGAAGAGAGCTACAAAAAACAGAAGCAGTTTATTTCAGACGCCGGACACGAGCTGAAAACGCCGGTCTCTGTCGTCAGCGTCAATGCCGAATTACTGTCCAGAGAAATCGGGGACAATCAGTGGCTCTCTAATATACAATATGAAAACCAGCGAATGGGACTCCTGGTCAGCCAGCTCCTGCAGCTGGCCCGTACTGAAAATGTCCTGCCTCAGATGGAGCGGATTGACTTCAGCCATCTGGTTATCGGCGAAGCCCTTCCTTTTGAAAGCGTGGCCTTTGAACAAGGGCTTGTTCTCAAATGTGAGATTGAGCCTGGCATTACCCTTGAAGGCTGCGGCCCGCAGCTAAAGCAGCTGGTTTCCATTCTGCTGGACAACGCTATCAGTCACAGCAAGGGTAATGGCCAAATACATCTGCGGCTTAACGGGGAGCACGGCTGCGCCAAGTTATCTGTTATCAACGACGGCGACGAAATCCCGCCGGAACAGCTCTCCCAGATTTTTGAGCGTTTTTACCGTATAGACGCCGCCAGAAACGGCGGCGATAAGCACTACGGTCTGGGGCTTTCCATAGCAAAAGCCATTGTAACTGCCCACAAAGGCCGGATTCAGGTTTTCTGCCGCCATGGTCAGGTCGAATTTAACGTCGAACTGCCCCTCCTCAAAAAATAATTCTATAGTTCAATATAACTTCAATCTTCCTCCTGTACAATGGTTCCACCAGGTGCAGGAGGCTTTTTATATCCTGAATCAAAGGGGAAAGGAGTGAAACTATGAAATACAGACACGAATGGAAACACCAGATTAGCTACGGCGATATGCTGGTTCTTCGTCGGCGGCTTTCCGTTGTTGCCAAAGAAGATGTCCACGCATCAGGCGGTAAGTATCTGATTCGCAGCTTATATTTCGATAATATGTCGGACAAAGCCCTCAGAGAAAAAATAGACAGCGTCAATATCCGGGAAAAGTTCCGAATCCGCTATTACAATAACGATACTTCCATAATCCATTTGGAGAAAAAGAGCAAAATCAATGGTTTGTGTCGAAAAACAAGTGCCGACCTAACGGAAAAACAGGCACAGTCTATCGTAGATGGTAATTATCGCTGGATGGGCGGAAGCGGCGTCCCTTTGTTGGAAGAATTATACAGAAAAATGTTGCAGCAGGGACTGCGCCCGAAAACCATCGTGGATTATACGAGGGAACCCTTTGTGTTCGCTCCCGGAAATGTCCGGGTAACCATGGACTATAATATCCGAACCGGATTACACTGTACCGACTTTCTGAATCCCGGCTGCATTACCGTTCCCGCAGGCGGCGCTCCCATCATTCTCGAGGTGAAGTGGGACGAATATCTTCCCGATATGATTCGGGACGCGGTTCAGCTGGAAGGATGCCGCACAGCACCTTTTTCAAAGTATGCTGCCTGCAGAATTTACGGTTAACGAAAATATAGAATTAAAGGAGTTTATGATTATGACTTTCAGTGACATTTTTAAATCCAGTTTTCTGGAGAATATTACAAGTATCAGCATTCTCGATATGGCAATCGCTCTGATTCTGGCATTCGGCATCGGGCTGTTTATTTTCCTGGTATACAAAAAAACCTATCAGGGCGTGATGTACTCTTCCAGTTTCGGCACAACACTAATCGCTCTTACCATGATAACAACGGTTGTCATTATTGCCGTAACCTCCAACGTTGTGCTTTCCCTGGGTATGGTCGGCGCCCTCTCCATCGTTCGTTTTCGCGCCGCCATTAAGGAACCTCTGGAAATTGCTTTTCTGTTCTGGTCCATCGCGGTGGGCATTGTGCTGGCTGCCGGTATGATTCCTCTTGCCATCGTGGGCAGCGTGGTAATCGGCATCGTGCTTCTGGTTTTCGTCAACCGAAAGTCCCACTGCAATCCCTACATGGTTGTCATCTCCTGCACCGACTCAGCTGCAGAAAAGAATGCTCGGGATTTTCTCCATGCCCACGTTGAAAAGTGCGTCGTAAAATGTAAAACAGCTCAGAAGGATATGATTGAGCTGAACCTTGAAATTCGCATGGTTGATGAGGATACCGATTTTATTAATGCACTTTCAGATATGCCCGGCGTCAACAGTGCGGTTCTCGTAAGCTACAACGGCGAATATATGGGTTAAGGAGGTGTGGTAAGTATGTCAACACATAAGCATTTTGACAAAATTTGCTGTGTTGTTCTTGCTGTCACACTGCTGCTGGCCGGGCTTTTTATGGCCGGCGAACATTTGGGCATTCAAAAGGCTGACACTGTAATGGAATACGAAAGCAAACTGTTTGATACCTCTAAGGTTCACAGCATTGATATCGTTATGGACGATTGGGATGAATTTATAGATAACTGCCAAAGTGAAGAATACTACGATTGTACGGTTGTCATTGACGGCCAGACCTATAAGGATGTGGCAATCAGAGGCAAAGGAAATACTTCTCTGACCCAGGTAGCCTCCTACGGCAATAATCGATATAGTTTCAAAATTGAATTCGACCATTACGACAGTTCCAATACTTATTACGGTCTCGATAAACTCTGTCTGAATAATATCATTCAGGACAACACCTATATGAAGGATTATCTGACCTACCAAATGATGTCCAAAATGGGAGTGGCTTCGCCCCTGTGCAGTTATGTATATATTACCGTAGACGGAGAGGATTGGGGTCTTTATCTGGCAGTAGAAGGTGTTGAAGAGTCTTTCCTGCAGCGCAATTACGGCAGCAATTACGGCGAGCTTTATAAGCCTGACAGCATGAATATGGGCGGCGGACGAGGCAACGGAAAAGACTTCGACATGGATAATTTCTTTGATGAGGATAAGGAAGAGACTGAAACCGCTGACACGACAAATGATTCCCGGGATTCAGATTCTGGCCAATCCTCCGAGCATTCGCCTCCTTCAGAGTCTGAAGGTCAAAAAGGCGGCGATATGGGCAGAGATATGACTAGCAGCAGCGATGATGTTCTGCTGAAGTACGTTGATGATAACGAAGAGAGCTATTCTAACATCTTCGATAATGCTAAGACGGATATATCCGACGCTGATAAAACCCGTTTAATCAACGCCCTTAAAAATCTCAGTACCGGGGAGAACCTTTCCGATACGGTGGATATCGAAGCTGTAATCCGATATTTTGTGGTACACAATTTCGTTCTCAACTTTGACAGCTATACGGGGTCGATGATTCACAACTATTATCTCTATGAAGAAGACGGGCAAATGCAGATGATTCCGTGGGATTATAACCTTGCTTTCGGTGGGTTTCAGTCTGCCGGCGATGCCGCCAGCCTTATCAACTATCCCATTGATTCACCGGTTTCCGGCGGCGATGTGGAGGATAGACCTATGCTGGCGTGGATTTTTGCGTCGGAGGAATACACGGAGCTGTATCACGAATACTTCTCAGAATTTATAGAGGAATACTTCGACAGCGGATATTTTGAGGAAATGATAGATAGTACGACAGAATTAATTTCTCCGTATGTAGAAAAAGACCCTACCAAGTTCTGCGCCTATGAAGAGTTTGAAACAGGGGTTTCCACCCTGAAAGAGTTTTGCTTGCTCCGTGCCGAAAGTATCACGGGGCAGCTTCAGGGAACTATCGGCTCTACCTCTGAAACACAGGACAGTGAAACATTTGTCGACGCAGGTGATTTGCAGATTTCCGACATGGGGACCATGAACGCCTCTATGGCCGGCGGCGGAAATGATTCCGGTGTTGATAAGGGTGCGGCGGCTGATTCCGATTCTATGCCGCAGAAGCCGCAGGACGATTCAGATAATCAGGATGACTTTGCACAGCGGGGAGACCCGCCGCCGGGAGCCGGAGATTCTCAATCAGAAGCTTTCGGCGAAGCGCCAAGTGAAGCTCCGTCAGGGGGACCCATGGATTCTCAGTCGGATATCTCCGGAGATGCGCCGCCGGATATTCCGGAGGATTCCGCAGAAAACAACGCGCAGGATTTCGGAAACAGGGGGCCAACGGCAGGTGGAAATACCACTGACGAAATCGGAGAGCAGGGCGGCTCTGAACAGGGTACAAGCTCTGCAGAAGCCTGGATTTGGACTGGAATCAGCGCTTTGATTCTCGCCTTAGGCCTGTGTTTCGCCTGGCTCTATAAAAGGCGGAGATAGAATTGAATCCATTTTTTGTGCAGATATAAACAGGGCAGTCCGCATAAATGCGGGCTGCCCCTTGATTTTAACCCTATAATATTGTAATTTTTAGAATGGGCCGTAGTTCATAATAGTTGCGATTACCATGAAAACCGCACCGATTACAATCCAGATTCCCATCAGAGGGGTGATAAACTTAACCCATTTTTCGTAAGGAACCTTTGCTACGGACAGGTTCGCCATCAGAGCTGCAGAAGTAGGAATGATGGAGTTGGTGAAACCATCACCGAACTGGTAAGCCAGAACTGCAGTCTGTCTGGTGAGTCCGATAACATCAGCCAGCGGAGTCATGATAGGCATAGTAGCCGCCGCCTGACCGGAACCGGACGGGATGAAGAAGTTGATGATAACCTGTACAACGTACATGCCGATTGCTGCGATGCTCTTAGGCAGAGCAGTAATAACGCTTGCTAAAGCATGTACAACGCTGTCGATAATCAGGCCCTGTTCCATAACTACCAGGATTGCTCTTGCAACACCTACTACCAGAGCGCCGAATACGATATCCTTAGCGCCGGCTACAAATTCTGTAGCGATACGGCTTGGACCAAAACCGCCGACAAAGCCTGCCACAACGGCCATGATGATGAACAGAGCGCAGATTTCTGTCAAGTACCAGTCGTATTTAAATACGCCGTATACCAGGACGCACATCATGATAACTACTGTCAGCACGATAGCGATATCTCTTCCGCTCATTTTCTCTGATTTGGACAGGTCAATCTGCTTATGCTTCTCCTCGATTTCCAAATCGGCAACCAAGGACAGCTTCGGATCGCTCTTAACCTTTCCTGCATAGCGCAGAACATAGATGGAAGTCACGATAATCATGATGAACCAGATGACAATACGCATACCGATACCGGAAAACAGCGGTAATTCTGCGATACCCTGTGCTACGCCGACGGTAAACGGATTCATGAAACCGGCAGTAAAACCGCAGGCAGCGCCCAGAATAACCATAGCGCAGCCTGTAACGGCATCATAGCCTATGGCTCTGGCAAGAGCTACGCCCAGAGGAATAAATGCGATACATTCCTCTGTCATACCGAAGGTAGAGCCTCCCAGTGCGAAGATTGCCATTACAATAGGAACCAGCATCTTTTCTTTGCCCTGTGCAGCCAAGGCAAGACGTCCGATACCTTTCTGAAGGGCGTCTGTAGCCATTACAACGGCAAAGCATCCGCCTACAATAAAAATAAAGAAAATAATATCAGCTGCTGCAACCATTCCGTTAGGGATGGATTTGAATAAATCGAAAAAGCCTGTAGGATTCTGTTCAACATTGGCAAAAGACTCTGCGTCTACTACCTGTCTTCCGTCCATATCTACTCTTTCATAAGAACCGGCAGGAATCACATATGTACCGATTGCTACCAGTAAGATGCACGCAATCAGGATTACGAAAGTATGCGGCATCTTAAAACCTTTCTTTTTCTTTTCTTCCATGTTATACCTCGTTTCTTATTCATTAAATAAGGCCTTTGTATAGGGTTTTTTTACAGGGTTAAAATTCTGCCACTGTATTCTATCGTATAACCGTCAAAAAGTAAAGTTTTTTCATCAAAAATATTTAATATGCAATTAACTTCCAGAAATCTTATCTATATTTTCAATTTTTTTCCACTAAAAGCTATCATTTTCCTTGCCAGAACTACCATGGGGTCTACATAAAAATCCGAAAGGTTATTATCCGCCTTGATAACCGACAGTTCTGTGCAAGCCATGACTGCACAGGCGCAGCCCGCGGTCAGCAGATGTTCCTCAAGAACTTTCCACTTTTCTTCGTCCCAGGCCTTACCGCTTTTAATCCTGTCGTAAATCTGATACATGACAATCTTCTGCATGTCTTCAGGTAGAATATACGGTACCAGCCCGGCAGCCTCCATCCGTTTCTGATAAATTTTCGTTTTTACGGTACCGTCTGTGGCAAGGACCGCAGTCTTTGCCCCCGGCGTCTTTTCCTCAATGAAATTTACCGTTTCTCCAATCATATGTATGATTGGAACGGACAGCCGGTCCCCAATCAGGTCGGCAAAAAAATGGGCCGTATTGCAGGTAATACCGATAGCCTGACATCCGCACCTTTCCAGAGTTCTCGCGTCCTCTAAAAGCCTTTCCTTCACAGCATCGTAGTCTCCCGCAAGGATAGCGCCGGTTCTGTCCGGCATGGACGCGTCGCTTAAAATCACCATATTGACATGATCCTGGTCGCTGGCTGCGTCGGTCATCTCCGTCACCATTTTATAAAACAGCTGGGACGCCATGGGGCCCATCCCTCCGATTACGCCAATTTTCTTATTCTCCATGCTTTCTCCTTTTCTATTCCGTCTCTTTCTTCAATAAAAAAATTCTCACAGCTGCCGACAATTCCGCATAAAACTCAAAATCCGTCTTGTCCGCTGCACCGACCAGTTCCTTTACCTTAGCCAGACGGTAGCGAACCGTATTCTGATGGCAGCCGCAGTCGATGGCTGTACCGGTGACGTCTCCGTTGTTGAGTACAAAACGTTTGACGGTTTCCAAAAATTCTTCTTTATCCTTTATGGGCTGCAGTATGCGTTCCATATACTGATTCATTACGAAGCTGTCCTTCAGCGGCACCAGATATTTAAACGCGCCTATCTGGTGGTAATGGCTGTACTCTTTGCCGGAAGCCAGACTGGCCGCGCAGGTATGATAGCTTTCTCTCAGACAGGTATCCAAATTTTCATGAGGCCGATAGATACCACTGCGGCACATATATACGTCCTCTTCAGCCAGTCCCAGACTTTCCGTTACCTCCCGCAGCACGATTTCAAAGGATTCTTCCTTGTCGTGGGGACTCGTCAGCAGTATAAACAGTCCCCGGTCGTATTTGGACAGCATGCACTTACTTTTCAAGGTCTTGTGAAGATAAAAGTTCTTCATCAGTCTGCTCCGCTGCAGCTTTCGACCCTGCCCCCGGGAGCTTATAAAGACGGCTCTGCTGTACTGCTTAAACAGGAGTGAAATGCTCTTGCTGATACGCACGACCTCTTCCCGCGGCATCTCATTTTCTATCATCTGCTTGATGTGATGCTCTGACAGAATCTGAGTGTCATCTCGCTGTACCGCGTCCATAACTTCATATATAATATTTTCAAAGTACAAATTTTGTCCAAAGGAAAATACAGGATAATTTTTCTCGTCGGAAAAATCCATAACCTCCTGGGGCAGCTTATCGTAAATAACATCTTTGAAAGCAAAAGCGGAAGTACCGGCTTCATAAAGCTGTTTGACCGCTTTCAGAATCTTGCTGCTGTCATTTTGCGCAAACAGCAGACTGGAAATTACAAGACTTTCCTTTTCAAAGGGCACTTCATTGTGATATTCGACGCCCTCGGAAAACTCATAATCGGCGATGCCTGCTGAGCAAACTATCCGGTCCAGTCCCTTCTGTCCTGAAACCGGGCGAAATCCCTGCAGACTTTCCAGCTGCAGAATATCTTTTACCGTTAATGCCAAAATAGTCTCCTTTCCTGCCTTTTTATCTCAACTTCAGTGTGAGACTACAAAAATGGCCCTGCTCGAAGCAGGGCCTAAAATATTATTACAGAATCTGTTCCTTCAGTGTTTCAAGGCAATCGGTAATTTCCTTCGGCAGCGTATCAAACTTGCTGTAAAACTCTTCGATTCCCTCGATTTCATTTTTCCACACCTCTGCGTCAACACGGAGGAGTTTTTCCAGTGTTTCCGGGGAAATATCCATCTCTGTAGTATCCAGGTCTTCTGCCTTTGGCTCATAACCCAGCGGGGTCTCCACTGCGCCCACGCTTCCCTCACAACGATTCAGCATCCACAGAATTACTCTCAGATTGTCGCCGAAGCCCGGCCACATGAACTGGTCGTTTTCGTCAGTTCTGAACCAGTTGACATGGAAAATCTCAGGAGGATTGGTCATCTTCTTACCCATATCAATCCAATGCTGGAAATATTCTGCCATGTTATAACCGCAGAACGGAAGCATTGCCATCGGGTCATGTCTCACCACGCCCACCTGTCCGTTGGCAGCAGCCGTCGTCTCAGACGCCATGGCGGAGCCGATATATACCCCGTGGTTCCAGTTCTTTGCCTGATAAACCAGCGGTTCTGCCTTGGCTCTTCTGCCGCCGAAAATAATTGCAGAAATAGGGACGCCCTCTCCGCTTGAAAACTCAGGTGCGATAATCGGGCAGTTGACCGCAGGCGCGGTAAATCTGGAATTAGGATGAGCGCCTTTCTCCTGGGAGGTCTTCCCGTTCCACGGGTTACCCAGCCAGTCTTCACCGTTTTCAGGCGGATTATTGTCAAGTCTTTCCCACCATACTGTATTGTCATCCAGGTTTCTCGCCACGTTGGTAAATATGGTATTTTTCTGCGTGGTTTTCAATGCGTTAGGATTGGACTTTTCGTTGGTGCCCGGTGCGACTCCAAAAAATCCGTTTTCAGGATTTACTGCGTAAAGTCTGCCGTCGCTGCCAATGCGGAGCCAGGAAATGTCATCTCCAATGGTAGAAACCTTGTACCCTAGTTTTTTGAAATAGTCAGGAGGCGTCAGCATTGCCAGATTGGTCTTTCCGCATGCGCTAGGAAAAGCACCGCAGACATACTTCGCTTCGCCTTCTTTGTTCTCAATCTTGAGAATCAGCATATGCTCTGCCATCCAGCCTTCCTGTTTGCCCAAGTAGGAGCCGATACGCAGAGCCAGGCATTTCTTGCCCAATAATACGTTGCCGCCGTAAGCGGAGTTGATGGACCAGATAGTGTTGTCCTCAGGGAAATGGGCGATATATTTTTCCTGTTCGTTAATCTGTGCTTTGGAATGGAGGCACCTAGTGAACTCTGCGCCCTGATTCAAAAGCTCGATAACCTCTTGCCCTACATGGGTCATAATGTCCATATTAAGTACAACATAAATGGAGTCGGTCAATTCAATACCAATTTTCGCAAATTCAGTGCCGGGAACTCCCATGGAAAACGGAATCGCGTACATGGTTCTCCCTTTCATGGAGCCGTCAAAGAGCTTGCTCAGCCTATCGTACATCTCCTTCGGCGCAACCCAGTTGTTGGTCGGGCCAGCGTCTTCTCTGCGGGTGGTGCAGATGACGGTTCTCTTCTCATCTCTTGCTACGTCTTTGGGATTGGTGCGGTAATATAGACACCCCGGCAGTTTCTCCTGGTTCAGTTCAATCATTTCACCGGTAGCGAGGGCCTCGTTCTTGATTTGCTCCAGCTGCTCTCTGCTGCCGTCAATCCAGACAATCTGCTCAGGTTTTGTTAATTCCGCCATTTCTTTTACCCAGTCGTTTACCGCCGGGTTTGTTACCATTGTCATAAATTTCTCTCCTTTTCTCCTTTTTACAACAATCGGGCCGCTTCGGCGGAAGCAGTCCAGCTTTCTATTAATACAAGTCTTATTCTATAACAGTTTGACCGGTTTGTCACGCAGTTATTTGGCCGTTCCACTTTCAAAAACGACAAAAAAACTCCCTTTTTCTTTAGAATTTAAAGTCCCCGTGAATTTCCTTTTCTACGCTGACTCCGCAGGCAGCAAATACCGGAATGCCGGCTTACAATCTGCCTCAAAGACATGACCGTGAATCAGATAATAGCAATTCGTTATGGGTCATTCCATGCATTACATCCTAATAACGTTCCTTTCCTTCATCAATGCAATGAGCACTATAATAATAGATACCCTAGAATCAGCAAACCCGGTCTTCCAAAAGAAAGTAATGTTTCCTGATTGTTATAAAACAATAATCCCTCCATAATGTTCCTGCAGTAAACGGAACTATAAGGCTCCACTTTTATACGTTTATGTTCGCTCGGGTCTTCGGTATACAAATAATAACTTTCACTTGTGTGTTCATCTTTCTGAGTACCGGCGATTTTTTGACACCAAAGTCAGCCATACTGCGGTGAATATTGATACTGCCGAACTAGCCAACGTAAGAACTATACGGATTGATAAAAGCGGGTTGTCTAAAGAAAAGTTCTGCAGCAATTCCTGAATGCTAACAATATAAAGCATCGCAGACGGAACCTGAGTAATCCATAACAATAGTCCTGCTTTCCAAGTTCCATACATTGCAAAGAAGAAAATGCACAGTTTTAACAGCAGCCAACACATTCTGGAAACTGCTGGCCCTTCCTGAAGGCTCACAATAAAGTCATCTAGTAGTTCCAATACCATTAAACTTAAAAGCAGATATTTTTTTCTCTTAATGAATACCTGAGGTTTATAAGAATCTGCTTCGTCTGCATATTGCTCTTTCTTCGTTTGATTGCTTTGATTTTTCTCTGTAATGTCATATTTGTTCATAACAATTTCCTTGTTTAACCTTTGCCAGACAGACTATTATTCATTGTTGTTATCCTCAAACTTAATACGCTCTATCTTTTCAAGTTCCTGCATAAGCTCATAGTCTGTCATTTCTTTAGGAGAAGGCCAGTCAAATAATATCACAAAGCCCTCCACGCAGGTACTGGTCTGGCTCTCCCAGAATTTATACATGCTTGAGTTTGGGTCAAATTCATAAATGGTCGCTTCTCCGTATTCTGAATTAAAGGTTTTCCCCGCTTTTGCACCCGCTGCCTCGCCATCTTCATCCCATCGAATCTCAATCTCTTTTCCGTCTGTGTATCCAAGGTATTCTGCAATTCCATCAATGCTTCTTTCAACCAATGGTTTTTCAGTCCTATTTTCGCACATAGCAAGGGAAAGCCACAAAACTACAAGCAATACAACTAAAATAATTTTTTTCATTTCATGCTCCTGTATTTTAGCCCACTCACTTACTTCTATCTTCAATCTGATTCGCTACGATTATTTCAACCCTTTTTAAATATTTCAGCCCCCAAAGGCCTTCATATACCGGAATGGAAAATGTATCTCCAACCGCCGTCTTTTTATAACTTTCTTTTTCCACTTCCACATCCAGGCTGTGGTTCTCATCCATATTTGCGCACAAGTGGTAATGGGTAAAAGGCGTGTTAATACTCTCCTCATATTTTTTCGTAATTTTGTAGGTCTCTATGCTTATTTCTCCCTTTCCGAACATATCATTAATCTTAATAATATGCCCAGAAGCACTAAATGCAATGAGTGCTATAACAATAGGTAAAACCAACGCCCGAGCCTTTAACGGCTTATATAATTCTTTTGTCATCAGCACAATTAAACCACTAATACAAAAAGATGCCCCTAGAATCAGCAAACCCGGTTTTCCGAAAGAAAGTAACGTTTCCTGATTGTTATAAAACCACTAATCCCTCCATAATATTCCTGCAGTAAACGGAACTATAAGGTTCCACCAGCCTATAAATTTACGAAGCGCTATTTTTTTAAATGAAGTTACGCTTGCAATAATCAGTATTATCTCATAAAGAATGATTGCTGCGGTCGGAAAAATTGATAGGTTTCTGCAAGTCCAAAATAGCAAAGCAATCATTACATTTATCGCAATCAGTATAGCTTTAAACCATATGAACTTTTCTAAGCGCCTTTGCTCGTCCTTGCTTTTCTATATGCCGCGCTGTTTCATCTGTTTTCTCAGTTTATGGCTTTTGCTGCTCATAATGTAATTCTCTAATCCACCTTTCCATCGCTAATATAGTCTAAAGCAAGAGAAATAACTCCATCGAGATTGGTTACTATATATGTCTGCTGATTTTAGGATTCGCACCAATCCAGTCAATCCATTAGTAATCACTGCCGAAATCATTTTTTGCCTAAAAGCTTATACCTATATCTAACCATATCACCTGTATGGATTAACCTGTTGCTCACGATGTTCTAAAATATTCAAGTTATGACGTTCGTTATCTGACAAAATCCGGGCAATGTCCTCTACCTTTTGGTTCTCTATCAAATAGCACAGATTTAACTGCTGTGAAAACTGATTTTCCAAGTGATTTATTTCTTCGTTACGTTCTTCCTCAGATAAGTTTCCCTCTGCACATTCCTCGTCAATTATTTCAGTATATTGTTTATAAATAGCCTGAATCCTTTGGGAGGCTTCTTGAAAGGAGCCATTCTTGAGTAAAGCGTATGTCAGTCCTTCGTCATCCCATG
>CBCTFZ010000002.1:0-113828 GCA_965146355.1 uncultured Emergencia sp. | reverse complement strand
ATACGATAAGAAGCAATGCAAGAAGCAGCAGTATATGAAGTTTTTTAAAGACCCGCATCCTGTTCATGCTTCTTCCTTTCTGGTTTAGGTTTCTTTCTTGTTATATTCGGTCAGTCGGCCGAAGAGCAGTACCCGTCCGTTGGTACTGGCCTCCGAACAGGTGGACAATCCGATAATCCGGTCGGAGGCCGAGACGTCTATATCCCGGTACTGCACCGCTTCCCGTTTCAGATAGGAGAGAAACCTTGCCTCCGATTCCCCGCCGCCCACTGCAGCCGGATTAAAAGCCACAGCGTCATAAGCGTCAGTATAAATGCATGCAAAAAACTCAATCCGAAGGGTTCGGCCAGGGAGAAACAGTATTCCGCTGGTATGGGAATCAAAATACGCCTTCTCCATAAATTCAGGCAGCTGTCCGAACATGACCTTCCCCTGGATATGATGGGCATAGAGCAGAGAATATTGATTGGAAAAATCCCGTGCGTTTCTGCTGTCGAGGAAAACACTCCCCGACAGCGAAAACTCACCGTATACGTTTTTGTTGATGTAGTCCATATTGGTCCGTCCCTGCACCACAGGGTAGTCGATATTGGTGCCGTCAACGGTCAGCCAAGCGCAGACATCAGGATTAATCTCCTGCAGCTGGGCCAGAGTGGGATTATCTCCGTCTCCCAGCTCAGGCTTGTACTTCAGCAGTTCACTGTCTACCCCTGCGCCTTTGTAAATCTGGTAGGTATCCCACAGTCCAAATCCGCTGTAAAGCAAGGCTGTGATGAGCAGCAATACGATAACCCTGTCCAGCACCCAGTCCCCGCCCCGCGCAATAGACGCAGCGATGGACAGACCTGACAGTTTCTCTTTCATCAAAGGTTATTTTACATTCTTTCTCTTCTTCGCCAGAAACAGTGCAATACCGCCCATGGCAAGAACAAAGATGACTATGTAAGGCAGGAAGTCCAAATTGAGACCGGTGTCTGGAGTGATTTCTTCTCCGAGGCTGTTGACAAAGGCTTCTGTGTTGCCGCCGTCAACCATCGCATTCGTTATAGTGCTTTGCGTAGCCGCCTCTCCAGCCACACCATTTTCTGTACTGGTGACTGTGGTGATATACCCATCCACTGCCTCCTCAGATACCGTATATGATGTGCCTTCCGGCAGATATGGAATTACCAGACTTTCACCGTGTTTGAGCTGGAATGTGTTCTGTTGTCCAACCGTTACTGTGGTTTCATAGGTTGTATTATCCTGTGCTGTAATTACAGCCGTCAGTGACGTACCAGCAGATAAATTGCCGTCAGCTGTAATGTTCAGGGTAAAATCAAACGCTCTCGTCTTATCGCCCATGTTGCCGGTTACTTCTTTCGTAATCTTCAGCGGCTGGGCGCCAAACTGGTTGATAAATTGGGCAGAGGCCATTTTTTTGTCATCCTTGTTTTTGATAAGAACTTCAAGGATAGACATCGTCGAAGCGCCCTCAGCATATCCCACATACACGTCCACAGTATAACTCGAAACATCATATGTTATTCCCGAATCGGTTCCCTCCGTCTCTTTCAAAGTGTAACGATATACACCCGGCTTTGTGAAGGTTGCACCGGCCAGGCTGATATTTCCCTCTTTTTTTGCATATGCTTTGTCTGTACTGTCAGTTATACCATCGTCAGCACCCCCAGCGGTTACACCAGCTCCGCCGGCAAAGCTTAAGGTCGTTTCGCCTGTCGTTACAACTTCACCCGGATAAATGGGCCTACCATCTGCCGTCGTTCCTCCGGCTGATGAATCCTCCTCTAGTTTAAAGGAAAACGTTGCACTCGGCACTACGCCATCCTTGTCGATGACCAGATACTTGGTAACTGGAATCTGGCTGTGCTCTGCACCCTCGGCTACAGTCAGGGACTGGTCTACCGCAAAGGCGTTGGCCGCCAGCATGGTACACAGCAGCATGGCACTCATCACTACTCCACACAATTTCTTAAATTTCTTCATGGTTCTTCTCCTTTTTTATTTTAAATGCCTCTGCGGCGAAGAATGGTAATCACCTTGCCGTCAAAGTCTTTTTTAACGATTGCCCCGAAGCTGCGGCTGTCGACGCCTGCAGTTCGGAAGTCACATAACAGAAAATAGCTGCCGCTTTCTACGATATACGGATAGGTGACTCCGCCCGGCGTCTCTTCTGTCGGATAGAATATTTCCTCATCCTGGACGTTTCCATTGACCATGAGCTGTCCGTCCTCAGTGATGATAACGATATCGCCGTCCATGGCCACAATTCTGGCCGTATACCTGATACCGTCTATCCTGAAAGTCACCACATCTCCGATGGCATAGGTGCGTTCCATGCGGAAATAAAGCATCAGGTCTCCATCCCTGATTCGAGGATACATAGATTCGCCTTTCATCTGCGCTGCGCCGAACACGAAGGTAAACACACCCCACAGAATCAGGCAGACCGCCGCCAGCTTGATACAGAAAGAACGAATCACCTTTTTCTCGTCCTTCCCGTCATGACGGATTTCATCATTCAAAACCATCACCCCCCGTCAGCCTCTTTTTTACGGAATCTCCTTATCAAAAGAAGTCCGCCGCCGGCCAGTGCAAACCCTGCGGTCAGCAGGTACGGAAGGGTTTCAGTCCTGATGCCCGTTGGCACATTGCCGTCCTTTGTATTGGTATACGTGATAGTCCCTGCGCTGTCCGCTGTTCCCGTCACAGTCTTTCCGTCCACAGATGCTCCGTCAGGCGCCGTAACCTGCGTTTCATAGCCGGCAGGCGACGCTTCCTCCACAGTATATTCACATCCGTTAGGGACTGAAAGAATCACCGACTGGTCGTGCTTCAGCTCCAGGGTCGCCTTATTATCAGTAAACGTCAGTTTCTCATCTTCCGGCGCGTCAGGCCCCGCATATTCCACCGGTATGGTATGGATTGGTTCAGTCTCATATTTGGCGTCTTTCAGCGTAATCGTAAAAGTGAAGGCTTCGTTTCGGTCGCCGTAGGTTCCGCTGACCGTTTTCTCCAGCGTCAGCGGCATGTACCGAGGTTCAAACAGGGCATAATAGAATGCCGTATTCTCCGTCGGTAAAGCCGTGATTTTCAACCGGTCGTCATCATCTACCAAAGCGGGATTCACCGGCTGCGTACACGCCGGGTCCGTATACCATCCGGCAAAGACATACCCATCACCCGGTGCGGGTACAGAACCTGCAGCACTGTTAATGCTTGTCACCGTTTCTGCCGCCGGAGAAACGCTGCCGTAATCTTTTGCATCAGCGTATCTGCAAACGGCCACATAGTTCAGCGTTACTGAGCGGGCTGCATAATAAATGTTCAAAAGGTTTCCCGTCTCGCCGATGGTTACGGTTCGCTCCCGCTCTCCAATCAGCTGGTAGTCGGTTCCGTCCTCTGTCTTTATGATTTCCGGAATCCGTTCTTCTCCCACCGTTACAGCCGCGCCGTATTTAGCAGTCCCAGTCAGAGACTCCTGCAAAGACTTCTCGGTTCCGTACTCCAGATAATTAACGGTGTACGGGTAATCTTTCCGGCTGTAGTAGAGAATCAGTTCAAGCCCATCCTCCGTCACCGTACCGCTGACTTTGTCCGGCCCCACCGTAATGCCACTTCCCTTTTTCTCTTCAGTCAGCTGCCGGTTATAAGTGAAGCCACTGATATTGAAAGCCTCCCTATCTATGACAGCACCTATATTTCCATAGCCTTCTTCCGAATAATATTCCGAATATGTAGTACCGTCCAGGGCTTCGACCATATACTTTACCACATAAATGGCATGGGTTTCATCCTTGGTGTAATAAAAGGTAATTACATTCTGCTCCTCATTGGCTGACAAAACCAGCCGTTTATAATATCCGTCAGGCACGTAATCTTCAATGGTCCGAAACTTTTCTGTGATTACCGAATCTGTTGTCACCTCGGTTTTTGCTTCGGCTAACTCCAGACCCGTAGACTTATCTATGTATCTTACCGTGTAGCTGACCCGGTCTTTATACACGTATTCAAAGGTAAATTCGTTCTTTCCTTCCGTACTCATGAGTATGGAATGGGAGTTGGTAGAAGGATAATAGCCTTTTTGGTAACCCTCGTTGAGTTCATCCCCTGCCTTAGCCGTAAAGGTCTTAGTCATACCGGCATAGGCATAACCGGTGGTCTCGCTGCTGATAATCTCTCCACCACACATATAGCGAACGGTATACGGCACCACTTTGGAGGACTGCCACTCTGCAAAGAGATGCATGTCCCCAAGAACTTCCATGCTTCCCGCTTCAAAAGCTTTCTTCTCTCCCGTCTCGCTGTCCATATAGAACCATCCCCGGAAAACGTAATTTTCGCCCAAAGAAGCAGAGCTGGGCTCGGGGAATTTGGCTCCGTCCAAATAGGAGCCGTGGTCGGCGGTAAGAGACTCCTCACCGTCAACCGGAATGTATTTGCCATCTATCATATCATCATAGGTGCTGGAAAAGGTCACCGTATGCCCCACCGGTTTCCAGTAGGCATAGAGGGTCAAATCAGAAGCGGGCATGGTCAGCTCCGTATTGACATCGATTCTGGTTCCCTGCCCGTTAGGCGCCGGGTACCATCCGTCAAATTCGTAGGCCCCCGGTTCCAGACCGGAAGGATATTCCGGAACCTGATTCTCTTCAACATACTCCTTAATCGGCGTCTCATAGAGTACCTTTTTGTATTCCTTTGCGTCGTCGCTGTCGTAGTTGTAGAAGGTCAGGGTGTGGCTATCTCTGGTATAGAAAAACTGTACTGTGTAAGAGTCCATCCCGTCGGTGGTTGTTCCGTTAGTTATACCCACTCTCTCTTGAAACGTAAATCCTTCCAGCGCCGAAGGCGTCTGCCCGTCAATATTTGAATCGTCGTAGGTGTTGAAAGGGTTGATATATAATTTATAGGCTGTGCCGTTATGCTCCACATCTGTCGCTTCGCCCTCCAGCACCGGCACGTACAGCTCATAGACGAACAGCTTCGGCACGCTCCAGTGAACATCTGCGCCATTTTCCCAGAAGCACAGGTAGCGGACCGTATCAGAGTCTTCATGCTTACTTAAGTCGTAAAGTATGGTGGAGTCCAGTTTCTGATAGACGCCCTTGATGGTCTGATTGCCGCCGTTTAAATTCTCCTGTGTATACTTGACATAATGCTCTCCGTTCCATGCGCTTCTGTAGGCCAACATGCCTGTCCACTTATGCGCAGGGTCTTTGTTTGCCTCGGTCCTTTCCACCGGTTCAAAGATAGACGCCGGCCACAGCTTGCTGATATTGGCCCCGTACTTGGCCTTAAAGGACAGGTAGTAATAGGTGACGCCGTCATAGGTTTCTGAGCCCAAATGGTAATCTCGAGACATTCCATTGGCATTGAGGTTCGGCAGTTCTTTAACTTCGCCCCATTCCGTCGGTGCTGCAAGCATGGTAGCTTCGTCTGTTGTCACCGCCTCCCCAAAAGGATACGTACTTCCCCCGACTACATAATATTTCTCGTTTCTTCCGCTTCTTGCACTCTTGGCATAGAAGAACTTCAAATTGTATTCTTTTCTCTGATAGACGATGTTGACCGTGGTGGAACCGTCTCCCTTAATGTGGAAACAGTTGACCCACTGGTCGTCAAGCTGCTGTTCATATACAAAATCATTGGCTTCTATGGTTTGTTCCTTATCATATTTCAGATAATCGGCCTCCTCGTAATACGGATAGTCTTGATTATCTTTATCGCTGGTCAGCAGAAACTGGTCCAGGTCAAAGTCTCTGACTCGGAAATCAGTGGTCTGCGTATAAGTATGAGATGTAATATAGCTGTACCCGTCGTCGTTGGCATTTTCCGCCCAGTAGATGACCGTAAAAGTAGTGGTGTCTTCCTCCCATATAGCCCGATAGGTCACATTCCCCAGCTCAACGGTACCAAATACCGAATCCGGGTTTCCATCGTAGCTTCCATCTTTTTCCATTTTATCCCAGCCTATGAATTTGTATCCTGCCCTGATAGGAGTGCCCACCAGCACAGGAGTCTGGTATCGTGCGTAGACCGGATCCACGCCATATCCTCCATTACAGTCAAAATTGCACAGATAGTAGTTTCGGTCGTAGTAGCAGTTAAATTCCGTGCTGCCGTCTGCCGCTACGGTATCCGGTTCATGGAAAAGCGCGGTAAACCCGTCGATTTCCACCTCAATATCCTCCTTGGGATAAGAGCCCGTCAGCGCCGTTCCGGTTCTGGACGCCACCTCTGTATAGTCATCGTTGGAAATATTCTGCAGAAAATATCGAACCGTATAAGAGACCTCCGCCGGTCTGTACCACACTGTTATCTCACGATTCCCATCAAGGCCGGTGTAATGGAGGGAGACGCTGGACGCCTCCTTATACTCACCCTCCTCCAAAACGTATGGTTTGTAGCCCGCATAGGTCGGAGACGGCACTACTGCTGAAAACGACGTGCCCTTCTGCAGTTTCGCCACATACGGTGCAAAGACAGGGATTGGCTCTTCCCCGTCCTGCTCAAGCATATACCGTATCGTGATGTTGACATATTCGTCGTCACCATCTTCGCTGCCATCGCTGTCCACTGACAAGGCGGCCATCCGCCCCGCCGAAAGACTGTAGGCCGCAGCCTTTGCAAAATCAGAGGCAGTCGATATATTTTCTGCTGCAGAATCCTGTCCGGTCTGAAAATTCACCGCCACTTCCACGGAGTTGCTGACATACTCTTTTCCGTTCAGGTAAGCAATGCAGCGGACTGCAGTCTCTCCCCTTTCGTCCAGCAGACTTCCCAATACTGCACAGCTAATCTCACAGCGGCTGCCTGTCATCCGGTCAATATCCACCCAGGAACCGCTTCCGCCGGGCAGTTGGACCTGCCATTGATAGCTTTCGGCAGCCGAAAGGCCCTCCGCTGTCAATATCTGTTTTTTATCCTCGTCCATCAAAATTGAGTCCACCGGTTTGCCGTCACGATAGACCGCCAGCTCTGAAGACGGAGAACCGTTTAGGGCGTTGACTGCAGAGAAGCTGCCTGCGGCAAAATCAAAAAGAAGCAATAAGGCAATAAGAAATACCGTCAGCATTTTCCGCCGCGGTTTCCTGCTTGCCTTATTGCTCGTACAGCCCTTTGCATAGCTCTTCATGCACGTCCCCTTTCCTCTTCAGATAAAACTGCTTTCTGCAAAGCGTCAACGACCGCCGAAAAATATTCCGTGAAATCGATTTGCAAACAAAGTTATCGACCGGCCGGCCTTTTTATCCAGCTTTTATTATACAGAATTTTAAAAATTACGCCCTATACCAAAGTATAGGTTTCGACAAAAAAAGAGAAGGACATTCCACAGCTGTGAAATGTCTCTGTTATGGGGAACTCCTGTTAAATTGTCATCTAAATCCCGCGTGTACTCATTGCTCCTCTTCTTCGCCTGCCAGGTCTACGACAAACTTGGCGTCGCTGACAGCCACGGCCAGCTGAAGCTTGTTCTTCAGGTTGGTCTTCTGCAGCATATTGGTTACGTGGTATTTCACCGTAACCACTTCCATATTGAGGTTTTCAGCGATTTTCGCATAGGGCAGCCCTTTGACGAGATAGCGCAGAACCCGCAGCTCCGCTTTGGTAAACTCTACGCTCTTTGCCGTGCCAATCTCCACCACCGGAGGTGCGTCCGGGAAAACCCGTTCTCCTTCCATAACTCGGAATATAACGTCCATCAGGGCCTCTTCATCGGCGTCCTTATACCACAGACCATCTGCGCCGGCCTCTTTTGCTTTCTCCAGGATATCCGAGTCCACCAGCGAAGTCACCACAATGATTTTAATGGCCGGAAAGTCCTTCTTAATTTTAGCTGCCGCTAAAATCCCGTTTTCTCGATAGGCGGTCCTCACGTCCATCAGAATCAGGTGGATGTCTTTCATCTCGCAGAGTTCATATGCCTGCTCGGCACCCTCGATGGAGGCTTCCAGCCGGAAGTCTTCAGCCTTATGAATATAGCCTTCCAAAATGGTCCGAATCATCTTCTGGTCTTCTACAATCATCACATTTTTCATCACAATTCCTCCTTAAGCGGCAGGGTAACGATAAGGGCGAAAGCCGGGCTGCTCTGCAGCTTCATGGTTCCTCCTTCCCGCTCTATACGCCGCCGCAGACCGGAAAGTCCGCCGCCTTCGATGATGGACTGGGTCGGCGCTTTTCCGTTATTGGTAATCCGGCAGATAATTCCATCCCGGACCGGAGTAATCCGAACAAATACTTTGTCGCCTCTGGCGTGGCGCACACAGTTGGTCACACATTCACGGACAGAAAGCACCACCAGATGGCGCAGAATCTCGTGTTCAGGCAGCTCTCCTCCAATATCCAGCTCTACACCCAAATCCCGGGCCCGGGACTGAAGTTGTTCCCATTCGTCGGGAACCGGAGACAAATGATTTACCCTGTCCAGCAGATTTACCGCTTTTTCCCACAGAGCGGCGTTCCGGCGGATGACGGCGATGTCCTGCTGCTGCAGAAGGGCTTTTCGTGCGGCGAGAATACTGTGTCCGATATCATCGTGGATTCGCATCTTCATGGACAGAATCTCTTCCTCTCGTACAATCTCCTCCATATTATCAAGCCGCTGTTTCATGTTCCGGTTGGCTTCAGCCAGCAAGGTATTTTCTCTGTTCAGCTCGGCCTGCTTGGCGTATAGTTCCGTTACGTCGGCGGCAATTATCTCGGTTACCATGCTTTCATCTTCATCGATAAAGGTCCGTTCGCTGAACCGGCGGACCGTTCCGTCAGGAAAACGATACAGCCAATTTCCTTCATCAAGACATTCCACACCGCCGGCCGGGTGCAGCAGAGCCAGGTGGAGTTCGTCCAGGGTCTGTATCTCCTTGCTGAAAAGCATGATTCCCAAAGACATCATCTTTCGGTTTATCAGCCGTACCGCTCCGTTGTCGTCAAAGAAGCAGATTCCATCGGGCAGGTTATCACTTCCCTCTTTGATGGAGTCCCGAGACAATACATGTTTCTTTCTCCACAAAGCGCCTGCATAACTGAAAGACCCGTAAAGCAGCAGCTCCCCTTCCAGAATCCAAAGGTATGCTGCAGGAAGAGAGAAAAAGTGCCTCCCGTCGATTCTTCCGGCAATGCCGAGCAGGTCTCCGCAGAGAAGCAGCGCTCCAATGAGAAGCAGGCCGTCAAGCAGCAGACGACGGTACCGCCCGCCGGCGGCGTCTTCAACAGTAAGAAATAATTGGACCAGTGACGCGGCAAAGAGCAGCAGGATTAGGAGCGTTTGCTCTATAGCTGCGCAGTGTTCAAAGTAAGTCATATTTTAGGTACCCCCCCCCCCGCGAATTTCAAGGCTTGCGCTCAGATACCACAAACCGTCTTCATCTTTTTCGGCTCTCACATCGGGAAAGGACTGACAAAGAACCGACAGGTCTTCCGTGCAGTCGGTACAGATGGTAAGGGAAAGACCGCGTCCCTGGGGTTCGCCGCAGATTAAAATGGACGAGGCGGTTTCCATACCCGTCTCTATAACCGCCTCCAGGATGTCGTACACCATATAGGCAATTTCCGGAGCCAGTCTTTGACAGCCGGAAATCTTGACCCCGCAGTTAACGCCGTACAGCCTGAGACTTTCCGCCGATTCGTTGACGCACAAAAGAAGTTCTTCGATGCGGATGCTTCCCTCCTGTCCTGCCACAAAGAGAAGATTGCTCCTGCGTTTGATATAGGTTCCGATGACAACGATTTTGCCCAGCAGTTTCTTTGCGGCGTCCATCTCTTCTGTTTGCTGAAGCTGTGCCGACAATCCTCTGAGCACGGCTATCTGCGGCGCAGTCTGCGCCTCCACCACATCGTAAATTTTGTTTTCCATTTCCAGGTGAAGACGGTAAGCTTTTTGCTCGGACGCCGCTTTCAGCACGTCCCCCGTATCCCGAAGTTCTTCCTGAGTCAACTCCAGTTCCTCCTGGACAGACAGCAGCTCTTCTACGTTCTCTTCCCAGTAAATATGCCCGCCGCTGATGGCCGCTTCAGAAAGCCTTGTAGACTCATTGAGCATGACAGGCCCGGCTTCCGCCTCCGCCAGAATTTCCGCAGGTACAACCTGCGCATGTTCAGAAGTATAGCGGACCTGATGATGATAATCCGTAATCTGGGCCGCAAGGGTGGATTTCCGAAACAGATTGTCATAACCTATGTTGGCTCGCAGCAGCCCGCTCTCTATGAGAGACTCAAACAGTGCGGCAACCATCAGGCAGCTTACGGCGGTTACATCGTTCAGGTACGCCTTAACAAAGCTGTCTTCCATAAAATATAGAATCCAGTAAGTAATCATAAACACCAGGCACATAATAGGAAATCCCGCCAGCTTTTTTCGTCCGGGAACACGATACTTCACGATAAAGAGCGCCATGGCGCTGACGCCGCATAGGGCAATCAATCCGGTTATCATATAATATCCCGGCTGATAGATACAATGGCTGCCCCGGAAGGTTCCCCCGGGAAAAGAAAACACCAGCTGATGAAGGTCGTTGGTCAGCACGAAAAGAATCAGCACCGCCGCGCCGCCGAACAAGGCCAACCGCCATTTGCCCGGTTTGGCATTTTCATCGCTTCCGACCATCAGCGCCGCCAGCAGACTCAGAGCGGCAATGAGTATCTGCGGGATATAGTAAGCGTACCACAGATACCGGTCAGCTGTGCTGCCATAGGGAAAGATAAACTGTCTGCAGGCGCTTACAAAGAGCCAGAATATGAGCAGGGCGGAAATTCCGCCAAGACAGCGGCGCTGGGTTTTCTGTATGATACCGGCGCAGACAATCTGTCCCCACGCGTAATACATTCCAATATAAATGAAACTGTGAATCACATTGAAAAAGCTGTATTCCGGATTGAAGTAAGGGGCAAATTTGCACAGCAGCGCAATGCCCACACATAGAAAGCCTACCATCCAGGTACAGATAATACGCTTCTTCATATTGTATTGCTGGAATACGCCGTATAAAAACAGGATTAGGCCTTCAGACAATATATGGGATACTGATAAAAATTCAAATCCCCGGGGCAGAAACTGTTCTATGAGCCAAACCAGAATATTGACCAATACCGCCGACACAAGTATAACGCTGTGAAGATAGGATTTAATTTTCTTTTTGGCAATGGAATAGCCCACAATATAAAGCATCGCAGCGAAATACAGGAAAAGGTAGGCGTAATATACGCTGTGGAGCGGACCGTAGGTCCGTACCAGCTGGGTGGCTCCGTCTACGATTTCTATGGAAACAGTCTTATAATACACCGTAAGATATCCGGGGCTTGCGGCAATGATAAGTATGACAAAACCGATACCTATCAAAATGCCGGGAAGCCACTTTCTGTAGTGAATGTTGCAGAGGTGCAGCAGCATCATAACCATGAAGAAAGGCAGAAAAACGTTGCCCAGATACGCGATTCTGTTGGACATCAAGGCCATTTCCAGATTCTGAGATACCGACAGCATAAAATATCCGACGCCGCTGATAAAGACTGAAATGAACAGCAGGAGAAGCCAGATTTCTTTTTTTCTGTCAACAGCAATACAAACGCCTACGAGAATCAGCGCCATAATGCTGGTAATACCGTAAGCCGCAGACATAATTTCCCTCCGGATTGTTAAGAAAAGATACCTAAGTATATCATTCCGACATAACGAAAACAAGCTAAAATTAAAAGCGTACTTTAACCCAGGGCCTCGGCACAGGTAAAAGTACGCTTTATGTATCACGGATAGAAGATGAACTCTACTGAATCGTTCCCATCGGAACGGAAAGTTCTTCTGCCTTGACTGCCGCTTCGACAGCAGCTTTAAGGCCGGTAACGATGTCAGCCAGAGACATGGACGGCGTTCCGTCCGGTTTATCTACCACCTGCTGCGGCAGATAAGGTACGTGAATAAATCCTCCCTTGAGGTTAGGATAGTACTTTGCTCCAAGGTACAGCACCTGATACATGATGTAATTGCACACGTAGGTGCCCGCAGAGTGGGACAGAATGGTCGGAATATTGTGACTGCGCATATTCTGTACCATGGCTTTTACAGGTACCGTTGCCAGATATGCGGTATCGCCGTCGGCAAAGATTGGTTCATCAAAAGGCTGATTCCCTTCGTTGTCCGGGATTCTTGCGTCGATGATGTTTACGGCAATTCTCTCAACATTGATGGAGGACACGCCGCCGGCAAGGCCGATACTCAGCACGATATCCGGCCGGTGCTTCTCGATATGTTCCCGCAAAAGGGCTTCTGTCTTGGAAAATACCACCGGTACGGTAACTTTTATAATCTCCGCGCCGGCGATGGTGTCAGGCAGCGCGGCGACGGCCTCCCGGGCCGGATTTACTGTTTCTCCTTCAAAGGGTTCAAAGCCTGTAATCAATACTTTCATAGACGTTCTTCCTTTCTAAATGCTATGTTGAATTTCTAATCCCATTTTACCATACTTCTCAATCATCCGCACTTAGAAAATCCGCAGTTTCTGCAGATTACGCAGCCTCCCTCGTGTTCTACAGGGCTGCCGCATTCCGGGCAGGCGTGAATTTCGCCGGCGGTTGCCGGTACGATTGGGTGTTTCTGCGGAACGGCTGTTTCCGCAGGAGGTTCATAGGAGGCCTTTTCTCTCGGCTGGTCCTCGATAATCTTGGACACCTTCATAATGACTTTTGCAATCGCGTCCGGACAGGAGGTGCATCCCATGCCCTGCTGCCTGATGGTAGACGGACATCTGATACCTTTCAGCTGGTCATACACTTCGTGGATTGAGATACCGCTGCGCAGCGCTACAGAAGCCAGTCTGGCCGTCGCCTCACTCTGACTCGGACAGCCGCCGGCCTTTCCCGTGCTGGTAAAGACTTCGCAGATACCGTTTTCATCGTAGTTGCAGGTTACATAAAGGCTGCCGCAGCCGATTCTGATTTTTTCCGTGAAGCCGCGGGTTACATCGGGACGAGGACGCGGCTCGATATGTCCGTAACCCGGATGGTCAAGGGCTGGTACTGCCATATCCGAGGCAGCTGCCTGTCCTCCCTCCTTGTTGACCTTCCCGATATTGAGCACCTGTTCTTCCCGGCTGCCGTCGCGGTAGATGGTTACACCCTTGCAGCCTTCTTTATACGCCAGCATGTAGACGTCTCTGACCTCGCCCTTGGTGGCTTCCTTCGGGAAGTTGACAGTCTTGGAAACCGCATTGTCCGTATATTTCTGGAAAGCCGCCTGCATTCTGATATGGTCAACCGGCTTAATATCGTGGGAGCAAACGAAAACTCTGCGTACATCCTCAGGAATTTCTTCGCAGTGGGCTACAGTCCCTTCTCTTGCTATCTTTTTCAGCAGACTGTCGTTATATAGGCCCAATTCCTTCAGCTTGGCGGTCAGTACCGGGTTGACCTCTACCATCTCAGTGCCGTCCATGATATTTCTGATGAAAGCATAAGCGAATACAGGCTCCACACCGGACGAACAGCCGCCGATGATAGACAGGGTGCCGGTCGGCGCAATGGTGGTTACCGTAGCGTTTCTCATGGCAGCGCCGTCTTTCATGGTGCTGACGGAGAACAGCGGGAATGTCCCCCTCTTTGCCGCCAGTTTGCTGCTTGCCGCATGGCCGGTGCTCTCGATATACCGCATTACCTTTTCGGCAAGTTCAACGGCTTCGTTTGAATTATATGGAATGTCCATCATCAGAAGCGCGTCGGCCCAGCCCATGACGCCAAGACCGATTTTTCTGGAAGCCCTGGTGGTCTCGCCTATCCGGTCCAGGGGATAGTTGTTGGCGTCGATGACGTTATCGAGGAAATGTACGGCTTTCTCTACGGTTTCACCCAGCAGCACAAAGTCAAATTCGTATCCGGTCAGCGTTCTGCGCAGCATTTTTACCAGGTTGATAGAGCCCAGATTGCAGCTTTCATACGGCAGCAGCGGCTGTTCTCCGCAAGGGTTTGTACTTTCTATTTCACCCTGGGTCGGCGTCACATTATCCCGGTTGAGCCTGTCCAGAAAGATGATGCCGGGTTCTCCGTTCTGCCACGCATGCTCCACAATCAAATCGAAGACTTTCTCAGCGCTGAGGTGGCCTACGGCCTGTCCTGTTTTGGGGTCGATTAAATCGTAGTCGCTCTGACTTTCCACTGCTTCCATAAAGGCCTCTGTGATTCCCACGCTGATATTAAAATTGGTGATTTCCTTATTGTTCTCCTTGCAGTTGATAAATTCCAGAATGTCCGGATGGTCGATTCTGAGCACGCCCATATTGGCGCCTCTTCTGGTGCCGCCCTGCTTCACCGCCTCCGTAGCCGCATTGAACACTTTCATGAAGCTGACCGGGCCGCTGGCTACACCGCCTGTGGACCGAACTGCAGAGCCGCTCTGGCGCAGTCTGGAAAAGGAAAAGCCGGTGCCGCCGCCGGACTTGTGGATTAGGGCCGCATTTTTCACCGAGTCAAAAATCCCCTCCATGCTGTCCTCCACCGGCAGCACGAAACATGCGGAAAGCTGTCCCAAAACTCTGCCCGCATTCATCAGGGTCGGTGAGTTTGGCAGAAATTTTAAATCCGTCATCAGCTCAAAAAACTCCTGACTTAAAGCCGCCGTATCCGCCGTGCTGTCGTATTTGGCGTCCGGCGCCGCAATGGTATCCGCCACTCTGCGGAACATTTCTTCTACAGTTTCAATGGGGTTTCCGTCCTCATCTTTGCCCAGATATCGCTTTTCTAACACCGTCAGGGCATTCTTACTAATCTCTGAAATTGCCATCTCTTCCTCCTTTTTGTATATTCTCATCACGGTCCGCGTTTTTGCAGCGGACACAGTATATATTGTCGCGTTTCTAATTATAACACTATATGTTGTGTCCATCAATGGGTTTGTAAGATTTTTTACAGATTTTCACGGGATTCATATTTGCCCAAGAAAAAATTCGCCAAACGATGTCAGCGAATCTTTGTGCTTGATTTGTTTTTAACTCAACTATTAACGTTCTCTTAATTGGTAAAAGTATACCGGATTTCATTTGCATAGGACGAAACCGGAGCGTCATATGAGACTTTTGTCAGCTTCCATGTGTGACTGACTTTGATTCTCTTTCCACCGGTACTATGCTTCGAAATCTTACGTTTTCTTCGGATATTCCAACATTGTTTCAAAGGGCTTTCCGTTTTCTTCCCACTTTATCCGAATTATAATTTCTTGGGGTTTGTCTGCAAAAGCAATCATTTCACAAAAAACAGGTTGTTCTTCGTCAACTCCCAGGGCTAGTCTTACCTTAGTCCTCAACTTTCCATGAAAGCTTTCTAACCTCTCCTGCTCCTTTATTTTCTCCTCTCCATTATAAAGGAGTTCTGCATGCAGATTACTGATATCCTCTTTTCCTTCATAAACCAGCATCCCTTCCCAACCACAATCCTCATATTCGGAGAAAAATACTGCTCTCCAACGTCCGTCTTCTGTCTTAAGTTCTACCTTAGGAACCAGCCCAATGTAAATTATTGTAATTATAAAGATTGCTGCAAAACATAGGCCCAATATAATTAAACTTCTTTATAATCGTCTTATTTGACTTCATTGAACAACTCCTTTACTCAGGAAAATCTTATAATTCTATACTCGACATCGTTACTTATTCCTGAAATCGGCTCATCATCTTCGCAATCGCAACTGTCTTTGCTTTCTTTCCGAAATCCAATGAATCGAGATGCTTTTATTCTGCTGTCTACCACATTATCCGGCAGAACTTTGTTTCATCAAGCTGCGCCAGCGTTTTCGTAGCTTCATAAGGATAATACCTGACATACTCTCTGTTTTCAATAATCTCGGCTGATTCTTCTACAGAAAGTATTTCAAACGCCTTCCCTGGATAAAAAATATACATGCTAAAATTATTATCTACACAAGTAAGCGCATCTCCCGTCATGCTGCTGATTCGGTAAAGGGGCATTTCACTCTCTGCTGTATACTCTTCTCCTGTTTCCAGCGAGACGCTCCTTGCTGTCCACTTATTCCCATCTGATGTCGTGCAGCAGAACAGATAATCTTCACATATCCCGAAAGCCGACATGTTCTCTGTTAAATCATACTCCCGGTAAATTCCTTTCCCATTGCCTATTAAAAGTTTCCCGTCAACATGTATCACGTAATCCGTTCCATTAGAGTAGAACTCAGTCTCCGACAGGCTGTAATCTGTTTCCCAGACCACTGTTTTGGAATTGTCTAAATCGGCTTTCTTGATTCCGAAACCATATCCGGTTTTTTCAACAAAATTTTCATATAGATAATACACGTCTCCATCTAAAACGGTAAATCCAGGCAGCATATCAAACTTACTGCTGCAGAGACCGGAATCAAGAACCCGGCATCCTTCATCGGAGATATATTTGATTTCCCATCGAACCTTCTCATCCAATGCCGCATCCGACTCCGGCCTTTCATAGACTGCGTAAATAATCCCATTCTTGAAAGGCATCGCATGATAGATGTAGACATCATCCTCTCCCGAATCATAACATACCTCTTCCTTTTCAGTCAGAAGATTATAAACAATAAATTTTTCTGTCACAGCTCCGAAACTTGGTGCTGACATATCCGGCGGTTCTAATTTGTTCACTGCAGCATATATTTTTGTATCAGAAACATAAAACGGCTCCAGCTCTTCATCTTCAGCCAATTCATACTTTAAGGTCAGCATATCTGTTTCCGGCTTACTTAGTTCACTATTGCAGCCATAACTGCTCAAAGCGAACCCAAATATGAGCAGCAGGATTGTCAGCTTTTGATAGAGCTTCATATTTATCACCTTTTCCAGTCACCATACTTCTTTACATAGATTGTTGTTTCTAAGATTTAATTTCATTTAATATGAAGCTCACTGACATTACTCATTGAACCTCATATAATTGGTTTCTCTATTTTTTTATAATGGAGGCGGACCAATTCCAGCTACCAGTTGACCAAGAAACTTTCATATCTCTGGCCTGTTCAATGAGGGCCTTGGCTTCTGCATCTGAAGGATTTTTTATTTGAGAAATTTCCAATATCATATTGCTGATTTCTTCATAATCTCCCATCCCTTTAGCGCTCGCTGCAGATTTCTGCTGCAGAACATATATGTTCGCAGACTTTTCATCCCAGTTTTCAAATCCCCTGTCAGATTCCTCCTCAAGCACTTCCTGCATGTAATAAAAAGCCGTGTTCAGGCTGTCCACCTTATTTCTTTGGATAGCAGAATACTCCTTTATGCAGACAACAGCCAGCACAATAATAACAACAAGCAATCCTGCCGCGATACCCATAAAGCTTTTGTTCTTCATCTTCATTTTTAAAGTCCCCCTCTAATACTAATCACTATATAACTTTTGCCGGTTCTTCTCATACAAACACATTCATCAATGTACGGATAGCTCAGTCTCACCTCCTGCCTTTTATTTTTTGAACCGCAGTATCCCGCAATGTGCAAAGTTTTGGGAATAAATAAAATCTTTGCATACCGAAAGTCCCTGAAGGCTGAAAGCCTGCTTCTCGTTCCCACATTTCATTCTTATAGGATTCTCCTCATAAACGCAACAAAATTTGTTTTCCCAAATATCCAATTAAAGCATCTTTTAATACCCTCATATTTTGACATTTCTAGTTAATTTCTATTTTTATCATAACACATAATACAAAATTTGACAATATTTTGTATTATTAAAATATTGTCAAATTTATTCTTTTGAATGGCGGGGGGGATGACCGTATCTTATTCAAGTATTTTTTTGTATGTCAAACAATCAATTCCTGGGACACTACTTTCTTTTGAAAGAGTTCAAACACAGAATACTCTAGCTCTATCCAGATATTTTCAATCCTGTCTTCTTTTGTCGTTATCACTATATCAAAATCCTCGTTGAGGCTTAATGCTTCTGCCTCTTCGACAGAAATGAAATTTTCTCTAAATAAATCATCAAATTCCTCTTCATCAATGGGATCTCCACTCACCCGCATATCATGTCTTTCAAATAGAAACACGCTTACTTCCACGGGAATCTTCTGCTCATTTCGTCCCCTCTGGTTACAAATCTTCTTGCTTGCAAATTTTTTGGTCACGAATTACATAGACTTCGTCGCAGAGTTCTTCAATGTCCTCACGGTTATGGCTAGCCAGCAAAATAGTGGCCTGGTTTTCCCGCTGGTAATCTTTCAGCAGCAATCGCATATCTTTTACACCGCCTTCATCCAATGCATTCATCGGTTCGTCCAGCAGAAGCAGCTTTGGACGTTCCATAATGGCCTGTGCAATGCCAAGGCGCTGTTTCATTCCAAGGGAATACTTGCCTACTGGCTTTTTACTGTCAGCATCCAGTCCCACCTGGCAGATGCAGTCTCTAATCCTCTCGTCGGCAGCCACATTGCGGATGACGGCAATGGATTTTAGATTGTCAAAGGCAGAAAGTCTGGGCAAAAAACCCGTATTATCCAAGAGGATTCCCACATCTTCCGCGAAGGCTCCATCTTTCAAAAGCTTTCCGCAGACTGTTACTGAACCCTCCGTCGGCAGCATTAGGCCGCAGATTAACTTCAGCAGTACGCTTTTTCCGCTGCCGTTTCGGCCTACAATACCGTAAATACGCCCTTGCTGCAGCGATAAATGAACATCCTTCAAAACGGTTTGCTGCCTAAAACTCTTACTTACTCCAATCAGTTCCACCATATTCAATGCGCCCCACTCCTCTCATCTTTTCTCAGCCACATCATTGTCGTAAGAACCAGCAAAATCCCTATGGTCAAAATGGATGCTGCTAGTGCAATTCCATTGTCAAAAAAATCCTTCTGCAGTACCAATTTCCCATATGTAAAGGGCAATATTCGCAGCTTTTCACTTGTGCCGCATAAGGTGCAGCTGGCAAGTTCTGCTGTAATTACTGCAGAAAAAGCTATGTTCTCAAGCTTAGGATACAAAAAACTTATAGCCGCTGCTGTCAGCACGATGCTCAGTGATTCCAAAATAGCCAGACTCATTTGCCAGAGCGCCAGACCAATCTCATTCCCCTTACATAGAATCAGAAGTATTCCATATCCGCTCACATAATATAGAATCAGAAGTATAATTGCAAAAGTTATCATGAACCCAAGATATCTGAACTTGCTTTCGTATTTCAACAGTCTGATACAGTACGACTTGTTGGCCTGATTCATCATCCACCCATAAACAAATCCTTCTGCAGGCAAATGAACTGCCAACCAGAATAAAGCCAGCAATACTGATTGCTTAAATCCTCCTAAACTTACCGTAAACAGCTGGGAAAGCTGGCCTGACTGCCATGCACAGCCATAGAGGAGCAAAAAAACAATCATAGAAACAAGTACAATGGTACCTGCGGTTTTTCTGCAGTACCACAGTACCGTCCTGCCTATCATCCTGAAGCTATAAGTCATAACAAAACTCCCGCCTTCGGTTCATATAAAAAGTCCCCGCAATAAGAACAGAATCCGTAATCAGCCAATACAGCCAGTTAACACTGTCATTCCACCTGTCATAACTCAAACTCAGTATCACATTTCCCAGCGGCGTAAAAGCATGGCTCCATCTTATTACCGATTTCACAGCAGCCAACCCTATAATCCCAGCAGTCATTTCAGCCAGGATTGCGGCTGCCCGCCGTCTCACAACACCCAAAGTGAAATCATAAACCACAGCTATGGTGATACAGTAACATATCAGATTTCCTACATTGACGGCGGCCAATTTCAAAACATTTACGTCATCGCTACTGTACAGGATATGGGGAATCAGCCAATCCATACCCTTACAAGGAGTTTGCAGATTGCTGAAATCAATTCCGGAAACCGCTGCCAGCAGCAACATCATGCACAGAAGGAAACAAACATATAACAAACTGTAAATGATGCCGCCAGACAGCATCGCTTTAGCCCATTCATCCCGGGTTCTATAGGCCAGTGCTTCAGTCATTCTCAGCTCGTGCAGCTCATTGGCTCCAAAGATAATCGATATAAATACAGCGAAAGTAAGAAAATTCTGCTCACTGAGAACGCAGATAAGATACCCAGTAAAATTTACAGATTCTCTTCCTCCCATTACCGTGCAGTCTACGACTAAAAAAGAGACCAAATAGCATATATTCAGCAGCGCGATAAGGATAATCCCACTCTTTCTGATTTTCCGCCGCAAAATGGCTTTCACCGTATGTAAGGTACTATTCCACATTTTTCCGCACCCCCAGAACAAACATTACTGCACCGACGATAAAGATGACGAGGGCATAAAGGAGTCTAATACTCAGCTTCAACGGAACAGGGCTGTTCAGTACATATAAAGTCATCGGGTCTAAATATCTACATAGATTCATATTCTGGACTATTGCCGCAGCTCCTACATAATAAGCCTGTGGAATAAGAATTACCAGGTATTTTTTCTTCATGACTGCCGCAATGCCCAGTCCCAAAGTAGCAAAAACCATACCGCACAAAAAGATAAAACCGATGATAATGCTTACATATACGAACGGGTGCGTCTCATACAAATGGGGATAAAGTACTATGGGCCATGAGGATTCTATATATGAATCAACGGCAAATCCTTTTTTTATTAGAATCCTAAGCAGATAGATAACGGCTGGCAGACTGAGTACAAGTCCGCTAACCACTGCATTGGTAAATAGCTTTATGGCGATATAACGCCACAACGGCATTTTGCTCAGCAATAAATTGAGGTACCCGCTTTCATATTCTGTCACGTAATTCAACGCAACAGGAATACACACCACCATTGGAAAAATAAGCGCAGGAAGACTGTTACTTGCAATTCCAATAAAGTCTGACAAAAAATCACCATCAAAATTTATAACAGACATCCCGGCAAAAATATAACAACATAATACAACTGTAAATACAAAGACCGACTCGACAGAAAGAACCGCTTTCTTAAGCTTCCATTTAAAATAACCCATGACGACCTCCCCTAATAAAGGGAAATGCTGATTAAACCATTTCACAACACTTTCGGTAAAGAATCTTATTCAACCGCCGAAAAAGATGGATTTGTTTTTATCAGCATTTCCAAAACACTAGACTTCTATAAAAGAAGCCCTAACGCACGTTAAAGAGTTACGTTATCTGGAGACCATTTACCTTTAACGTATTGTCGGCTTAATGTGGTTAGCGATGTGCTGATACAGAGAAAACTCTTAGTTCCCTTATAATGACTAGGGGTTCCTTCATAAGTTAATGTTGTTTTCCCGACTTTCTTACTAACAGTTACCTTCTTTGTAATGTTCAACCCATTTTCAAATTCAAGCCAGAAAGAACACGAACCCGGTGATGTAGAATCATCACCATACTGGGTTACATTAAAGCAGGCTTGACCAGTTCCGGTTTTTGTTAAAGCTGTCGGCGAATACAAATCCTTAGTTTTGTATGTATATCCAGAGTACGAACCTGTAGCAGCGAATACATTTACCGCTGATATAACCATTACAAGCGCTAACGCAATAGCAATAACAGATGCTCTTTTTTTCAAAGTTTTCACACTAATCTCCTTTCTGAAAATTCCTTGACTTTTTAATTGTTTTGATTCATACTAATTAAGGAGTTTTTCTTAATGGAACTACAGCGCCTCTCAATCGCTATTCTGTTTCTGAAAAACTCTTTTCTTTTTGTCTACCCTCATAGGCAGCTTCCTCCTTTCCCAGTCTTAATCCCATACCTCTTTCAGTTTATCACTTATGAAAGCTTTGTCAGCTTCCATGTGCGACCGACTTTGATTCTCTTTCCACTGACATGATATTACAGTTACTGTACATATTCACGTCAGAGGCTTCAATTACTTTCTCAATCTATTCCAATATAGGTCGGAACATCGGATATTTTCTCATATTTCTTCACCTGTTCTCCCTCGCACAGGTACATAATCTCTCCGCAAAATATGGCGGTTGTCTTCACTTTCATTTCTTCAAAGGTAAGAATAAATATGTTCTCTTCTTTCTGATAAAAAGTGCCCGCATTGCTTCCCTCAAGCTGCATATAACGACAAACCTTGTCATTTTCTTCAAATACCACATATTCACCTTGATTCGGATAGTCCGGCACAGAATTATAGGTTCCGATGATTGATTTTTCATCAGCAGGACTGATGGTTGGATTGTAAAGTATCGAAATTCCTAATAATCCGGTTAAAATAATGATAATAACCCATTTCAAGTCAAAATTTACAAATTTCACGATGTTCTGCCTCTTTCGATATATATCATTAATCCACTTTTATCATAATATAAAATATTTTAATGTTTTAGATTGTCTCTCTGCTTATGTTGCAAGAAGATAGCTGCTGCATCTATCCTCTTGCAAGCATTATACTTCTGCGTGCTCGACTTCTTCTGCAGAAAAACTTCTCTCAGTCTTAATCCCATACCCCTTTCATCTTATCACTTATCAAAGCTTTGTCAGTTTCCATGTGTGACCGACTTTGATTCTCTTTCCACTGGTATCATGTTCCAGATATTGTACCGCTGTATCCAGCTTATACTGTCTTGAAGTGGTGTCTACTTTACAGGTAAAGGTACCGTACATATTCACGTCAGAAGCTCCAGGAGTTCTGGCTTTTCCATCTTCGATAACATATGTGCCTTTTACAACCTTACATTTAGCATCATCTGGTGTTCCAATAAGCTCACCATAATTTTCATCAATGCCATTACTGGATAAGATATAATGATTTTCCAGTCCTAATGTCGCACTATGTCCGACAACCGTCACAGTAGTCTTTGCTGTAAAGTAACGATTTCCGTAGGCTTTCCATACTGCTGTACTCGCCGCTAAAGGCTCTGCTGTACCAAAGATCTGACCTTCTGCTCGGTCTGTCAGTTCTACAGTCATCTGACATCCGTCGCCTAAATCATAGGTCTCAATTGAATATTCCGTTCCGCCCGCAAGCTTCTTCATATCAGGATTCAAAGCTACTGAGTTCATCACGTCTGCTGCTGCGTCCAGTTTCTCCTGCATCAGCTCCGAGATTGCTTCCTCCGTCGCCTGAGCCATAACCTGCGACTCTTCTGTTTCAGAAAGAATCCCATCTTCCATATAAGAAGCGATTGCATTTTTCAGCTGCTCTGCATTTTCCAGATGCCCTCTGCCCTCTGCGGTGTTGGCAAAAGCTGCCGAAAGGGACATGGACATCACCACGGTTATCCCTAATAAAACGGCCATCATTTGTTTCTTCATCACGTCCTCCTTTGAATCTAAATTATTTTCTGGTTTATGACTTTAGTATACTGAACCGTCAAGCAGAAATCAAAAGCTTTCGGATAAACGGTCGTTTTTTCGGCGGAACGGTCATTTTTGCATAAATTATATCGATAAAAAGCTGGTACTATGCATAAATTCAGTGAAAGAAAAAACATGTATAACTTTTGCCTGAAGTCGCCTGGAATCAGGCAAAAGAGTTATACATGTTTATCTAAAATTCAGGTGATTTAAGTTAACTCCCCCCTGAAATCAAAAATGAAAATAGAAAAGGATTTTCTTCACAGCTTCTTTTCATCCTACTCACCCCGAAGAAGGATGGTAACAAGCACATACCCCCGCTCATCCCACGCCCAGGTCACACTGCCTCCATTTTTGCGGGCGGTATTCAGCATATTTCTGGTTCCAATGCCGTGATTCTTCCCGTCGGCTTTCGTCGTGACCGGAAGGTCTCCTTGCATTTTCAGCTGCTGCACACACGAATTTGTAATCATCAGGGTGCAAAAGTTTCTGGCATTCCTGACTTCAAAAGTAATCTCGCCCTCGTCACACTGTACTGCAGCCTCATAAGCGTTTTTTACGGCATTGGATAAGATAACGCAAAGCTCCGTGTCGGTGATAGATATTCTGTCAGGAAATTTTCCGTTTACCTGCAGCTTGATGCCCGTTTCTCTGCAAAGCTCTCCGTATCGATTGAGGATTGCGTCACTAATCAGATTATTGGTATTATACAGCACCTTTTGCCCTCTCTGCTGCGACAGGCCTCGCACATATTCCCTGAGACGCGACTGGTCGCCATCCTCCGCCAGGGTCTGCATGGCAGTAATATGGGCGTTGCAATCGTGGCGAAAACGGCGAAGTTCCATATCCTCTTCTCCCTGTCTGCGGTACTGCTCTGCCTGTTCCTCGATGCACCTCTGATTCAGAAGCAGCATCCGTTTCAGTTCCCGCTGCTTGCTGACCAAAGCACAGGAAACGATGAGAAACCCGATAATGATAAAAGCAATGAAACCGTCTCTAACCTCATTTTTGGCTTGGACAATCTCAGGCAGCGTCCCCGATGGATTGCCTACATAAGTTGGAACATAGTAGCACAGCATCCACAGACACACCAAAAACGGAATGAATATCCACAGGCTTATCCTTTCCGTGGCCTCGTAGATTTCCTCCCGCTTCTTGCGTACAGCAAGAGAAAAGACACCCAATACCACCAGACATCCCAGCGCGGCCAGATAATGAGTCCATCCCAGGTGGACCTTTATTACCTCTCCCTTGACAGCCAGCGTCCAGATGCCGATGTTCAGAGTATCCATCATGGAGATAATCTGCACCATGGTAATACCGACCACCAGGGATATGGACGGACGGCCTTTAAAAAAGCAAGGCATGGCCGCCGCCGGAACCAGCGCCGCCAGAATCCGGTGAAAGATAAAGTCTTCCTGCTGCAGAGCTATTGCGATTACGCCGCGAAACAAGATGATGGCAGCGCCTGCGGCAAGACAGACCTTGTTCTCTCTGAAACCGTATCCCAGCACCCCTGCAAAGAGCAGCAGCAGATTCAGCGTTTCCAGAATCAAAATAACCACAGCGGACATACCTACCATATTGACCTCCTAATTATTCAGGCAAATCTGCCGAACCTGCGAGTGTACTCGCCGATTTTCAGAAGAATATCCTTCTTTCTTCGTCTGCTCAGCTTTACCCGCTGTCCATTCGACAGAAGAACCGTGTTTTCCTCCACATCCTGAATATATTTGCAGTTGACCAGATAGGATTTGTCTACCCGCAGGAAAAACTGGTCTGAAAGCTCCTTCTCCCAGAAAGAAAGGCTTTTCTCAGACAGCTCGGTTCTGCGTCCGTCCGCAAGCAGTGCTTTCGTGTATCTGGCCTCTGAAAAAAACATGACGATATTCTTGCTGGACTCCCAATTTCCGCCGCCCAGGTCAACTGTTTTTCCCATTCCCAAAAGATTGACCGCTAAATCCATCTGCGCCTCAAAGAGGGCGGGGTCTACAGGTTTATTCAAAAAACCCAATACATTGATGCCAAAGGCTTCCGCAATCGTTTCCTGATAGCTGGTAACAAAGATAATGTAGGGCAGTTCCCGTCCCATCAGATGGGCCTTGACCTCCGTTCCTCTCATCTTCGGCATCTCCATATCCAGAAACAAAAGGTCAAAGCTGCCTTCAATAGGTGTTTCCGGCTCCTGGGTGCAGACCACCTGTGCAGAAATATGTTTGCGGTTCAAATACTCACTGCATATTTCATTCAGAATATTTAAGTCTTCTTCTCTGTCATCACAGATACATATTTTCATGAAGTATTACTCCCCTAATCAGATTTTTGCTTGTAAAAATCTGAAATCCATAATCTTGATTTAGTAATTCCATCCTTGCGGCAACGTATTGATATGCAATACTCCCTGGCAGCCTTGCTGTCTTCGCTGTCCGTTTTGCCTGGCCAGGCAGGCCTGGGGGCAAAAAGGCAACGCCGGTATTATGTTGGAATCATTATACCATGAAAATAGATAGGAATACAATGTAAAGCTTCATTTTATCATATGCTATTTTGACCTTATCACACGTAATATTGCTTGGCAACAACTTTCGGATAAACGGTCGTTTTTTCGGATAAACGGTCAATTCAGAGTCACAAACTGAACAAAAAATTCTATCTTAATTTCTCTCAAAAAGGCTTTTCTATCAACGCGCCGCCGCAATACCTTGCCAGAATGTTCCTGTCGTCGCCGTCATAGATGTACTGCTCCAGCTTTTCAAAAGGACTTCTTTCCAGAAGGCCGTCCATTTCTTCCGTATCGATAACCAGGGCGTCAAATTCGTACCCAGGCTCGAAACTGCCCACCTTTCCGAAAAATTCTCCCGGTTTTTTCGTAGACAGATACAGTGTCTCCGCCAGATTCAGCGCTGGTTCCTGCGGCGCTGCCATTTCACGCAGCTTGGAAACCTCAATGGTCATCGTCACATGACGGTTCATAGCCGGTGTATGACTGCCTGCCAAATCGCTGGCCACCACACAGCGCAGGCCCATTTCCAAATTTCTGCGCAGAGGCATGACGCCGCTTTGCAAATCTGCGTTGGACTGGGCGCAATGGGCGAGACAGATGTTTTTTCTGCCGAGAATTTCCTTTTCCTTGTCTGACAGGTGGATGCAGTGAGCCATGATTGTCCGGTCCTGCCGCAAAAGGCCAAACTCCTCATAGACCTCTGTATAGCTGCCGATTTCCGGGTGCAGCGACTTGACCCACTGTATCTCGCCTTTATTTTCGGACAGGTGAGACTGCACCGGCAAATCGTATCTGTCAGCCAGCTTTCCCAGGCCACGCATCAGCTTTTCTGTTGTGGAGGGAACAAATCTCGGCGTTACGATATAGCGTACATTTTTCAATTCTTCACCGCAGCGCAGTGCAAGTTCCTCTGTTTCCCCAAGGGAACGGTCGGTATCTTCTATCAGATAGTCGGGAGCGTTTCTGTCCATATTGACTTTTCCGATATAGCCTTTCATGCCGGAAGCCTCGCAAAGCTCCATCAGCTTCCACGCTGCCTCACCGTGCAGTGTGGCAAATGCCGAAAACCGCATAGTGCCGGCAGCCCAGAGTCTGTTCAGAAAAAGCTTGTATCCTTTTTCCGCAAATGCCGGGTCACTGTACCTTGCTTCCACGGGAAAGGTGTAGGTTTCCAGCCAGGGCAGCAGTTCTTTGTCAAAGCCTACGCCCCGGTTGACATACTGCGGCCCGTGAATATGCAGGTCGTTAAACCCGGGAATGATTACCGCCTGGCCGTAGTCGGTTACCGGCCGGCCGCAAAGGTCCTCGGGCAGTTCTTTGTAAAATGCTTTCACGCGGCCGTCCTCAATGTGCAGGTAGGCCTGTTCTCTGATTTCCATTTCTCCCAGCGCCGGAGTGTATATAAAACTTCCTTTAATAATCATGTTTCTGCTCCTGTTTCTCCATATTATGCGTTAAATCATTTTATCAGATTCCGGAGCCTTTCACAAGGTGAAATCCTCGGATTGACTTTTTTCGTTTCGGTATTATAATAGCATTAAGTGTTCATTTTTAAATATCGAAGAACCATTATTTTTCCATATACAGTTTAGGAGGTACGGCAGAGATGAAGCCAATTTCAGTACAATTCAAGGATAGTTCTAAGGACCCTCTATATATACAGCTATATCGCTATCTGAAAGAGGAGATTACCTGCGGCAACATGGCCTCCGGTGAAAAGCTCCCGTCCCTTCGCCGTCTTTCCAGAGATTTGTCAATCAGTATTACCACCACTGAACAGGCGTACAATCAGCTTCTGGTGGAAGGCTATATTGTCAGCAAACCCCAATCGGGCTATTATATTGCCTCCGGCGCCAAGAACACCGTCGGTGGAGACAGAGCTGCCGGCTCTCTTGCAGCCGAAGGATACGCTTTTTCCGACTATACGTTTCAGGACTCTCCGTACAAGCACGACCCGTCCTGTTTCGATTTCATAAAATGGAAAAAATGTATGGCAAGGGTCCTCATGGAATATTCTCATCTGCTGCTCTTTGAAAGCGACCCGCAGGGAGAAGCTGCGCTGCGCTTTGAGATTTCAAAGTACGTTTACAATTCCAGAGGCGTTATCGCAAGTCCCGACCAGATTGTCATCGGCGCCGGTACGCAGCAGCTTACTTCCCACCTGTGCAGAATTATGCGGCGCATAGAGGTGGGCCATGTAGCCACGGAAGACCCCGGTTACCTGCCGGTGCAGAATATATTTCGGGACCACGGTTTCAGCATTACCAAGGTGGCAGTGGCAGAAGACGGTATCCGCATAGAGAAACTGCCGACCAATATTCCATCGGCAGTTTATGTGAGCCCTTCCAATCAGTTTCCTACCGGTTCTGTCATGCCTGTCGGCAAGCGTTATCAGCTGCTGGAGTGGGCGGAGAAAAACAACAGCTATATTCTGGAAGACGACTATGACAGCGAACTGCGCTATTTCGGAAAGCCGGTACCCGCGCTGCAGGGGCTGGACAGAAATCACCGGGTAGTTTACCTGGGGTCTTTCTCTTCCACCTTATTCCCCGCCGTTAAGATAAGCTATATGGTACTTCCTCCTGCCATGGTGGAGATTTTCAATTCTATTAAAAGCGACTACACCCAGACCTGCTCAAAGACCGAGCAGCTAACCCTGGCGCTGTACATGGAAGACGGGCTGTATTACACCAACATTAAAAAGCTGCGGAATCTGTACGGGCAGAAGCTGCAGGCCGCCCTGTCGGCATTTGACCGCTGCGCCGCCGGATTTGTCACGCCCACCAATACCAGCTCGGGTATCAATATGATGCTGAAAGTCCGGACAAAAAAAACGCCGGCTGCGCTGTCAGACGCCGCCCGCTCCATCGGCGTCAATGTGCAGCCGGCAGCAGCCCTGACCGACCAGGACACCGCCGCTTTAATATTCTATTATAATCAGATTCCTCTGTCTGAAATGGACCGGTCCATCAGTCAGATGGTGCAGCTTTGGAAAAACTAGCGAGGCTGCCTGCAGCGAAAGGAGGCCGCAGGCAGCCCTTCAGATGCCTTTGTCATTCATTTAGAAAACACGCGGAGAAATGCCCCGGGGATACCTCTTTGTATGGAGGGGTTTCCCGACGGCACTTTTCCATGCAGTACTCACAACGGGAAGCAAACCTGCAGCCGGGTTTCGGATTGATTGGGCTCGATACTTCTCCTTTTATCAGCTGAAACTCTTCGTCTTTACTATCGAGATTCGGCCTCGGGATAGCCGCCAGCAGAGCCTTGGTATAAGGATGTTTCGGATTGGCAAACAGTTCTTCCGATTCACACAGTTCTATGCAGGTTCCCAGGTACATTACCATAATATTATCTGAAATATGCTTTACAACCGATAAATCATGGGTAACAAACATATATGCCAAATCCAGTTCGTCCTGCAAGTCCATGAGCAAATTCAATATCTGTGCCTGAATACTGACATCCAGCGCGGACACCGGCTCGTCACAGACGATAAACTTCGGATTCAAAGACAATGCTCTGGCAATGCCTATACGCTGTCTTCTGCCTCCGTCAAGCTCATGGGGAAACGAATTTGCATATCTTCGAGCCAGTCCCACCATATCCATAAGCTCCGCCGCGCGCTTGAAAGCTTCTTGCTTGCTTCTGTATACCCTGTGAATCAGCATATACTCAGAAATTATCTCAAGCACTGACTTTCTCGGATCCAAACTGGAATAAGGGTCCTGGAAAATAATCTGCATTTCTTTTCTCAGAGGTTTCATTTTTCTGGCGCTTAATCCGGTAATGTCTGTCCCATTGTAAAAAATCTTTCCCTCCGTCGGCTCGATTAATTTCAGCAGCGTTCTTCCCAAGGTGGATTTCCCGCATCCGGATTCTCCTACTACACCCAGGGTTTCGCCGGGGTACAGTTTTAAATTGATATTATCGACAGCGTGCAGAAGGCTGCCGTTTCCAACTTTGAAATACTTTTTTAAATCTCTTGTTTCAAGCAGAGGTGTTTTTAATATATCCGTCATTTTTCGCCGCCTCCCTCGTTTACAGGATGGTGAAACAAGTGGCAATAGAACTTGTGTGTTCCCTCGGTATAGACGGAGGGTTTTTCCACTTTACAAATTTCCATGCATTTTTCACATCTCGGAGAAAACTCACATCCCTTAGGCAAATCAGTAGGGTCAGGCATTAGCCCCTGTATCGGTTTTAATCTCGCAGCCTTTGAGTCAAGATTAGGAATTGATTCAAAGAGACCGATTGTATAAGGATGATGTCTGCCGTCTTTAAAAATATCTTCCACTGTTCCGGATTCCACGATTTTCCCCGCATACATTACGCAAACATTATCGCAGGTTTTTGCGACAATTCCAAGATCATGGGTTATCATCAGCATGGAAGTTCCCAGCCTTTCTCTCAAATCCTTTATCATCGCCAGCACCTGAGCCTGAATGGTAACATCGAGAGCAGTCGTAGGCTCATCTGCAATCAAAAGGTCCGGTTCACAGCAAAGGGCCATGGCAATAACTACCCTCTGCTTCATTCCTCCCGAAAACTGATGGGGATATTCTGCCTTTCTCGAAGGCATAATTCCTACCAGCTTAAGCATTTCATCTACGCGGTCCTCAATTTCACGTTCTGATAGATGCTCATTGTGCAGTTTTATGGCTTCGCCAATTTGCTGTCCAACAGTATATACCGGATTAAGAGACGACATCGGGTCCTGAAAAACCATCGAAATTTTATCGCCTCTGACCTTTCTCATTTCCTCTTCGCCCAAAGTAAGAAGCTCCTTTTTGTCAAAGGTAATTTTACCGTCGATAATCTTTCCTGTTGCTTCAGGAAGCAGTCTCAAAATCGATAACGCCGTTGTAGTTTTTCCCGCGCCCGTCTCGCCTACAAGACCGAGACTCTTTCCTTTTTCAATTTGCAGGGATATCCCGTTAACGGCTTCGACTACTTCTGCATCCGTTTTATATATAACTTTCAAGTCGCTGATATCCAGAATTAAATTTTTATCCATAGAAGTTCTGCCTCCCGTTACTTTTTATGATTTTAAGTGCGGATCCAGTGCGTCCCGCATACCGTCGCCGACCAGATTCACCGCACAGGCAGTAATTATAATTGCTAAAGCAGGGAACAGCATGAAATGAGGAGCTACCCGCATAAACTCTCTCGCTTCGGAAAGCATTTGTCCCCATTCGGGCTGCGGCGCGGGCATGCCCAAACCCAGGAAACTCAGCGTTGATTCATATAAAATGATTTTCGCCACATTAAGCGTGGAGTTTACTATAATTACACCAATTGCATTGGGAATAATATGAGAAAGTATGATTCTCAGGCCTCCGGCGCCGCCTGCTCTTGACGCTTCTACATAATCCTGTTCAGATAAAGTTAAAACTTCAGAGCGGACCAGCCTCACATAGTTTGTAAAATAAGCCAGAGTCAGCGCAATTACCATATTTACGAAATTTGCGCCCAGGGCGTATACCACCGCCATTGTAAACAGAATATCCGGAACCGACATAAAGATATCCAGAGAACGCATAATAAAGCTGTCTACTTTTCCTCCAAAATATCCGGAAACGGCCCCCAGAAAGCTTCCTACAATGCAGGAAGTTACAGTTGCAATCAGTGCGATTGCAACGGATACTCTTCCGCCGTAAATAATTCTTGCAAAGATGTCTCTGCCGTACCCGTCGTTTCCCAAAATATGTTTTCCCGACGGCTTTGCCAGCATAAGCCCAAAATCCTGAGTAACTGCCGACTCATATGGGATTAAAACAGGTCCTATCAAAAGGGCTGCGGCAATGATTACAAGAAGTACTAGCCCGATTACCGCCCCTTTGCTCTTTTTAAATCTTCTCCAGATTTCTTTTCCTTTTCCCTGCTTAATTGCCGATGTGTCGGGAGTTTTACCGAAATTTTTCTTCTTGAACATGTTTCTACCCCCTCGACTTTGTATATTTTGCACGAATACGCGGATCAATAAATGCATAAATGATATCCACAATCAGCATCACAAGGGTAAAACAGACAGAGATGAGAATCGTTCCTGCAATAATCACAGGCTCGTCTTTATAAGAAATTCGCTCTACAATCAAGCTGCCGATACCCTGTACGGAAAAAATCTGTTCTGCCACGACCGCGCCGCACAGAAGCAGTCCCAAACTCATTCCAATTTGCGTAATAACAGGAAGCAGCGCATTTTTCAATACGTGTTTCCAAATTACAGTTCTTTCCGGAGCGCCTTTGGCTCGGGCGGTCCTTACATAATCCTGTCTGATTGCGTCAAGCATCGAGGACTTTGTAAAACGAAAGTTCTGCACCGCTACCGGAATAGAAATCGCAAGCACCGGCATAATATAGCTCTTCCACGTCTCCAGTCCATAGGTAGGCAGCCAGTTCAGCTTCAGTGAAAAAACAAAGAGCAAAACCAGACCTAATACAAACGTAGGCACTGCAGCCAGAAAAAAAGCGATTAAGGATGGAATTGTATCCATCAGAGAGTACTGCTTTACTGCGGAATAAATTCCAAGGGGAACACCAATCAAGGTGGATATAACAATACCTAAAAAAGCAAGTTTTAATGTAACAATATATCTTGGCCATATCTCAGCAAAAACCGATTGCTTCGTTACATAAGAAATTCCAAAGTCAAAATTCACGAATACTTCCTGAAGATAATTCAGGAATTTCTGTAAAAAAGGCAGATTATAACCGATAGACTCGTTATACGCGTCTACGTCCGCCTGGGAGACGCCTGTCCCCAAAATCATCCTGCCCGGGTCTCCGGGCGTAATATTCATTATGAAATATATAATGAATGTAACCCCTATAATCGTCGGAATCAAAAAAAGCACTCTTTTAATAACATATCTATACATAAGCTGCCTCCTAATTTAAGGCTATTTTATGCGGGAGCAGACGCCCGCCGTATTCGCCGCAGCCGTCCGCTGTCCCGCAGTTGTTTTTATATTATTTGAAACTAAAATCTGTAAGATGATAGTAAGTAGGATTCAGTTCTCCAATATCAATCCTGTCTGACCATGCGATGCCCGTCGCGCTGTGATACAGCGGCAGAATCGTCTTGGTGTTCATGATGATATCCCACAGCTCAGTATAAATATCATATCTTTCTTCCGTATCAGCTGTTGAAACGCCTTCATCAATCAAATCTTCGATTTTCTTGAAGTCAAACGTACCCTTTCCATCATCATAGCATATTAAGTACATGCCCTTAGATTCGGAATGTACCTGCTGACGAATATTGTTGTAGTCATAATTTCCGCTGTCATAGTAAATTGCGATATCAAAATCTCCGTCATACATTCTTTCTGTCACCGGTGAAACTTCTCCGATTTCTACCTCTGCCTTTATCCCACATTCTGCAAGGCTTGACTGAATCACTACCGCCGCTTTTCCCTTTTCGGAGGTTTCTGTTCCGTAAGTAAGAATTGTTCCTACATCAATGCCGGCAGAAATTTCTTCCTCAGAATATCCTGCGTCGAGCAGCGCCTTGTGAGCGGCCTCCTTATCAAAATCGAAAGTCTTGAATTTGCCGTCGCTGACCTTTGGAGAGGTAACGACATATTCTGACGGCATATATTCATATGCTGCAATTCCGTAATTGTTAGTAGCTGCCTTAATTACATTGTCTTTATTTACCGCATAGAAAATCGCTTCACGGACTTTTTCATTGCCTAAAATGTTATTGTTGGTCGGGGACTGATAGTTCACCGCCATAAACAAAATGTCATTTGCCTTTACCAGTTCAGAATTGCCGTTTGCTGATTTTTCAACGTTTTCCCAATCGGAAAGAGGAACATTCTGAAAATAATCCAACTCTCCATTTTCATAGGCAATTACTGCTGCAGAGTCTTCCGTAATCAATCTGTATTCTACGTCCTTGACCGCCGGAGTGCCCTGCCAATAATCCTCGTAAGCTTTCAGCTTGATTCCGGAGGAAACATCATACTCCGTTACGATGTACGGCCCGGTTCCTGCCGTATGAGGTGCAGTTCCAAACTCGGCGCCGGACGCTTTCACCTCTTCAAACTCCCTTTGACTGTATATTTTTATCGACCAGAAAGTATGTGAAATTGCCGAATAAGGATAGTCCAAAGTCATAATAACAGTCTTTTCATCTTTTGCCTCTACTTTATCAATCATAGAGGTCACATAGTTAAAACGGGAATTTTTCATCGCCTCATTGTAGCTGAACACAACATCATCTGCAGTTAAGGCATCGCCATTTTGGAAAGTAGCGTCCTGCAGCGTAATGGTATAGGTCAGTCCGTCATCGCTTACCTTGATGTCCTTGGCCAGCAAATTGTAGTAACCTCCATTTGCTTCATCGATGCCGTACAACCCTTCAAAGATTTGCACCCAGGTAATTTTCATGCCCTCTGCATTGGTTGTAGCCTGCCAGTCAGTACTCTGAAGGGGCTGCTGCAGCCTCACTGTCAGACTTTCGCTGCCTGAAGATTCGCCGCTTCCTTGTCCGCATCCTGTAAACAGGGCGCTTATCATGCAGAAAATGCACACCATTGTCAACATTTTTCTAATTCTGTGCTTCATTTCTTTTCTCCTTTTCCAAGTGAAACGTTTTGTAAAAGCGTTAACCTCTTTTCAGGAATCCCGTACAACAGTGCATTGCGCCTGTTCCTTTCAGGATTTCATCAAACTCCACCGGAATTACTTTAATTCCATTTTTCTCCAATAACTCTCTGGATCTCGGATTGCCGTCAACCTGAACGACGACTCCGGGTTCTAAGGCCACAAAATTGATGGCAAGTGTAACCTTTGCCTCGATTTGGGACGGGCACTCCAGCAATTTTATGCCTTTCTTTTTCAATGCGTCGCAGATATCATAAGGGACCTGCGAAGCATGAATCAATGCGACATCCGGCGCCGCCATATTGATAAGACCGTCAATGTGGGCATGTCCGTATGGAATCTGCATATGAAGAATGTCTGTTACGCCCATACGTCTCAATTCATGCTCTACCATTTCATAGCCCTCACGGTTTGTGCGCACTCCCGACGCTAAAATAATAGTATGGCGGTCAATCCAAAGGCCCATAGCGCCCTCAAAAGTTGCACTGCCGCAAACTGTGCGGATAATAGGAACTCCTAAATCAGCAAGAGCCTTCGCCATATATCGCTCCTCACCTCGTCTGGCCCCTATTGCCGGCCGAGTCACAATAGCGCCTTCGGGAGTCATTAAAATCAAATCCCTGCAAAATACGGCGTTTGGTCTGTCGTCTCTCTGTTCTTCCACATAATGCACTCTTACGCCGTGGTCTCTGTAAATCTGGGCCAGCGCGTCGTGCTGTGCTCTGAATTTTTCAGGTTCAATGGGTGCCTGAAAGCGGGCTGCCTGCCAATCGAAACACTCAATTTCTTTTCCGGGCCTTCTCATAATGACGTCCCTGAGCGTATCCACTTCAGAGCAAACACCCCAATCTCCCCAGAGATTTTTCATATCCTCCGTTATGGAAGTGTCCATCGGAAACCATCTTTCGCCTGCCAACGCGTCAATGTCATTGTGAATTTTGTTCAAAGTTATCTCCTCCAAATCCTTAAATTTTGCAAATCCGGGCCTCATGTTTGCGATTTACTTATTTATTATGCAAACATCATGCCACGAAGAAATGTGTTGATTTTGTGTATTTGCACCTGGAGTTTGTAAAAAAAATATGCATGTGCAAAATTTTTTTACAAATTTGTTAAAATATTTTGCACATGCATATGCCGTCTTTATCTATTTTAAATTGTATTTCTCAAGCTTATAATTCAGGGATTGTCGTGAGATGCCCAAAATTCTCGCCGCCTCGGACAGATTTGCCGATGAATCCAGAACCATTTCGATAAGATGTTTTTCAAATTGAGCGACCTCGGTTTCTAATGAAATGTTCCCTTCAAAGTCCAACTTTCGCCGGCTCAGAGAAAAATGTTCATCCTCCTGCGACAGCAGCGTAGGCTTTATCAGGTATTCGGGAAGGTCTTTTTTTCTTATCATCCGTCCCGAAGCGATATTGAAAGCGCCCTCCATGATGTTTTTCAGTTCCCGCACATTTCCCTTCCAGTGATGATTCTGAAAGATGTCCTCAACTTCTTCATCGACGCTCAAAATATCCATTTTCATCTTTTTGTTGAAAAGATGAATGAAATACTCCGTTAAAATGGAAATATCCTCTTTCCGCTCCCTCAGCGGCGGAATATTGAGCTGCACCACGCTTAGCCTGTAAAATAAGTCTTCTCTTACTTTTCCGGTTTCCACACACTCCATAGGATCGATATTCATGGCCGAGATAATCTTTACATCAAATTTTATCGGGTCTACACCTCCAAGCCTGGTCGCCTGCTTCTCTTCGATTGCTTTTAGTATTTTCGATTGTATGCTCAGCTCCATGGAATTTATCTCATCCAGAAAAAGTGTTCCTCCGTCTGCAATTTCAAATAGCCCGGGCTTATTTTCGGCTCCGGTATAGGTTCCCTTCGTTGTGCCGAAAAGAATGCCTTCTAAAAGATTCACCGGTATCGCCGCGCAGTTTTGCGCAATGAATCGCTTACTTCTCCTGCTGCTGCATTGATGGATGGCCTGCGCCACCAGTTCCTTTCCTGTACCGGTTTCCCCGTATATCAAAACTGATGAATCTGTTTTGGCTATCATGGGAATTTTCTTCTTCAAGATTTCCATCTTGGCAGACTGCGTTATGATATCCTCCAAAGTATAGGTCTGCATTTGCTCTCTTTTTTCGTTCAGCGACAACCTGATGCTTTGCCTCTGCTGGTCTGCGTCCACATATCGGGAAACATCAATGGCGCCTTCAATCTTTCCGTTCAAAATAATCGGCATGGTTGTATTTACAACCCGTATATTCTCTCCGGTATATACAAACAGTTCCTGGTATTCATTGTAAATCGGGACTCCCGTTTTCAAAACACGCAGAATGGAGCTTTCTTCTTTTTTTAGCCTCGGATATATTTCCAAAATATGTTTTCCTCTGATTTCACGATCCTTCAGCTTGCTCAAATCGGGTCTATAGGACAGGTAGTATTCGATATATCCATTTTTGTCTGTAACAATCAGGCCGTCCACATAATTATATAAGCTTAATATCTGTTCGACATATTCTCTAAGCATTGATTTCCTCCATTAAAACCGTGATTCTCTGCTATGTTTTTACTACCATTTCCAAGACAACTCTGCCAAATTTATTATAAAATTATCCGATTCCAATAACAAGTGGAAAATTTCGGGTGAAAAATGAGAAAGCAAAAGCAGCGCCCTATCCGCCCGCTATTTTTCCTCTACAAATCCGGTAAGCCCGCCGGTCTTGGTCAGATTTCCGTCTTTATCCACAAAGAGAGCCTCTACGCCCTCCACACCTTCTATGAATTTGACGCCGTCTTCTACGCCCAGCATGAGGCAGATGGTCGACATGGCGTCGCAGTCAGCAGAGGACCCTTTGTCACCGATTAAGGTCACGCTGACCACATCAGTGTCTGCCGGCCATCCCGTTTCCACATCGAGAATATGATGATAGTAAACGCCGTCTTTCTCAAAGCCCCGCTCGTAAATACCCGACGTTACCACAGTGGAGTCGGCCGTTTCCATATAGCCGAGAATCTCTCCGCTTTCAGTGAAAGGCTTTTTCACACCGATTTTAAAAGGCTCTCCCCCTTTATCTCCGATGGTAATAATATTTCCGCCGAAGTTTACCACTGCGCTGGTAACCCCCAGCTCCTCCAGTTTTTCTGCCGCCCGGTCGGCCACATACCCCTTGCCTACGCCTCCCAGGGTGATTTCCATGTCGGCATTTCCCAGAGTAATGGTATTCCCGTCGATTTTGACCTGGTCATAGCCGACCCCCTTCATGGCCTCAGCAACCGCTTCCTCAGACGGCACCGACGGCGTTTCATCGTGGAAATCCCACAGGGCGGCGGCTTTTCCAATGGTAATATCGAACTTGCCGCCGGACAGTTTCCCGTAGAAAAGACCTTTTTCCACCACCGCCACCGTCCTCGGGTCACATTCTACCGGAGCGCCGCCTGCGTGATTCAGCTTGTAGATATCGCTGTCCTCCCGGGTAGCGCTAATCAGGCTCTCATAGTCTGCACAGAGGGAAAAGGCCTGTTGAATCGCGTCTTCAGCCGCCTCCTCACTGGCGTTTTCCATATCGTAAATCGTAATAGTGCAGATAGTATCCATATAATAACTGGTTCTGGAAACCTCAGATACCGTCTTTTCTGTGCAGCCGGTCTGTGATATAATAATAGCCAAAGCCGCGGCGAAAACTGCGGCGTAAGATAAGATTTTTTTCATATATACCTCTCGTAGTAAGGAGCTTTCATGTTCAAAATATTAAAAAAAGCGGATATTGTCCTCTTTATCATTCTGGTAGCGGCCGGACTTGGGCTGTCCGCCTGGTCCGCTTCAGCAGGCGGCGCAGGCCAAAAGGCTGTCGTCACCGTAGACGGCCGGCTTTACGGCACCTATAATCTGTCGCAGAATCAGACCATAGAAATCAAACAGAACAATCATATCAATAAGATTACCATAAAAGACGGCGCGGTGCAAATGTCTTATTCTGACTGCCATAATCAGGTCTGCGTCAACGACGGCAAGGTGAGTCAGACCAACGAAAGCATCGTATGCCTGCCCAACAAGGTCATGGTAGAAATCGTCGGCGGAGAGGGGGAATTGGATGCAGTCTCAAGTTAGCAAAACCTCACGGAGAACCAAAGGGCTGGCGCTGTCGGCCATGTTCGCATGTCTGGCTTTGATTTTCTCCTATGTGGAAGCTGTGATTCCCTTTAACATCGGTATTCCCGGCGTCAAGCTGGGCCTTGCAAATCTGGTCATCATCATCGCTCTGTACGAGATGAACTTCCGCTACGCCCTGGTGATAAACGTAATCAGAATCCTGATTTCCGGACTTCTGTTCAGCGGCATATTCGGCGCTCTCTATTCCCTTGCCGGAGGCCTTTTGAGCCTTGCAGTGATGTGGGCTCTGAAAAAGACAGGGATTTTCAGCATGGTAGGCGTCAGCATGGCCGGCGGCGTCGCTCACAATATGGGTCAGCTTCTGGTAGCCGCCGCCATTGTGTCCAATCTGCGTATGTTCCTGTATTTTCCCATCCTCATGTTCAGCGGGTTAATCACCGGAATCCTCATAGGAATCGCAGCCCATATCATCAATCAAAAAGTACCAAAGAGTTTATTCAGATAGAAAGGGTTTAGAAATGAGAGAACAATTAAAGCGACTTCGGGAAGCGATGGCGCGCAGCGGCGTAGATGTCTATCTGATTCCCACCACCGATTTTCACGGCTCGGAATATGTCAACGATTACTTTAAGTGCCGCAGATTTATATCCGGTTTTACCGGCTCTGCCGGTACCCTGGTAGTTTCCCGAGAAGAAGCCTGGCTTTGGACCGACGGCAGATATTTTCTGCAGGCAGAGAACCAGCTTGCGGGTACCGGAATCGGCCTGATGAAAATGGGAGAGGAAGGAGTTCCTACCATCGTCGAATATCTGCAGCAGGCCTTATCCGGCGGAGGTGTACTGGGTTTTGACGCCCGGGTGGTGGACTGCGCCACGGGAAGAACGCTGTCCCGGCTGGGACAAATCCGCTGCGACCTGGACCTTGCAGGCCAAATCTGGACCGACCGACCTCCGATTAGCCCGGGAGAAATTTACAGTCTTCCCGAATCGGTAACAGGCGAGTCGGCCGCGTCAAAACTATCTCGGATATACGCCTATCTGCAGAGCAAAGGCGCTGATTACCATTTGATTACCAAGCTGGAGGATATCGCATGGCTCTTCAACCTGCGGGGCAGCGATATCGAGAACACCCCGGTCTTCTTTGCCTTCGCCCTGCTGGGAAAAGATTTCGTCAACCTCTACCTCATGGACGAAACAACTTCTGCTGCCAAAAACCTGGCCGCTTCCATCCCTCAGCTGAAGGTTCTGCCCTATCTTCAGGTCTTCGACGATATGGGCAAGCTGAAAGCCGGCAGCACCATTTTATTGGATGAAAATCTGGCAAGCTACGCCTTTATCAGCGCGCTGCCTGAGACGGTTTCCGTAATCAATGACCGCAATCCTGCGGAACTGATGAAGGCCCTGAAAAACCGGACTGAAATCGACAGCACCCTGAAGGCCCATCTAAGGGACGGCGCTGCTGTGGTAAACTTCATCTATTGGCTGAAGCACCATATCGGCAGGGAGACAATTACAGAAATTTCTGCGGCGGATTATCTGGAAAACTGCCGCAGGCAGCAACCCGGCTTTAAAGAACTGAGCTTTGAAACCATTTCCGGCTATCAGGAAAACGGCGCCATTATCCACTATGGGCCGACGCCGGAGACCGACAAGACTCTGAGAGCCGAAGGATTTTTGCTGGTAGATTCCGGCGGTCAGTACGAAGACGGCACTACGGATATCACCAGAACCATCGCCCTGGGGCCGCTGACCAGAGAAATGAAAGAGCATTACACCGCCGTTCTCCGCTGTCACATCAAACTGGCCTCGGCAGTCTTTCCGGAAGGCACCACCGGCGCCCAGCTGGACGCTGTGGCCAGGGGCCCGCTTCATCAGCTGGGCCTTGACTATAACCACGGTACCGGTCACGGTGTGGGTCATCTCCTCAGCGTACACGAGGGCCCTCAGAGTATCAGCCCGCGCTGCACCGGCGTACCTCTGTATCCCGGCATGATTACCAGCAACGAGCCGGGGCTATACCTTGAAAACCGTTACGGAATCCGCTTAGAGAACGAAATTCTCTGCCAGCAGCTTCCTTCAGGCGCCCTGGGATTTGTCACCATCACCAGCTGCCCCTTTGAAAGAGAAGCCATCCTTCCTGAACTGATGACCGGCGAGGAACTGGACTGGCTCAATCACTATCATCTCCAGGTCTATGACAACCTGGCGCCTCTGCTTACAGAAGAGACTGCCCTATGGCTGAAAGAGGCAATCTCCCCTATAGAAAAATAACTTGACCGGGCTGCTGCGCCCGAACAAAAGAGGCTGGCGCCAAGGTCTTCTTCCCTGGCTTGCCAGCCTCGTCTTTTTTTCTAGCCGTGTTTCGATTACTCAAAGTAGGTCTTAGCCAAACCGCCTTCACTGGTTTCCCGATACTTGCTGAACAGGTCGCAGCCTGTTTCGTACATGGTCTTAATCACCATATCGAAGGAAATTTTTCTGGTATGGGTCAGAAAGTTAGCCAGGCTCAGGGCGTTGATAGCCCGCATGGCGGCTACTGCGTTGCGCTCAATACACGGAATCTGAACCAGCCCGCTGATTGGGTCGCAGGTCAGACCCAGGTGATGTTCCATAGCCACCTCCGCCGCATACTCTATCTGGTCTATCTCCATGCCGAACAATTCTCCAAGTCCTGCCGCGGCCATAGAGCAGGCGCTGCCTACCTCGGCCTGACAACCGCACTCAGCACCGCTGATGGAAGCATTGGTCTTAATCAGATTTCCCACAAGGCCCGCCGTCGCCAAAGCGTCCACAATCTGGTCATCAGAGACTTTTCGGGTCTTCTGCATATAGTAAAGGGTTGCCGGAACTACGCCGCTGGCCCCGCAGGTAGGCGCAGTAACGATGATACCGCCGTCGGCATTTTCTTCGCTGACCGCATAGGCATAGGCGCATACCAGACGGTTCTCTCTGGTCTGAGGACTTTCGTCGATGTGGTTCTGCCGATGCAGGAATCTGGCTTTCCTCTGAACTTCCAGTCCTCCCTGTAAAACTCCTTCTGCCTCAAGGCCCCTGCCGATGGTTTCCTTCATCTGGTTCCATATTTTATGGAGATATTCCTTTATTTCTTCTCCTTCCGTTTCATATACAAACTCACAGAGGCGCATATCCCGCTCCGTACAGTAACGGTGGATTTCCCCGAAGTGAGACAGCTTATATACGTCCTGGGCCTCCTCCGCCCGGCGGCCTTTCATTGCGATGCGGCCGCCGCCTACGCTGTAAACCTCCATCTCAGCCACCTTCCCGCCGGCGGCGTCCAGAGCCTCAAACACCATGGTATTGGGATGGGGCAGCTGGTCCTCAGGCTTCTCGCTGAACACAATCTCACATCTGTCATGGCCCAGCACATCTAAAATGGCTGTGTCAGTCATGTGGCCCTTTCCTGTTTTAGAAAGGGATCCGTAAAGGGTGGCGCGGTAACCGCAGGCTCCCTGATTCTCCTGCAGGAAAATCTCCGCTGCTCTGGTGGGCGCAATGGTGTGGGAGCTTGAGGGTCCCCTGCCGATTCTGTACAGTTCTCTAAGTGATTCCATAAAACTACTCCTATTCTCTCCTCCGAAAAAAGCCTCGGAGACCATGGGACCCCGAGGTTTTATTTAAGTGTAATCCTCCGTCTATGCAAAAAGCTGCGCCAGGTTGGACAGCGACCGAATCCCTGCGAAGGCAGTCAGCACTACGATGAAGATTCCCAGACAGGTGAGAACTTTATTGTGCCGGTACTGGTCCCCGACGATGGATTTGTTATGGGACGCAGCCAGAATGACTGCCAGGGAAACCGGCAGAATCAAACCGTTGACAGCGCCTGCTGCAACCAGAAGCTTGGCGGCGTTGCCAAAGATAGCCATGATGGCCGTCGCTGTCGCGATAAATCCGATGATAACATATTTCTCATATTTGGCAATGCCCCGGCTCAAGGTCTTCAGAAAAGAGACGGAGGTGTACGCCGCCCCAATGACAGAGGTCATGCTGGCACACAGAAGTACCAGACCGAACATCTTATATCCAAGCTGTCCCAGAGACATGAAGAACACTTCTGCCGCCGGATTATCGGCGTTGATAATTGTATCAGAAGCGGCCGCACCTCCGGCAAGACAGATACCCAGGGTCGCCAGAAACATCAGGATTCTGACAGTACCGGACACCGATGTTCCAAGAAGAACGCTTTTGCGAATCTGATTCAGGTTTTCATATCCTTTGATATCGGCGTCCAGCAGACGGTGGGCCCCAGCAAAGGAAATATAGCCGCCGCAGGAGCCGCCCAGAATGGTAATCATGGGCAGAATCAGACTGCCCGGGTCCTCCGGCTGAAAAATATGAAGTACCACATCGCCTACCGGCGGTTTGGTGGATATGGCTACATAAGCTGTTACAATTACAATCAGACAGCCGAGAATCTGGGCCAGCTTATCCATACCCGCGTGGGCGTGTTTTGAAAGAAAAATGCAGATGGCAAAAGCGCCGCCCAGCAGGCAGCCAATCTTGGTGGGAATACCGAGCAGCGTATAAAGTCCCAGGGAAATGCCTCCTACATTGCCGATATTGAATACCAGCCCGCCGAAAGCCACCAGGGCAGCCAGCACGTAGCCAAGACCCGGGAAAACTTTATTGGCGATGTCCTGCGCCCGCATACCGGACACGCCCACAACGCTCCATACGTTGTACTGGGTAATCATATCCATGGCGATAACGCAGACAATAACGATTGCCAAGGACTTCAGATATGTAGCGGTGAATACTGCGGATTGGGTCAGAAATCCCGGTCCCACCGCCGAAGTCGCCATTAAAAGTGCCGCCCCAATCAGGACGGAAGTTCTATTTTTCATGATACATCTCCTTAATTCTTGCTTTCAAGCCATTTTGCCGCAGCATAAGAAAGAACTGCGCTTCCCAGATAAAGCTTTTCCTCCCGAAAAATCGCCTTCGGGTCATGGAGGCCGGGCGCCCCTTCTTCCCCTACGCCCATCAGCATAAACATGGACGGTACTTCGTGGGAAATCAGAGAGAAATCCTCTGAAGCATTGTTCGGCAGCTTATCTTCTATGACTTTATCTTCTATGATTTCTTCCACAAAGGGCAGCACAGCGTCACAGAAGTCGGGATTGTTGTAAATTCCCTTGGTGCTCCTCGTAGAATATGTAAAAGTCGTGCCTGTGGCGGTGCAGACTGCGTCGGCTATCTGCTCAATCTCAGCCATGATTCTGTTCCGGATTTCTCCGTCATAGCAGCGCAGAGTTCCCTCCAGTTTGGCGGTGTCAGGAATAACGTTAGGCATGGAGCCGCCATTAAGCGCACCTACCGTGAGTACGGCGGAATCGAACATGCTGGATTGTCTGGCGACGACCCCATTGAGCATATTGTAAATCTGTACCACCGAGAAAATAGGGTCCACGCATTTGTCCGGCATAGAACCGTGTCCGCCTACGCCGCGTACCTCAATCGTAAAAATATCCATATAGGAAAAGCACATTTCCCTCTTATAGTGAAACTCTCCGTTGGTTATATGGGGCATAACGTGCATGGCCAGCGCGGCGTCCACCTTTGGATTTTCCAAAATGCCGTCTTCTATCATGGCTTTGGCACCGATAATGGTTTCTTCCGCAGGCTGAAACATAAACTTGACCTGTCCTTTGAGCTGAGTCTCCATCTCTTTGAGAATTTTAGCGGCGCCCAGCAGCATGGCCGTATGGGTGTCGTGTCCGCAGACATGGGCAAATCCGTTGGTGGACTTAAAAGGCAAATCGTTGTCCTCCGTAACTTTCAGAGCGTCCATGTCAGCTCTCAGCAGTATCACAGGCCCGCCGCTTCCTGCCGTACAGGTCAGTCCGCCGCCGCAGTCACTAACCTGATATCCCATGGACTCCAGTCTCTTCCTCACGTACGCCACCGTGCCGGGCAGCTCCATGCTGAATTCGGGGTTCTCATGAAGATACCGCCGGTCAGCGATAAGCTGCGCCTCATTTTCTTTGGCAATGGCAATATATTTTTCTTTCACTTGATATGCCTCCTCGTGCATGAAATAAGCTATAATACCACATAGAATTATACACATGCCCGTCTGATTTTGCAACCACAAACTACCTGTTTACAGCAAAGAGCACGACTCCCGCTACCAAAAGACCAAAGCCCAGCCAGCTCCTTTTCGTCAGCTTCTCTTTCAGAAATATTCTGGACAGAATAATGGAAATTACCATGCCCATGCGATAGATAGTCATAATGACTGCCGCCTTGCCCAGAAACAGTGATTTATAGACCAGCACATGGCCCCCGCCGGAAGCTGCCGCACCCAGGAGGATAAATATCCATGTCTTTCCCGCAATGGACTTAAATTCCCCTCTTTTACGCTTAAACAGCAGCAAAACCCAGAGCATTGTCACCACAATAATGTAGCGAAAGGTTGACGTTACATTGGTGTCGATAGGCGCTGTATCGGCCTTTACAATCACGTAGGATATGGAAGCGCAGATGGCCGAAAGCCCTGCAAAGAGAATCCATCGCTGGTCGCTTTGCCAGAGTTTCTTGCTCTTCAGAGCAGAAAGCTCCTGACGGTTCATCATCAGCAGAGTACCTCCAATAATCATAGCCGTTCCAATGAGCATGTACACAGTAATTTTCTCTTTGATGAATACGGCGCACAGCACCATGGAGATTACAATCGTCAGACTCTGAATGGCAAGAAAAACACTGATACTGCCGCCCTTGAGTCCGAGAAAATAAAAGGCCCAGGAAACGGACAGCACGGCTCCGGAGGCGATGACAGAAATCCAGGTCCCCATATTCATCTGGGGAATTTGGCTGAATGTTCCTGAAAAAAGCGCAGTACCTGCGAAAGCCGCAAGCAGTACCGTATTGGTAACCGCCCCCGTCACATAGGCGTCGGCGTCCTTGATACCGATTTTTGACAATATGGTGGATACACCGATAAACAGCGTAGAAATCACAGCAAGTATAAGCCACATAAAAAACAAACTCCTTTTCGTTAAACTGTTAATAGTCTAACCGTCGGAGTTTGTTTTAAAACCATTTATTTTCCGTCGTTAAGGCCTGTTAAATTCTTCTCAGGAAAGCTTCATAGCCTCTTTCTGCCTCAAAGACATCTGCTTTGCTGGTTACTTCCCAAGGCGCGTGCATGTTGAGCACGGCTACGCCGCAGTCGATAACTTCCATGCCGTACAGGGCCAGAATATATGCGATGGTTCCGCCGCCGCCTACATCCACCTTACCCAGTTCGGCAAGCTGGTAGTGAATCTTCTCCTCGTCCATAACCTTTCTAATCTCAGCGATGTACTCCGCATTGGCGTCGTTGGATCCGGATTTACCCCGGGCACCGGTGAACTTACTGAAAACCATACCGCGTCCTGCGAAAGAAGCGTTTTTCTTTTCAAAGGCGTTAGCAAACAGAGGGTCGTAGGCCGCATTCACGTCGGAGGACAGCATTTTAGAATTGGCCAGCACTCTGCGCAGTTTCAGCTCGCTGTACTGTCCCATTCTGTCCAGAAGTTCGGCAGTCATATTTTCAAAGAATTTGGACTCCATACCGGTAGCGCCTACGCTGCCGATTTCCTCTTTATCTACCAGAATGCAGCATGCGGTCTTTTCCACCTCTTCAACGGAAAGCATGGCTTTCAGAGAAGTAAATGCGCACACTCTGTCATCCTGTCCGTAAGCCATAATCATGCTGCGGTCAAGACCTGCGTCTCTGGCTCTGCCTGCCGGCACAATTTCCAGCTCTGCGGAGAGGAAGTCCTCTTCTTCCATACCGTATTTCTCTTTCAGAATCTGCAGGATACCAGCTTTTACCGCGTCTTTTTCTGCGCCGGCTAAAGGCTTGCTGCCGATAAGCACATCCAGGTTCTCTCCCTCGATGACCAGGCTGGCTTTCTTTGCCATCTGCTTTGCTGCAAGGTGGGGCAGCAAGTCGGTAATTCCCACAACAGGGTCGTTATCATCCTCACCGACAACCACGCTGACAGTGGTGCCGTCCTTCTTCGCCACTACACCGTGAACGGCAAGGGGCATTGCCACCCACTGATAGTTCTTGACGCCGCCGTAATAATGGGTGTCCAGATAGGCGAAATCTGAATCCTCATAGAGGGGATTCTGCTTTATATCCAGTCTCGGGGAGTCGATATGGGCTCCCAGAATGTTCATACCGTCTTCTATATCTCTTTTGCCGATGTGAAACAGCACCACAGACTTTCCCATGCACACGGCGTACACCTTATCGCCGGTTTTGAGGGTTTCTCCATTCTTCACAACTTCCTTAAGGTTTCGGTAGCCTGCCGCCTCTGCCATTGCCACTGTCAGCTGCGCGCATTCCCTCTCGGTCTTTCCTTTGTCGAGAAATTCTCTGTATTCCGCGCAAAGGTCTTCCAGCTGCGCCAGCTGTTTTTCGTCATAGCTTTTCCAGGCATTTGGTCTTTCCATAGGTATCACTCCTCTTTTGCTTAAAATTCTATATTATCTATCTTATTCTAAATGCGAAAAAAATACAAGGGCAGAATCTTCCTGTTTCTGCCCTTTTTGTGTCTTATATAACTGCCCCGTTATTTCTCCAGAACGTGGGCTTCTTCTTCCCCGTTCAGCACTCTGTGGATACCTTTTGCAAGGGCTTCCATCTCGTAAGTACCCGGAATAACTTCCACAGGAGCGATGAAGCCGACTCTCTTCTTCATTTCTTCTGTCAGATAGGCAGAATAAGCCATGCCGCCGGTCAGAATAATCTTGTCAACCTGACCGTTTACCACCGGTGCCAGACTACCGATATCCTTGGAAAGCTGCAGAATCATGGCATCGTAAACCAGCTTTGCCTCCTGGTCGCTTTCCATCATTTTTTCTACTTCTCTGGCGTCGTTGACGCCCAAATAGGCAATGAGGCCGCCCTGGCCTTTCAGCTTTTTCTGCACCTCTTTCTCGGTAAGGCCGCTCCTAAAGCAGAATTTTACCAGTTCTCTGCAAGGTACGCCGCCGGACCGCTCCGGTGAAAAGCCGCCTTCATCGTCGCCGACAAATTCCAGCACTCTGCCTCCTTTTATCAGGTTGGAGGTAACACCGCCGCCCAAATGGCAGACGATGTAAGTGGTGTCCTCAAGCTTTACGCCGTCTCTCTTCGCCTGCTCTATGCTGACGGCGCGGCTGTTGAGCACGTGGGTCAAAAACGGCTTTTTGATTTCAGGTACGCCTGTGTAGGTGAAAATCGGGTCAGGTACGCCGCAGCCGCAGACTGCGTCGTAGACGTATCCGTTGATGCCGGTGCCCGCTTCCTTTGCAATCTCATAGGCGATGATGGGGGAAAGATTGGCAGGGTGAGGCGCCGGTGAATTTTTGGAGGCTTCTGCGAAGGTTTCGTCCGCCAGGTATGCGCCGCTTTCAATCTGACCGACTACGCCGCCTCTGGCTGCAATGCCGGAAAGGTCTGCCGGTGCCAGATTCCGGCTTTTCAAGTATTCCAAGACAGCCGCTTTTCTGAAAGGCAGCTGGTCGTTGATTTCCTTATATTTCTTCAGTTCCTCCGCCGGATGGTCGATGCTCTGGGTATGCAATTCTTTTTCTCCGTCATAGATGGCAACCTTGGTGGAGGTTGAGCCCGGATTGATGACTAAAATATACTCTGCCATGTTATTTTTCTCCTTTCGCGCAGGCTGCCGCCAAAAGCAGCGACTGTCTCTTCTCTTTCTCGGTGGCTCCTCTTGAGGTCAGAGCGATTGGCGCTTTGGCGCCTACAATCAGGCCCGCCATGTCGGCTCCGGCGGAAAACAGCAGGGCTTTTCCTAAAATGTTGCCGCAAGGCATATTCGGCACCACCAGAACATCCGGGTCTCCTACCAGTTGGCTGTCAAACCCTTTTTTGTGAGCGGATTCTTTGCTCATCAGGATGTCGTAAGAGAGCGGTCCTTCCACGATACAGCCCTTTATTTCTCCGTCCCTGTACATTTGGGTCAGTTTTGCCGCGTCTTCTGTCTCAGGCTGCTTCGGATTGACTTTTTCTACCGCCGCCAGCACGCCTACCTTCGGGCAGTCATAGCCCATGTTGTGCAGATTCTCCACTGCGTTTTCTATGATTTCTTTCTTCTGTTCCAAAGTCGGATAGAGAACCATGCCGCTGTCAGTCAGCACGATAATCTTGTGGTAGTTAGGAATCTTCAGGAAAGCCAGATGGCTCATCAGCTTGCCGGTGCGCAGCCCGTTTTCTTCTTTTACAACGGCCTTGAGCAGAATACCGGTGTCGATTTTGCCTTTTAGAATAAAGTCGGCCCTGCCGCTTTTCACGCACTGGCAGGTTTTCTGGGCAGCCTCCTCCAGTGTCTGTGCATGGATGATTTCCCAGTCGTCCATATCGCCGTCAAAGGCTTTGATTTCTTCTCTTATCAGCGCCTCATCGCCTATCAGAACCGCGTCGATTAGCCCTTCCTTGCGGCAGGCGTTTACTGCGGTAAGCGCCGATTTATCCTGGGCCGCCGCTACGGCCACTGTCTTTTTTGCTGTGGCATGAAAGGATTTTTCTAACTCCTCAAAATCTTTGAACACCATATAACTTCCCTCCTGTATTTCGCATATAATCTTCTATAATATAAGGATATCACGGTTATTCTTTGGGGTCAAATTATTTTTTAGGCGACCTAACTTTTTGTTTGAAAATTCTTGCGCGTCAAAAAAAAAGTTGATATAATTTAGTTGTAATGATTTCTAAAATAATTGGGAGGAAGCGCATGGTTAATAATATAGAACAGTTAAAACAAGTGGCCGACTTAATTGCAGCCCAGTTCGGTCCGGCAACGGAAGTCGTCATTCACGATTTTACGGGCGATTTGGACAGCACCATCGTCTATATCGTCAACGGACATGTCACCGGCCGCACCGTAGGCGACGCGCCAACCCAATCCTTCCTGAAATATATGAATGTCAATCATCAGCGTAAGAGTATGGAAAAGGTGCGTCACGTTTCCCATCTTTCCGACGGCAGAATCATCCGTTCTTCTACGGCCAACTTCTTTGATGAAGACGGCACGCTGAACAGCTCGCTGTGCATCAATCAGGATATTTCCGATTTGGTGGCTCTGGAAAGCGCAGTCAAGGGGCTTTCTGAAGTGGGCTATTTTGAAACCAGCGTCCTGGCAAACTACAATGAGTTCGATGTTCAGCCATCCTCCATCCACGGCATGATGGACAATATCATCACGGAAGCTCTGGCTTCCATCGGAACGCCGCCTGATAAAATGAACAAGGAAGCCAAGATTAAGCTGCTGCGCTTCCTGGACGAACGGGGCGTCTTTCTAATTCAGAAATCCGGCCAGAAGGTCTGCGAACTTCTGGGCATTTCAAAGTTCACCCTTTACAATTATCTGGAAGAAGCCCGTGGAAAAGAAAAGAAATAGACTTCACTGCCTGCCAGCGCCCTCGCCTAAAAGCTTGGGCGTGTTTTTATGGCGGCGACAGGCGGGTTGGTAGGCGGGTTTAGCTAAACTTTGCTTCTTCGGTGGTTTAGCTTAACTTCCCATCGCCGAGGTTTAGCTAAACTCTGCTTCCTCGGCGCTTTAGCTTAACTTCCCACCGCCGAGGTTTAGCTAAGTCCCGCTTCTTCGGCACTTTAGCTTAACGGCCCACCGCCGAGGTTTAGCTAAATTCCGCTTCCTCGGTGGTTTAGCTTAACCGCCCACCGCCGAGGTTTAGCTAAATCCTGCTTCCTCGGCGGCTTAGCTTAACGGCCCACCGCCGAAGTTTAGCTAAATCCTGCTTCTTCGGTGGTTTAGCTTAACCGTCCACCGCCGAGGTTTAGCTAAATTACTTTCGACTTCCTCTTTCAGGCAAGAAATTGGTCTATGATTTTGTAGATTGTCAGAGTATCGATGCTTCCCTCTAAATCGTCAAAAGTGAAAAACACGTCTCTCCAGGGTACATACCCATCTTCAATATAGTTTCTCAGCTTCCAAAGGAAGCTTTCCCGATACTCGGCGTCGCTAATCATACCGCAATGCTCCAGAAATTTAAAGCGATTTTCGCTGACTACCGCAATTTTAAAATCCGGCGCCATGGTAACTCCATTAATGCTGACAATTTCTTCATAATGGTAGGGAATGTTTCTCCCATAGAGAATATTTGCAATAATAACCTCGGACTTGGATCTGACCAAATCTCCTTTCTGCGTCTTATGACGTAAGTCGGCTTCGTTTCTCGTACTCTTCTGATACGTCTTGGCCTCCCATTTCTTTGCATTGATGAATACTTCGGAGTCAAACTGTACAGCGCTGGCCATCCGATACGCTTTCGGCAAGTCCTTTACGACAGTCTCCAGTTCAGTACTTTGATATTTTTCAAGAAAAGCTTCCATTAGCAGCATGTTTTGGTCAATTCTTTTTATGGTTTCCTCCAATAGTCTTCTCTTCTGTATATCCTTAATTTGCTTCCTGTCTCCGGTTCCCACATAGACCCGATTCTTTCCCGTACCGCTGTAATAATATAACCCGCCTTTGACTACGGAAACCGTCAATTTCCCTTCCGGCAGCTTTCGCATGACGGCCATATATTTTCTGCGAAGCTGTTTTTGCAGTTCCAGGTCTTCCCGCACATAATCCTTGCTGCTGTACATACATACCCCCTTAATTTTATAAAATTAACATTTTTTCTATTATTTTACATTATCTATCTTATAGTGTCAAGGAAGAGCTGCAAGAGTGCAACATAGATTTACAAAATAGCCATAGAAAAACCCCCGCCGGATGGCGGGGGGGGGTACTTTTGATTTATTTATGCTTCTGCTTTTACCGGTGCCGGTTTTGCCGGTGCTTTCTTAATTCTCATATTGTTGATTGCGCCGGTCGGACATTCCTTAGCACACATGCCGCAGTTTTTGCACTTATCCGGGTCGATAGTCGCCAGATTGTTCTCTACTGTGATAGCGTCGAACTTACAAGTCTTCTGACACTTCATGCAGCCGATACAGCCGTTGGTGCAGGCCTTTCTGGTCTCGCCGCCTTTGGCCTGAGACTTACACTGTACAACGACCAGGTTCTTCGCAGTCTGTACTTTGATTACAGAGTTCGGACAGGTCTTGGCACAAACGCCGCAGCCAACGCATTTATCTCTGTTTACAACAGCAACGCCGTCGCAGATGTGAATTGCGTCAAAGTCGCAGGCAGCCGCGCAGTCGCCTAAGCCGATACAGCCGTAAGGACAAGCGGATAAACCGCCGAAGAACTGCTTTGCTGCAGAACAGGTCTGCACGCCTTTGTATTCCATAATCGTCTTAGCAGCGTCGGCGGTACCGTTACACATAACAACCGCAACCTGCTTATCAGCGCCGCCGGACTCTACGCCCAGAACAGCAGCCAGTTTATCAGCTACATCAGCACCGCCTACAGGGCACTTCGAGCAGCTGAGAGAGTGGTCCTCAGCCAGGGCATTTGCATAATCATCACAGCCGGCAAAGCCGCAGGCGCCGCAATTAGCGCCCGGCAGTTCCGCACGGAGCAGCGCAAAAGTTTCATCAACAGGTACGAAGAATACCTTTGAAGCGATGGTCAGGATGACTGCGCAGACCAGACCGATAGCCACAACAATTAATACTGGTATTAACATTCAAATCGCCTCCTATCTTACTGGAACAATCCGCTGAAGCCCATGAAGCCCAGGGATAACATAGCAGCAGTAATTAATGTAAGAGGAACGCCTCTGAATGCCTGAGGCACGCCTTCTTCGTTTTCCAGTTTGCTTCTGACACCGGCAAACAATACCATTGCCAGCAGGAAGCCGACGCCTGCGCCAAATGCATTGCAGATGGACATCAGATATCCGTAGCCTGCGTCGATGTTGTTGATGCAGACACCCAGTACGGCACAGTTGGTCGTGATAAGCGGAAGATATACACCCAGCGCCTTGTGAAGAGGCGGCATATATTTCTTCATCATCATTTCAATCAGCTGTACCAGCGCAGCGATAACCAGAATGAATACCACAGTCTGCAGGTATCCGATTTCAAAGTTAGTCAATACCTGCTGAATCGGCCAGGTTGCCAGAGTCGCCAATACCATGACGAAGATTACGGCAATGCCCATACCTACTGCAGAGTCTAATTTCTTGGATACACCGAGGAATGGACAGATACCCAGGAACTGCGCCAGTACGTAGTTGTTAACCAATATCATGCTCATGATTACTGTAATTGCTAACATGCTTCTTCAGCTCCTTTCTCTACACATCCATTTTTTTCTTTTCTTGCGCCGCCGCACATTGCAGCCATAGCGCAGCCTTCACAGCCGAATTCTTTCTTCTTCAGACCCTTGCCCTTTGTAAAGTAATTTACTGCGGCAATCAGAACACCGAATACGAAGAAGCCGCCAGGCGCCAGGTTAAAGATACCCATGCCAGGAACGATGTCAGTGAGGATATTGATACCGAAAGCAGTACCGGATCCAAAGAATTCTCTGATAAGACCCATAATACCTAAAGCTACGGTAAAACCGATACCCATACCGATACCGTCCAGAGCGGAATCAAACGGATTGTTCTTGCTGGCAAACATTTCGGCTCTTCCCAGAATGATACAGTTTACTACAATCAGAGGGATAAAGAGACCCAGTGATGCGTACAGGGAAGGTACGAAAGCCTGCAGTACAAACTGAACAACAGTTACGAATCCGGCGATTACTACAATGTAGCACGGAATACGAACTTTGTCAGGAATAATATTTCTCAGTAAAGAAATTACGATGTTGGAACAAATCAGTACGGCCATGGCGGATACGCCCATGCCGATACCGTTGATTGCGGAAGAAGTAGTTGCCAGCGTCGGACAAGTACCTAACAGCAATACTAATACAGGGTTTTCTTTAATGATACCTTTGGTAAGGATGCTTAATTTACTTGGTTTCTTATCCATTATTTAGCCTCCTTTACGATTTCATACTGCTGCATAGCGCAGTATACGCCATAGTGTACGCCGTTGGATGAAATGGTAGCGCCGGTTACGTGGGTAATGCCCGGATTATCCTTGGCAGAGGTTGAAGTAATATCATCCGGTCCCTTACCCTGATACTGTGCCAGGTACCCGGCATCGTGGGCCTTGGTTCCCAGTCCCGGAGTATCTGCATGGGAGGTTACCTCTACGCCTGTAATCTTTCCGTCGGCGTCGATACCAATCATTTCAGTAAGGGCGCCGCCGAAGGACTTGGTGCTTACTGTAACAACCATGCCGGCCCCGTTGTCAGCAATGTAGCATTCGGTTACAAATACCTTATCCGGGTCCGCAACGGCAAGCTCTCCGTCAAAGGCGGTGAAGCTGTCGGCCTCAATGAGTCTGGACCGGGTTTCATTGGCGGCCTTGATGGAATTTTCCTCGATAATTGGCTGCGTTACGCCATATGTAGCTGCTAAAGCTGCTGTGATAACCAGACAGATAGCTACTAAAACAACAATAGGTGCAACATATTCTTTGAAGGTATTATTATTTTTCATTTTTCTTTGCACCTCCATATGTCAATTTGATGCACAGCTGGTCAATCAGCGGTGTCATAATATTCATCAGTAAGATGGAGAAGGATACGCCCTCCGGATATGAACCCCAGAGTCTTACGACCATGGTAATGATACCGCAGCCTACGCCCATGATAACTTTGCCCAAAGGCATGATAGGGGAAGTAACATAGTCGGTAGCCATGAAGAATGCACCCAGCATTACGCCGCCGGCACATACGTGGAATATCGCCATGTGCAGTGCGCCCAAATCTCCGCCTTTGATACCATAGTACAGCAGTGCGATAACAAATACCGTACCGATAAAGCAGGCCGGGATAATCGGAGAAATGATTTTCTTCCAGATTAAGAACAGTCCGCCGGCCAGCAGAGCCAGTGCGGAAACTTCACCCATAGACCCGCCGATGAAGCCCAGGAACATTTCCATGTTGGAAGGCAAATCAGCCGCGCTTCCTTCGCTCAAAACACCCAGCGGTGTTGCGCTTGTTGCAGCGTCTATGGTAGACATGCGAGGTACAGGCCATGTAGTCATTTCTGTTGCAAAGGAAATGAACAGCACAATTCTGGCTGTAATCGCAGGGTTGACAATATTTCTGCCCAGGCCTCCGTAAAGCTGCTTCACGATGATAATGGCCACAAAGCAGCCGATAACAGCCATCCAATATGGGAAATTGGACGGTACATTGAAAGCGATGAGCACGCCTGTAACAGCCGCGGACAAATCGCCCACAGTCTGTCTCTTGTGCATCAGCTTGTTGTAGAGCCATTCAAAGCCTACGCTGGCCACAATACATACAAGAGTTAAAAGGATAACTCTCATGCCGAATACATATATACTTACACAGAAAGAAGGTATTAAGGCACCGAGAACTGCCAGCATGGTTTTGCTAGTATCCAGTTTGCTGACCAGATGTGGTGCGGAGGATACTTCTAAATTATTATAGTATGTCTTATCCATTATTTAATTCCAGCCTCCTTTACAACACCTTTGCCCAGCTTGTTTAAGAAGCCCAGAGGTCTTCTTGCAGGACATACGTAAGAACAGCTGCCGCATTCCATACACTGCATAACCTGTAAGTCGCTGAGTCTCTGCGCGTCTCTGCGTTCATAAGCGTCAGCAAGGGCTGTAGGCAGCAGGTTGAACGGACAGGCCTGATGGCAGCGTCCGCAGTTGATACATGCGGTTTCTTCCGGAATCGCGGATTTCTCTTTGGAAAATGCCAGAATCGCGTTGTTGTTCTTTACGATTGGCATAGCGTCGGAAAAGATTGCTCTTCCCATCATCGGTCCGCCCATGATGATTTTCTTCGGCTCAGCTTTATAGCCGCCGCAGAATTCAATCACGTCGTGAATCTGGGTACCGATAGGCGCGATAATATTCTTCGGCTGCGCTACGGCGTCGCCGTCGATGGTCATTCTCTTGTTGATGAGAGGAACGCCGGTTCTGAAATACTGTCCTACGAAAGCAACGGAAGTTACGTTGGAAAGAATAATGCCTAAATCCGCCGGCAGAACTCCGGCTTTCATTTCTTTTCCGGTAATTTCGTAAACCAGTACGCGTTCAGCTCCCTTTGGATATCTGTCCTGCAGGGTGAACGTGTGCATATTGGTGAGTCCCTGCTCGGCAAACATCTGGTCCAGCTTGGCAATGGCGTCAGGCTTGTTGGATTCGATACCCACATAAGCTTCGTCCAGATTCAGATATTTCATAATCAGCTTCATACCGTCGATGATATCCTGTGTATCTTCCAGCATACCTCTGTGGTCGGAGGTGATAAACGGCTCACATTCCGCCGCGTTCAGAATCAGAGTATGTACATCGTCAATGTTCTTCGGGTTGTACTTGATGTGGGTCGGGAAGGATGCGCCGCCCAGACCTACCAGACCGGATTCTCTTACCGCCTTAACAAAACCCTGTAAATCATTTACCTCGGGAACCTTGATGTCCTCGCTCATTTCCTGTTTCTTGTCAGTTTCTATTACAACTAACGTATCGTTTCCTCCAACGGCGGAACGCTGGGTCTCAATGCCCACAACGGTTCCCGAAACGCTGGAGTGAATAGGTGCACTTACGAAAGCATCTGTATCGCCGATAAGTTGTCCCACCTTGACCGTATCACCTTTTGCAACTAAAGGCTTACAAGGCGCGCCGATGTGCTGTGACATGGATATTTTCACAATGTCAGGAACCGGCATAACTTCGGTTTCACAGCCGGCAGTATTCTTATAATGCCCGGCATCGATGCTGCTTAAATGCTTTGCATTTGCGCTCATATTTTTGAAACCTTCCTTTCTAAAATAGTCGTCTTATAATCATACGCCATACATTATACTACAATCTTCAGCAAAAATCACTAGGATTTTGACAGAAATTTAACTTTTCCACGAATTTCATCCTTTGTTATTAGAAGGATAAAACTCTACATTATTATATGACAGGGCATAGCTTTCAGAACGGTTTGAACTTATTTCCTTACGTGGCGAATCCTGCGTACTGGGTCATGTACAGTTCATAATATCTGCCCTTTTGGGACAGCAGCTCCTCGTGACTGCCCTGTTCGACGATGGCCCCCTTGTCCAGGACTACGATTAAATCGGCGTCCCGAATGGTGGAAAGCCTGTGGGCGATGATGATGCTGGTTCTGTCCTTCATCACCCGGTGCATGGCGTCCTGAATGGCCTTTTCCGTCCGAGTATCCACATTGGAGGTGGCTTCATCGAGAATCAGAATCCGCGGGTCGGCCACAAAGGCTCTGGCGATAGCCAGAAGCTGCCGCTGTCCCTGGCTGATATTGCCCCCGGCAGCGGTCAGGCGGGTATCAAAGCCGCCTGTCAGGTTCTTTAACAGTTCGTCACAGCGGCTCATCTTCGCCGCCTCTGCCAGCTGCCGGTCGGAAGCCTGTGGATTTGCGTATTTCAGATTGTTCCTGATGGTATCGGCAAACAAAACCGTATCCTGCAGGACGATGGCGACTTGTCCCCGCAGACTGTCCCTGCCGATATCAGACAACTTCTGCTCGTTGATAAAGATGTCGCCGCTGTCCGGCTCGTAAAACCGCATGAGCAGATTTACCACGGTGGTCTTCCCGCTGCCCGTGGCGCCTACCAGGGCGACTTTCTTTCCTGCAGGTACCGTCAGGGTGAAGTCCCGCAGCACCGGATAGCCCTTCTCGTAAGAGAAATTCACGTGTTCAAAGCGCACCTCTGCTCCGCCTTCCTCCGTAAGAGTGCCGCCGCCTTTATCCTCCGACGGCTCGTCTAAAACGGCAAAGACTCTCTCTGCGCCGGCTACGGCTGTCTGCAGCTGTCCGTAAATCTGGGCAATCTCGTTGATAGGGCGGCTGAACTGCTTAGCGTAGACGATAAAGGCCGAAATAACCCCTACGGAAATCAGCCCGCTGAGGGCAAAGTATCCGCCAAAGGCGGCGATGATGACAAACCCTATATTTCCGATACAGTTCATCACCGGCCCCATGACGCCGCTGAGAATATCCGTCCGTATCCCCGCCTTTGTCAGCGCGTCGGCAGTCCTGCAGAAATCCTCTGTCGTATCCTCCTGGTGATGATAAGCCACCACCGTTCGATAGCCGGAAATCATTTCCGCTGCGGTTCCGTTCAGCTGTCCCAGCAGACTCTGGCGGCGGCGGGAGTATTTTCGCACACCCTTTGATAAAATCCTGGTGGCCGCCAGAGTTAAAACCACGGTGATACAGCTGAGCAAGGCCAGCTGCCAGCAGTACCAGACCATGACTGCCACCGTTCCGGCCAGGGTCAGCACGCCGGAAAACAGGGACGGCAGGGATTGGGAGATGGTGGTGGAAATGTTCTCGATGTCGTTAGTCATCCGACTCATGACATCGCCGTGGGAATGGGTATCCAGATAGCGTACAGGCAAATCCACAATTTTAGCAAAAAGCTCTTCCCGCATTCTTTTGACCACCCGCTGGCTGATTCTTGCACTGATTAAGCCCTGTACCAGCTGGCTGCCGCTGTACAGCAGGTACACCGCCAGCATCAGAAGCAGCGTGGCTCCGAGACGGCCCGCAGCAGCTCCCGCAATGACGTCGATGGCTCGACTCTGCAGGCTTGGCGCAAAAATACCGCAGAGGGTACCGAAGACTACCACCAGCAGCATGACGGCAACCAAAGCCTGCTCACGGGCAAAATAGGTCAGCAGCCGCTTCAGGGCGGCGCCGGCATTCTCTGCGTGCTCCACCTGGACGAAGCGGTTGCGCCGGTTCATCCCGGGAAGGTTTCTCTCCATCAGTTTGTTGTCAGCCAATCTTCTCCCCCTCCTTTCCAATCTGTGAGTCGTAGATGTCCTGATAGGTTTTGCAGGTCCGCAGCAGCTCCTCGTGGGTTCCGCAGCCCTCGATGCCGCCGTCTGCCAGCACCACAATCCGATTCGCCTGTCTCACCGACGCGATGCGCTGGGCGATGATAATCTTGGTGGTATTCGGCCGCCGGCGGCGCAGCTCTTCATACAGCATAGCTTCTGTCTTTAAATCCAGGGCGCTAGTAGCATCATCGAAGATGAACACGTCCGCCGGACGGAACAGAGCCCGGGCGATGGAAATACGCTGCTTCTGCCCGCCGGATAGGCTGGCCCCTTGCTCCGCCACCGGAGTGTCAAATCCCTGAGGCATTTCTCTGATAAAAGCTTCGGCCTGCGCCATGGCCGCCGCTTCTCTCACTCTCTGTTCTGGGTCGGAGCCGCCGCCTTTACTGTCCCAGACGATGTTATCCCGGACGGAAAGGCTGAACAGCTCGCTTTTCTGCATGGCAGTCACGACTTTGGCCCTCAGGGCCTGCCGGCTGTACCTTCGCACATCTACGCCGTCCACCAGTACGGCTCCCTCTGTCACGTCGTAAAAACGGGGAATCAATCCGGCCAGAGCCGTTTTGCCGCAGCCGGTAGCGCCCATAATCGCCACGGTCTCCCCCGGCTCTACGGTCAGATTGATGTGCTTCAAAATGGTCTGCCCTGACCCCGGGAAGGCGAAAGATACGTCCCGAAACTGGACTTTCCCCCGGGGCGCAGCATCGTCGTCTGCCGCCCCGTCAAACCGGCCGTCTTCCATCTCCGGCCGACTGTCCAGCACTTCTTTGACACGCTTCCAGGAAGCCAGCCCTTTTGATATGTTTTGAAACAGCATGACCAGCATCAGAATCCCGTTGAGCAGCTGGGTGGTGTAGGTGATGGCCGCCATGATGACGCCGGGAGAAGTCTGACCTGCGCCCACCTGATAAGAACCGGCAAGCAAAATCGCCCCTACGGCCAGATACATCAGGGCGTTTACCACCGGATTCATAAAGGCGAAGATAACCAGAACGCGAAGCTGGGTTTTTACCAGTCCCTCGTTGGCCTCTCCGAAACGCAGCTTTTCATAGGTCTGACGTACACAGGCTTTGATGGTGCGAATCCCCGTCACATCCTCCTGCATGATGGCGTTAATCTGATCCAGCCGGGCCTGCAGCCTGGTCAGCAGAGGGTTGGCTCTGACCATGCAGACAGTCATGCAGGCCAGCATAAAGGGTAGGGCGCACAGGACGATGAGGCCAAAGGTTCTGTTGATACGCAGCAGAAAGTAGACGCTGCCCAGGGTCAGCATGGAGGTGCGAATCATGCCCCGCACAAACTGAGATACGAAATTCTGCACCTGGGTGATATCGCCGGTCACTCTGGTAATCAGGGAACCCGCTCCATAGCTATCCATCTGGGGAAAAGAAAAGGTCATAATTCTGCGGAAGCAGTCTTTGCGTATTTCGTTGCCGATGTTCTGTCCTGCCATATGGGTGAACACGTTGTTCATGGAACCGCAGAATCCTCCGAAGAGAACCAGCCCCACCATGGTCAGTCCCAGGGTGAAAATCAGCTGCAGGTCTCTCGTGCCTCCATTGCCGGAGCCGAGAACCCCTTCGTCTACGATGCGGCTCATCAGCCGAGGCTGCAGCAAGTCCATGAGCACCTCGCCTACCATGAAGGCCGCGGCCAGCAGGGCATAGGGCAAATACGGCTTTATATATTTCCACACGGTTTCTTCATCCCCCTTTCCTTTCGGCGATAGCGTCCTTCCCAGTCTTCGCTGAGCTTTTCCAGCAAGGCCAGCAGCGCCTCCTTTTCCTCCGGCGACAGGGCTGAAAACATCTCCTGATGGCGGGCCTTTCTCTGTGCCGCCGCCTCCTGTGCGGCAAGCCTGCCCGATTCGGTCAGCCAGATATCCGCAGTCCGCCGGTCTTCCCTGCTCTGCTGCCGCTCCACAAGTCCTGCGGTTTCCAGTTTTCCGATAACCTCGCTGGCAGAGCCCGGCTGTACGCCCATCAAATCAGTCAGGGCCCGCTGGGTCATACGCCCCTGTTCCAGGAGCAGAATCAAAGTCCGACGCTGACTGCCCTTGCCTTCGTAAAGGGCTCTGATGGTGTGATTCAGGTCGCGAAAATTGCGCACCAGTTTGTCGTTCACATCGGCCGTTTCACAGCGCCGCCCCTTTCTCTCTCTGCGACCCTTCTCTCTATTTTCCATTCTGTATTGAGACATTCTTCATTCCTCCCTGATAAATCCCGGTATACGTTAAATTGTTAGGTACCTTTACATTATCATATTCTGTCAAATATGTCAAGGTACCTTGATTTCCCTTTCAGACAGGACAGCTTCAAATTAATTTAAAAAGCTGACAAACCAGACGTTTTTGTCTGATTTGTCAGCTTTCCTAAGTGTCTTAAGCGACGGACTTGTGCCTCACACCTTCCAGCCTGCGGCCTGTCTGCGCTCCACCACGAAATTGCGGTAGATGCCGTCCTGCTCGATGAGCTGTTCATGGGTTCCCTGCTGGACGATTTTTCCGCCGTCTACGACGAAAATGCAGTCAGCCCGCCGCACGGTTTTTAATCGGTGGGCAATCATGATGACGGTCTTGTCGCTGGTCAGCTCCCCTATGGCCTCCACCAGCTCCTTCTCGTTTTCCGGGTCTACATTTGCCGTAGCCTCGTCGAGAACGATAATCGGCGCGTCTTTCATCATGGCTCTGGCGATGGCGATACGCTGCCGCTCTCCGCCTGAAATCGTGGCGCCGCCCTCGCCGATGATGGTGTCGTAGCCATCTGGCAGCGCCATGATAAAGTCATGGCACCGGGCTTTTTTCGCTGCGGCGATAACTTCATCCATGGAAGCACTTGGCTTGCCGAAGCGGATGTTATTGGCGATGGTATCAGAAAACAGATAGGTCCGCTGGAACACAAAGGAGAAATTGCGAATCAAGCTGTCGTAGCTGTAATCTCTTACATCTCTGCCGCCCAGGGTGACCTTTCCCCCCTGCACATCCCAGAATCGGGCCATCAAGTTGCACAGGGTGGTCTTGCCGCTGCCGCTTGGGCCGACAATAGCCACCGTAGTCTTTTCCGGAATGGTCAAAGACACGTTCTCCAGAATTTTCTTCTTCTCGTAGGAAAAGTCCACGTGCTCCAGGGCGATATCCCAGCTTTCCGGCGTCATTTCTCTGCCGTCGATATCCATGGGCTCCACGTCTAAGATGGCGTTGGCCTTTTCCACGCCGATATCTATTGAGCGGAACAGGGCGGAAAAACTTCCGGCGCTGTCAAGCTGCTCAAAGAGAATGTATGAGCACAGCAGCATCAGGATACAATTTGCCAGAGGCATCGTCCCGTTAAACCAGAAGATTAGGGCTGCGGCGCACACCGCCACGCCGGTGAACTTGCTTGCGAGAAACTGCAGAAACATGAAGAACACCGACGGCAGCTCCATGGCAAAAGCGGCCTTCTGGCTTTCCTCCACAGCGTCAGATATCTGGGTGGTGGTATCCTTCGTCAGGTCAAAATTCTTTACCTCCGCAATGCCCTGCACATATTCCAGTACCTTCGCCACCAGGCGCTGGTCAGCTTCCACCTTACGGTGAGAAACGGCCAGCTCCTTCCTCTGCATCAGCGCGTTGATACCCAGGAACACCAGCAGGCCGGCCACGGTAATCAGGCCCATTCGCCAGTCGTAAATCAGCATCATCAGGGCGATGACGCCGGTGGTTAGAAATCCCCTTGTCGTAATCAGCACGACTCTGGTGGCGATATTAGCCATGTTCTCCATGGTGTTGGTGGTCACCGAGGTCACCTCTCCCAGGCTGTTGGCGTTAAACCATCCCATAGGCAGGTAGCGAAGATGCTCCGCAATCTCGATGCGCTTGCCTGCGCAGGCCCGATATCCACCTCTGGTCTGCAGCATGGTAGTCTTCATGTTGATGAGAATCGTCACGATTACCGAGCCTGCGATGATAGCCAGGCTGGTCCAGAGGGTGCCGGTGGTCACATTGTTTTCCAGCAAAGCCCGGACGACGATGTACGCTGCCGGAATCCTCATGGCAGAGCATATGGCGCTGATTACACCCAGCCAAATAGATGTTATAAACAGCCTGCGGTTTTCCTGTCCGCAAAAGTCAAAGAATTTTTTCAGTGTCCGTATCATTTATGCCACCCCCTCGTCATCTTTTACACTCATGTGGGCCTCCCACATTTCCTTATACAGCGGGCAGTTTTCCAGAAGCTGCTCCTGGGTTCCGCTGGCCTCAATACGTCCGTCCTTCACCACAAAGATGCAGTCGGCGTCGGCCACCGTGGAGAGACGATGGGCGATAACCAGCAGGGTTTTCCCCTGAATCAGACGAGCCAGTGCGGATTGGATAACCGCTTCGTTTTCCGGATCCGTATAGGAAGTCGCCTCGTCGAGAATGATAATCGGCGCGTCCTTCAGCATGGCGCGGGCGATGGAAATGCGCTGCCGCTCGCCGCCGGACAGATGACCGCCGGAAGAGCCGCATATGGTGTCATACCCCTTTTCCAGGCCCATGATAAAATCGTGGCAGCCGCAGGCTTTTGCCGCAGCGATGACCTGCTGGTCGGTGGCGCCTCTGCGTCCCATGCGGATGTTATCCATCACCGACAGGTCGAACAGGTAGTTGTCCTGAGATACATAGGCGATGCGGTCCGTGCACTCTTTCAGGAGCAGATTTCGGATGTCCACGCCGCCCAGCGTAATGGTTCCCTGCTCCACATCCCAAAGAGAAGCGATAAGGCGGGCGATGGTGGATTTTCCGCTGCCGGAAGGGCCGACCAGTGCGTTGACTGTGCCCGGCTCAATCCGCAGGCTGACGCCGTGAAGCACCTCTTTCTCATGGTAAGCAAAGGTGACGTCTTTCAGCTCGACAGCATTGTCTGCGGGAAGTTTTTCTGCCTTCTCCGGCCGGTGCAGGTCTTCCTGCCCCAGTATGTCTGCCACTTCGCCTACGATGGTTCTTACCTGAGCTAAATCGTCTGAATAGGAAAAGGTGGTAATCAGCGGCTGCATGATGCCAAAGGACAGAATAATCACGGTCAGGAAGGTTTCCGCAGATAGGCTTCCTCCCATGAACAGCAAGCATCCCACAGGCAGAATGCCGATGAGGGTAGACGGAAAAATCGCCATGCCGGCAGCCTGGCCGAACAGGCAGCTGCGCATCCACTGGATAAAGCAGTCGGCCCCTTCCTTTGCAGCCGACACAAATTTTGCGTAGCTGGTCTTGGACTGTCCGAAGGCTTTGATGACCTCGATTCCGCTTATGTATTCTACTGCCGTATCGTTGAGGGCTTTGGTGGCGTTGAGGGCCCGCTGAAATTTCTCCTCATAACCGCGGAACATGGACAGGAAACACAGAACGCCCAGAGGCAGAACAATCAGCGTCGCAAGTCCCATGCGCCAGTCTACGGAAAACAGCAGACACAGCACGGCCAAAGACCCCACCACGTTGGAGGTCATTTCGGGAACGATATGAGCCAGCGTGGTCTCGATGGAGTCCACCCGTTCTACGATGATGTTCTTATATGAGCCGGAAGACTTATCCATCACGGCTCCCAGGGGCATGGCCGCCAGTTTATCCATCAGCCGCATACGCGTATTGGCCAGGACGTTAAAGGTAGCGTGATGGGAAAGAGTGGTGGATACGGCGTGCAGAATATAGCGCAGCACCCACCAGACGCCCATCACCAGGCAGCGATTCAGGCACCAGGCTTTATCTGCAGTTCCGTCCACCAGAGCTCCAATCAGTTCAATCATGATAAAGTACGGCACCAGGGAGCAGGCTACGCCGGCCAGGGCCGCCGCCACGCTAATCAGATACTCCCAGACGCGGGACCCTGCCAATTCCAGCAGCCAGGAAAAGGCGCCCCGTTTCTTTTGTGTTTTCTCTTTCATTCTCATCATCTCCTTTATTCATTAGGTTAGTTCAACCTAACCACCGTGTTTAAAAAAAGGGAAATTCCTTTCCCACTGGGTATTGCCCGCAAAGCCCTGTCACCGGCTGCGGCTCCGCGGCGATTTTCACCACCTGCTTGGTTCTGACCTTCGGTCCGGTGACAGGTGCAAATCCTACAGCCCGAGAATCATACGCCAGCCCGGCGTAAAGAAATCCACCATGGTTTTCAGATACCTCTCGGCGTCCTCCTTATCGTAGCCGTGCTCGATAGGCTGTATCAGCGCGGCGCTGTAGGCGCTGACCAGCATGTGCATCTCGTCCCGCTGTACTTCCCGCACGGACAGACCTTTTTCCTTGCAGAGCTGTAGAAACCGCATCATCTCATCGGTGCTCTCTTCCGTCATGTCGTGAGCACAGCTCTCATAGGGCGTTCCCGCCGAGCAGCAGAACAGAAGGCGGAAAGCCTCCGGCTGCCGGTACATCACGTCCAACACCATTCTAGCATCGCCGAATTCGCTGTCAAAATCCCACATGACCTCTGTATCCCCCTGTTCAAGGATATCGTAGCTGGAGGACACATGTTTTTCTTTCCATGCGCTCAGCGCGTCAACGGCCGGCTGTACCAGAGCCGCAAACATATCCTGCTTGCTGGCAAAATGTCGGTAAAGGGCGGCGGAGGTCATATCCACCGCGTCGGCTACGGCTTTCATCGACGCCTGTTCAAACCCCTTCTGCTGAAATTCCTCCATGGCAGCCCTGACAATCTTCTCATGGCTGACAGTCTTATCCCGCGGCATAACTGCACCTCTTTCTTTAGTTAATCCGATTAGCTAACGCAATTAGCTTACACCTTTTGCAAACCGATGTCAAGGGTTTTAAAGAAAAAAGGTCCCTGATATCGGAACCTTTCTGCTTATTCTATGATTCTATTTTTTCTCCAGCTTGCCCAGCTGTTCTGCCCAATATCCCCAGCCTTCGGTAATCAGCTTGCGGCCGGCGTACATTGCTGCCAGAGACGGGTCAAGAGGAGGAGCGATTTCCACAACGTCAAAGGCCATAATGTTGAGCTCGGTGAAAAGTCTTTCCAGGAGAGACAGCGCCATTCTCGGCGTCAGGCCGCCAAACTGCGGCGTGCCGGTGCCGCCCGCATAGCCCGGATCCAGTGCGTCAATATCGAAAGTCAGATAAATTCTGCTGAACTTCTTCATCTTGGCGATGCAGTCATCGGCCACGGCTTCAATGCCTTCGTGGAAGCAATCGTAGGCGGTTTTCACCTGAATATTTTCTGCCTTATGCAGTTCAAACTCGTCCGGCTCAATGGAGCGGATGCCGATGAAGTACATGTTATCTAAAGATTTTACATGGTTGAGTTCAAGGGCCCTTCGTTCTGTACAGCCATGGGACAGAACGTCTCCCTCCAGTTCATCGCATAAGTCCATATGGGCGTCGATATGGATAATTCCAAACTCTTCTGATACGGCTTCGTCGATACCCCTCTGTACCGGTATGGTTACAGAGTGGTCGCCGCCTACCATGGTAAAACGAACGCCTTTTTTCACCAGTTCTGCCACGTAGCTTTGAACTTCCGCAAAGAGAGCCTCTCTGTCATCGCCCTGGAAATCACCGCCGTCCACCACATTGAGCGTGTCAAACCAGTGCAGCCTTTCGGTGCACGGTGTAGAGCAGAGCGTGTTTTCTCTCAGGGTCTGCGGTGCCTGTCCCGCACCGCCTCTGTAGCTGACGCCGCCGTCATAAGGAATACCGAAGATAACCACATCGGCATCTTCCTCTTTCATGCCGACTCTGTTGAGTCCGCACCATGCCTCTTTATTCTTAACAAAATCATTTTTTACTAACATGCTCCATTTCCTCCTTCAAACTATAATATATCACCACGAACAGTGTAACATGTCCCTGCCGAATTGTCCATATGAGAGCCCCTCGGCCCCATGGCAGACCCATGAAAGGGTTATAGCAGTGGAACATTGACAAATTCCTGGTTTTTTTCTATTTTTGTCAACGGGGACGAAGAAAAAAGACGATTTTTTGATATTTCTCTGCGCTGTTTTGACAGAATTGACAACTTTTCGTTTTTTTGTCAATTTAGTCAACATTTTTGCTCCAAAACCTTGACAGAATTGGCAGAGTTCCTGGTATTTGTCAATCTTGTCAAAGCCCATATAAAATACCCAACGTTCCGGCTCGGAACTCTCCTGATTCGTTGACAAAAATACACAGATGGCCTGAATTTGTCAATATCCGAAGATGGAAGAAAGTTTCCATGGGTTTGCCGTGCCCTCGCCGCGGCAGCTTAAGATTCTTTGCCTACAGTAACTCTTCCCTGGTCGTCAACGCCCATCACCTTTTCACCTTTTGCCCGGAGAGCGGAAACGTAATCCAAAATCTCCGCGTCCATGACTTCTCCGGGACAAATGATAGGGATTCCCGGCGGGTAAGGTATGATAGAGGCTCCGCAGACTCTTCCCGAGGCCTCAGACAAAGGCACCCTTTCCTTCTCGGCGGGAAGGGGTTTCTGCGGTAGTCTTTTGGTAGTCAAAAACTGCTTCTGGGCCATTTCACCAGCTTCCTCAGTCATAGAGGTTAAAAAGGCAGGCCGCCCCATGTCCGCAATTTCCCGCAGGGCGGAATACAGCCGCTCATAGTCACATCGTCTATTGCCGATTCCCGTCATGCACATGAGGATATTACCTGTAACCAGTTCCCCAAAGATGCCTTTTTCCATGAGAAGCTCCTCCAGCTGCAGGCCGTCCAGCCCGTACCTGCTCATATCCAGATTTATCTTGGTGTGGTCCAGCATGGCGTCCTTCATGACTCGAAGTCCTTCTATCTCCTCAGCCTTCTTATAAAAATATTGTAAATTTCCTTCCCACTCCTCTATGAGTTTCTGTCCCTTTCTCTCCAGCAGGTCCGCGTTGATATCCAGCGAGGCCATCAGGACATAGGAGGGGCTGGTGCTTTCAACAAGCTGAAGCTTATCCTCAAAAGTATATTTGTCAACCCTATCAGAGCAAAGGTTGACAATAGCTGTCTGTGTAAAAGAGGCCAAAGTCTTATGAATACTGTTGACGACAATATCAGCCCCCTGGCTTTCCGCTGCCTTATTTTTTTTATTTACATATGTGTCAAAAAATTTCAGATGAGCGCCGTGGGCCTGGTCGACGATAAGCAGTTTGCCCGCCCGGTGCACTGTTTCGGCGATAGCCTCAATATCGCTGCAGATTCCATAGTAATTAGGACTTGGCAGAATCACCGCGCTGCTGTCAGGATGCTGGGAAAGGCACCGCTCTATTTCCTCTGCCGTCACCGGACCGGATATGCCGTAGTCCTCCATCAGCTCAGGATAAGCGTATACCGGCTCGCCCCCTGCCATGGCAATGCCGTTGAAAATAGACTTATGACAGTTTCTCGCCATAATCAGCTTGCCGCCTTGGGGCACCGCAGTCATTACGGCCGCAATCAGTCCGGCGCTGCTGCCGTTGATGAGCAGGTAGCTTTCTTTTGACTCATACATCGCCTGATAACGATGCATGGTTTCCCTGATGATACCCTCTGTCTGAAACAGATTATCCGCCCCGGGTATTTCCGTAATATCCCAATCCATAATATGCTCAAGAAAATCGCCCCAGCCGTTTTCTCTGTAAATGCGTCCGCCTTTATGTCCGGGCATGTGAAAGGACACGGGATTCTGCTCCCTGTGGCTTCCTAAAAAAGCTGCGATTCCAGTTGGTTTCTCCATATCTGTCTCCTCAAAATATGATATACTAATTTTATCATTAAATGGCCGGGAATAAAAGAAAACTTTCCGAGGAATCTCTTCTCAAAAAACAGCAAAACGGCAGCCCACAGGCTGCCGCTTCGTTACTCATCAAGCAATTTCAGAAAGGAATTTTGCATGCAGGTATATCTCCGTCTTCCTCGTTCATCTCTCAATCTTTCCCCCTAAAGTTTTATCGCCTAGTGGCTTCCCCTGCCAGTAGATAGCAGAAACAGTTAAATCCCATTTATACCATGTCTGATGAGCTTTTTGATTCATGCCTCATTCCTAAGATGTCTAAATCCAGCTGTATCAACTACTACTCCTATCTACAAGTTCAGTATAACTTCCCCATGGTGAGGAAAGCAAGGAGTTTCGGGGGAACGGTCTTTTTTTCGGATAAACGGCAATTTTATGCAAAATTATTCCTTTTTTTCCAGTTATTTTAGGGCAAAATATCCTTTCAGGTCTCCGCAGACTTACTTCGCCTTTCCGATTAGAAGGGCTGCTTCCACGGTAATCTCACGGATGCTGCTCAAATCCAGCTTGTCCTTGTCCACGTCAAAGAGCAGAGGGGTCATGGCAATCAACTGGCTCAGATGCTCAGGCTTTATTTCCATGGTCCGGCTGATAAGTCTGCGGTCCAGCAGTTGAAAATGCTGCTCAAAATAGTCCAGCACTTCTTCATTTGAGTATTCTTTACTCCGCAGAAAAGGCGCCGCCGCTTTTCTCAGCTGTCCCATGTGCTCTGTCCCCGGCACCACTTTCACCAGGATTCCGCCGGGCTTCAAAATCCGTTGAAATTCTCCGTAATTTGCCGGCGTAAAGATATCCAGAACACAGTCCGCAGTGCTGTCCTTCATGGGTATATTGGTGATATCCGCCACCATCCACTTCACCGGAGCAGAATTTCTTGCCGCTGTCTTTACTGCATCTGCAGAGATGTCAAAGGCGAGAACTTCCGCGGCAATCCCGGCCTGTTCCAGCAGGTTACAGAGATTTGCAGCATAGCTGCCTTCTCCGCAGCCTGCGTCCATGATGACAGCAGGTTCTCCTTCGGCGGGCCTGACGACCCGTTCTTTCACCGCCTCCCCTACAGCCTCTATCACGTGATTGTAATAGCCTGCGTCGAGAAACCTGCTGCGGTTTTCAAAGAACGCTCTGTCGTAGCCTTTCATCGCCTTGTTTTCCTGCAGCAGATTCACATAGCCTTTAGACGATATATCGAATCTGTGCTCTTTTTTGCAGACCAGACCCCCTGCATGAAAGCGCATCTTCTTACCGCATCTGGGGCACTTGAGTAAATTTTTAATTTCATAAAACTTGTCTATTTTGTTCATAAGCTCTTTTCTATTAAATCAATTTTGTGAGCATGCTCTGCAAAATACCAAATCGACCTCCCCGCTATGAGAAGGGTTACAGCAGGGGGCTCAGCATACGCAGCACCGCGTCAAAGAGCAAGCCGAAAAAGGTTCTCCGGCAGTCCTCGTGTAAAATCATTCTGGATACCCGGAAGGTTTCCAGACAGTCTTTTTTCAAATCCATAACAGAAGAAGAGCCTGCCAAAAGAGTCGCACACTCAAAGTGGAGGAACAGGCTCCGATAGTCCATGTTGATGGTTCCTACCACACCTACCTTGTCATCGCTGACAAAACTCTTGGCGTGAATAAAGCCCGGTGTGTATTCGTAGATTTTGACCCCGGCCGCAAGCAGCGGCTCGTAGTAAGAACGGGTCAGACGAAATACAATTTTTTTGTCCGGAATGGCCGGCGTTACAATACGCACGTCAACGCCTCGCTTGGCCGCAAGGACCAGCGCCGTCTTCATCTCGTTATCGATAATCAGATACGGCGTGAAAATATATACATAGTCCTCGGCCTGACCGAGAATTTCTAAATATACGTTCTCTCCCACCGCTTCGTCATCTAATGGAGAGTCTCCGTAAGGCTGCACGATGCCGTCCGAACCGAAGTCTTCCGCATGTTTAACGTGAGGTCGGAACAGGGTATAGTCGTTCTCCGTCGGTACAAAGGAATTCCACATATTGAGAAACATCACGGTAAAATTCCATACGGCGTGGCCCTCAAGCCTGATTCCCGAATCCTTCCAGTGACCGAATCGTTCTATCTTGTTAATATATTCGTCCGCCAGATTGTAGCCGCCGGAGTAGGCAATATAGCCGTCGATGACAAGAATCTTTCTGTGGTCCCGATTGTTGTAAACCAAAGAAAAGAACGGTTTTACAGTGTTGAAGGACATGACCTTGATTCCGGCTCTTCTCAGCTTTGCCGTGAATTTTTCCGGAAGATGGTGAATGCTGCCTATGTCGTCGAAAATGACTCTAATATCAAGACCCTCTGCGGCTTTTCGCTTCAGGATTCGGAAGATTCTGTCCCACATTTCGCCCTTGGAAATGATGAAATATTCCAGGAAAATGAAGTGCTTTGCCTTTTCCAAATCCTCCAGCATATCCTCAAAGGCCTGGTCTCCCAGAGAATAGTATTTGCTTTGGGTAGCCGTCCAGGCGGGGAAAGGCCCTTTCCGTTCGATATATCCTATGGTATCCAGAAGCCTGGGTGAAGCAAGGCCCTCAAGGTTATCCTCCTGGGACAGGTCTGCTCTGTGATACTTCTCTACCGGTTCTATTTTTCGCTTCAGTGATTTCGCCGGCCTTTTATTGCCGAAGAAAGCGTACATGGTTACGCCCAGCACCGGCAGCAGGCACACCAGGAGAATCCAACCCATTTTATACGCCGGATTGTCATCTCTCCAGATAATGAACAGGGCCATCAGGGCTGAAGCGGCGCTGAAGACTACCGAAACCCAGGTGCCGTACTCTGTCAATGTAAAGAGCATGACCACAAGCCACGCTACCTGGGCTAAAATCAGCACTGTGGTAACGGTGAACCGATTGATAATCCGATTGGTAGCTTTCCCGGCTTTTACTTTTACTTCTGCTTTAACTTCTTGTTTTTCCATTTCTCCTTCTCCCAAGTCAGACACCGCGTTTTAAATGTCTGAAAGAGGCGGGCATAAACTGCCCGCCTCGTCTTTCGTCAGTTATTTGCCAAAATAGCTCAGGTCTTTACAGCCCGAGACCCTGGCAGATGTTGTTCAGAAAATCCTGTACGTTGGTTACAATCCCTTTGGCGGTCAAACTTCCTCTGTCTCCCAGCTTATTGGCCGCAAACTCCGAGGTGTCCACCATATAGAAATACACCGGACGGATGGTTCCGTCAGCCAAAACTCTGTAAGTCGGCGTCATGTTTCCCGTAGCGATGGTATGCAGCACCGTAGCCATTCCAATCACCGTAGTAGCTTTCCTCACATGGGAACGGATGGTATCTTGTCCCACATAAGTATGCTCATAAACCTCCGGCAAAGGTCCGTCGTCACGGATGGATCCGTTGAGAACAAAGGGAATATCGTTCTTGACGCAGGCCCGGATGATACCGTCCTTAATCCCTTCTTTTTCAATGAAGGCCGGAATGGAGCCATGGGTATTGATACAGTTGATGGTATCCAGGTGATTATAGTGGCCGTCCACATATGGCGCCTGGGTTCTGATATCAGTGCCGAGAGCCGTTCCCAGATAACCGCCCTCTAAATCGTGGGTTGCCAAAGCGTTACCCGCCAGGATGGCGCTTACGTAGCCGTTTTCAATGAGTTTCTCATAGCATTCCCGAGCCTTGGCATCGAAAGAACAGGCAGGGCCCAGCACCCAGACGATATAGCCGCCGTTTTCCCTTTCGTGCTTCAAAAGGGCGGACAGCTGTTCATAGTCGTAACTGAATCCGGTTTCTCTGGTTCTGTTCTGTCTGAAAGCAAAGGTTGCCGCCTTTGTCTGCGCTTCCTTTTCAAAGCAGTCGGCATGGACATAAATGCCTTCCTCGCAGTCTTCGGTGCGGCCTACCACAACCTGGTCGCCCTGTTTCAGATTTCTAAATTCCCGCACATGAATTTTACCGTTCTCAAAGACAGGTACGCAGTCCATACGGCTGTCCTCCGCCAGATACCACTTACCTCCCACTTTAAAATACTCAGGATAGATGGAGGTAGCGTGGAAATTTTTCGGCGCCGCCTTATCCACAGGTGCAGCCTCTAATCTTGCGTTCGGCGCATTGATAAACTTGTCCTGTGTGAAATCTGGTTCAATATATTTCGGTAATTTAAACATTGTAATCTCTTTTCTAAATTATTTTTCAATCTTGTCTACGCCCATGTATTTTCTCAGGGCTTCCGGAATCACGACGCTGCCGTCAGCCTGCTGGTAGTTTTCCAAAATAGCCGCAACAGTTCTGCCGACCGCCAGGCCGGAGCCGTTGAGAGTGTGGACAAATTCCGGCTTGCCCTTCTCTCTTCTGAAACGGATGCCGGCTCTTCTTGCCTGGTAATCCTCAAAGTTACTGCAGGAGGAAATCTCCACGTATCTGCCGTAGCTTGGCATCCAAACTTCGATATCGTAGGTCATGGCGCTGGAGAAACCCAGGTCGCCGGAACTTAATCTGACAACTCTGTATGGAATGTTCAGCACCTTCAATACTTCTTCCGCGTCGGCAGTCAGCTTTTCCAGTTCATCGTAGGAAGTTTCAGGGGCGACAAATTTAACCAGTTCCACCTTGTTAAACTGGTGCTGTCTGATTAAACCTCTGGTATCTCTTCCGGCAGAACCCGCCTCTGCTCTGAAACAAGGGGTATAAGCGGTGTAATAAACCGGCAGCTCTGCTTCGTCCATGATTTCGTTTGCCCGCAGATTTGTTACGGGAACTTCTGCCGTTGGAATCAGGAAGAAGTCTTTCTGCGGAATGTAGAACATGTCTTCTTCAAATTTCGGCAGCTGACCTGTGCCTGTCATGGCCGCTCTGTTTACCATGAACGGAGGCAGAATTTCCGTATAATCCTGGTCCACGGTATGCAGGTCCAGCATGAAGTTAATAACCGCTCTTTCCAGTCTGGCGCCCATGCCTTTGTACACGGTGAATCTGGCGCCGGAAATCTTGGCAGCTCTTTCAAAGTCCAGAATATCCAGGTCTTCCCCTACATCCCAGTGAGCTTTCGGCTCAAAATCAAAGGCAGTAGGCTCGCCGAACTTTCTAATTTCCACGTTGTCGCTGTCGTCTTCTCCAAACTGGACTTCTTTGTACGGTGTGTTTGGTACGTTCAGCAACGCAATTCTCAGATTTTCCTCAATTTCAGAAAGGCGTCCGTCCAGTTCTTTAATTTTGCCGGACAACTCCTTCATTTCCGCCATGATAGCCGTGGTATCCTCCCCTGCCTTCTTCAGCTTGGGAATTTCCCGGGAAACGGTATTCTGCTTGTTTTTCATGGCCTCTACTTCCGCCAGCAGCTCGCGTCTTTTTTCGTCAAGAATCTTTACATTCTCGATGCCGAAGTCGCCTTTCCCTCTAAATTCTACTCTGGCTTTAACGCCTTCAAAATCTTCTCTGATTCTTTTAATGTCTAACATTTCGTTCCTCCATTACAGCAAATTCTTTTTATACCTTATATATAGATTGCTCAGCAGGCTGACTTTCTGCTGAATTTCCAGCTGCAGCTGAGAAGCCAAATCGTACTGGCCTTCGTCCAGAGCTGCTTTCGCTCTGGTCAGGAGGCATTTCTCCGTAATGGTGTCCTTGGCAATCTCGTGTCTGATTTTATCAATTTCCAGCCAGTTTTTAATATCGTAATCGGAAAAATCATCCAAATCGTGAAGCTGTTTGCAGCTTCTGATGAAATTCATGGTATCCGGAATAATCCTGTCGTGCAGTTCTGTCTTCCACTGTGATAAAATCTGTTCGTGATAGGACTGCAGCACGATTTCCCGCATGACATCTCCGTCCTTGAAGATTTCCAGCTTTTCCGGATACTTTTCAAAGGAGGTCAGGTTCTCCCACACAGTGGCAGGGGCTTTGCCGAAGAGATGGTCTCTTTCCTCCTCCGTAAAGTCCTCAAAGACATTGTCCTCTGCACGGTATTCTCGCTCCGTTTCCAGATAGAAGTCCTCTTCACCGTGCTTCTTGGAGATGGACTTTTCAAGCTCCTGCGGGGTCTTTCCCGCAGCCAGCACTGCCCTGATACCGTCAAGACACGCCATGTATGCCGACGCAATCACCAGATAGGTATTGCTCTTCGGGTTAGGGGCTCTCAATTCAAAGCGGGTTGCCATCGGGTTTTTAGAATCCCGTATCAGCCCTATGAGAACCGTTCTGTTTCTGGACGGCTCTCTTACAGAATTGCCCAGAGAAGTTACGATGCAGACCGGCGCTTCATATCCCGGCTTCAGACGGTTGAAGGAATCGTTGCTGGAGCTTACAAAAGGATTGACAACTTCGTAGTTTTTCAAAATTCCCATCAGAGCGCCGTAGCCCAGCGGGTTCATGAAGTCCTTGGAAAAATCTGCCGGTGCAAACATGCTGACTACCTTTCCGCTCTTCAGCTTGGCGGCTAGTCCCAGGTGGGTGTGCTCGCCGCTTCCGGCAACCCCCTCAAAAGGCTTCGCCATAAAGGTGACGTCGAGACCGTATTTGGTGAAAATATCTCTCACCACATATTTTACCTGATTCTCGTTGTCGGCTGCCTGAATGGCGTCGGCGTATTTCCAGTCAATCTCCAGCTGTTCCATAACGTGGTCATAGTGACCGCTATTTCCCATTTTGGCTTTTACGCCGCCCACCTCTTTGTGGCCCATTTCCACTTCAAATCCATATTTATCCAATATCATCAGGGTTTCTTCCAGAGCAGTTCTAACCTCTCCGTAGGTGCGTTTCCAATACTGTTCTTTCAAAACCTGAGCGGTGAAAAGCTGTTCTCTGTCACCCTTGTCGTCGGGCGTCTTTACCCAAAACTCCAGTTCCGTAGCGCTGGTCAGAATGAAATCTTCGATTTCTTCAGCACTTTCAATTCCGTTGATATACTGGAATACATACGGATGGGCTTTCAGCTCCGCAAGGAGCTGGGTTTTAAAGTGGCGCAGGGCGTCCCGCAGAATGACCCTGGAGCCGCACTCAAAGTTCTCATTGTGCACCAAAAAGGACGGTATTCTCAGGGTTCCCACAGGAAGTCCCGTCTTATAACTCTTGTTTCTGAAGTTATAATCTACATACCAGTGTACATCCAAATCGGGGATGATATCGATTTTAGCGTTGTTCAGTACGGCAATCTTCGGCAGCGCTACGCTGGAACCATCTGTCTGAACGCCGTTTTGCAGTACCTTGTCGATGTCTTCTAAAAAAAGACTTACCGGAATCTTTTCATCAGTATCGTGTCCGCCGATGTCTATTCCTACCAGGGAAACGAATTGAACCTCAGGATGTTCCTTTAAAATCTGTGTAATTTCCTCCGCGGAATGTTTATCTGCGGGAATCCTGAATAACATTTTGTCTAAATCATAGTCCAGCATCTCTGCCCTCCTCTTTCTCACTGAATCTCTCCCCCATGGGAAGAATACTGTTACAATAACTGGTTTTGGGACACCCGGATTTACCGAATGTCCCAATGATTGTTCTCTATTGTCAGACCGGGAATCAGGACAGCTGATTCAGCGCCTCTTCCAAATCTTCCATATATTCGCCATACTTAGCCCAGTCTCCGTTTTTCAGAGCGTCCTGCGCCTTATCGTAGCTTTCTGCAGCCTGTTTAATCCAGTCTGCGGTAGACATGGTTTCAGAGCTGCCTCCTTCGCCTTCACCCTCGCTGGACTTTACAGGGCCCTTGACGCCGGTACCTTCGCCGAAGAGAGACTGCAGAGCCTCTGCCAGAGTTTCCTCGTAGGCAATCTTATCGTCATAGGCAACGATAACTCTCTTGACTTCCGGAATTGCGGAGTTCTCCGCCTCCAGATATACCGGTTCTACATAAAGCAGCGAAGATTCGATTGGAATAACGAAGAGATTTCCTCTCTTGTAAGTCGTACCTCTTGAACTCCACAACGTAAAGTCACTGGAAATTTCCGTATTCTGGTTAATCTGCGCTTCAATCTGCATCGGTCCGTAGATGGTTTTGCTCTTAGGGAAACTGTAAAGCACCAGTTCTCCGTAATGCTCGCCGTCGTTTCTGGCCACCATCAGCGCCGTCATGTTCTGCTTTGACTTCGGTGTAAACGGAATGGAGTTGAAAAACTCGGCCTTATCTTCCCCCGGAAGCTTGGCAATATAGTAGTTCGGCTCCATAACCTGTTCATCCTTGCCGTAAATTTCACTTGCGATATCCCAAACGTCCTCGTTCTGATAGAATACCTTCACGTCTTCCATGTGGTAACGACTGTAAACCCCTGCCTGAATGTTGAACAGGGTATTCGGATATCTGATATGCGCCACCAGACTCTCCGGCATTTCATCGAAGTTCTTAAACAGCTTCGGATAAATCTTCTGATAGGTCTGGGCGATTGGATCGTCAGCGTCTACAATATAGAAGTTTACATCACCGTTGTAGGCGTCCACCACAACCTTAACAGAATTTCTGATATAATTGGTCTCTCCGATTTTATCGCTGTACGGCTGAGAGTACGGATAGTAAGAGCTTGTGGTATAAGCGTCCAGCATCCAGTAAACCTTTCCGTCTGCAATGACCGCATACGGGTCGTCTTCGTAACTCAGATAAGGCATAATCTTCCGCACACGCTCTGTAACATTTCTGTTGATGATGATGCGGGAGTCGCTCTTGATGTTGGAGGATACCAAAATCTTGGCGCTCTGCTCTCTGATAGCAAACATAATCCTGTTGAGGAAATTAAGCTTGATACCTGCATTTCCCTCATACTTGTTGTACTGATTGGAGCTTCCGTCAGGATAGTCAAACTCGTCTTCACTGGTGTTAACCAGTATATAGTCGTTGGTCATCTCGCCGAAATAAATTTCCGGCTGTGTTACCTCAATCTCGTCAATAGAAGATTCAGGCGGAATATTCTTTATCAGTACATCCGGTTGTCCGCTGGAGGTTACAGTATCTACCCTGGACAGAGCCAGACCATAACCGTGGGTATATTTCAGATGTCTGTTCAGCCATGTATCCTGAATTTTATTCTTATCGATTTCTCTGATGGAAAGATAAGTCTGGGTATACTCACCGTTTACCATGTAGCGATCTACGTCCGCGTCGTGGAAACTGTAGTACTGTCTGATACTCTGCGTCTGATTATAGAAAGTGTTCACAGGGTCGTAGTCGTTGATACGGATATTTTCGATGGTCTCCGAATTGTTGGCGATATCCTCGCCGGTCAGCGTGTTGTCGGCCGAGAAGGACTTAACGGAGACATCGTCTATCTGATACGCGTACTGTGTATATTTGATGTTGCTTTCCAGATAGTCGGCTTCTTTGTTGATTTCGTCAGGAGATACGATATAGTTCTGCACCAGATAGCCTGCACCGATGCCTACCGCGCCGACGATAATCATAATCACCGGGATGGTGAAAATTTTTCTAAACTGCTTTTTTCTGATGTGAAGTACCACCGTCGCTGCGCCAACCAGGGCCAGCACTGCCAGAACCCTGTAGACCCAAAGGGTGATATTTACATCGGTGAAGCCTGCGCCGTAAACAGCGCCGGTATGTGCGTGGAGCAGGTCGAACTGCTTCAGGAAGAAGTTGATTGCAACCATCAGGAAAAATACCACGCCCAGGAAAGTCAGCTGCCCGGAAGCGATATGCAGCAGCTGCCTGAAGTTATTGTCGTTAAGCTGCTTCTTCGGCTTCGGCTGCCGCCTCGGAGCCTTTCTGCCGAAGGCGGACTCGAAAGCTTTTCCAAAAGGATTGTCGGCTCCCATGCCCTTAAAAGGATTGTCGCCGCCGCTGTATCTTTCTTCATCTTCCGGCTGCGGTTCCTCCTGAGGCGCTTCTTCAAACACATCAGGCGTATGCATGGAAAGCAGAATGGTGTAATAGATTACAGTAACTACCACAATCAGAAGCACAAGGCCAATCAGAAGTTCGTTGCACTGCTTCAGGAACTCGAGCTGGAACACGTAGAATGAAATATCCAGATTGAACAGCGGGTCCTTGATGTCGAAGCCGGACGCGTTGGCAAACTGCAGAATCTCAAACCACAGGTTTGTAACTGCGTAGAATGCCGCGAAAATACCGAATACTGCCGAAATGATGTTGGTATATCGATTCAGCTTCTTCATATCCGTCGCCTCGTGAGAAGCTATCTTATTGAAATAACCTTTTTTCAGTCTTCTAAGATAGAAGTTCATGATTACGGTCAGTATGATGAATACAGGAATCCCCACAACAAGCTCTGTAGTCAGCTGTTTCAGGAATACACTGACATATCCCATTTCTTTAAACCATAACCAATCGGTGATGAAGTTTATCAGTAATAAAAATAGTGCGATAATAATTACGATAAACATCACGATTACGCTTAATCTGCGTTGCCCTTTAGGGCCCTTTTTCTCCAAAATTAACCCTCCTAAATTTTTTCAATATCTACAATCTTCATAGTCCTGTTTACCGGCTCCATGTAGACAATCTGTTTTTCTGCAGTCTCCTTGTTGGAATCGCTTTCCGCCACGGCTGCAGAAACACATACGAAAAAGCCTGAACCGCCTGCCCGGATTTCTCCTATGGTAAGCTTGTTGATTCCGTACTGGACATCTTCTTCTCCCTCCAGACTTTCAATTTCTGTGTAAAAGTCTGCGGTATCATCGATGAACTCCAAAACTTTTTCGTTTTTACCATTTATTTTATCCACCCACGAAGAGTAATACTGAATCACAGTGGCGATGATTTCTTCGCCGTAGCTTACGGAGTTTCCATCCTCGTCAGTATACCAAGGCTTGTTGGTAAACGTATAGGAATTTAAAAAGCCGTCGAAGCCATAATCCTTTCCGTCTTCAAACGTCAGCTCCTGGTCCTCTTCTATAGCTGCGATATTCTTACCCAGATTTTTCTTTGCGTCAATCAGCTGAGCGATTTCCGATTCTTCTGTCACAGGTTCAGCAGTTTCTTCCGGTTCCTCTTCTCCGCCGCCGAGGAAAAGTTCCCCAACGCTTTCGTAGGCGCTGTTAATGAACTTGGCCGCCTTTGAGTCCGGCGCAAAATACTGTATTCCTATGGCAATCAGCTCGACGACGACTAAAATGCAGAGAATCACTGCGATAACTTTTAGAACCTTGCCCTTTTTCTTTGGCTTATCCTCAAAATCATCATCGTCATCAGCAAAGACATCGACAAAAGTAAGCCGTGATTTTTCGTCTTCGTCTGACTGCTGCTCTGCCCGCGACTCCTGGCTTTCCGAGCTGCAGGGAAACCCCGGCGCCTCGTTGGCCTTCTCCTCCTTTCGGGCTTCAGTCTGCGGCTTGTCCCCTTCCGCAGCCTCCGCCGGCGCAGACTGATTCGCTCCGCTTTTTTCCATCTGTAAAATGCCTGAAGCTTCCTCCGGTGCGCCCTTCTGCGGTTCTTCAGCGTGGACATACCCTTCCGGCGTCTTTGCCAGAGCCACGCCTACATAAACAGGTTTTTGCACAAATCCCTCAAATTCCTCCCGGGCGCCGTTCTTCTCCTCCTGCTTTGTCAGCAAATCGGAAAACTCCCTGTCTCCCGGAAGGGTCCAGTCAAATTCCTCATGTCTGTCTGTTTTCGGCGCTGGCGCAGCAATCTCTTCGGATGGGCTCTGTCCGTTCTTGATTCTCTCGTACTCCCTGTCCAAAAGGGCCTGAAATTCTTCGTTTTTCTTATTAAAAGTGTAGAACTTGTCAATGGTTTTGGATTTGCTCGGGGGCCGCTCTACAAACTTGGTGGGCTCATCGGTTCTCAGGGAACCCATGTCCGCAAAAATTGCGTCCTCCAAAGACGGTTCGTCTGAAAACAAAGGGCTCTCCGTCTTTTGGGCGGCAGCCTCTTCAAAGGTATCCGTCTCCCGCCCGCTAGGCGCTCCGGGGATATCCCAGACGCCGGCTTTCTCCGCTTGCCCCTCGGACGGGCGCTCTGTTTCTCTCGAAAAAGCATTGCGCTGTTTTTCTTCTAACACAGAGTCCCAGTTGAAGTTGATATCTTCCGTTTTTTTATGGCTAGTGGGATAGCCTGCCAAATCCCAGTCAAACTTTTCAATGGTAAAGTTTCTGCCGGACTTCTGCGCAGCCGGCCGTTCCTGTGAAATCTTCGGTTCCTGCGGCACGGGCTCCTCCTGCCTGAAAGCAGGCACAAATTCTTCCTCCACTTTGGTGCCGCAGTTGCTGCAGAACTTGTCGCCGTCACGCAGCGATTTTCCGCAATTTTTACAATACATAACTGCCTCCTGAAAAAAATCTATTCTTTAATCTGTCGTTCCAGTTCTTCTAAAGTATAAGTCTTCCCATTTTTTGAAATACAGCAGTCTCTGCTGAAATATTTTTTAGGGATTTCTGTCTGCGAAGCAGTGCTTTCTTCTTCAGACTGTGTATCTGCTGCGGCCTGAACCGCTTCCTCCTCTTTCGCTTCGGCCGTTTCCGGCTGAGACGCCGCCGGCTCCAAGGTCTGTGAAACCTGCCGGGCCGCTTCGGATACTTGGCTGACAGCCGGCGCAGAAGCAGATTCTGCCCCTGCCTGTCTGTTATCTATGTAAATGACGTCTGATTTTTTCTCGTTCAGGCTGTTCACCGCCGAGTTGATTTCCGAGACAGTCTCGTTAATCTGCGACAAAAGCTGCCGCTTCTTTCTGGCGTTTGCAGCGGCTCTAATCAGCAGAATGATGACCGCAGCGCCCAGAATCACCGCAAGAGCGCCTTCGATTTGGTTCTGATATTTAATTATAAAATTTCCAAACTCTCCAACAGCGTTCATGGCTTTCTCCTTTTGATAATACTTCATAATATTATACAATAAAACCAGGTCAATAGCAAATCCTAATGGACATTTTTTCGTCTTTTTCCAAACAAAAAAGAGCCGGTTTTACCGGGCTCTGCTGTGTAGAGAAAATAAAGCCGACTCTTTTCTGCTGTCAAGGCAATTAATAATCGTTTCTTTCTGCGTTGTTTCTTTCGTTGGAATTCTTCTGGTTCTTCTGATTCTTCTGCTTATTGTTCTTCTGGTTGTTATTTTTGTTATTATTCTTTTCCATTTTTTCACCCTCCTTTGTTTGTCCTGCTTATTGTCTGCATCAGGGGCGAAAATATGATTGGAAAATCTTGCACTTTGCCTGCACTTGGCGTAAAATGTAAGACGATTATTTTGAAAGGAAATACCATGTCAGCTAATTTAATTTTTTGTTTAAACGCCACCATGCCTGTTTTTCTTTTACTTCTGCTGGGCATGCTGTTTATGAAACAAGGTATCTTCGATGAAGCCTTTGTAAAGAAAATCAACAATTTCGTCTTTAAAATCGCGCTGCCCGTCCTGGTTTTTCACGATATGTGCGGCGAGGATTTTTATCAGATGTGGGACACCGGCTATGTGCTGTTCTGTCTGACTGCCACGGCCCTGTCCATCGCCATTACTACGGGGATTTCCTTTCTGCTTCCGGACAAGTCCTCCCAGGGGGAGTTTATTCAGGCGGCCTTCAGAAGCAGCGCCGCGATTTTAGGTCTTGCTATGATTCAAAGCCTTTATGGAAGCTCCGGCATGGGGCCTCTGATGATTATCGGTTCCGTGCCCCTTTACAATGTCATGGCCGTAGTCATCCTTGCTTTTTTCAAACCGGAAAGGGCGCCTATGGACAAGAGGCTTCTGGCCGAGGCCGGTAAGGGCATACTCCACAATCACATTATCTGGGGCGTCTTTCTCGGCCTGTTCTGGGGCCTTCTCCAGCTGCCCATGCCGCAGATTCTGGAAACTGCCGTGGAAAATGTGGGCCGCCTTGCCACACCGCTGGGCATTCTTGCCATGGGCGCGGCCTTTGATTTAAAAAAAGCGCTGAAAAGCGCAGGCGCAGCCGGTCTTGCCTCTTTCATCAAGCTGGTGGGACTGGGACTCCTCTTCGTTCCTGCCGCCGTTTATCTGGGTTTCAGAGGGGACAAGCTGGTAGCGATTCTCATCATGTGCTGCTCTTCCACCACAGTGAGCAGCTATGTCATGGCAAAGAATATGGGTCACGACGGCACTCTCACCAGCAGCGCCGTCATGGTGACGACCTTCTTCCTGTCCTTTACTCTGACTACATGGCTTTTCGTGCTGAAAAGTCTGGGCCTGCTGTAGCCCCATATCAATCTTTTACAACTTCCGAAACGAAGATGTCGGCTTTTTGAAGCAGTTTTAAATCGGTTCCTCTGCCTTTTTCATATATCCGCCGAGAAGCAAGGAGCGCAGGTTTCAGCCCTTTGTATTCAGCAGACGCTTTGTACCTTTCGGTCACTTGGGAAATGGTCTGCTGCCAGGCCGAATCTATGGATTCTTCGGAAGCCATTTCCTCTTTAAAAAATTCTTCAGCCCACTTTTCATAAAATTTGCTGATGATATAATCCTTTTCATAGTAGGTTCTGTTCTGCCGATACTGTTCCTCCAAAGTCAATCCGGCGGCCTTGTAGGCTTCATTCACCTCGTCGTAATTTTCGGCGCCTTTTGCCTGGCGAATCAATGCGTCGATGTGCTTTTCCACTTCCTCTGAAGTTACTCTAACGCCCTGTTTCTGCGCATACCATACCAGAGCCTGTTTCTCAGTATAGCGTTCTTCAGCCTGACCCATTGCCTGCTCAGCATCCATTCCTTTCAGCGAAACCAGCGCCTCCGCCATTACATAAAGGTCCGGATACGGCGTATCTTCTCCCAGTTTTTCTTTCATTGACAGTCCTTCTTTTTGCAGACTGGCGTATTGCATTAAATTGTCACTTTCTAAATCTTCCGCAGCTGCCGGTTTGGAAGTGAAAAGCGCGGCCCCTCCTATACATGCAATTACAAGAAACGCTGCAATCACAGCCATTGCTCTTTTGGTTAATTTCATAAGGTTTCCCCTCCCTTACCGCTCGCAAGTATAACGGCCTTTCAGATTTTCCGTCAGGGCCATAAAATATACAAATATCCAGCAGCCGAGAAAGCTTCCGGCGGTGTTTAAAAGGACATCTATTACATCGGCAAGTCTGCCGTAACCCAGCTGAAGCGTCTCTATGCAGATTGAAAAAAGCATGCAGTATATAACAATTCGGGTTTTCTTGTATTCCGTTCTCCTGTAAAGCCACATGGCAAAAAAGCCGATAGGCACAAATAAAAGGATATTTCCTATCCAGTTTACGGTCCCATGAAAGCTGCCCGCCAGACTGGCCAGCAATATGTTCTCCAGGAAATTCTTCGGTTCAAAGTGAATATCCCTAAGTTTTGTCAGGTTTTCGATATCAAAATGGGTAAAAAAATCCGGCGCATAACAGGTGGCTGCCAAGGTCAGCAGGATTGAGGCGCACAGCATAACAAAGGCAGGACTTTCCAGATATATGCTGCATCTGCCTTTCGCCTTGCTGCGGAGCTTTATCACCATCAGTCCAATCACAATAAAGGGCAGCGAATACAGATACAGGGGATATGCCTGAAGCACTGTCATCCAAATCATATCAAGCATTTTCCTCACCGTCCTCTGTGTTTCTTCCTATACTTCGGCAGAGCAGTATATTACCGGTAACAATTACAATCAGCAAAGCTAATCTAACCCAGCTCTGAGGGTAAGAGGCGCCGCCGTGAAAGCTGCCGTATACGCAGGTAAATACGATTTTATATACAGCATAGGAAACAGCATAAGCAGCAATCATGCCGAAAGTAAACAAGGCTGCCGCCTTCGTCTTGAATACGACCATTCTCATATTTTCAGGACAAGGCCCCGCACTTGTCAGCAGTCTTCTCAGGCAGCACAAGATACCAGCGCCGCTTAATCCTGTAAACACCCAGAGCAGCGTATTTTGAGTCCGGGAAAGTTTGTTATCAATATTGATAATTTCCTCCTTTTTTTGTTCTTTGCCTGCAGCATCGCTGCCGGTTTTGGTCTCCGCCGCCTCTTCAGCCTCTGCCTGTTCTTCAAGATAGGAAAATGTGGCCTGAATCGCGTCAATATTAATTGCAAAGTCATATTTCCCGCTGATACTTTTCAGTTCTTCTATCGTTTGCGCAAAATCATCCGTTCCGTAAAGGCCTAAATAACCCTCACATTTTTCCAGCATCATGATGATGTCATTTTTTCGTTGTTTCTCATAATTTTCTTTCGGAATTTTAATATCCGGCAAAACCATATATCCGTCTATTTCAGAGTAAAAGCTGGGCAGCTTCATGATAGCGCCTTCCTCCAGGAAACCTACCACCTCGACTGCTATCTCATCAAGATAATACCGCAATTTCAGCTTATCGCCTATAGATAACGTTTCTCTATATTCGTTCCCCAAAATGACAGGAATCACGTCCTCATAGGTAAGAGAAAAGTCGCCTTCAGAAAAGCTTCTTCCTGCCTTCAGTCGTTTCTGTATCTGGTCAGACAAGCTTTCTGAGATTTCCATACTATTTAAAGAAGTAATCAACTCCCCCGTTTCGATATCCGTCTGATTTCGGTATTCCTCACCTCCGCAGATGGTGGAGGCTCTGCCGGTATAATCACCTTCATAATAAATCGAGGCCTCCGTCAGCTGATAATAAGCAAAATTCTCAGAGTGATTTAATTGATGATTGATTTCAACCAGGTCTTTTAAGACCCCTTCCCTGTTCAGAAACTGGTCTAAGCTCTGTCCATTCCTTCCGTAGGAATCAGATAGCGGAACGCTGTACCTGGGAGCAGAAGGTTCTTCTACAATTACAGGAGTTGTACTCAAGCCTTTGATAGTCAGATTTCCATAATACAAAACAGAAGGGCAGAGGGTAAACACAATCATACTGATTTGCAGTAGGAGCAAATATATGCCTTTCTTCAGACGACTTTCCATAGGTTCACCTCTTAGAGATTTTAAAACTATTTCACCAACTACTCTACAACTTTAGTATACTGGCTTACGAAAGAGACTTCAAATTCTTTCGGCGGAACGGTCGTTTTTTCGGATAACCGGTCGTATATTCCAAATTACGGCAAAAAAATAGGCCGGGCTCAGGCCCGGCCATCGTCTATCTATTCAATTGTTCCGTTGAAATTATAGGGAGAAAAATACCATGCCGCCTCTCTCCTCAAATCCCGTATCCCACAGATTATCGAAGTCCAGCCACAGGCCCTGCCCGTAGGTGGCGGTCTTTACCCTTCGGCGATTCCCGGCCTCTTCATATCCGACCAGCAGAAACCAGTGCCACACAAAGTCTTCAATGGCCTTATCCTGATGGTGCAGCATCAGGTAAGAAATAGGAAATCCATCGTCTAATGACGATTTTACAGCTTCCCAGCCGTCATCCGCCCGTACATGGCCGTCGAACTCTTCCAAAATAAGGCCTGTTTCTCCCACGTCTTTCAAATAGCGGCCTAATCCCTCCGTGTAAATATCCAGCCGGTTTACACCGTGGGCTCTGGGTCTTAGATACGGCTTCATCACTTTGCCGAATTTCACATATTCCTTCCGGGTTAACCTTTCGGGGTCGAAGGGACACAGACGCCCCATTCCCTTTCGCAGCGCCAGATAGATACAGACATCGCAGGCCGTCAGCGCCGCACAGCCTCCAATGTGCATCATCGGATTAAAAAACCAGTCCTGATTGCCGCCAAAGGAATCGCCAATATAGAAATATTCCAGTTCTCTTTTCATAGCTGATATTCTAAAACCTCACTGCGCAGCGGAATGGACGGCGCAGCGCCATGTCTGGTCACTGCAATGGCAGAGGCTTTCGCCGCAAGGTCAAGACCGGCTGCCGCATCCATACCTTCCAGAATTGAAGCGATAAAGTATCCGGTGAAAGTATCTCCTGCCGCCGTCGTATCCACGGCTTCTACCTTATAGGCGTCCTGATAAAGCTGCCGGGTTCCGTGCTGATATATGCAGCCCCGGCATCCCAGGGTCAGGACGATTTTTGCGGCGGGATACCTTTGCCGCAGGGTCTTCAAAATCTCCTCCGGTTCTGAGGACCCTGTAATTTGAAATCCCTCCACCTCGTTGATGAGAAGAAAGGAAATTTTTCCGAAGTCGCAGACCTTAAGATTTTCATCGTAAGGGGACGGATTTAATATAATCGTCATACCTTTTTCGTATGCCCTGTCTATGATGTAGTCCAGCAGGTTGATTTCATTTTGCAGAAGGAGAATATCTCCTGCTCCAAAATCGGTCAACACCTCGTCTATGTATCCTTCGGTGACGGCACGGTTGGCCCCGCCATACAGAAGAATACAGTTCTGTCCGGATTTATCCACCTGAATAATTGCGTGGCCGGTTTTCATGGGCAAGGTTTTTACATAGTCGGTCTTTACACCCTGGCTGTCCAGCACATGCCGCAGCATATGACCGTCTTCGCCGATACAGCCGGCATGATACACCTGGGCCCCTGCTTTTGCCAGCGCGATAGATTGGTTGAGACCTTTCCCGCCGCTGAAAGTATCCAGCTGGGCAGAGGCCAAAGTTTCACCGGGTCCTACCATGTGGTCCACCTGATATACATAATCCAAATTCAGGGACCCAAAATTCAATACTTTCATACGTCCACCTCTTATTTACAAATTTCTCCGACAAACCATGCTTCAAAGCCTTTGGCATCCACCTCCGTGCAGACATTTACATTAGGAGTTTTCTCGCCTCTGGCTACGGCTCTCGGGTCGGCCACGGTGGTACCTGACGCTACACCTTCTGTGGCCACTTCGATGGACATCATTTCACACTTGTAAAGCTCCGGCTTTAAGAGATAAGCCATGGTGCCCGCATCGTGAATTGCCGCGCCCTGGTCCAGGTCTCCTCCTTTATATCTGGTAAAGAGGGAGTAAAGCATGTGCCCCGTTTCGTTGCAGGCGTTCATTTTGTCACATGCTGCTCTGTATATTCTGGACTGGTTGGTCACATTGAGTCCCAGCATGGTAATCGGCAGCCCCGACTGAAATACGATAGATGCGGCGTGGGGGTCATTGTAAATGTTGAATTCGGCAGTGGAATTGGTGTTGCCGCCCGTAATTCCGCCGCCCATAACGACAATTTCTTCGATATGCTCTTTTACCTCCGGATACATTCTGAACAGAATCGCCACATTGGTGTAAGTACCCAGAGCGACCAGGGTAATCTTTTCTTCGCTGTTCATCAGTACTTCCCGCATGGCCTCCACGGCATGCTTCTCCACGGGTTTTCTCTTGACAGGCGGAAAATCATAGCCGTCCATACCTGTTGCGCCGTGGATTTCCGGACACGGCTCCAGCTTTCTCATCAAAGGCTCACCGCAACCTTTAGCCACGGGAATATCCACATTAAAAAACTCAACTAAACGCAATGCATTCACGGTCGTTTTTTCTACCTCTACATTGGCTCCCACCGTGCTGATTAGTTTTACATCAAGGTTCGGGTTTAAAATAGCGATGGCGATGGCAGCGGCGTCGTCAATCCCCGGATCGGTATCAATGATAATTGGTCTTGGTTTCATGGGAACTACCTCTCTTGTCTGATTTTTCTTTGTATTATCATAGCAAAATAGTACATGGAATACAACCGATTTTCTTCGCTGTGTTTTCCGTATACAAAGCCGTTACGGCAGTAGATACGGGTCATCGATTTCCAGCATATCCAAAAGCCGCTGAACCGTTTCTTTTACCTGGGGACGGTCGTTGAAATATCCAAAGCTGAACCTGGCCATGCCCTTTTCCGTATCGATGAGAATACTCTGCTCTCTCATATATGCTTTTATTTCCTCTGCGGTAAAGTTCTTTGCCGTAATTGATACCACCGGCAGCCGGTCGCCGCAGCCGTAATCACCGTGCACTGTTACCGGCGTCATGCCCTTAGTAGATTCAAAAAATCTCTTTGCCAGTCTGTGAGGCAGCATTGTAACACCGTAAATACCTCTGTCTAAAATAAATTCCAGAGACGCTGCGAAAGCGTTAATTGCCAGCTGGTTTGGGAAAACGCCTGTCTGCCGGGCGTCGCTGCATAGTTTTCTGTCAGCTGATTCCGCCAGAACCTTCTCCAGCTTTTCGCTGTCCATGCTGTCTTTCAGGCAAATGCCGCCGATTCCCTCCGGTCCCATCAGCATCTTCTCTCCGGTAAAACAGAAAACATCTGCCCCCATTGCTTCCAGGTTGATATCCACAGCGCCGGCGGTCAGCCGTCCGTCTGCGATAACCGGAATATTATGGCGTCTTGCAATGGCGCAGATTCTCTCCAAATCTACTACATTTCCGGTAGCACTGCAGCCATGGGCACAGACGATTGCCTGTGTATCTTCACCGATTAATTCTTCCAGCTTGTCATAGGCAGGCCGGAAATAAGCATCTGATTCAAGGCAAGTAACTTTTGCCTTGAGCTGCTCCAGTATTTTGTATGTATCCCCCTGCTCTAAATCGGTAGTGATGACGCAGCTGCCCTCTTCCACGTAGCTACGAAGAGCCGCCTCCATAGCCTGGCCGCCGCCTGCGGTCAAATAAATATTCTCCGGCTTCTTCACGTTGAAGAGTCTTGCAGCCAGTTCCTTGACCCTGTCCGGTGCAATAGGGTCCAAACTGGTCGCCGCCGGTTTATGTATGGTTTTTTCTATGTTGTTCAGATAAATCATAGCTGCCTCCCTCTATTCTTCAGTTGACTCTATTATATGCTGTCGCCGGGAGATTATCAAGAGATTACAGCACCAGTTCTTGCTCTTAAAGGGGTCGCTCACCTGCTACTTGTATGTCCCCGTTCATCATGGAATATAGGGGGTGGGGGTATATGCGCCTAAAATTCCCGGCTTCAAATCCCGCATAAGTTTTGTCAGCGCTTCTGCGGGACGTTTTTACGTGGTTTTGCCGGGAGGAAAGGCAAAAACATCAGTTGAGGGCGACTGCCATGAACTTTTCGTTCATCTTTTAGGGTTGAAATATGGAAATTATATACATTTTCTACATAAATCTGTAAAAAATTGCTGTTTTCTCATCTCATAATCAGCAGGATACCCCCCTGTTTTCTATAAAAACATCCCGCAGGGTGGTTAATAATCCGCTCTGCGGGATTTCAGTGATGATTCGGACCGGCTCATTTCACGGTTGCGCCCTTTTTCAGAGTAAGTTTACTGAAGACCGGCCTTTAAAGCTATCCAGAGCAAGATAAAACCGCAGACACCTGCGGTTTTATCCTAGTATTCTTTCATTTTCTAAAAACTGTGCGACCGTCATACATTTAGGATGCTCCATATCAAGACAGAGAAAATCCTTATCCCCTGTTAAAATAATATCGACATCAGATACAATTGCCGCATTTAATATCGGCTGATCCTTTGCATCACGGATAAGTTTTTCGGCATAATCCACTGCCGGTATCAGCTCGTATGACATTTCAGCGAGTAAGACCTCCGCATCAGGCAACAGCTTTGGTGCTTTGCGATGTAAAATCTCACGCAATTCGGCAATGTTCCTGTCACACAAAACGATTTCATGATTCTGCGCCACATATAATAAGGCTTGTGCTGGTTTAGAGCGTGGGAAAAGCAACGACGAAAACAGGACATTTGTATCAACCAATATCCTCATGTTAAATCCCCTTTCCGTAGCGAACCTCATTCACAAGCGCCTGTACATCATCCTCATCTATGCCCATCTGCTCTGCGGCACCGGCAAAGGCCATCTGGGCTTTGTAAATCGCCTGTGTCGAAGCATTTCTTACCACGATTTCCCCATCCGCCTTTTGGAAGAATAGGATTTTATCTCCGGATTTCAATCCAAGCAGTTTGCGAATCTCAATCGGCACGGTAATCTGGCCATTGGCAGAGAGTTTCGCTAAATTCATAATATCACCCTTTCTATTCTTTAGAACTAAAGAATTCTTGATATATTCATTATACCCAAATCACATGCAAAAGTAAAGTTCTGCAGAGAAAAATCCACCAGACCGGCTCATTTCACGGTCAATCCCCTTCCCAAGGTTTCAAACGACGAAAAAACGATACCCAAATGGATATCGTTTTTTGTTATTGGTACACCCTCAGGGGTTCGAACCCTGGACACCCTGATTAAGAGTCAGGTGCTCTGCCAGCTGAGCTAAGGATGCACATTATTAAGTTCTGTGCTCATTGGCACATTTGATATAATACCACTCTTGCAGGTGAATGTCAACAAGTTTTTTCATTATTTTTGGTTCTTCTTTTTTCCAGCCCAACCGTTTCCGCCTAGGATGTTCCTTAAGAAGGGGTGCCTCATCAAAAAGGCTGCCTGCGCCGCCGGATTTATATCCAATCCGTCGGCGCCGCAGCCCGAAAAGTTCCGTTGCCGCTTTGTTCCCAAATCCCACAGGATGAATCTAATCTACATCAGCTGCAGCAATTCAAAGAGGTCCTGGTCCCCTTCAGGACGCTTGTGTTCCTCCGGCTTTTCCTCTGCCATTTCGCGATAACGAATCATCATTTCGGCAAAGATTTCCGCTGAAGTAGGCGGCGTATAGCTGATGGTGTTGGCCCCCGCCCTTATAGTCTCCAAAATAGTATCGTCCGTCGGCCCGCCTGTAGCAATAATAGGCACCTTCGGAAAATCCGCCCTGATATGGCGTACAAGCTCCGGCGTCTTTGCCGCGGCGGAAACATTGAGGATATCCACTCCCGCTCTGATGCGGGCGTCAATGTCTGTCTTATCGCTGACTACGGTGGCAATGATTGGAATATCGATTATCTTATCGATTAACTTGATGTTATCATTGGTCATAGGAGCGTTTACAACAACGCCGTAGGCTCCCTGGGCTTCAGCGTCTTTGGCCATCAGTGCGGCCCGCGTTCCCTGGGTCGTTCCGCCGCCGATGCCGGCAAGCACCGGCACAGAAGAGGCGTTGATAATTGCGTCGGAAATAATCTGCTGCGGCGTAAAAGGATATACCGCCAAAATACCATCTGCGTTGCAGTTTCTGATGATTGCAATGTCCGTTGAAAAAAGCACGGACTTCAGCCGGCGCCCCATGATTACAATACCTTTAGCCTGCCAGATAACCTCCGGCACTTGTAAATACTTTGCTCTCAGCGTACCGCTGATTCTTGGAATTTCTTTGTCTCCCATAATAACCTCCTCTCAAATCTAAAACTATCCCAAATATTTCTGAATTCCTTTTCTATTATACAACGCTGAAAGGCTTCTGTTCAATTATTTTTTATTCATATTTTCTGCCTTTTATGTTATACTGTTGGTATTTGAGAAAAACACAATTCAGAAAGGAGATTTGAAAACATGTTATACAGATATAAGACCCAGGGCACCTGTTCCAGCTACATCGATGTGGAAATTGAAGACGGCGTGCTGAAAGACGCAGTTTTCCACGGCGGCTGCAACGGAAATCTGCAGGGTATCAGCGCGCTGGTTTCCGGCATGTCCGTAGACCAGCTGAAAGAAAAGCTTTCCGGCATCAAATGCGGCTTCAAGTCCACCTCCTGTCCGGACCAGCTGGTAAAAGCTGTAGAAGCCGCCATGGCCCAGGAAGAGGAACAATAAGATGACGGATTTCCTTTGTAAAACCTTCATTAAAAACTTTGAAAATACGAAAGACCCTCAGGTCAGAGAAAGCTATGGAAAACTGGCCGGCGCCGTAGGCATCGTCTCCAACGCCATACTCTGTATCGCCAAGCTTCTGACTGGTATTTTTTCCGGCAGCATCGCCATTATTGCCGACGGTATCAACAACCTGGCCGACGCGTCTTCTTCGATAATTACCCTGGCCGGATTCAAGCTGGCTTCCATGCCGGAGGACGAAGAGCATCCCTACGGCCACGCCAGAATCGAGTACATCACCGGCATGATAGTTTCCGTACTAATCGTAGTGGTCGGAGTAGAACTGGCAAAGTCTTCCGTGGATAAGATTCTTCATCCTTCCCCCCTGGAATTCAGCTGGTCCGTGGTCATCGTTTTAGTGCTTGCAATCCTGCTGAAAATATGGCAGGCTCTGTTCAATATCAAAGTCGGTAAGAAAATCAACTCCGTAGCCCTGGCCGCCACCGGCGCGGACAGCAGAAACGACGTTATCGCCACAGCTGCAGTCCTTTGCAGCATCATCGTGGGCAGATTCAGCGGTTTGCAGATTGACGGCTATATGGGAGTCCTCGTAGCGCTCTTTATTATCTGGTCAGGCATCGGACTAATCAAAGAGACAGTCAGTCCTCTGCTGGGAGAAGCCCCTGACCCCGAGCTGGTAGAAGCCATCGCCCAAAACGTCATGTCCTTTGACGGCGTTCTCGGCATCCACGACTTGGTCGTACACAATTACGGACCGGGAAAGATTTTCGCCTCTATCCACATTGAAGTAGACGCCAACGGGGATTTGATGGAAAGCCATGACATGGTGGATAACATCGAAAGACAGATTTCCCAGAAGTTTCGCCTGATGTTGACGGCCCACATGGACCCGATTAAAGTCGACGACCCGATAGTCTCTCGAATGGCTGAAATTACAAGTCAGGTTCTGTCACAACTTGAGGGCGTGTCCAACATACATGACCTGCGGGCAGTAACCGGCCCTACCCATACCAATATCATCTTCGACGTGGTAATAAATCCCGGCTGCAAAATGTCTTCCAAAGAAATCTACGAAGCCTTCAATCAGGCCATAAAGGCTGAAAACGAAAACTATTTTGTCATCATAAACTTCGATAAAAACTACGTAAATCAGGTATAAGAAAAGTGTGCAGAACGGAATCAAGCAGTCGATATTTCCTACGCTATAAAAAACCGAGACGCGTTCTTTGCTCGAGAGAGGAAGACGCGTCTCTTTTGGTTAAACTTATTTACTTTACCGATTCTTCATCGGTTGTTTCACTTTCCTCTGACTGCAGCCCATGGGATTCTGCCGTCTCCTCCCCCTTCTCAGGGCTCTCCGAAGAAGGCTCTTCTTCTGCCTCCGTTTCTTTTATTGGCAGTAAAATTCTAACGGTAAACATTCTGTCCTGTTCATCGTAGGAAAACTCTCCGCCCAAGTCGCTGCAGATTTTTTCGCAGGTCAGAAGGCCGATTCTGGTGCTTTCCACCTTCTTGGCCTCCTCCGGCATACCGTTGATAGCCAGAATCTTAATCTGCCCGTTTTCCGCCTCCGCGTAAATGCAGACCACCTCTCGCTTATCCGCATACTTCATAATGTTTGAAAAGATATTGTCAAAAAGTCGCTGCAAACTGGAGATTTCAACCTGCACGGTAACTTCCGGAATATTGAAATAAAATTCCACCTTATATCCATAGCTGATAATTTCCGCACAGTGTTCCTGCAGCAGCTGCTGAAACAGGATGTTGGCGTCCATAAGTTCCAGCTCCTGATCCGACTCTTTTTTGCCGAAGACCAGGAAATACTGAAACAGCTTGTCAGATAAGTCTTTCAGCTGAAAAGCCTTCTCCCTGCAGGAAGATATGTACCGGTCCAGGTCAGCCTGACTTTCGTATTTCTTTCCTTCTATAATATCCAGGTAGCCAATCATGGAAGTCAGAGGCGTTCTGATATCGTGGGACATGGATGTAATGAGCTGATTGTTGGCTTCCCATGCCTCCTTTTCGCTGCGGTGCTTTTCCAGAATGGAGTCTCTCATTTCATCGACGCTGTCAGCCAGCAGTCCGATTTCGTCATTTCTGGTACCTTCAATACTGTACTCCAAATCGCCGTCCTTTACCCTGCCTACATCGGCGGCCAGAGCCATAATCCGTTTCACCACATGGTTGTGATACACCAGCAGAACCGTCAACAGCACAAAAAAGCTGAGGATAATGGACGCAATGCTCATACCCTGCTGCCAGTGCACCTGTTTATATACATCGATAAAGACATAATATTCTCTGTCCGCGAACTTTACAATTCGATTCTGAACGTCCTCGGTAAAAGCAGACCTGTCAATGCGCCCGCTGTTGTCCTCTATCTGCAGATTCACGCCCAAGGTCAAATCCTCGTCGGGAGAATCTGCCTCAGCGCCGGTCGCATACCATCCGGCCTCAAAGATATACGTATTATTGTTATCCCAGATATACAGATATACATCCTCGTACTCTTCTACCCACTTTTTCAGCTTGTCCGAATCGGTGGCCTTCACATCTCGGCGGTCAATGAACTTCTGGAGGCTCTCATAGGCCTCCCCGACATTTTTCTTCACAGCCTCTTCACTGGTAAAGCTGACCCTGGTAACATAATCGGTCAGCCACAGGCAGGCAACATAGGTGCAGACAGCCAAAAAGATGCCGGCCACAATGGCGGCCGTCATCTTGAAACTCAGGGGAACAAACTTCTTGCGTTTACTCAACCTTATACCCCTTTCCCCAAACAGTTTTAATAATCTTCGGCTTGTTCACATCTTCTTCTAGTTTCTTTCTCAAGTTCAGCACGTGAACCATAATTGTATTGCCGGCGGAGGGCAGGTATTTCTCCCCCCAGACGCCTTCGTAAAGGTCTTTATTCTCTACAATTTCACCGCGGTGTTCCATAAAGTACCGCAAAATATCGTATTCCTTATCGGTTAGAGAAATTTTCTTACCGTTTTTCAGAGCGGTTCTGGTCTTGCTGTCGATGGCGATATTGCCGCCGATGGTTTCCGCAACTTTAGGAGGAAACTTGTCATAGTATTCCTTATACCTGCGCAGCAGGGATTTCACCTTCATCAGAAGTTCTGTCTGTGAAAAAGGTTTTACCAGATAATCGTCTCCACCCTGGTTATAGGCTTCAATCTTGTCCTGGTCTTGGGACTTGGCTGTCAGAAACAGCACCGGCACCGATGAAGTCTCTCTGATTTTGGTACAAACCTCCACACCGGAAAGGCCAGGCATCATAATATCCAAAATTACTAAATCCAGCGGGCGGCCTCCGTTTACAATTTCCAGAGCGGTCTCTCCGTTCTCCGCCTGCTGCACCGAATATCCTTCGCTTCCCAAAAGCACAGATAAGACCTCTCTGATATTGGGGTCGTCATCGACGATTAAAATCTTGTATGATTCCATAAATTATCCTTTCTCCCTTTCCCCTTCTTTATTTTAGCTCTTTTCCGGCAAAAAATATAGTAAAACTTATATGAATTAAGAATTTTTAAGATTTAAAGGGAGGCAAAATGAAACTAACGCCGTGGGAAAAGCCTGGACGGCAAGGTGCCGGTAAAACTGCAGAACACTCCGAGGCAGGGGAAGAAAGTGCAGGCCCGGCGGCCCATATTAAGAACTCCGCCTGCTGAGCAGACGGAGTCTTCGGCTTCATCATTCTTTTTCATTCTTCTTCGGGTCCACATGTCTATACCTGTCATAGATGTCGTCAGGCTGTCTGTAATAGGGCCGCGGCTTCTCGCCGGATTTGTCGTCTGACGGTACCGGAGGTACCGGCGGCACCGGCGGCTCCGGTTCTTCCTGCTTTTTGTCTATGGTCTTCCATGGGCCGGCTTGCTCACCGCCTGTGCGCTGAGGCTGCTCGTACCGCTTATACCGCTTGTTGATATCTCCGTTGATGTAGGTGGGGATTTTCTTTGCATAAACAACTCTGGTATCGCAGAGAATATCGTGCAGACCTGTCTTTTCGTTGGTGACTCCCACCAGAATATATCCGATGCATAGAACAAATGCGGATAAAAACCTGCCCACGGTTTCTCTGTAAAGTACATTGAGGAATGTAAGCCGTTCTCCATCCCTGCTTACTACCTTCAGATTCATGGCCTTTTTCCCCAGAGTCGCCCCTGCATAATAAGTACACAACACAAAGTAGATTGCGCCGACTCCGTAAAGCAAAGCGTCCTTAAAGGAATACTGAAAGAGAAAAGACCCATCCAGCGGATTATTATTCCAGAAAAGTCCAAAAGTCAGAAACAGCAGAAAGCGAAATACCAGCTGCCCTGCGAAGACGATAAACCCGTCGATAACGTAGGCGGCAGTTCTGGCCCAAAATCCTGCGTAAACCTGAATGTCCGAAACAGCCCCGACTTCGGCGGTGCTGCCCTCTGCCCAATTATAACTGCGCATAATACATAAACACCCCGCTTTCAAATTCTTCAGCGGTTTCCTTCAGTATCTGGCTGTCGGATTTAGGTACAATACTCTCCACCTTTGAAAAGAAAGAGCTCCATAAGCTTGTGCTGCTCTTCAGCTCATAATAGCTGTCAGTTCCGATAGCTCTTCCAATCATTTCTTTGGCGTCCTCGTAGGAGGCGGTCTTGTCTATCAGACCGTTTTCCACAGCCTGCTTGGCCGTATAAGTTCTGCCGTCTGCCAGTTTCTTCACCTCTTTGACAGACATGTTTCTTCCCTCAGCTACAATAGAGACAAATACCTCATAATATTCATCGACCTGCTTCTGATAAATTTCCATCTGCTCGTCGCTGAAAGTGGTAGCCTTATTGGCTCCGCTGGTAATGTTGATGTTTTCGATTCCCAGCTTTTTATAAAGCCCGCTCAAATCATACCCGCTCATAATGACGCCGATGGAACCGGTTACGGCATTTTGATTGGCATAAATCTCATCGGCCGCCATGGAAATCATGTAAGCGCCGGAAGCGCCGTAATGGGCCATATACGCATATACCGGCCGACCGGTAGCCTTCTTGTATTCCATGATTTTATCGTACATTTCCTGGGACTCATACACGGTGCCTCCTGGTGAATCCACATAAAGCAGCATTCCCTGATTGTTATCATCGTTTATCAGACTGTCTATGTAGCTCATGGTAGTGGTATGTCTGTATTCCTCAGAGCTGTACAATGTGTCGCCGGACTGCTGCTGTATGGTTCCCACAATATCCACAACCGCGATATAATCCCCCGAAGGCGGCGCAAAGGTTACCCCTTCGGAGAGAACCTCTTCTGTCACTTTGTCAAAAATGCTTTCGGAAACGGTGTTGGTTATCACACTGGCAACACCGGTAACGATAAACAGGACTACCGCAACAATCAGTCCGATGGTCTGTTTTGTCTTCATAAATCTTTCCTTTCTTTTTATTTTAAATTCTATTCATCTAACTGCTTCACCATGTCATACCAGACTGCCCCGCCGTGAACCGACTGGGATACGCCAAGCTTCTCAAAACCGAACTTGGCGTAATAATGAATCAGGTGTTCTTTACAGGTAAGGGCCATGAATTTCATAGAAAGGCTTCTGCAGACATCTATCGCCGCAGTCAGCATCTGCTCCGCCAGACCCTGCCGCCTGTAGTTCTTTCCGGTCATTACGGTCAGCACCGCCGCAGTGGCGCCTGCCGGCACTTTCTCCATTTCAAAAATCTCGTCAGTAATGACCTGCGCAGCCATAGGAATCATGCAGATTACGGCTGCTATCTCTTTCTCCGTTTCCCCCACGATAAAGTAATCGGGATAGTTTGCAAGGCGCCACCGGTATTTTTCCATGTCGGCGGCCTCCTCCGGAGGAAAACACTGCTCTTCGATAGCTGCAATTCTCTCAAGGTCCTCTTTCTGCGCTTTTCTAATGTTCAGCTTCATATCAGTACCCCAAACTTTCTTCTACCAGGACTACCTCCATGTCACAGGAGAGCATTTTCTCAAAATGAATCACCATGGCTCTGCAAATACGCTCATCGCTTCTGCAGTCGTAGCACCGGTCCCCTGTGGCAGCACAGGGCGTCTTACAACCTAAACGCTGCGCATTTTTCGGCGACGCCACATTGCGGACCCTGTAAATAGTCTCGGTCAAATCCGGCTCAATTTTGTTGGAGCCTATCACGAAGTATACCTTCTTATGTCCGTAAAGGGTAGACGCCAGACGATTTCCGGAACCGTCTATGTTTACCATCTCTCCGGTTTCGCTGAGTCCGTTAACAGAGGTCAGATAGATGTCCGCGCCGGCAGCCTGCCTGCGCAGTCCTTCGGCCTCGGTGCCTTCCTCCGGCCGCCAGTGCCAGTAAACCTGATTGTGTGCGGACAGGGATTCATATACGCCCATCTGGTCCAAGGTCACGGAGCCGCCAATACCCACGGTGGTTCCGTCGATTTCACGATTCAGGTAGCCTGCAGCCTCTTCTGCCGTCCTAAATACGGAAACCCCATACCCTTTTGCCTCCAAAGCTTCTGCCGTTTTCTGCAGATTCATAAGCTTTCGCCTCCTATGGATTTTCAAGTTACTTTTTATCATACCACAAAATTCGACAAATTTATAGTGTCGGCAATATGAAATTATATGGGAGATTTTGTTTCCTGCCTCAGGCCTCAAAAAAACACGCAGAGTTCCGCCGGAACATTTGCGTGTTTTCATTTCAATTCTTTATCTTTTCACCTTATCTACCGTGGCAATGATAATTACCGCGCCTATTGCCGTCGCCACTGTAGCTACCAGGGTCAGCATCTTAGCCCCGCTGAAATCAAGAATGGCGCCGCCCACCAGGCTGGAAAAAATAGTAGTAACCGTTATCATCATCGTGTACAGGGCCTGACCCTTAACTGCCTCGCCCTTGCTCATAATTTCGTCAATGAAGTGAACCATAGCGGGCAGAAACAGAGCAAACGATACCAGCTGCAGCAGATGAGCCGCAAAAATCATGGTGACGGAGGTTGCCATATAGCACATAAAAATCTTTGCAGTAAAGCCTACTGCCGCCACTTTCAGCATCAGCTGACATGAAAATCTTTTGCGAAGTGCGTCGAAGCAGACCATAGTCGGAATCTCAAGGAATGCCATTACGGCCAGAACCCTTCCCATATCCTCACTGTCGCCTCCTACATCGGCTACAATCTGCATCATATAGTTGTTCAGCACCGAATTGCTGAAATATACACCCACAACGCCGATGTTGATGGCGAAAAACACCTTGTTTCTGCGGATAAAATCCGTCAATGTAATCTCTTCCGAGTCTTCTTCCCTGTTCTTTGTTTCAATCAGACCCTTTTCGGCGTTGACCGCTCTAACTTTCAGGTACTGTTTTCTTGTCAGAAACAGGCTGAACAGCAGCATCAGCATTACAATTTCTCCGCTGACAGGTAAGGTCTGTACGCCATAGTTTTCTACCAGAGTACCCAGAATGGCCGTCAGGATGGAATAAGCCAGAGAGCCCATACTCCTGGCGACGCCGAAGTTGATATGTACGCCGCTTTCCTGCAGCTTAAAATTCAGAGAATTGATAAGAGGCTGCAGAGCCGTATGCCACGCGATGAGCAGTACGAAAATCACTGCCAATCCCAGAGACTTTCCCTGCAGCGAGAAAAGCCCTACGGTCATCACCATCATAATAATCGTCATAATCTGGCTTAGGCCAATGACAGTAAAACGTTTGGACCTATCTGCCAAATCAGCCGCCAAGGGCTGCAGGATTACCGCCACCACGTTGGCCACCGCTAAGATAATGCCGATTTCTGTATTGGAATAGTTTCGGCTCAGCAAAAACACCGAGGCGAAGCTGCTTACGATGCTGTAGACCATCCAATACGTACCTTGAATACATGCGTATTCAAAATTCAATAACTTATTCATAATGCCTCCGAGAAACACAAAAATTGCGGCGAAGCCGGCAAACCGGCCCTTTCTCAGCCGGACTGACGACCCGCCGTAAAATCATACAGAGTTATTATAACACTTTTTACTCCGTTGTGAATACCCCGGAAGTTAATTTTTGCCGCTTTGCAGTGAGGGAGCCAAACTCTATTGACCGCCTCTTAATTATGCTGTTTCTTCATTACCTTGCCTGCAATTACTGCCAGTACCAGGGTTACCAGCATATCCGGCAGGGTATTACCGCACGGAATGTCTACGGTCATCAAGTACCGATACAGCACGAAGCCCACTGCCCAAACGGCCAGATTGGCCCAGTTAAAGGCTTCCTTCATGGAATCTCTCTTCAAAATGAAGAAGTCAGCGATAAGTATGGCAATCATCGGCGCAAATACGGAACCGATGAGATACAGGAACCCTGTAATGTCATCCATCGGGAACAAAATGGCGCAAACCGTACCAATCAGGGTCACTCCCACTGCAATCCATTTGCCGTTTGCTTTTGAGAAGATGGATTCGCTGGAAATACCCGCAGACCAGGCGTCCAGGAAGGTAGTGGTTACCGTGGAGAACACTACAATCAAAAGTCCAGCAATGCCGAGTCCCGCTTTTACCATAATCTGCGCGATATCGTACTCTCCCGTAAAAATAGCTGCGCCCATACCGATTATGTACATCCATGAGCTTACCAGACCGTATACCACTGTGCTGGCCAAAGTTGCGGCCAAAGGCTTTTCTGCTTCTCTGGTATAATCGCTAATCAGAGGAAGCCAGGACAGCGGCATGGCTACAGCAAGCTCCACTGCCGCGCCAAAGGACAGGCTGTCGTCCTCTGCCGTGACTACGCCGTTGCCGCTGAAAAAGATAACTTTGCACAAAATCAGCGTCAGTACAAAGAGAGCCGCCATAGCTACTGTATTGATTTTTCCCAGATTAGTGATACCAATTAAAATCCAGAGAATAATCAGCGCGCCGATGACAATGCACCAAACCCATGCCCCGGTATCCATAACACCGTTTGCGGCAAGGGCCCCGTCATAAATCATAATGGCGGTCCAGCCTACCAGCTGCAGCACGTTGAGGAAGGCAAAGAGCAGTCCTCCTCTGAAGCCAAAACTCATCTTCGTCGTTTCCATGGCACTGCGCCTTGACTGAGCGCCGATATAACCGGCCAGAAACAGCATGACGCAGCCGATGACATGTCCGATAAAAATGGCCTGCAATCCTTTGGCAAGACCTAAAGGCGCAAAATACGTTCCGGTCAGAATTTCCGCAATGGAAACCCCTGCGCCGAACCAGATTAAACTGTTTGCAAATACAGATGTTCTCTTGTTATTCATCGCCGCAGCCTCCTTCCTCCGAAGAAATGAAGAAGGCGTGGTCCATAGGGCCGCTGCCCTTTCCCAGGTCCAGCATGGCGCTCAAGGCGCCGGAAATATACGCTTTCCCCTTCTCCACAGCTGCTTCCAGCTCATAGCCTTTGGCCAGATTTGCAGCAATGGCGCTGGAAAGGGTGCAGCCGGTTCCGTGGGTATTGGGGTTGTCAATCCGCTTACCGCAGAACCATCTTGCAGACTTCCCGTCATAGAGCAAATCGTTGGCGTCGTTGACCTGGTGTCCGCCTTTCAGCAGCACGCAGCAGCCATATTTCTCATAAATTTCCGCCGCTGCCTTTTCCATATCGGAAGCGGTTTCAATGGTGTGACCGCAGAGGACCTCTGCTTCGGGAAGGTTTGGTGTGATGACCTTTGCCAGGGGGATCAGTTCCCGGCACAGAGACGAAACCGCATCGTCGGAAATCAGCTTCGCGCCGCTGGTAGCCACCATAACAGGGTCCAGAACGATATTCTCCGCGTCGTATTCCCGCAGCTTGGCAGCAATGGTTTTGATAATTTCTCTGGAGGAAACCATGCCGATTTTTACTGCCTCCGGAACGATATCCGTAAAGATTGCGTCCAGTTGTGCCGCCAAAAATTCCGGCGTCACATCCATGATGTCTGTTACGCCGGTCGTGTTCTGGGCAGTAAGAGCCGTGACCGCGCTCATGGCGTATACGCCATTGACGGTCATGGTCTTAATATCTGCCTGAATGCCGGCGCCTCCGCAGGAATCGCTTCCTGCGATTGTCAATGCTGTGTGTTTTTTCATTTTTTACCTCACTTGACTTTTCTATAGCGACTGAAAGTGGTGCCCCCGGTCAGCCGCTTTACAATATCTTATTCTATACTTACTTTGTTCAGCCTTAGCCGGCTTAAAGCTGGCCCTCTGTCAATGTAAATTCCGTCAGAGACTTCACGTAAATATCCGCCAAGGCCTGCAGTTCCTCCTGCTCATGGGAGCTGACTGCGTCGTAAACGCCTACGGTTTTCAGGCCTGCCGCCCGGGCGGTTTTGACAGAGTACAGGCCGTCCTCAAAGAGCCAGGTTTCGTCGGGACTTGTGCCCATCACTTTCATCGCCTCAAAGAAAATCATCGGCTCCGATTTGCTGGTCTCATATTCTACACAGCTGAGAACCGCCTGAAAATAGTCGGCGCAGCCAAGCCTTTCCATGGCGGCCAGAATGTACCGGCGGGCCGTGGAACTGGCAATGGTCATAGGAATACCCGCAGCCTTCAGTTCTTCTAAAAGCTCTCTGGCGCCCGGTTTGAAATCCGCATGGTGGTAATAGTAATCCTCCACCACGCCGTTGACGCCCCTGGTGATTTCCGGCACAGACTGCGTCAGGCCGTAATGCTCTTTCAGATAGACCGCACCCATATCCACGGTCATCGTAAAAAGCTTATCTCCCAGTCTGGGTTCGGCTTCCTTTCCCAGTCCGGCCAGATACCTGGCCCCTGCGTCAGTCCAGACGTGCATGGTGTCCAGAAGCACGCCGTCCACATCAAAAATGACTCCTTTGATTGCCATTATTTTTCTACCATCTCTTTCGTCAGCTTTTTTAATTGGCGAGTTGCAGCTTCAATATCACCGGCGCCGAAAATCGCGCTGATAACTGCGATTCCGCAAAGCCCGTTTCCTGCAAGTTCACCCACGTTTTCCCGGGAAATCCCGCCGATGGCGATAACCGGAATATCAACAGCCCGACAGATTGCCTGCAGCGTCTCGTGGTTCACCTCCACAGCGTCGTCCTTAGAACCTGTAGGAAATACGGCGCCTACGCCCAGATAGTCTGCTCCTCTTTCCCTGGCCAGAAGGGCCTGCTCCACGGTTTGGACGGAAACCCCCAGGATTTTGTCCGGTCCTATTGCGGCCCGCACATCACCGGCCTCCATGTCATTTTGTCCCACGTGAACGCCGTCGGCTCCGATTTCCACCGCAATCCCCACATTGTCGTTGATTACAAAAGGCACGGCATACCGGCTGCAGAGAGCCTGTATCTCTCTTGCTTCCGCAAGAAAAGTCTCCTCGTCCAAAGTCTTTTCCCGCAGCTGTACAAAGGTGGCGCCGCCCCGCAGGGCCTTTTCCACCTGGCTGCCAAGGGTCTCTTCTCCAAGCCAGTGCCGGTCAGTAACCGCGTAAAGCAGCAGCCTTTCTTTATCTAATTTCATAGCGGGCTCCCTCCGCAAGCTGTTCTCCGTCCATATTGTAGATTGCGTCGATGATTCTGTTCCTGTAGGTGGAATTTCCATCGCCGGGCTGCATATTGGCCCAGCCTATCTCTCCCGCAAGTCCCATGGCGCATACAGCGGCTGCGGCAGCCTCAAGCTCATGGCCGGGATTGGCCGTCAGAAATGCGGTCATCATGCCCGAAAGCTGGCAGCCGGTTCCGGTAATCAGCCCCATCTCCGCTCTTCCGTTTCTTATCACATAGCAGGTGTCTGCATCCGCTACCAAGTCGATGGCGCCGGTAACAGCCACAATGCTGCCTGACTCTTTCGCAAAAGCTTTCGCAAAGGCGACGGCTTTATCAAGGGATTCCTCCGTCACCGCGTCGGCCACATCGGCGTCTACACCTTTGGTGGTACCGCTGCCCGTTGCCAGGGTCTTGATTTCAGAAATGTTTCCTCTGATAACATCAAAGCCTACTTCCTCCATAAGCTTTACAGCAGTTTCCGTTCTCAGCTTGCTTGCTCCCGCGCCTACCGGGTCCAGCAGAATTTTGTGACCCAATTCCCTGGCCTTTTTGCCGGCGGCAAACATGGCCGGAATCGTCCTGTGATTCAACGTGCCGATATTGATGTTGAGTCCGCCGCAGATGGCGGTGATTTCCGGCGCGTCGTCGATATCGTCGGACATGATAGGGCTGCCTCCGCAAGCCAGCAGAATGTTGGCTACATCGTTGACCGTAACGTAGTTAGTGATGTTGTGCACAAGAGCTCCCTTTGCCCTCAGATTGTCAAAGATTTTTTTTAACACTTTTCTCTCTTCCTTTCTCCTCTGTAGAAGCTGCTGCAAAAATATAAAAGCCGTGTATCTGCCAAATACAGCAAATACACAGCTTATTGTTTCTCAGCATATTTCCCTACGTTGGCATTATCCAAATCAGGTTACGGGTCTAAGCGCATTAGCTTACTCTCAGCCTGCTGCCGCAAGCTCCCCTTGCTCTAATTCTACCGACATTATACACCTTTGCGGGCCCTTTGCCAACTGCTTTCACAAAAAAACCGCACTTTTACCAGATAATTTTAGCCCCGATGCGCTCCATATCCAGCATATTGGCTTTCTGGATTTCTTCAGTCTGAGAAGAACAGCACCTCTCAATAATCACCGTCTCGTAGTCCAAAGCGATTGCGTCATAGCAAGTGGTGCGGACGCAGTTTGGGGTGGTGGTTCCAATCAGCACCACTGTATCCACCTTCAGACGGCGCAGCATCATATCCAGCTTAGTCTGAAAAAAGCCACTCCACCGAGGTTTGATGATATGATAGTCCCCGGGCTCTGCGGAAAGGCCCTCTGCCAGCTCTTCACTGTTTATGCCGGTGGAACCGGGAGCCATGGTTCTGCCGCCCTTCAGCCAGGCCTCTCTCCTGGTAAATTCCACATCGCTGCCGTCAGGCAGATATTGACGTTTTACCCAGAAAACCGGCGAGCCTGCAGCTCTGGCTTCTTTGACGGTTTCCGCGCAGGCCGGCACTGTAGCCTTAGCTCCCGCAATGCAGTGAGCAGCCCCGGGCTCTACAAAAGCTTTCTGCATGTCGATGATAATCAACGCTGTTTTTTCATTAAAGATACTCATCTGTTTCCCTCCGTTATCGTTACTGCGGCTTCCAGCCTTCGGTCTCCGTACATGGAAATAAAGGACCCGGTCAGAATCAGACCAATTCCTATCATCATCGGCAGAGGAATTTCGTCTCCCAAAATCACGGCTGCCGCCACAGATGCCAGCACCGGTTTAAAGAAAAACACCATGGAAACTTCCTGTGCCGATACATATTCCATCGCCACGAAGTACAGGGCGTATCCCACACCGGTCACAAAGACCGCCACATACAGAAAATGCCCCAGGCTGGTCCAGTTGAAGCCCTCTATAAAAGGAATATTGGCAAAGGTGCTCAGCCCGTGACCCTGCAAATAGCTTGCAACTCCATCCACGTGGCTCAGACCTGCCAGCGCCATCATCTCTATGCTTCCAAAGAGAAAGCTGCCGCAGGTCAGGGTGACGCCGCCCAGTTTCCGGCTTTCTTCTTTCCCAAGTACGCTGTACAGTGCGAAAAGAAGTCCTGCAGTCAGCGCCATGGCTACGCCGGTGACGTTCAGGCCTTTCTGCCAAGGCTGCACAATAAAGACCACGCCCAGCAGTTCTCCTATAATTGCGGCGGCCTTATGTTTGTACATCGGTTCTTTCAGCAGAAGAACCGCAAAGACGGCCACAAAGAGAGGGTTGCTGCTGAACAGCACGGCCACCCTGGACGCCTCTATATGTAAAATAGAAAGCTGGTAGAACGTCATGCTGGCGAGAACCCCCACAAATCCCAGCAGCACAAACCACTTGAAATCAGATGCTGCAAGTTTCCGGTTCCGCTTGCGGAGCGCCGATACTGCAAAGGGAATCAGCAGCAGGCCGCCAACCAAAAACCGTTCCATGGTAATCTGAACAGGATTAAACTCTCCGGCTGACAGCTTCAGCACAATTTCCATAGAGCTGAACAAAATCGTTGTCACGAATATACAAAGGTAACCTTTTTTCTTATCCATATTTTTGCCTCTTCTTGAAAAAATCTTCCCGCACTATTATATGCCTCCTGCCGTTCCAATGCAAGACAAGAATGAAGGTTGGTGAGGAGTTAACCTTTTTGCCTGTAAATTTCAAATATATGTATAAAAAAATCACCGCAATTATACATAACTCCCAGGTTTTGATGAAAATATGTATAACTCGAAGCCAATCAGAATACAGCAGACGCAGTAAACTTGCATATAAATGGGCACGAAAGGGGCAGAACAGCCCACCAATTGGTGCAATTTATACATAAGTTCAGTGAAAATAATAAAACGTGTATAACTGTCACCTTGGAGCGAGGAAAAGAGTTATACATGTTTTTTGGTTTTCTGGTTATTGAGGTTAACTTTCATTTTCCATTTAGAAAGAAAATAGAAAAAAAGCTACCTGCGTTAACGAAAAAACAGTTAACGCAGGTAGCCCCTTCCGGTAATTCTTTTATTTCCAGACATCCGTATTATGCAGACCGATATTGGCAGCCTTGAACACAGGATTCTTTCCCTCTTTTTTCTGGTCGATGTAATCGTTCATGGCTTTCACTGCAATGCCTCCCAGGCAGAACAGAGCGATGATGTTTACAAGGGCCATGCCGCCCATCAGAATATCGGCCATATTCCAGGCCAGCTTCAGATCTGAATTGGCGCCGATAAATACCATGACCACCGCCAAAAGCCTGAAAACTGTCATGAAGACCTTGTTTTCGCTGATAAACTTTACATTGAACTCAGCATAGAAATAATTTCCGATGAGGGATGTAAAGGCAAACAGGGCAACCGATACTGTGATAATCCCTACGCCCACTTCACCGAACATGGATTTTACGGATTCCTGTACGAGAGGAATACCGTCCAGCGTACCGCCTACCGTATATTTGCCCGTGCACAGCACGATAAACACTGTGGTAGAGCAGATGATAATGGTGTCGATGAAAACAGAGATAACCTGTACCAGACCCTGCTTAACCGGGTGGCTTACATCGGCAGCAGCAGCCGCATTAGGAGCGGAACCCATACCGGCTTCGTTGCTGAAAAGGCCCCTCTTTACGCCCCATACCATACAGGACCCTGCAAAACCGCCGAAAATTGCTTCGAAGTCAAAGGCTTCTCTGAAAATCATGCCGAAAATAGCAGGAATCTCCCCAATATGCGCAAAGGTGATAATTAAGCCGATGAGGATGTACACTGCAGCCATGACCGGCACGATAACGGAAGATACCACGCTGATTTTATGTGCGCCGCCGAAAAACAGAAATGCCGAGATTGCGGCAAGAACAACGCCCGTAACCATGGCTGCCGTAGCATAGTTATCCCCTGCGTAGTGCTCCAGGGAAGAAGCGATGTTGTACGCCTGCAGTCCGTTAAAGCCAAAGGCGAAGGTCAGAATCAGCATAATCGCAAAGATAATACCAAGCCATCTGGCGTTCATGGCCCGCTCTATATAATAGGCAGGGCCTCCCTTAAAGATTTCTCCGTCCTTGCGCTTATAAATCTGCGCCAGAGTAGACTCTACAAAGGCGGACGCACCGCCGATAATAGCCATAATCCACATCCAGAATACCGCGCCCGGTCCGCCGGAAACAATGGCTGTGGCAATTCCGGCAATGTTGCCGGTTCCCACTCTGGAGGCGGTGGCAATCATCAGCGCCTGAAAAGATGAAATCCCTCCGTCATGACTCTTTTCTGTCAAAACTCTGATTCCTTCAGGAAACAGTCTAATCTGCACAAATCCGGTGCGCAGAGTAAAAAAGATGCCTACAACAATTAACACCCAAAACAGCAGGTTACTGTAAAGCCAATCGCTGATATCTCCTGTAACAGCAACCAATGAGTCTATGAAATTTCCCATCACTGATTCTCCTTTTTTCCTAATCTAAATCAAATATGCATTGCTTTGCTTTAAAACAGAAAAGCGAGTTATATTATATCATAGTCTTTCATAATTTACAAGAAAATGTATTTTTTATGTATTTTGTTCTCTCATATACAGAAATCCTCCGGCAGATAAGCATATCTGCGCCGGAGGATTCACATTTCTTCTCTATTAAAGGCGGCCGCCTTTTACAGCTGACGGGCCACCGCTCTTTCCCGCAGCTTTTTGCGGACAATGATAAAGGTAACGATATGGGCCGCAAGGGTTACGCTCCAGGTTACCGGATAGGTGACGAAAAGCATGGTTACGGTGTGGAACTGAGGAATGCGGAACAGCGTTACAAGCCACAGGATACGCAGACCGCACACTCCTACCAGAGAGACCAGCATCGGAATCACAGAATACCCCATACCCCGCAGGGCGCCCACCATAACGTCCATGGCTCCGCATAGGAAATAGGTCAGACCGATAACCACAAGACGCTGCATACCGGCGTCGATTACCGCCTGGCTGGTGGAATAAATAGACAGAAGGGGCCTTCCGAATACAACAAAGAGGACGCCCATAGCCAGGCCTACTCCGATGACGCAAAGTTCGCCCCTGGTTAGAATCTTATCGATACGGCTGATTTTCTTCGCTCCCACATTCTGGCTGGTAAAGGATATGGTCGCCTGATAGAAAGCGTTCATCGCAAAATAGATGAAGCCTTCTATGTTTCCGGAGGCAGAATTGCCCGCCACAACCACAGCGCCGAAAGAATTGACAGCTGTCTGAATCAGCACGTTGGTAAGGGAAAAAATCATCCCCTGCACCCCTGCCGGAACTCCAATCTTAAAAATTCCAATCAGTTTATCCCTGTGGAGGCGCAGGTCTTTCAGAACCAATCTGATTCCGCTGTTTTCTTTCCGCAGGCACCGCACAATTAAAAAGCCGGAAATCCACTGAGAGATTGCCGTGGCAGCACCGACACCGGCCACATCCATGTGGAGTCCCACAACGAAAAACAGATTCAGCGTTACGTTGACTACGCCGGAAAAGGCGAGAAAGTACAGAGGACGCTTGGTATCTCCCACTGCTCTCAGCACGGAGGCGCCGAAGTTGTACACCATCATTCCCGTCATACCCAGAAAGTATATTCTCAAATACAGGGACGCCAGTTCAAGAACCTCGCCTGGAGTCTGCATCCAGATTAAAATCTGTCTGGAGCCCAGGAGACCTGCAGCCGTCAGCAAAATACCGCTGATGATACTCAGAGAAATCGCTGTATGTACTGTTTCTTTCAAATCTTCCTGCCGCCTTGCGCCAAAATATCTGGCAACAGCTACATTGGCGCCTATGGATAGGCCGATAAACAGATTCAGAAGCAGGGTAATCAGTGAAGTTGTTGAGCCTACTGCCGCCAGAGAATTTTCACCAGCAAATCTTCCTACTACAATAATGTCCGCAGCGTTGAACATGAGCTGCAGAATACTGGTCAGCATCAAGGGCAGGGAAAATCGAATCATCTTCGGCAGTACCGGTCCCCGCACCATATCTATTTCATGTTTCTTTTCTTTTACCATCGTCTTTTCTCCTATCGCCTATACTAGATTATATCGCCCGGCAAAAAAATCAACAGTAAAAATGTATTTATTTGGTTTTTAGAAAATAACTGTTTTCTTTGTGAATATTGGCGAAATTAGGCTCCAGCTTTTCCCTGATTGCCGCAAGGCCCGGGTCTTTTACAAAGCGGGCGCCGCGGGGACAGTTCTTTACGCAGGCCAGACAGCCGATACATTTGTCGCCGTTTGCTTCCATTCCGGCTCCGTCTTCAATGGCGGCTGCCGGACAGACTCTGGCGCAGAGACCGCATTCGGTGCATCGGTCTGCCGTTTCAGTGTGCATCGGCAGGCGTTTAGCCTCTTTATAGGGACGATTTCCCGGAATTTGCAGTGTTCCGCCGCTTCCTTGAATTAGAGCTGCCTCAATTTTTTTAGCGAAGGCGGCCGCCTCCTGCAAATCCTTTTCATCGGGCCTGCCTCCCGCAAGTTTATCCGAATATGTATGCTGTGCCAAAAAAGCTGCCGCCGCCACCCCTATAAATCCGTTGGCCCGGCAGATATCACTGGTTTCCAGCAGGGCGTCGTCATACTCTCTGTTTCCATAAGTAACAGTGAAAACGGCCGGCGTATGGTCACCTTTGATTCCATCGTAAATTCCCCGGGAAAGCAGGGGCAGTCTTCCGGCGTAAACAGGCGCGCCGAAGACAACCAGGTCCTCAGGGCCAAAGGTATACTCTCTTTCTCTGGCTTCAGGGGCAGTCAAATCGATGGAGGTAAAACTTTCGTCCAAAGCTCTGGCCACTGCCTCCGTATACTGTTTGCTCCCTTTTGTGGGACTGAAATATACTGCGGTTACTTTTTTCATTTCTGTTGCTCCTTTTCTTCTGATATTTTTAAAGAGATGTTTCGGGATACCTCCTGCAGGGTGTATTGGTCCAAGGCGTTTTCCAAGGCCATCTGGGCCTGCCAAAGGGGCTCCTCCAGACTTTCGTGAATGTGCCTGCCCACGGGACACCCCTGAAACGGGCTGGGGTGCACATCAAACAGGGTCCTCTCCTCGCCCTCTGTGCGCATGGCTGTATAAATTTCTTTCAAGGTGATTTCTGCGGGACTTTTCGTCAGCCTGTAACCCGGACAGCCGGCCTGAGCCTGGATGAATCCGTCCTGCTTCAGCTGGGACAGCATCCTCCGAATCACCACCGGATTGGTACCCACGCTCTTTGCAATTAGCTGGGAGGTTATGGGTAATCCGCTGTCATCATTAATGGCGATTAACACCAGTGCGTGTACCGCCACGGCGAATCTCGTGTTAATTCTCATATTAAAAAATCCTCCTGCCGCAGTATACTGCCTTTTTCTCCAATTACAAACTGATGGTCCCAGCGGCCTCCCACCAGCTTTTCCAGCAGGTGGTTACTGTACTCAATCTAACTCCTTCCCTAAATGTAATTATTTCAGTTATATTTAGAGACGCTATCAAGGGCTGTCAAGCAAATGCCGCCGGCCGGCGGGGTTTGTTTGACAGCCCCTGTAATGGGTTCCAAATATCTATGCTTCCGCTTTGCCGGTGATAATCCAAGGAGCAGGCTGCACCTCAAAGGCATTCTTGCTGTTCAGCTTGGAGACGGAAATCTGAATGACCTCGGCATCTTTGATACCGCTTGCCTCCAGGATACTTCTCATTGCCCCGGCCACGCTGAAATCCAGCGTATAAATCACCAGATTCATCATAGGGTTCAGCTGCAGCAGGCAGCGAATCTCCTGCTCCATGCTGGCTGAAGCCACCATAAATGCCACAGACGGAATGGGATAATCCTTGAAAGTATCCGCGTCCACGTGGTCTGTAACCTTCATATTTCTCAAATCAAAGTAAGCTATGTTGTCCTGCATAGCGTCTCTGTTTCTCTGGCTGTATTCCACAGCGATAACAGTGCCCTCGCTTGCCTGAAAAGCCGCCTCAATGGCCATACTCTCTCCGCCGATAACGCAGACTGTATCTTCCCTTGCAATTCCCATCTTATTTAAGAGAATAGCCCGTATCTCGCTGCCGACTCTGCCGGAATCCTTACGGAAATTCAGGTTATCCATACCCATCTTATAGGTATTTCGGGAATTAGGATTCACCACCAACATGCCTGCAGATTCGTTAATGCCCCGGTTAATCATATCGCTGACTTTATCGTGCTTAATCGGTCCGTCGGGGGTTGACCCTTCGTTATACCAGACCTCGCAATCTCCCAGACCCGCATTCCACATATGGTAAAAAATCTCCGGGTCTCCTGCCTCCATAAAAGCAAGCACTGCTTTATGGGCCTCCACCGTAGGAATCAGATTCTTGTTCTTCTTGGTAATATCCATCATCTTAATCTGTTCCAAATCAATGGGTGTATTGTCCGCAAAATACTGCAGCCAGGATAATATAATTTCGTTGGTAAAAAGCTGTTTTTCCATAAGTCAACCATCCCTTTCGGATTATATTCTTTACAATATTTTACCACGGATTTCCCAGGGTTTCAAGAAATGACTTGTCACATCTATTGAGACGCTCAAGTCAGACCAGAAGCAGAGAATACTTAAAATAAATATTGTTAAAATAAATACATTTTGGTAAAATGTAAATACATTGAAAGGAGTATCTATGTCAAAAAAACATAACGTTAAAATCCGTCTATCTGTAAACCAGGACAAATATGAATCCTTACGCTTTGAAGGAGAATCTGTTAAAGATGAACAATACGGCATGGATATCATGCTGAAATACTTCCGGGCTTCAGGTCTGACGGAGGAACAGCTTCGGCAGAATATGAGCAAACTGAATCTGAATCAAATGTTCCGGCTCGTGAAGTCATATTTTGAGAGGGAATACGGATATAGAGGAGAAGACATAAAACTGAGCAACTGCTATCAATATTCTGTTAACAGTTATGCCGTCGTAGATAAATCCATAGAACGTTTTCTCCATGTTGACGAATTATTTGAGTATTCTATGATGGCCTTTTTCCTGGTAATATTTAAATGGTCCAAGGAATTTGACAATCCGCATGTATACGGCGATTGTTTTCTGTACTTACTGTTTCTCATGAATGATGTGGGTATACTGGGAGATATCCCAAGCGGAAAGTCAAATGAAATCTTACTGCAGACTATCAAAGATGATGCGCAGATTATGAATTTGGCCTCTTCATGTTACTGGACAGTGGTTGCCTTCAATCTAGCCCACGAAATAGCCCATGTATATTTTGAAGACAGCGGCAGGACATTCCCCAATAAACGGAAAGAAGAATATACCGCAGATAGCATTGCTTATGACATCGTGTTAAAAATCATTGTCGACCAAAGCCGCATGGACAAGGATGACAGAATTTTAGAAGAATACACTTATCTGGCACCACTGATGTATATGAATTATTTCGATTTATTTTACTATACAGACAGGGTCCTGTATGATAAGAGAATTTCCAGCGATACTCATCCCCTTCCCAAAGACAGGATTCGCAACTTATTTGCTCTTGCTAACGACGATAAATATGATTTTAACACTGCAGAGGGAAACGATTTATACAACGGGTTTCTCGATGTTTATGACAACTACCGCACAGAATTAATTCTGAAAAAAGACCGGGGAAAGCTGGATAAAATTATTCGCACGGAGAAAAGAGCGAAGAGAGAAAAAAAACAGGAGGTTAAAGATGAATAGAATCGAAGCCAAGCAGATGGATGATAAAATCAGAGAGCGCCTAAAGCACTATTGCCAGACCCATAATTTGAACCCTGCAGCTGCGGACATCATAATGGACAACTATTTAGAAATTATCCCTGATTCTCCAAAACGGGATATGATTTTCCTTGGGAAAGATTCCAGTTCTTACAAGGCGGGCAACGCTCGGCTCAACATGAAAAATGTCCTGAAAGCACTTGCCGATTTTGTTGTCGCTTTAGATTCGCCGGACAATGAATTTGAGTATCTCAAACTGGCACTCTTATCTGCTCTCTGCATCGGTGCAGCCACGAAAAAAAGCTTAAACCGCAACTCTGAAATCGTCGTATATGCGCTTCACAAATGCAGCTCATATAAACATGGCCTTATACCGCCACAGTTAAAAGAGGAAGTAAACGCTTTGCTGAAAGAATATCAAATAGAAGATTTCAAAATGGACGAATTTGATAAAACCATATCGGACCTAAAAAACTGGAAAATTATCCGCGAAGACAATGGTAAATTATCCTTGAATGAAATTGTTTGGGGAAAAATACGACCGTAACAGACTGCGGTAATCCAACCAAGCAAACCAAAAGGCTCTGCTTTTCAGCAGAGCCTTTTGGCTGCGATATTTAATAATTAAGAAAGAACGTTCAAAAGAAATTATCTCGTGTAACCCTATCTCCTTTTGACAATTTTAGTATAGCAATAAATTGTGATGGTTCTGTTAAGAAATGGTATTGCTACGGTGTCTTTTTTATTACGAAATTGTTAACACTCCTCAATCAGCAGCTCCCTTTCCGCCCGGTATTTGGTTTTTATGTCGCCCAGGGCCCGAAAGTGGGGCTGCTCCTGATGCCGCTGCTGCGCCTGTCTGCTTTCCCACTGTTCCCACAGGAAAATCTGGTTCTCCCTGTCGGCAGGATAATAATACGCATATCTGAGGCAACCCTCCTCGGCCAAAGATTTTTCAATGACGCCGCAGGCTTTAATCTCTTCATAAAAGCCCTCCCTTGCGGCCCTGTCCTTCAGCGTATATGTGACATAAAAATTAATCATAGAATTCCTCCCTTTGTCCTTGCACCATACGGCTCTTTTTCTTCAGCGTCTGCCGCCCATAATTGTAAAGTTCCCGCAGCGGCTCTCCCAGCGGGCCCAGCTCCGACAAGTCAAGCGTGCAAATG
>CBCTFZ010000001.1:0-164289 GCA_965146355.1 uncultured Emergencia sp. | reverse complement strand
TGGCTTTCCAATAATGCTGTTCTGACCTGATAGAACGATGTAAAAGTTTCAACATCTAAAATCAACGAAAGAATCTCCTTTTTAAATAACTCCCAAAGAGTAAACTCCGCAATTCCTGCTTCTTCTGCAAAAATACGAATACTAAAACCTGGAAATAATATCCTCTCTGTGTCGGTTCGGATGCACAATGGAAGCACATCATAATAGATATCCCCACCATCTTGCCCAGCAAAAGAAACCATTACCATCACATCATTTCCGATAATACGATAGAAAAAGTCACCATCTCTGCAAAATCCAATTTCGATTAAATTCCATGCAATTCTATTTTCTATCTGCTTTTTACATTGAAATTCTTTTATAGAAAGTTCCTTCCGGTGCGCTGCACGTTTTTCTATTTGCACTTTATCTGCAATCCTTGGGATATCTGACGTGCTAACATAGCTTTCTATTTCCAGCCCTAGTGCTTCTAACTTCTTACGTTCCTGGCATCCATCGTCATATATCCAACATATCTCTTCGTGAAATACTGTTTTTAGAAGACATGTCCCGTTTTCTCTTATAAAACACGGGTCTTCCGGTGTGCCAAATAAGTCAAACTGCATCAAAGGAAAATATTTCTGTATGTACTGTATATTTTCACTGTCTATTTTATAAACAAGAATTCTGTTTGGCTCATTAAATTCAGAGCCAAAATATACCGTATCAGTAAAATCCATGACTAAGGACTCTCTCATCTTTTCCCAAAAAGGACTGCTTTCAAAAGCCCGCTTCTGTATCTTTTTCTGCATACCATTCAATGATATGCGAAATGTGAGATGAGCAGCGCATTCACACAGATATTGTAAAAGCTTCTCATTCCAAATTTTTTCTTGAAACCTTAAGATAAACATTCTAGTACCTTCTTCCCGAAGCAACAGACTTCTCTAGTAATTAATCATTGTTCAAAATTCATTAGACTTCCTTTATAAAATGGAGATATGTTTTCCAATCTCCCAATGAAAATTCCTAGCAAAACATATGCTTTTTCTAATTTCCTATGGTATTATAGACGGCTCCACTAATATTTTTGCCAGATTCCCCTCCAATCGCAAGAAGGGGAATCTAAAAATGTCGATATCACATTAATGATTATTAATATAAGCTTTGAGTTCTTTAGGGACATCTTTTAAATACTCTGCTCCGAGGCCGCCACTATATACTGTTAAAGGAAACTTGTCGTCTATCTTAATCTGCTTAAAAAGAGAACTGCTGATTTGTACTTCAAATACTTCCTTTTCACTTTTAATTGAAATAAAATAAAGTTTAATCGGTGATTTATATAAATCCTCGCTCCACTTATTTTCAACACAATATAACTTAGTAGTCGTGTTCCTATGAAATACATGATTAGCTTGAATTATTTGACCCATCAAGCTAATAACCAGGATTCCTATTAATAACAATTCAGTCAACCAATTTGAATGTATTTTACATCGTTTGCGAATCAACAGCCAAATTAGAATGCCGCCCATTACTGCAATTAACGGGAATACTCCTCTGGTTATCTCTAAAGTTTGACTAGTATTTAAAAAAATATATCCAAGTGGGAAAAAAGCAGTAGAAAACGGCAAAATTAAAGCCCACATTTTCACAGATATTTTTCTTTTAACTATCGCAAAAATATATAATATTTCATAGGCTGTCAAAATAGAAAATGGAATCCAGCCCAAATCTTTTACCAACCAAAAAATTAAAGCGCTACAGCCATTTACAATATACAGCCACATATCATGTTCCGATAGCTTCTGCTTATATTTAACGTCCTTGTTATCCTCTATATTTACTTTTACTGGCAATCTTTCTAACATATTGTAATTTTTCATCCAGTCGGCACAAATCGTTAAAATGCCATCAATCGCCAAAGTAGTTACCCAAGTGCTGACAGCACATAAACTGAATTGTACCTAATTCCAATTCATAAGAAGACAAAGGGTAGAAGTAAATGTTTTAAAAAGACAAATCGCATCTACCTATTATTTTGATACGTGAAAATCGGTTACTCTTGTCTATTTCTCCACATATCACAAACCCGGCAGAGATTACTTAAAGAAAATCTCTGGTGGATGTTAATCTTACAATATGGAACTTACTTTTTCCTTTCACCTTCAAAGTACATTACCGCAAGGAATTCAATGCCTCAAAGAATTCTTTTGCCTGATTATTTGGATTTGCCTTCCTTGTTGCCTCCAGTTCCGCCTCCTCATATTCATATCCATGAATAATCACCGCTATATCTTTCCCGAAGAGTTCCTTGAAGATTCCTTTTTCATGCAGCTTCCGCACCGCTGACGCCGTTAATTTTAGAAGTCGTTTCCAATCCGTTTCTTTTTCATCTAAAAGATACATCAGGCTTTTCTCATCCTGTTCCCAGAAAGCGTAATTCCATCTTTTCTCACCAGTCTGCCCCTCTTCACGATTATAGCTGACTGCAAAATCTGTAACCTCATCTCCATCGTGATTGATAAAAACTGATATTGCATAGACATCCTTTCCGTTCCAAATCGATATCGTAGTTTGTAATGCTATGGTAATATCAATTTCTTGTAACAGCTTTCTACTTTCATATTCCTGCTTGCCAGTGATTAAAGTCTTTACTCTAGGCGGAATACGCAATTCATATTCCCCATCAATCAAACATTTCAGTTTTTCCTTCCCATCACTATAAATAAAGTCAAAACGATATTCATCCTCATAGTAATCTTGGGAGTACATACTAACTGTTTTTCGAACAGCGGAAATCAGTTTTTTCTCTTCATACTGATAGCACTCCTGAATAAGTTCAAATCTTATACCGCCAAAATCATAATAAAGAAAGTAATTTTCCATTATTCTTTCATCGCTAAACTTGGACACAATAATGTTACATTCATTTTCCTCTTCCACAGAAATAGAATATTCTAAATTCCCACTTCTCTCAATCCATTCATAGGCGGTAAGATGCTCATCATCTGGATACTTTTGGACAAGCACGAGCCGATTACCCTCAAAATAGTAACAATAATCTGGACTTTTTTTCGATACTCTCGATAGAATTTTTCCTCTTGATATATTTGTCACTATGATATCTTCCAAACGGCTTGGGGAATAATATCCTCGAGCCATATCTATGCCGCCACGTCCATATTGCACATTGAACTCGTTCTTTTTTTTAATGGCCTTATCCATTTTTTTAAGATTTTCTTCTGTATAAATCTGGCCAATAATCTCTTTCGCCAAATCACAATATTTTTCTCTTTCTTTTTGTTTTAGCTTCATTTCATTATCCTAAAATTCAAAATGGTGCAATACTATTTAATTTTATTTGAAAATGATAATTTTTACAACCCTGATAAGTCTTGCCCCTGACCATGCCGTCAACGGTCTCTATAGTGATAAAGGTGTTTGTGTAGCTTCGTAGGCTGTCATCATAAGCTATGCGATATTGTCCTCTTTTCCATCAAAGGGCGTGAGACACAAAAGACCGGTACATACAGTCCCCGTTCCCCCTTTGGACCAGCTTCTTCTGCATTGTCCACAAGTCTTTTTCTCTTTTTATATTTCTAGAGTTATTCATCTTTCCACAAATCAAAAGATGCAAGATTCTCTTTGTTCCTCCAACCTGATGGTAAGCTTAAATTCTTCAGCAGAAATTTTTTCGTTTTTATGAAATCTCGACTAAATTTAAAAAATGCCATAGGCGGAAAAACGATTAAAGCAAACCAGGCAAATCCAAGAAATCTCGTAATCATATACGAAGCCGTTGTATTTCCAATATAAAATAATGCAATTGAAACAGCAATGCAACAAAGGTATATAAGTCCTATTATCTTTCCGAACTTTTTCACATACTTGTTGACGACGGCTTTAATTCTATCTTCAGATTCATTCCGAACGTAGCTTACGTCCAAATCCATATCATTAGGCACAAAAACTATAAAATCCTCTAATTCTTTTGGTCTTTCAGGACTTAGCGAAAGAACCTCCATATTAGATGTGATTCTAATTTGAGTATCATATGGATATTGCAATTCTGTCATTATTATATCCTCGTTCAATGTCTCAATGTCAGGATTTATTTCATCAAGATTATTTGACTTATCAAAATAAGAAAAGTGAAAGCGCAAATCAATATTATTTATAACCGGTATGTCAAATTCACAGTCGCTATAATCCATCACTCCGCTATGTATAACTTTATTGTCAGAAAGGACATCAACCTTTGTTGCAGAAATTTTCTTTCCGCTTATAATAATTTTCATAGCATCACCTTCATGCGTTCCTACTCGCTGAACTCTAATCTTCTAAAATAAATATAGAATCTGGCGTTCAAGTACAGAACGCCTATCAGGCTGTCACTGATACCGCTGGTATGCTACAAGCCGCTTTCACTTGCTGTTCCAATAATCTTCGTCATCTTCTTTTACAATATTAGTCATTTTCAAATACCTGCAAAGGTGCTCAGAAACTTCAATAAATTTCATGTTCTGACTGAACTGATTTTAAACATGATAACGCAGTTTCCTTTTTTTCACTTAACAAAATGCACTTCAATGCATCTATTCCTACGCATATTTTTTGTTTCGGAAAATAAAATACCGCAAGACCAATATCTCTGCATCCGACTTGTACCATAGATTTCAATAAATCTAAAGAATAAATAGTCATAAAGCGATTTCTTTTTCGATTTAGTTGCATACGCTTCCATAAATTCCAAGCTCTTTTTGCGTAGTAATTTCCCCATATAAGGTTTTGGGGTATTATAAAATATCCCAAAACCTTGTTTTTATCATTTTCTCTAAATAATTTACTACATATGTCTAAAAATTCATTTTCACCTTGTAAAAATACATCCATTGAAATTTCATTATCATATACTCGTTGTAAAAATACATCTTCATTGTCTTTCAGAATTCTACAATAAGTAGTTTTCTCTGGATATTTTTTTTCTTTTAATTCTTGAAATCTTTCTACATCACAGGATTTTAAAGCTTCTATTATATTTTTTTCCATTAGGATTATCTCCTTATTTCCAGGTAAACTTTCTCACTTTCCATTGATTCCTTTGTCCCTGCACACTCATCTTCCTGCCCGGCATGGATACAGTCACTTTAATCTATCTCTCCTCGCACTGGCAAAATTCTGTAATTCTCTATTCTATAATATATTTTTTATTTGTTTTTACATAATCTATTCCCAGAATACCTTCATAAACTGTCACAGGATATTTATCGTTGATATCTATCTCGCTAAATTCCTCTTTTCCAACAGAAACCATAAACCCATGGGACTCATCTAATTCCAGTGATAAGAGGTATGATTTAAATATCCTGTCATTAATTAACTTTTCGCTTACGTGATACTCCATTCCCGCATATTTCTCTTCTGGAAAGAAATCATTAAATAGTAAAGTTTGGCCTATCATGCTGAAGGAGAGTCCGCATATCAGTATCAACTTCATCCATATCTCAAATTCCATGTTAACAGTCTTATCAATAATAATTATCACACATAATGCAACTGCAATAGATATTGATAGTGCTTTGATTTCGTCACGGGACATAGTGAGCAGTCCTTCAGGAATCTCAAAAAACTCATATTTCATACGAAAAAGAATACCTGCTGCAATGATAACAAGCAGATTCCATACATCCAAATACCTTTTTATCTTACTTTTGCGGTCTTTTGCACTTTTCCATATCATTATACAAACAATTAGTTCATATCCCCCCAGGAGGGCTGCACTTGCAGATGAATTATCAGAAAGAATGCAGAGAATACAAAAGAACACAAAATTCAGCAAAAAGTTAAATACACTCTGTTTACTTTTTTTGTCTATCTGTGCAGAATTCTGTTCCTTTTTTATGTCTGAGTTTTTCTTAATCTTTCTTTTATAACTCATAACGTGATTTTCTGAGCCGCCTTTTCCTATTACTATAAATTTTACGTTTCTCTTATGCCTTTTGCTTCATGCTACCTTATTGGTGTAATAACTTTTTCCTAACAAAGGTGCCTTCATAATCAAATATATAAAGTGTTTTCATAGAATTATGGTAGACTTCAACGGCAATATAGTCTCGACAATATTCTGCGTGACAATGATTCCTCTCGGTTCCAAGTTGATTCGCAGTAATTAAGACTTCTGTTTTTCCGGTGTTTACATCAATCCGAACTATATTATCCGATATATCATTACAATATAGATATCCGTTTTTGTATTGTCCATTGTCCCATAAATAATAGCTTGATTCCCCGTTTCCATTACCTAAAAGTGCTATTATATACTCTTTATCTTCTTTAAATTGATACTCAATTACTTTATATTGATATTCCTCTCCGATTCCAATAACAATAATGCTGTTTTCATCTTTAGGAATAAGAGATACGGGATATACATTTTCTGAAAACTGATAATTTTTTACTGCACCTGTAGATAAATTCTTAATAACAAGACATCCCCTATTTTCATCGACAGCAAAAAGTCTTCCGTTACTTACTTTAAATGATTCAAAGGAATGTGCTGACCTTTGTAAAAGTTTCTTCTGCTCACCAGATATTATATTTTTTTCCCAAATTACATCATAGAATTTTTCTTCGTCAGATATTTCTTCAAGATAATATATAACGTTTCCCTTCAGTGCGATACAAGCTGGAAATATTTTTATCTTTTCTCGCTTTCCATTTAGTTCTATCATAGTGGTATCTGGAGGTTGTCCTCCCATCCCTCTCCCACTGAAGGTTACAATATCTTCTCCATTAAAACACATCTCTGCGCCAAATTCTTGGAATATTCCTTTTTGATTCCACAAAAGATACTTTTTATCCTTTTCGATATCATATAAATATAATTTACTTCCAAAAATAAAAGGCGTTGACCAGACACCATTTCCGGAAGTCAGCAATAAATAATTTTCTTGCCCATGGCTCCCATAATTTCCTGCATTGTCACTTTGCTTTATGGATATTGATTTAGGTGCATACTCAAACATAATCTGTAATATACCGCTCAGTAATATCATCAGTCCTATTGCGTAAGCAAGCTTTTTAATAATAACTATATAACGCATGTTTTGACTCTCCTTTTTAGCGGCCTTCCTCATCACTTTGGAAGAGGGCAATTATTACAGAGAAAAGTCCTGCCAAAAATATTAAGCTTCTAAGGAAAATGTACCAATCTCTATATAAGTGCACAATGCTGTATTTTTACATAAAATCAGTGCTCCTAATTCCCTCATACTCAATATTATTTATCACCACAAATACTTTTCCGGCACCTGCATAAGTATGAAATTTTTTACCACTTTTCGTTCTTATTTCATATCCGTTTGTTTTCTTTACTGCTGGAAGAATTTCCTGCTTGGAGAACTCTCTCTGTTTTTGTCTTAAGTCAATTAATATGACTTTTTCTTCTAAAACAATAATTCTTACAATAGACGTAACAATATATTGAAAAATCAGCTGTCCGCAGACTAGCATAACACCGATTAAAATCAAAGTACTAATATATTCTAGATTAATACCCTCTGTGATGCTAAAATAGAATATTATACCAGCAATTACGCATAAGCCAAAAGAATATACAAGTCTCACGGTAATGAAGTAGTAATATTTTATTCTCTTCATACTTTACTTCCACCTCTGCATGTGTACTTACTTGTCCGCATTATATATATCCGTTTCTATCAAATTAAAGAAAAAATACATTATTTATGCAAAGACCGGACTATTGTGAATGCAGTTTCAACACTTTTCAAATCAGATAATGATAGAAATTTTATATAGAAATTCTTTCGTTATCCATCTTCAAACTTTGCCTGCGGAAATTCCTCAATCCAACAGAATTCACACCTTATTGCAGATGTCTAATCCCAAAGACATTGTTCCGATTCCGATTACAAATATAATAGCATTTTATTTCCCCTTCTTTTCGCAGATTTTATGTGTAAAAAATTACTATTAAACGCTTTCTGAATAAAATACTATTCAAGTATCAGAAGAGTTTTATCATAGCACTTATTTAAAATCTGTATTTTATGATTCAGGCTCAAATTCAATGCTCTGGATTTTTTGAATCTCCTTCTCCGTTTCATAATCAGTCATTTGTGTGGGTGCTTCCGAATCATCATAGAGTAACACAAATCCTCTCACACACGTATCGGGTTCATTTTTCCAGAATGTATAAGTGCTTGATTCGGGTAAAATTCGTAAATACTTACTTGTCCGTCTCTAAAATACTTTCCGGCAATTGTCCCTTCAACTGCTCCTTCTTCATTCAGATTAATTTCCTCTTCATCAAAATAGCCAAGATATGCTGCAACTCCATCAATGCTTCTTTCAACCAATTGTCCCTCTGACCTGCTCTCGCACACAACAAAGAAAACTCTCTACAACTATAAGCAATACTACTATTCATTTCATGCTTATCTCCTATCACATTCTCTGCCCTTAGGTCAAAAAGACAACCATACATATTTACACCATACACAGTTAATTTTAGCAAATCCTTTTTTCAATTCATCCTGCTTTTGGTGCTAATTCTCTTTAGCTGGTATTTTAAATTCGCAATATTAGCGCCCAATTTTTCGTTTCCTTCATGAATAAATTTGTAAATTAATCCTGTTAATCCAATAAAGAATATGCCCATTACTACTGCAAGAAAATAATACTGCTTAAAGATACTTGCGCATATTCCAACTAAAATAACCAACATTGCCGGCAACATATATAAAAAAGACTCCCTTAACCATTGCTTTTCAGCTTTAATGTACTCACTTTCGTCTAACTCATAATCCACTGTAATCGATTCTTCAGATATCACTTTGCCAACATCGATTCCCCCTTTATACAATGACTCGTCTGTCATATACTGAACATTCACTACAGTCAGGTTATCTTGCAAAATATCTATGCTCGTCTTTATACATGTTGAAGCTTTATTTAAAATTCGTGTTTCAAAAAAATCATCATAAGAGACACAGTAGTATATATAATTAAAAATAATCACAAATATTTTCTCAATAACAGTAATAAAGATATTCGACTTACTTTCTTTAAAAGATAAAACTGCATGTTTCCCTTGTAGGTTAATTTGACAAGTCTCTTCTGCACCTAATTTACACTCTATGGTTTCCATTTCAGTTATAATATGAATATCTACATCATAACTAACGTCTGAATCAATTTTTAGTCTCATTTCGTTTCCCTTATATTGCGCCCAAGCTGCAGATACAGCTTGGGCGCTGCTTTCTTAAATTTTAAACCTGAATTTATATACAACATTATTGATAGATTTGTCATACACATAATCAAGAATTCCTGATACTAAACCGCCAAAAGACAACGCAATATCTATATTCTTAATTAGCTTGTCAGCAAACCTATATACAACTTGTTTTGCTGTAAAACTATATATCATAGATTCAATTTTTTTGGCAAAGCTTTTTTTAACATATTTTTTTACAACCGGAACTTTTTTCAACCCCTTATAAACAGTCTGTCCAACTTTACTTGCATAGCGTTGAAATCCTTGTGCAAATTTAAACAGCGTTCCCCGAAGTTTTACTTTTGTAAGTGCTTTGCCTGCAGATTTACATAGGGTTTTAACTGGAGCAAACAATAGACCCACCCCTAGTGCACTTGCAACAACATCAAGTGGAGTAGCAATCATCCATCGCCGTACCGTAAATTTAATTATGTAATGCCCGCTCGGGTCCACATAGTTCACCGGGTCATTTGCGCAGTACAGATACAGATGCCACGTTCCTGCGTCATCCCTCTCACCTCTATAGGTATCTCTTGAGATAAATCTTCCCGTCTGCGGGTCATAGAACCTGGCGTTCAGGTACAGAAGCCCTGTCAGGCTGTCATTGATACCGCCGGTATACTGCACCTCGTTGACAAAGCTGCTGTAGCCGCCGGCCTTGGTCTCCTCTGCTTCGCCGAAGTCATTGTACCAATAGGATACCACGGCCTCTGCACTGCTGTCCAGTACATTGACTGTGCTTCCCCTCAGGTCTTCGGTATACAGGTAGTAGTCTTCACCAGTTCCGCTCTTTCTCTCCGTTCCGAAGATATCGGACACATTGAGCAGATTGAAGGACTTCAAGCTGCCGCTGCCGTCTGCAGTGTACAGCACGCTTCCATTCTGATAGAAGTAATTGGTAACATCGTTTCCTTCTTTTTTCTGCACTCTCTGGCCTTCTCCGCTGTACAGGTTTTCCTGGGTCACGGTGCCATCGGTATAGCTTACAAGCATATTGTCAGGGGTATAGGTATAAGTCTTGCTGACGCTGCTTCCCCCTGCCGTTCCGCTGATTGCGGTCTGATTTCCGTTGGCGTCGTAGGAATAGGTCAGGTTTACCCCGCCGCCGCTTTCTGTCAGCAGCTGGTTCAGTCCGTTGTAGGTATAGTTTGTTGCTGTACCGTTTTCTGTCTTTTTCGTCCGGTTTCCTACGCTGTCATAGGTGTAGGCAGTCTGCAGTTTCATTGACTCAGTCACTTCTGTCTTGATAACTGTAGTCGGATTACCGTCTTCATCGGCTTCTCCCTCTACTGTGGTCGTGGTTGTGACCCTATCCTTGATAGCAGATGTCTTCAGCTGGCCCAGGTCGTCGTAGGTGTACTCCCGTACTTCATCAAGGCCTGCTTCCTTATTGACGTTATGCTCACTGACGATATTGCTGTTCTTATCGTACTCGTAACTGTGCTGCTCAATGGTCTCTCCGGCTTTGGTGTACTTCATGTCGATGACTCTTCCAAAGCTGTCATAGGTATAAGTCAGCAGGATGTAGTTTGCTGTATCTCCTGCCCGGAAATTGTAATAGTCTTTTACGGAAGACACTCTGCCTGCGCTGTCATAGCTGTAGGCTTTGGCAAGGTAAGAACTGCTGCCAACCTTGACATATACGTCTTTTAATCTGCTTCCGTCGTAGGTATAGGTGATACCGTCCACTTCGCTTCCCGCCGCACTGCCATAGCTTACTGCAGTCAGTCGGTCTTTCAAATCGTAGCTGTAGCCGGCCGTATACGGTCCTAAATCAGACGGAACGCTGCTGCCGTTTACCTCCGCCTTTGCAGTCAAACGCTTCAGTCCGTCATAGGTATTGCAGACATAGTGATACAGGCTCTGGGATGTGCCGCTGACCTTGTAATCATATATCTCTTTTAGCTGGTCGTCACTGTAATAGGTGTAGACGGTCCTCCATTTTGCGCTGCCGCCGGCGCTATACTGTGTCTTTTCACTGACTCGCCCTTTGGCGTCATACTGATAGATAATCTTACCACCGTCGGAATGCCTTTCTTCCGTCACATTGCCGAAGGCGTCATAAACATACCGGGTTTCAATGGCGGTATCGCCGCTGGTCCCCTGGTCTCTGACGGACAAAATATTTCCGTCTGCGTCTGCCGTTTCTACGCTGACCGCACCGTTTGCTAAAGTCTGGGTCACAGTACTTTGGTAAACGTCCTCTTCTCCGTATTCACTGTATGCATAACTTGCTGCTGTGCTGCCCGGCAAAGTCACACCGGTAATTCTGCTCTGGTCGTCGTAGCTGAACTGGGTCTTGAGATTCTTTCCGTCGGTCTGGCTCGTCAGGTTGCCGGCCGCGTCGTAAGAGGCTGTCTGACAGATTGTTTCAGAGCCGAGAGTGTAGCAGCCGGAAGCTTCGTCCCACACCGGATTCTGCAAGGTAGCTGTCTCATTTCCTTCTTTATCAAACACATGGAGGGTCAGGATACCCGAATTATCTCCTGTCTTGATATATTCGGTCAGGGCATTTCCGGAAAGGTCGTAGGAATAGTCTGTCACTACACCATCGCTAACCTGGCGAACAGTCTGTCCTGTACCGTCCTGATAGGTTTTTCCCGTTTCCAGTCCGTCAGTGGACTCTGTAATCATCAGCGCATTGCTGTAGGTTTTCAGTTCTGCCTTGCCTTCGCTGACAGCCACATCTCCATAGCTATAGCTCTGGGTCGTCACCTGGGTCAGCCCGCCGCTGCTTCTGGTAGTAGATGTGACTCGATTCATAGCGTCATACTGATAACTGCTTGTGACGCCGTCGGCTGCGGTCTCGCTGACCAAAGTTCCGTTGGCATCGTAGGACTTAGTCTCTGTAACAGTATGAGCGGTTCCTGCAATCTCAGTAAGGTCGCTGCTTACCTTAGAGGTGGTAGTCGTAATACCGGTGACCCTGCCGAATCCGTCATAAGTATAGGTGTTTTGCTCTTTACTGATAGTTTCCTTCTCCGTGCCAAAAGCGGTATAAGTATAGGTAACGGCGGAAAGCTCTCTTCCCATGACGTCATAGATAACTTCGCTGATGGTTTTGTTGCCGGAGGAAACGGTAGTCGTCGTCTCTTTTTTCCTGTTTTCGCTCAGAAGCTCTATAGAGATATCCGTAGAGGACAGCAGGGTTCCGTCAGAAATCAGATACTCTGCTTCGCTCTTCAGAGCGCCTTTCGCGCTGTCTGCCGCGCCGGTAAAATAGCTGTAGTTGGTAAAGGTGCCTCCTACCTGGTCTACGATGCGGGTCAGATTGCCGTTAGCGTCATACTGATAAGTTTCCTTCGCCGTAGTCACGCCGTCTGCTGTAACCTCCGTATATCCGGTCGGCTGATATTCTGTCCACAGACCGTCCAGGGTATACAGATAATCGCTGACGGCCGTATCCTCGTCAATTTCCTTTGAGACCACTTCCTTATCGTCATCGTACTCATAGGTTTTCACCTTATCGTATTCGCTCATCACTACGCTGCCCGCATTTCCGTCTTTGTTCAGCGCCCCATAGCTGCCCTTGGCAGTCTCTTTGGTAATCAGACTGTCCTTGTATTCATAATAGGTATTCAGTTCCTCGCTGCCGCTGTAGTCTGTATGGCGGATGCACTGGCCCGATGTATCAAAGTAGTCCTTTTCCTTCTTTACCACCGTGCTTCCTACCAGTTTTTCTGTCAGAGCAGAGCCGTCCTGTGTGTCACGGGATACCCGAACAGCCTCAGACGCCCCTCCTGCAGACGGATAAGTAAACTGAGCTGCCTGTCCGGAAGCGTTCCCATAAGAAATGCTGTAGGCATTGGCTTTTCCGTCGGTCAGCGAAGTCATCTTTTTGCCGGTATAACCGTAGCTGTAGGTAATGTCGCCGCTGGCCTGTCCTGCAGGATACCTGGTTACAGAGGTCAGGTAAGAATCCTGATAATTGTATACTATCTTCTGTCCGTCAGGCAGAGTCATGTCGTGAATCGTCAGCGCGTCGCCGCCTCCGGCAGATTCGTTATACGTAAATTCTATGCTGATGTTGTTGCCTGTAGTAATTTTATCCAGTAAGCCTCTCTTTTCATCATAGTGGAAAATGAGAAGATTTCCGTTGGACTCTTCCAGATAGACAAGTTTTCCGCTCTCATCGAAGTAATATGCCAGATTATCTCTGGTAGTCATGGTATAGGCGCTGGTGATGGTCATGGTTTCCACCGTTTCACCGCTGCCCAGTGCGATATTATGGGTCCTCGCCTCCTTCAAAAGGTTCACATATTTACCCATACTGGATATATAGGAATCCCCCTCAGCTTTGAACTGATACAGGGTTCCGCTGCCGTCGCGGAGTACCAGAATTCCCTCCTCCGGATTACTGCCGCTTCCCAGCTTCAAAAGTTCGATATCGTAGCTGTGGGTCCAGCCGTAGCCAAAGGCCGACTTACTGGTCGCCATGCTGTTATATGTCCTGGTCAGCTCTACAGGAAGCTGTTCGTTAGGCAGCTCTCCGTCGGTCTGTTCGTAGAGGAAGTTGCCCTGACTCTTTTCAATATATCCGTTTCCGGAAGGTGTCGCGACTTCTGCATAAGCCCAGTATTCTTTATGTCCCAGTGCTTTGGAGTATTCGTTTCTGTCCACCGGCGTACTTTCTGCCGTGTCAGAGTAGCTGCTGGCAGAGACAAACCGGCCGCTGCTGTCTTTGATTACTGCACGCACCTTGTAATACAGAGAAATACTGTAGTTGGTATTGATGTCGCACCAATATCCGTCTGTAACATCTTCAGCGACTAAGGTTGCGTCTCCCGGCACGAAGTTTTCAATGGTGCTTCTATGTACCTCATAGCTGAGGCCTTCCGGCGTCTCTTCTGGAATATCCCAGCGCACATAGGTCTTGTAGTTGATTTTATCCTGCGCCGTAATATTTTCCGGCCAGCAGCTTTCCGCAGATGATACCTCAAAGGTTTCCTGGTCCATCACTGCAAGCTGTATGGTGAAAGACGTGCCTGCAAGATTGACGCCTTCGGCCGCCTCAGCTTTGATAGAGAGGGTACTTCCGCCGATTTTCTGCTCATCCAGCTGCAGGAAATATGTCAAAGTATCCGGCGTAAGCTGCATGTACGTACCGTCCTGACGCTTCCCGTACCAGGTGACGCCCTCTGCCTCTGACCCAATGGTAAAGCCAATCGCACTCAAAGGAAACGGTACCGTCATTTCGTACTGTCCATTTTCATCCGCTTCCGGCAGCTGACAGGTGATACTGGCTGCATTTGTGTAAATATCGTTTGAAAAATACGGCTGACCGGTTCCATCTTTTCCTGCGGCTTTGATATTGTAGCTTCTGCCTTCTTCAAAAGAGGAAAAGTCCGCAGTATAATCCTTTTCACTGCTCACCGGATTTCCGTCTAAAAACCACGCGCCGCTTACAAAGCTCTGCGCGTCTGTCATCCGCAGCGCGTCTTCACTGCTGCTGACAATGAAGTGGGAGGAGCTTAAATCCTGTCCCAGGCCCCGCAGGATTCTATGTGCAGACGGAATCAGCTGTGCATAGCTTTCTCCCGCCGCCTTTTCCACATCAAAAACAGCCTTTGCCGTATTGCCCGCCTGGTCGACCGCCTCTATTTTCACAGTATACCATCCTGCTTCATAGTCATCCGATGAAAGACCGGCCAGTGCAATGCGGCCATTTTCCACAGATTTGCTGCCGGAAGCCGTCTGCACATATGCTGCGTCCTCTTCATCTTTTCCCTTGACATAAACAGTCCAGGCCTTCAGGTTATCGTCGGTTACGGTTCCTGTGATAATATCATGAGAAATACCAAAAATATGAACCGTCGGCGCTTCAGTATCCATGGTAAAGTCTACTCTGGCAGAATCCCCTGCCGTTCCGTCTTCCTCTATGCCGCGAACCAGGATGTAGTGGGTGCCGGTGAGACTTTCGTCCAGTGTAACGATGAATTCACCGCTGGTCTTTCCTGTAATTTCCACATCGTTCCATGGCCCGCCATCCAAGCTGTACTGCATGTAGTCAAGCTCTGTTTTTTCACTCTGGAAACCCCAGGATACCTTCAGCTTGCCTCCCTCTTCCATGGTGATTCCTGCGCCTGGTTTTTCCATAGGTTTATCAATGGTAATATCTTTCCATAGGGTACTGCTGAGTCCTACCTTATCAGTGACTACCAGTTTCAGGCAGTAACTGCCATTATCATACTGTGCGCTGTCCAGATTGATATTTTTAGACGCACTTGCACCGGTAATCAAATCTTCTACTTTTTCACCCGGTTCTGATTTTGTTCCCCGATACAGGGATAACGTATATTGATTCACCCCGCTGTGGGCGTCTCCTGCGGAAACGGAAATCAGTCCATTCCCTGTGATTACATCTGTAGTCGTGCCATAAACGCTGTCCCGAACATTGATGTTTCCGTAAGGCGCCGTATTGTCAATGAGAAATGTCTTGCCGGCATATCCCAGATTGCCAAAATCATCAAATACCCAGAAATACAGCGTATAGCTTCCGCTGGCGCTGACAGCGCTTTGAGGAAGGGTAAACACAGTCCAGTTTGTCCCGTCGCTGGAATTGGTATGAATGGTGCAGCCGGAAAGGCTTTCTCCAATCTGGTTTCCTGCAGGTCCGTATAGGCTGTAGCTGAGATTGGATGCTTTAATAGGTTCTTCATCGCTGATGTGGTCTGCCAGTACGCTGACGCTTCCCGGACTCACATAAGTGCTGCCTGACGCAGGCGTGCCTCCTATGGTTACAGACAGTGCGCCTACTGTCGGCTCTTCATTATCCGTAATCTCGAGGAGGCTGCTTCCTTTGCCGGTCCCCTTAACACCGCTGCCATTGATTCCCCGTATAAAGACTTTATAGCAGCCCGCCTCAAAGGCATTGCTGCCCGGAATGACGGCGCTTCCCGAACTTGCCGGCGTAACGTTCAGCTTCGTATACGGCACATAGGCATACTCAAGCTGAGTACCGTCTTCATCATAAGAAGCTACTCGATACTGAATCTCACTTAGGCTGCCTGCAGTAAGTCCTGTCCAGCTTACCGTCAGCGCCTGACCCTGACTGGCAGGGTTTGGTGTAACGGTTACGCTGGTCGGTGTAGCCGGTTTGTCCTTTGATACCGTTACAATCTGACTTCGCTTCCCTGTTCCGTTCACTCCGTTGGTGCTGACGCCGCGGATATAGATACCGTACCGGCCTTCCGGAAAGCTGCTGCTGCCGGGTATCACCGCTGTCCCTGTGGATTTAGCCGAAGTCAGTCTTGTATATGGTACATAGTAGTCATCCAGGAGCGTTCCGGAATCGTCGTATTTTGCCACCCGGTATTCGATATGGGAAAGACTGTTGGCGGTGATATCATTCCATGTTACAGAGATATTTTCACCGACATTATATGTACTTTTGGAAGCCGTCACGCCGGATGCGGTAGTCGGCTTATCTTCTGTGTATGTTACAGTCAGCTTTGGCCGATAACTGGTTGAACCTGTTCTGCTGCCATAAAACTCCGTATAACTGGAACTGGCTTCAATCTGATTTTTCAGCATCAGCCCGAAATTACTTCCGCCGCCGGCGATGCCGCTGACCCAGTCTGTTACATCAAAGCGCATCCGCTTGTTGGCAGTTCCCGTACTGTCGTTTGCTGCAAGATAACTGGTGGCTGTACCGTAATCCGGACAGGTGTTCCATGTAACTGACGAAGGGCTCCAGCTTTCCAGAATTTTATATACTCTGACAACCCGGTCTGCTGAGCTGTTTCCGGTTTCATAGATGTCAAAGTATGCACTGGTAATATTGTTGTGCAGCATCTCCCCACGAAGACCTATAATATTGATACAGGTTCTGTATTTGCTGCCGCCGGAGCCTCGTCCCGACGGCATAATCTTTGTTTCTGAGGAATAGTAATTATATGTAGGTGAGGAACTGATAATATATGCATCATGTATCTGGGAACTGCCTGTCCATGTCGCCGTAGGGTCGATGGTTACAGGATATACCCTCTCCGAATCATTAAGATATGTCTGGTCCACCGTAAAGGTTAAGGTATACTGCCCTGAATTTCCTCTCTTCTTCAGGCTTGTTTGAATTGCGTCTGAATATGCTTCTCCCGTGGCGTCGTTCATAAACGGAGCGTCTATGGAAGCCGCAATCTCTCCTGAAGTCTTGTCATAAAATGTGATTCCTTCATCATTGTCATTGACCTTTGCGGTAAGCCCCTTCAGCACCAGCTTGTAGCTGAATTCATTTTTCTTAGGCGCTTCGCTCAGAATGATGCTTTCTTTCACACCGTCTGCTAAAGATGTGTATTCTAAGGAGGCCCCGCTGCCGTCATAGACTGCGGTAAGCTCCTTCTCCTCTGTTTCTCCGACTAAACTCTCGGCCTCTTCTTTCTTTTTTCCCGGCCTTTGATTCTTGTGAAGCAGTCCATTGAACCAGCCTGTAGGTGTCATAGAGATGGAATACTCGTCGCTTTCCATGAGAACCGGTGTGTTCTCGGAAAGGCTTTTCGGAATATATTGCTTGAATTTTCCGGTTTTATTCTCATAGGCGTATCCTGACAAAGAATTGCCCTGCTCCGTCGTCTTGGCTTCGTCTACTGAAACCAGCTCCGGCTCAACTTCTGCCAGCTGACCGCTCTCATCTTCGTAGTGCACCGGATAGGACGTAAATACTTTCGCTCTCTGATTTCCGCCCAAATCAAAAACAGTAACGTACTCTGAGGATTCTTCTTCAATGACATCATCCATGGTCAAATCCTCCAAATCTTTTGACGTCTCCTGCACAGGCTCGGTCTCGGTCACAGATTCTTCCGCTTCCGTCCCAAAAGCCATGGCCGGAAAAGATGTTATGATAAGACAGACAATCACAGTCATTGAAATCCCCCGCCTGAAAGTTCTTTTTCTTCTGCTCATTGGTTCGTCCTTTCTAAATTCTATCGCAAAAATTTATTTATAACTTTTTTCTATATTTTCTCATATTGTTAATTTTATGTCAAATACTTCTCTAATTACTGAACACAAAAACGATATACAAATTCTGGCGAAATAACAAAGCATGTACAATCCCTATCTCGGAACAGACAAAAGGATTATACATGCTTTTTGAATTGAGGCGATTTAGGTTAATCTACCTTCAAAATGGGAAACGGTGACTCTATTTTATAAACTCTTCGTAGTAGTTTTCGGAAACAGTAACGGTGGTTCTAGGTGCAGGGTCCAGATTTCTGTCTTCAATACCCAGAATAATTTCCGGTTTTACCCACGGTCTGTTCTGAATACCGCTGGTTTCTTCGTGGGTCAGATATCCTTTGTAAGCGGTCAGGCTTCTTCTCAGGAAACCGTCTTTTGCGCAGGCTTCCTCCAGACCGTTGTTCATGATAGAGCGGAAATGCGGCAGGATTCCTGCGGCGTAAGCCACAGAAGTAGAGCCTGCGATGGCGCCCGGAATATTGTTGACGCAGTAGTGTACTACGCCTTCCTCGACGTAGATTGGGTCGTCGTGGGTAGTTTCGTGGAAAGTTTCAATACATCCGTAGTCATTGCTGACATCTACAACTACCGAGCCCCTCTTCATAGAAGCTACCATCTTGCGGTCAATCATAAAATCCGGAGCGTCCTTCGGCCATCTTACGCAGTTTACTACCAGGTCTGTAGAAGGCAGCTCTTTTTCCAGGTTGTATCTGTTGGAAATCATAGTATTTACCTTACCGTCATACTTGGTGCTGACCTCTCTGAGCACTCCTATGTTAATATCCGCCACGGTAACCCACGCGCCCATGGTCTGCAGCACTTCAATAGCGCCTTTTCCCACGGTACCGCAGCCGCATACCAGCGCTTTGATACCAGGCGCCGCCCCCAGACCGCTGACAAATTTTCCGCTGCCGCCGTTGTTGCTCATCATAGCCCAAAGTCCCATGAACGCGCCTGCTTTGCCTGCGGCTTCGCAGTTAGGAGAGCCATATCTGTGAGAGTCTTCAGCTGTAATGGCGATAACCTTTTTTTCCAAAAGAGCGTCAACTTCTTCTCTATGTGCAGCCGGATGGATGCAGCAGTAAATCATCTGCCCCTCTCTCATCAGGTCGTATTCGCTTTCTTCAATTTCTTTTACCTTTGCCACAAAATCACAGGTTGCCCAGACTTCTTCATTAGATGCCAGAATCTGCGCGCCGGCCTTGGCATATTCTTCGTCGTCAAAACCTGCCGCATGTCCTGCCTTCGACGCCACATAAACTTCGTGTCCGTCTGATTTCAAAATGCTCACTTCCGCCGGCGTTGCGACCACTCTGTATTCTCCATTTTTGATGTCTTTCAATACTCCAAATTTCATTTTACGTACTTCCTTTCCACCACGTTGGATTTTAATGTTTTCTTCTTCACTACTATTGCAAAGGGTGTGCCACAAAAAATAAAAAAGAAATGTTGGAATTTCAACATTTCTTTTTTTATTTACGATTGGTTTCGCTCAAAAATGAGCGGCCGCAGCCTGATTACAGGCATTAAAGCCCATATTCTTTCACCTTGCGGCTCAGGGTCTGCCGGGGAACATCTAAAATCGCCGCAGCCCTGGTGATGTTGCCGTCTGCCTTGAGGAGGGCGTCGTGAATGACGCTCTTTTCAAAAGCCGAAACCACCTGGGTCAGAGGTCCGCTCTCCAGATGAAACCCGGTCTCCTCCTCGGTCTCCTTGTCCAGCATATGCAGACGAGGCTCCAGGTGACGCAGCTCTAAGGTTTCCTCGTGGTCCTCCGCCATGCTTACCCCGAAAGCGATGGCATTTTCCAGCTCGCGTACGTTGCCGTGCCATCGGTACTCCGTCAGTTCTTCGTACAGCTTATTGGATACTCTGTGAATATTCTTCCCAAACATAGCGTTGTATTTTACCACAAAGAAATTGGTGAGCAGGGGAATATCTCTTTTCCTTTGGCGAAGAGGCGGTATTTCCAGAATCAAAACCGCCAGCCGGTAATACAGGTCTTTGCGGAAGCGGCCCTCCTCCAAAAGTTCTTGCGGCTTTTCGTTGGTAGAGGAGATAATGCGTACATTTACTTTTTTCACATCTTTATCTCCCACCCGGCGGAAGGTTCCGTCCTGCAGTACTCTGAGAATCTTTGGCTGCAGCTCCATGGGCATGCTGTTTATCTCATCCAGAAACAGAGTGCCTCCGTTGGCAATCTCCAGAAGTCCCAGGTTATCTACCGCACCGGTAAAAGCGCCCTTCGATGTGCCGAACAAAATGCTCTCCATCAGATTTGCCGGAATGGAAGCGCAGTTCTGCGCCACGAAAGGCTTGTCCGCCCGTCTGCTGGCATTGTGGATAGAGTGGGCTACCAACTCTTTTCCCGTACCTGTTTCTCCGTAAATGAGTACAGGCAGGTCGGTCTTCGCCAGTTTTCCGATATTATCCTTCATCTCCAGCATTTTGCCGTCACAGGTCTGGATATCATCGGTCTTGTAAATCGCCTTGTCGGCTCCGTGCTCAAGACTGTTCACTTTGTTATAAGAATAGAGTACTTCGTCCATGATTTCCGCACCGTCTTCTTGTCTCTGTTCTCCGCTGGATACAGACAAATCTATGGCGCCTACAACCGTTCTTCCCGATTTAATAGGGATGGACAGCGAAGTAATCTCAATGGGCTCCAGGCCAGCGCTTTTCAGAGGCTGGTTCTCTATGTAGACCGGGACGCCCTTTCTCATGGCCACATAAACTGAGCTGGTGTTTTCATCCAGATTTTCATAGATGTCGAGAAACTTTTTCCCTACCACCTCGTAGTTTTCCTCTCTGGAATCCAGCTTATTATTGAATTTGGCAGAGAACAGAATTTCCCCCTCAACGTTGATAATCGTGATACCCTCAATGTAACCTTTCCCGTTGAATAGTTTGTTTACAAAGTCCATTTCCATCATACCATCTCCACGTTTTCTATATTATGCTATGCTGTATTTGGTTGTCTTTTTATTTTACTGTGTGCTGACAGATTCGTCAATGTATTTGCTGTACTTTTTATCCTGCCCCATAATATCCCTTCAGGAAAAGCAGAAAAAAATCATGCCAAACCGGTAAAATAACTCAATTCAGCATGATTTTTAAGGATATACGGCATCTGACTTCAGAATGTCGTTACAGGGATGTAAATCCGATAATCAAATAGACAATTACCGCCAGTGTACCGCAGACCAGAGAGTACGGCAGCTGCGTCTTTACATGGTCGATGTGGTCGGCGCCTGCGCCTGTGGAGGCCAAAATCGTAGTGTCGGACAGCGGTGAACAGTGGTCGCCGAATACGCCGCCTCCCGCTACTGCTGCAAAGCAGGCAACAACCAGATTGGTTAAAGTACCGCCGGTATACGCAAAGGCCAGAGGCAGTGCGATTGGCATACAGATTGCGAAAGTTCCCCATGAGGAGCCGGTGGCAAAGGCCATAATTGCCGCTACGATAAAGATAATAGCCGGAAGCACAGCCGGGCTCAGGAAATCTTCAGTTGTGGAAATAATGAAGTTTGCTGTACCCATTGCTTCAGACAAATCATTTACAGAGTAAGCCAGCGCCAGCAGTGTAACGGCCGGAACGCCGCTCTTGATGCCCTGGGTTACCGTTTCCATCAGTTCTTTGAACGGAACACCCTGAATCAGCATGCTGATTGCCATGAAGATTACAACGCCCAGGAATACTTCCATGGTCTTCGCAGAACCCATGACAATATATGTAGTCAGGGCGCCGGTGATAATCAGCAGAACCGGCAGTACGAAGTTTAAGAACACTCTGGTCTTAATGCCCTCCGCAACTTCCATCTCCAGAAGCTCTTTACCAATCAAAGGCGTAGCCCCATCTCTCAGAACCTTACCTTCGTTGATTGCTCTCAGCTCGGCCTTTTTCATCGGTCCGAAGTCCTTGACGATGCCGCTGGCAACCAGGCCTACCATAATTACCGCAAACAGAGGGTAAAAGTTGAACGGAATTGCTTTTACAAATAAGGCGGACGCGTCATCCTGAGTGACAATGCTTCCGATACCTACGGCAAGACCCATCAGGTAAGCCGCCCAGCCTGTAATCGGAACCAGTACGCTGACAGGCGCGGCAGTGGAGTCTGCGATATAGGATAATTTTTCTTTAGAAATTCTGGCTTTGTCAGAGATATCTCTCATAACAGTTCCCACAAACAGCGGTGAGAAGGAGTCTGAGAAATACACGAAAATGCCTAGGAACCATGCCATCAGCTGCACGCCCTTGCGCTTCATATTTTTTCTGTGCACCCAGTCAGAAAAACCCTGGATGGCTCCTGTTTTGTGGAAAAATGCAACGATAATTGCGATATACAGGTTCAACAACATAACCCAGGAGAAGCTGGTGTTTCCCGTCGCCTCTTTAATCAGGGTAGGCAGCCCCAGAATGCCCTGTCCTGCTGCCAGTGTGCCCACAAGACATGCAGCAATCAGCGCTACGATGGTATTCTTTGTCGCGAAAGATAAAACAATAGCGATAATAGCCGGAATCAATGAAATCCAGCCCATTGTTTCAAGTTCCATAAGACAAACCTCCTTTTACGTTCTTTATTATGTCAATATATTAGTAAGCAAAATTTATGCCAAAAATCGACAAAATAAAAATGTGTATTTTTCAACGGTTTTTCCATTTTCCTTTTTTCTTTACAAAAGAAAAGCGCCCGAATTTGGGCGCTTGTGCTCATTTGTGTTTCTACCGGGAAAGCTCTCGCATTCAGTCAGCCTTTCCCCAGGCTCCTCTCTATGGCTGCCACCCAGTTCAGTGATTCCTGCGGCGTTACGTTGTGGTCGGTGGTGATTGCCACCTTGACTCCCGCCTTTACGAGAACACCAGCGGTTTCAAAGGATTTGTTCCGCAGCTGCCGGGTCATTTTGCTATTTTACATAAGCTCTTTCTACATACGGGCTGGTGGCAGTTTTCAGCATGCCGCCGTAGCCCAGCTGGAACTCTACGATGTCGCCCACCTGGTACTGCCTGTCGCAGTGGGTTACATCCAAAATGATGTGGTCTGAGCTTCCTCCCATAATTTCTATCTGCGGGTCGCAAGGGGTCATGCTGCCTAAATCGGTATCCTGTTTGCCGATACCGATAATTGCCCGCTTCATAATTCCCCTGTCCTCATAGTAAGGCTTTTCGCCGAAAGCGTCTACGCCTACTTCACCGATTGGAAGGGATGGTTTTTCCTTCAGTTCGATAATCTGTGCCTGCAGAATCAGGCCGTCGCTGACAGTGCCCGGCAGCTTGGTTTCGTAGGCGGTATCATTGCCCAGCAGGAAGGATTCTCCCAGTCTCAGGTTGTTGATACCCTCCGGCAGTTCTCCTTTGTCCACCAGATAGATGGAGCTGGAATTGCCGCCGGATACCATTTCCAGTTTGATGCCGTATTTTTCTTCCAGTCTCTTTCCTATGGCAACCAGCTGGGACAGATTATCATACTTCGGAATGATAGCGCCGTAGCAGGTCAGATTTACACCGATACCGTACAGGTTGATGTTATCCATCTTCAAAATTTCTTCTACGGCTTCGTCAATCAGCTCTTCGTTTTGGAAGAAAATTCCTTCTCTCAGGTCGCCTAAATCTATCATCAGCAGGATGTCGTGTACTTTCCCTGCTTTTTGTGCCGCCTCGTTGAGCAGTCTGATGGTGGAAAGCTCTGAATTAAAAGACAGGTCCACGTATTTTACCACTTCTTCCACTTCACTGTGCATAGGGATTCTCAGCAGAGTGGTTTTCTTGCCGTTGCTTCTCACTACATCGGCAAAGGAAGCGATGTTCTTGACTCTGGAATCAGCTATAAAATCCACCTTTGGATTTTCTGCGACCATCTTTACCATTTCTTTGTCAGCGCACAGTCCCTTTGTGACAATCATCAGAGAACATCCGCCTCTCTCTTTTGCAATAGCCGCGCATGCGTTCAGGTTATCTTCTAATTTTTTTAAATTGATTACTAACTTCGGGTACATTTTTTTCTCCTTTTCTGTCGCAATTACTCCACTCGATTTGGACAGTTCCGTCTGCTGCAGTGCTTGCAGTCATGGGTGCAGTCGCCCATATACTGTCCGCCGTTTTCCGTCTTTGCGGCCCATTTGCCTTTGATGCCCTGGCCGCTGCGCATATCAGCCTTTTCGTCAGCCTCTCTGAGGGCGGCCTCCTTAGCCGCTTTCATCTCCTCCTCACTGGCGCCGCCGATAGCCTCCGGATTTTTGTATTCGCTCATATCATAGCCCATGGCTTCACATTCCTCAATGTGTTTGCGATACTCTTCCGCCTTCTGGTCCGCCTCGGCAAGTTCCCGGTCCACATCATCCATAGCTTTGCTCAATACCGTAAAGTCTTCCTGGCTCTTCTTTTCAGGGAACTTGAAGCCCAGGCTCTTTTCCAGCAGCAGAATAGCGGCTTTTCTGTACCTCTTGGACAACACGCCCAGAGAAGCCATGATATAATCGTTATCCACCAGAATCTGCGCGTGTTCCGTCGGGAATAACATCATGCCGCTTTCATTGTGCTTTGCAATTTCTTTCATGATTTCTACCCTGTGGGGGAGTCTGGTTAAAGCGCCGCCGGTTCCTACGATATACTTTACCGGCGTTAAATCTTTGCCCTCTGCCACTGTGCTTCTGCCCGACGGTCCATAGATATATCTGATGATACCCGCGTGGCGCTCTACAGCTTTCAGCACGGCCTCTTTGGTAAGGCGTTCTACCAGCTTTATCTCATCCTCTGTCTTTGGAATTGCCACATAGGATTCCAGGGTCTTATCAAGGTCGATTCCCATCTTCTCGCAGTCTTTTCTCATCTGCTCTTCGCCTATGGACTCGATGACTTTCATTCTGTTCACATACACGCCCAAATCCCCTTCAACGGTTCTCTTGGCTTTCGGCTCCGGTGCAACCATGATGCGGGCAATTTTATCGGATTCGGTAGCCACAGAGTGAAGGTCTGTAGTAGCTCCGCCAACGTCCAGAACAATCAGGTCGCCCAGACAATCGTAAAGGAGTTTGGTACATTCCATAACGGCTCCCGGGGTCGGTATAATCGGTCCGTTTACCATGTCGCGAACATGTTCCATGCCCGGTGCGTTGGTAATATGATCCTCAAAAGCGTCCTGAATTACTTTTCTGCACGGCTCTACATTGAGGTCGTCGATTTTAGGATATACGTTTTCCACGTTATACAGTTTCTGTCCGCTCTCTTCATCGAAAATCAGCTTCATCTCCTCCTGATTTTCGATATTGCCGGCATATATAATCGGTGTCGTCAGTCCGAGGTCTCTGATTTTTTCAGCATTGTCTAAAGCTGTATCTCTCTCTCCGTAATCCACACCGCCGGCAATTAAAATCAGATTCGGATTGATTTCTTTAATTTTCTGCAGGTCGGTTCTTCTCAATCTTCCTGCGGTTATATAGTGAATGATACCACCGGCGCCCAGGGCGGCTTCTTTGGCAGCTTTGGCCGTCATATCGTAAACCAGCCCGTGTACGGTCATTTTGAGGCCCCCGGCTGCCGATGAGGTGGCCAGCATCTCTCCATATTCCAGACTGTCAATATTCATTTTTCTGCAAAGGTCCTCTACTGCGCCCTGCAGGCCGATGCGCACATCTCCGTCCATGACGGAGGTAGGCGCCTGCCCCTGAGCCCAGAAAACCGGATTATCCGTATCCAGGTCCTTAAAGGCATTTACTACTGTAGTAGTCGAGCCGATTTCGGCTACTAAAACATCTACTTTCATTGGCTTCCTCCTTCTATCCCTATCTTATATTTCTCTATTTAATCAGATATTTTACATAAAAACTCATGTCCGCCGGCTGATAACCGACGGCCTTATAAAATGCCTTGGCATCCGGATTGGTTTCTTCTGATTGAAACTGCAGCCTTCTGCAGCCAATCTCTTCGGCAAAGGTTTCGATGTATTCCAGGGCCTTTCTGCCTAGCCCCTTCCCTCTGTATGCAGGCCTGATATATAAATCGTCTAAAATCATGGCCTGTCCTTTGCTCCATACGCTGAAAATCAGCATCAGATTGGCAAATCCTGCCGTCTTTCCGTCCTCTTCAAAGACGACAAAACGAATCTGTTCAGGACGCTTTCTGCCTGCTTCAAAGATTTTTGCAAAGTCTTCCGGCGTGGTCTTTGCCGCGCTGTCCCAAAGGTTTTCGTCCTGAATTTCTTCAGCCATAAATTCAAGATTCATCTCTGTCCAGTCTTTCAAATCATCAGCCCTGCATTCTCTAATGGTAAACATGCTGCACCTCCCGCATAAGTCTTTCTGCTTTATGCTTTTCTTATATTTCTGCCACGATTCTGCATGGCAGCCCCGTCATGCCCTCATAGCTCATCGGAAATGTCCGCACTACAAAATCTCTGCCCTTGGGCAGCTTTTCCAGATGGTCCATATTTTCTATGACGAAAGTTCCTCTGTCTGCGCACCTCTGGTCTGTTACGGTATGTTCTTTTCCTCTTCTAACTCCCGCAAAGTCCACCCCTATCATGGAGACTCCTTTATCGAGAAGTGCGTCGATGAGCCCATGTGAAAGCTGCGGGTGCTGCCGGAAATATTTCTCTCCTCCGTAGCCTTCGGATTTCAGAAATCCGCTGTAAAACATGACGAACATGTCCCTCTCCACTCCGGAAAGGTCGACATCTTCCACCATGATATCTCTGTCTGTCGTCACGCTGCTGACATCAAAGCAGATTCCCTTTCTTTCAGTATACTCCAAGGGAAATTCTTTGTCCATCACATCAAAGTGGGTTCCCAGGTGTCCGACCAGTGATTTCTTCTCGTTTCCCTGGGCGTCTGTTACCATTTTCGGTGTGATTTTCAAAGTGATATCGATGAGCAATGGACTCCGCCTCCCTTATAATAATTTATTTCTGATTTCACCATCGATGATGGCTAGGTCAATTGTCCCGTTTTCATTATCGTAGGTCACAATCAGATTTTTCCACGGTACGATATCTGCAGTCTCATACATATTCATTTTCCATTTATGGCGTTTCATATACTCCTGATTTCCGGGCATCCCGCAGTGCTCCCAGTAAAAAATCTTACCGCTTTTAGAAAGCACTGTGAAGTCCGGAGACAGTTCGTACTTTCCAATGGCAAGAATCTGTTCATACCTGAAGGGAACACCAAGTTCATAGAGTTTCTCGGAAATCAGAACCTCTGACTTGGACCTGACCCGAAGGCCCCGGGAAGTCAAATGTATTTTTCTTTCCGGCATATAACTGCTTTGCTTATATGGCTCCTGCCCCCAGGAGGATAACGGGTCCTCTGCGCCTTGAAAAAACAAATCCTGAGGCAGCTTTCTGTAGCTTCGAGGCAGGTTCTGCAGAATGTAATCCGCCGTGATAGCTGTAAACTGCCGCAGCGCTTTTTGAATGACTGCAATATCGTTTTCTATCATCTGCAGCTGCGTTTCCAAATACTTCTTTCTGGCCAGCGCGGCAATAATACCTGGATTTCGTCTAATGCTGCGTCGAACCCGTTTACTGTTACACTCATAGACGTGAAAATATTGCTGCACATTTCCATAAGTTGTCTGCATTAACTGGCCAGGCGGACATGCCGCCAACTCCATATTGACAATTTTTCGATTTTGCTCTAGTTTTGTCAATATATCTTCTAAATTCTGTCTCAAAATCACTTCCAAACCCTCCTTTTTTGACAAAATTGACACGTTTCTTGTTTTTTGTCAATTTTAGCAAAGAAATCGGGTGAAAACATTGACAAAATTGACAGATTTCAATTTTTTTGTCCACTTTGTCAATGTTTCGGAATGTTTCGGAATGCTCCCAAAATATATAGCAGAAAAAAATGTGATACGCAAACATTGACAGAGAGGATTATCTCTATCATACATGACTCGCAGTCCGTTTACAACCATTTTTTTCCTTTTTTTATAATTATTCCCTCACTTGGGTGAAGGGAACGAAAGAGACAAGGAACCCTTGCCGGGCACACATGCTGCCGCCGCCCTGCACTTTTAAAAAAGGGGCAGGCTTCTGCCCGCCCCTAAAGGTTTTCGTAATGAAATATTACATTTCGCCTCTTCTTCTCTTAGCTTCTTCGCACAGGAAGGTGGCTACGTCGATACCATGGGAGTCTCTTCCGAATCCGGCGTCGATACCAGTCTTAACAGCGTCGTCAGGAATTACCTGCGTACCGCCTGCTGCGATAATTACCTTATCTCTGATACCCTTTTCTACAGCCAGGTCGTTGATTCTCTTCATGTTCTTGTAGTGAATGTTGTCGTGAGAGATGATGGTGGATGCCAGAATTGCGTTAGCGTTCAATTCGATAGCAGCGTCAACCAGCTTCTCTACAGGAACGGAGGTTCCCAGATAGTTAACCTTAATTCCCCACTTTTCGATACCGCCGTGCTTGATGTTGATAATCTCACGCAGACCTACAGAGTGTTCGTCTTCACCTACAGTACCGCAAACAACTACCATTGGATGATTTTCAAACTCGTCATACAGAGTCTTGTCATCCAGGTGATGTGGTTCAGGCGGAATCTCCAGAGTGCTAGGGTCAACATCGAAGTTTACTCTGCCCTTCATTTCGATTCTGGTACCTTCTGCTTCCTGCATTACTTCCTTGGAAGTTACTTCAGGATTTTCCAGACCTAATTTGCGGCCGATTTCAAGAGCAGTTGCTTCTGCAGTTCTGGTGTTTGCAGGAATCATCATAGTCATCAGAACTACGCCGTCTCCGCACCATTCCATTTCAGGCTTAATTGCTTCGCCGTCCAGATACTTGGCAACCTTTTCTAATCTTCTGTCTACGCAGTCCTCATCATCCAGCTCGTCGATGAATACAATCTTGCTTCTGTCTTCAAAAGTACAGCCGCCGATAAGGGCAGACGGATTTTCAGGGTCTCCGCCGTACTGTTCTACGTTGTTGTAACCGTAGTGAGCAGTTACAGGGGCCATGTAGTCTTCTTCTCTTTCAAAGATATAACCGTAGCCTACGCCGCCTTCCGGATTTCTGGCGATACCGTCGCCGTTTCTTTCAGGATATTTAGCGGAGTCTACGAAGAAACCTTCTTTTACTGCCTGGAAGTAACCGCCGACTTCGATGATTTCTTCCATGAACAGAACAGCTCTTTCTTTCAGGTCTCTTGCCATTTCTCTCAGAGGACCGTCTTTCTTCAGTTCAACCATTTCCATCAGGCCGTCCATACCGATGAGAGCCTGCTTAGCGTTGTCGCAAGCTTCCATGTTGTAGATGTGCCAAGGAACGTTTCTTCCTTCGTCCGGTGTGATAGTGGACTGAATGTCCGCGCTTGTCAGCTTGGAAATCATCATGTTCAGAACGTGAGTAACAGTAGCTTCTCTTACAGAGGAGCAGATGTACTTGGTGTTCTGCTGTGCTCTCATCTTGTATCTGCCGCAGAAATCTCTCAGGGCTACAGCGTAAGGCAGGTCTAAATAAATACACGGTGCCGGTGTAGCTGTCGGAGGTACTGTGGAAAGAGCGATGTTTTCAGGCTTGATGCCAACCTTTTCGGAGAACAGGGAGTTGATAGCGTGCTGAACGATGAGCTCAGGCATTACTTTCCATGCTTCTCTTGCAGTTGCGTTAGCGTTGTGTGCGCCGTCAATCTGCAGAATGCCTGCCCATGCCAATACTTTCTTGGATTCGCAGGCATCTACGAAGGAACGTACGCAGTTGATATCTCTGTAAAGTACGTTGTACTGAGGGTCCTGGTGAGCGCCGTTGATACCTTCTTCAGCGAACATTACAGCTACGTCCGGACCAGCTACGCCGGATACGTAGGAGTGATAGTTGATTGGACGACCAACTTCATCTTCGATGATGTCCAGAGCCTTTCTCTGTGCTCTGACCTGCTTACGAGTTACAGGAATACCGCCGATACCCTGCGGAGTACCTTCCATCAGACCATCGATGTGGGACTGTCCCATATGTCTGATAACCATGATATGGTCAGCGCCGTGCCATGCGGCCATTCTCATTCTTCTGATATCGTCTTCAAATCTTCCGGAAGCAATCTCAGTTGTGATAACTGGCAGCGGCTGCGGGTCGATGTTCTCAAAATATTTTGCAGGAGGGAGTCCTACGCTGTTCTTCAGAGGTTCGGAACAATCTTTGTATTCAAAAGGTCCCATCTTCAGGCCGGGAACAGGCTTTCTCCATACCCAGCCTCTTCTTCTCGGTTCATACTTGTCGAGGTCTTTTAAGATGTTTCTAACATCTAATTTTTCGTTGTGCTTTAAAATCATGTCTGCCATCTTTATTTACCTCCCTTGAATAATGCTACAGCATCGTCCCAGTATTCACCTTCAGCAAGTTTAATGCTTGCTTCTCTGATGGAGATGCCTTTTTCTTTAGAAATTTTGTAAACAACATGACCTGTTCCGTGTCCCATGAGACCTCTGTCCATGCAGCCTTCTACAATTTTCTGAGTGTCCAGGGAGGATACGCCCATTCTCAGTAAAACGGCTCTTTCTACGGAAGGAGTTGTATTCTTTCTTCCTAATTCAAGAAGAGGGTCAACGACCTGAGCTGTTAATTCCCAGAATCTGTTGTAAAGTTCTTCGTCAGAAAGATTTGCAATATGCTGTCTTCTCTGTTCGAAATCGTCTGCTCTTTTCATTCTTTTTCTCCTTTATGTTAAGATATTACAGTCCTAATTCAGCAAGCGCTGCTTTTACGAAATCTGTATCAGTCTTTGTTTCAGCAACCAGGAACTGGATGTCTTCTTCTGTCAGCTCTTTTACGCCGGACTTCTGAACGGCTTTCTTAATCAGAGACTTTCTGAAACGTGTGATATCAGCTTCTTTGTGTTTGATAAGACCAGGATTTTCAGGTAAAACGATGTTTACGCCAGGCTTGTCTTCTTCACCAGGGTTTCCGAATTTGATTTCAATTCCGTTGTCCCTTGCGAAGGACAGCTGCGGCTGAATGTGCTTGCCGGCGCCTGTGTATTCTGTTTCACTGATAACCAGAACTGCGTCTTCAGGTAATTCCTGAGCCAGGGAGAATGCTGCAGCCAGAGCTGTATTTCCTGCAGGGCCTCTTTCGATACCTTCCAGGTTAGCCAGCGCTTCTGTCATGTACATAACTTCGCCCTGTGTAACTGTTACATAACGGTCCATGTAACGCAGAGGTCTTGCTGCGCTGCGAGGTACATCGGAGTGGTCTGGGTCTGTAGCATAAGGTACGCCGAAACCAGTGTGTCCGGTTGTGCAGGACTTCTTGTTGAACTGTTCGTCAGAAGCCATGTGCAGGCCGGTCAGGTCGATGGAAGCGGATACCATCTCGGTATTAACAGCGCCTGCCTTCAGCAAGCCTCTTGCTGTACCGGTCATCATGCCGCCGCCGGCGTTGGTGCAGACTACCATATCCGGGTCTTTTCCAACCAGTTCACGGCACTGCATAGCGATTTCGTAACCTAAGGTTTCAACGCCTGCGATACCAAACGGGGAATATAAGGAAGCGTTGAAGTATCCTGTGTCTTCCAGTACGGACAGGAAGGTGTAGAACAGTTCAGGTCCTACAGTCAGTTGGATAACTTCTGCGCCGTAAGCTTCACACTTTCTTGCCTTTTCAACGATTTCAGGCTGACCGATTCCCTTGGAGTCGTAGCATTCCTGTACGATAATGCATTCCAGGCCCTGCATAGCAGCCTGGGAAGCTACTGCTGCACCGTAGTTGCCGGAAGTAGCGGCGATTACGCCTTTGTAGCCCAGCTTCTTAGCGTGAGCAACTGCGCAGGCAGCTCTTCTTGCCTTAAAGGAACCGGAAGCGTTTGCAGCTTCGTCCTTTGCAAAAATTCTTGCACCTTTGCCGGCTGGCGCGTATTTTCTGGCAAGTGCAGTCAGGTTTCTCAGCTCGATAAGCGGAGTGTTGCCCACTGCTGTTCTGGACTGAATCTTCGCAACTTCGTCCAGTGTATATCCGGTGGACTTCATCAGTGCCTCGTAGTCAAAAGCTACGGAGCCGGATTCAAATTCATTGTAGTCAAGACCCAGCGCTTCTTTCATGATGTCATTGGATCTTCCCATTACGGAATCATAATCTTTTGCTAATGCCATTATTTGTCACCTCCGAACATGATTTCTCTCAGCTGTTTGTCAATCTCTACGATTTCAGGGACAAATTTGCCATAGCTGTGTGTATAGTACGGATGCACTTCGATTAGTGTGCCCTTTTCCATACGGTTTGATGCAGTTTTTACTGTAACTACATCGCCGATTTCTGCGTCTTCCTGCAGTTCGCCTTTTGTCCACATTTCCAGGTCACATTTCTGTGTATCTTCAGGAATCTTTGCGGTTCTTTCCTCAGCCTTCAGAACTACAGAATGAATGCGCACCCATTCACCTTTTTTAACCATTTCTACCTCCAAATTATAACCGGTGCGGCAAGTCCGCCCTCGCCGCCGCGGCTCAGATTATCAGAGCACACTTATATTTAAGCGTGCCCTGAATTGTCTATATTCTGTCCTATTTAACCTACACTACGTAAAACTATTTTACGATTTTCTTGTCCGGGTTGATTCTTTCTCTTACGTCGCCCATTAATGCTCTAGGAATTGGCAGAGTAATCATAGTGTGCAGACCAGCTTCAGCGTTGATAACCTGAGGAATCATGTTCACGCACATAGCGATTGTTCCCAGTCCGCCTTCAACCTCTGGGCTGTTAACCATGTTAACGGAAGGAGTTCCCTTGATGATTACATAGTCGCCAGTCTGAACGCCAACCTGTTCAGGTTCAATCTGCTGAGGATGTTCCATTCTGATTTCCATGCCGTTGTCTAAAGTTGCGTCAGCTTCCATAGCAACGCCTGCGCAGGAGCCTGCAGCAGCAAATCCGTAAGGGGATTTTCTGTCAACGTCAGTAGTGATAGGGTTCATATCCTGGGAGAACTTCTCAACTTTCAGGCCTAAACCTTCAGCCATCATGCCAACGGATTCAGCAAATCCAACGTGGCCGCTCATAGTGTGGTTCGCTTTTCTTTCAGCAAACTCTTCTACGCTGATGCCGATGCCCTGTTCTTCCATAACAGCAGGTCCGAATGGGGACAGGGAGTTAACTCTTCTGGACAGGATGTGCTCTACATCTACCATGCAGCCGGTCATAACCAGAACTAACAGGTCCATGATGTGTCCAGGGTTGATACCAGTTCCCAGGCAGGATACGCCGTTTTCCTTAGCGATCTTGTCCAGTTCAGCAGCCAGTTCAGGTTCCTGAGCAGCAGGGTAAGCCATTTCTTCTGCGGAAGTGATTACGTTGATTCCCTGTTCCATGATGAACTTCAGTCTAGGGAATGCGTTCTTAGTGAAGGAGTCTGTGCACAGCAGAACTACGTCAGCAGCACCCGGCTTGATGATATCTTCAGCAGCCTGGATGATAACGTCTTCTCTATCGCCTCTTTCAGTCTTGATGTAATCATACATGGAAGTACCAATCTTCTTGCCTCTTCCAGCAACGCCTACAATGTCAACGCCTTTCTTAGTTAACAGCATGTCAGCCATACCGCCGCCCATAGCGCCAAGTCCCCAAATAATTACTTTTACATTTTCCATTTGCTTTTACTCTCCTTTTTACATAATAAATTAGCTTTAACTAATAAATAGTTTAGATTCTGCCCGGTCACCCGTGCTATGCCCATATATAAAGCAATATCTGTGCCAAGCTCTTTCTTGTATACAGGATACTCGGTTTTATGTTTTTTTGCATAAAATTAGTGGTTTTATCCAAATTTTTTGTTTAAAACCACTAAATCTTTCACAGTTACGTCAGCTGTGCTTTCCGCCGCTTCATCTGCCCTGCAAATTATACGCAAATATTTTTGCATTTATTGTGCAAAAATATTTGCATTCCTCGCCTGCCATTCTATTCTTTCATGCCGTATTTTTTCAGCTTGTGCTGCAGGGTCTGCCGCTTGATATGAAGCACTTCCGCAGTCCTTGAGATGTTTCCGCCTTCGGTAATCATCACTTCTCTGATAATCTCCTTCTCCAGGTTAGCCAGGTATTCGTCCAGAGGCCCTTTTCGGTCCCATTTTTCAGCGTCCGCACCGATGGCCTGTATCTGCAGGGGCATCTGCAGCAGCTTTTCACTGAGCACATGCTCTCTGTCGGCCATGGATACCGACTGCATGATGATATTTTCAAGTTCCCGCACATTGCCCGGGTAATCGTACTCCACAAGTCTCTCCAATGCCTTGTCGGATACCATCCATACTTCTTTTCCAAACCTCTCATTGTGCTTTTCCAAAAGCTTCTCAACGAGAAGAGGAATATCATTTTTGCGGCTGCGAAGGGGTGGAATGGAGATATTGACTACGTTGAGACGGTAATGAAGGTCCTTCCTCAGCTTCCCCTCCTGCATGAGTTTTTCCGGAGGTTCGTTAACCGTAGCGATGATTCTCACATCGATGGGAATGTCGCTGGTGCCGCCCACGCGCCTGATATAATCCTCCTGCAGTACGCGCAGCAGCTTGCTCTGGAGTTCATAAGGCATGGAGTTAATTTCGTCTAAAAGCAGCGTGCCCCCGTTGGCCTGTTCAAAAAGTCCGGCTCTGTCGGTTGCACCCGTAAAGCCACCTCTGGTGGTTCCGAAGAGAATCCCCTCCAGCAGAGATTCAGGCAAAGCCGCGCAGTTCTGGGCCAAAAAAGGCTTCTTTTTGCGGCTGCTGGCATAATGAATACTCTGTGCTACCAGCTCTTTACCGGTTCCCGTCTCCCCGTAAATAAACACCGAGGCGCTGGTCCCCGCCGCCTTCTTAGCTCTTTCCAGTGCGTTTAAAAACACTTCGCTTTCGCCGATGATATCGTCAAAGGTGTACTTTCTTATCTTCGGCTTTGCTTCTTGAGGCTTCAGCTTTTTTTCCTGCAGTTCTAAGATGGTATCGCTCATGGTCCTGATGTTGGTCACATCTTTTGCTACTTCAACGGCGGCAATGATTTTCCCCTCGTATTCTACAGGTACCGTACTGTTAATGGTGGCAATTTCTTTCCCATATAAGTTGGTATAGGCCTGCTGCTTGTTCTTGTTTGCCACATTTTTCTTCAGGGCCTGATACATGGTGCTCTCCGCCAGTTTTACGCCGGGAAAAGCTTTGGCAAACTCCTTGCCCACTACATCCTCTATATGTATCTGCTCCATATCTGCCATAGCCTGATTATAAAAAATCCCTACGCCGTCTGCATCTACAACGTAAACACCGATGTCGATGAGATTTATCAAAGCTTCTATTATCTTTCTGTATTCTTCTGCTTTCACTGTCTGTACCTCCCTGTCTATTTTATTTTACAACATATCGGAGGACAGTGCAAATATTTTTGCACATAAAATTCAGAGCAAAAAGACGACGGCTTTCTTGCTATTTCGACAGATTTATTGTATATTGGTATTTGGCTATTTGAACTATTTTATTTTGGAGGAGACAGAGAATGAGAATCAGAAAAGACAACGATTTTTCAGAAGCGGATATCGAGATGATTGCAGCCATATCCGACGCCCTGGCCCACCCTGTTCGCCTGAGGCTGTTCCGCTACATCATGCAGTGCAACAAATCCATGGAAACTGTCTGCAACAAGGATTTGGTAGCCAACTTTAACTATGCCCAGGCAACCATTTCCCAGCATATGAAGAAATTGGTTCAGTCAGGTTTGGTTGAAGTAAAAAAACAGGACAAATTTTCATATTATTACGCCAATCTGGGAATTTTAATGCAGTACATCAATACCACCAAAAAATATTCTGTAATATAGAATCAGCGTGAGAAGCGGAATCCCGTTTCCGCGCGCCGCTCTTTACGAGCAGGGGGATTAGGGAGGCTTCTATATGTTACAAAAAACCGGGTTTACTCCCGGGCAGATTCTTGCTGCGGGATTTGCCCTGATTATTCTGGCGGGCAGTATTCTTCTGTCCCTTCCCATATCCAGTCGAAGCGGAGAGGGTATACCTTTTATCGACGGCCTTTTCATTTCAGCCTCGGCGACCTGCGTCACCGGGCTTACTGTTTACGACATCTTTTCGCAGTTTAACTTCTTCGGACAATTGATTATACTGCTACTCATACAAACCGGCGGTCTCGGCTTCATGGGCATTGCCATGACTTTTGCGTTTCTTTCCGGCAGCAAAATCGGCCTTTTTCAAAGGTCAATCCTGATGGAATCCATCGGTACCCTTCACATGAGCGGCGTGGTTCTGATTATTCGCCGAATGCTGCTGGGGGCGCTGCTTTTTGAAAGCGTCGGCGCCGTCATTATCGCGTCCAGATTTATTCCCATGCTGGGCCTCGGAGAAGGTCTCTGGTACGGAGTCTTTTACGCCGTATCCGCTTTCTGCAACGCAGGGTTTGACCTGTCGGGACGCTGGCAGCCGCTGAGCTCACTGACAGGATTTCAAAATGACTATATTCTGCAGAGCACAATTATGGTTCTGCTTGTATGCGGCGGCATCGGTTTTATTGTCTGGAACGATATCATTGACCACCGGTTTCACTTTCACAAATACACCCTTCATTCCAAAATTATGCTGACCTTTACCGCAGCGCTGATTTTTCTCGGCGCGGCTGCTTTTCTGCTCATAGAACGGCGCTGCGCTTTCGCTCATATGGGCGCCGGTGAAAAAGTTCTCAACGGATTCTTCGCCGCTGTATCGCCGAGAACCGCAGGGTTTAATACGGTCAGCTATTCTGATATGACCCCGGCAGGCAGATTCCTGACTATGCTGCTTATGTTTATCGGCGCGGGCCCTGGCTCTACCGGCGGAGGCATTAAGGTAACAGCTTTCGCCACCCTGCTTCTGTCAGTCTATTCTTCGGCAAGACGCCGCAGAGACCTGAGTATTTTTCACCGCAGGTTGGAGGACGACGCACAAAAACAGGTATTCTCCAATATTTCACTGTATCTTCTGGCCGTGCTGGCCTGCAGCTTTATCTTACTCCTCGATAATCCTGCCCTGAATACGGAGAGCTGCTTTTTTGAGGCCCTGTCCGCCATGGGCACCGTGGGCCTGACTATGGGTATTACAACTGAGCTTGGAACTGTTTCCAGGCTCTGTCTGATTGGTCTGATGTACAGCGGCAGGCTGGGCAGTATCACCATAGCCATAGCTGCAGCCCGAGGGAAAATCGTTCCGAAAATTCGTTATCCGCGGGAAAAAATCGGGCTGGGATAGAAAATGTGAAAAAACAGGCGATATAAGGGGGTATTTATTATGAGGTCTGTATTAATTATCGGTTTGGGCCGCTTCGGCCGGCATCTGGCTGCCAATTTCGCCAGTTTGGGCAATGAAGTCATGGTTGTTGACAAAGATGAAAATGCGGTCAATCCTCTGGCACCTGCAGTAACTGCGGCACAGATTGGAGACTGTACTGACGAAGCAGTTTTGAGGGAAATCGGCGTTTCCGATTTCGATATCTGCTTTGTCTGTATCACGGAAAACCTGGAAACTTCCATGATTGTCACCATGACCCTGAAAGAACTGGGAGCAAAGCAGGTTATTACCAAAGTCAATCAGGATATTCACGTCAAATTTCTGCTGTCCAACGGCGCAGATAATATTATCTATCCGGAAAGAGATATGGCCTTCAGAACTGCTATGAAATACAGCGCCCGCGGCGCCTACGACTATCTGCAGCTGAGCCCCTCTTATGGAATCTTTGAAGTTGCTCCGCCGGCTGACTGGGTTGGAAAAACCCTCCGGGAAGCCGGCATCAGGAAAAAGTATCAGCTCAACATCATTGCGGAAAAAACAGGAGATACCATCACTCCCATCGACCAGGAGGATTTTGTGTTTACGCCGGAGCAGCATCTGCTGATATGCGGAGACAAGAAAAGCTTTCAGAAACTGATGGGAAAATAATCGCAGAGCAATAGAAAAGAGCCACCGCACTGCGACAGCTCCTTTTTTCATGGACGTCCTATTTCTTTGCAAGGTTTTTTCGGCGAAATGGGACGGGCCCTTTACGACTCTTTCAGAAGTTCCCCGATGGCGGCGTCGAGAATCCTCGGCGTCCGTTCATACAGGTCTTCCTTGTATACTCGCTCGGTCAGCTTGTGAAAATCCTTCCCCCACGGTCCGATATTGATACCGGCCATGGAAATCTTCTTGATATCCTCAAAAGGAATATCATAGTATCCGCCAAACAGCGGCATGGCGCCCGCCACAGAAGCCCGCTGGGCGGCCGGGTCGTCGATGTTGATATAACTCAGGTCGCAGATACCTGTATAAAAATATTCGGTATCGTATTCCTGCCCGAAAGTTTCACGGGTATAAGCGGACAGCTTCTCACTGAGAGCCGCAGCCTCCGGCGCTATGCCGCCAAAATACACATTGGACACGTTAGGATAATATGGAGGCAGCAGTCCGTACACCACCCTCGGGGAAATGTCTTCGATGTAATTGTAAATCTCTTCAATCAACTGGAAATTTCCCTCAATCATATTGAGGTTTCCCTTTTCCATATCGCCCAGAATCTGCTTCCTTGCCGCCGCGTAAGCCTCTTCAAAAGCCGGGCCGGCCGCAGAAACCGCCTCATCGTAAAGCTGCCGGAAAGAAACCACTTTTACCTGCCACGGCAAATCGACTTCCCCCTGGCCTCGCGCCCTGGAAAACCCTCTGTAGTTTTCGTTCAGCCGCTTTAGAACAGCGGCAAAAGCTTCGCTGCAAACCTTTTCGACCTTCTCAAGAAGCTCTGCCGGCGTCTGTTTCAAAGTCAATACGCTGAAACAACCCCGAGCCGAAAGAGGCATGGATACGTCATAGTGCTCCTTGCTGTCCTTCAGATAAAGCCAGGTAGGCGGCGGCGCCGCCTCTCCGTTTAGTACATCGGAAAAGCCCATATCCGCTTCAGTTCTGACTGCGATTTCCGAAAGAACAGAGGCCGGATTCAGTCCCTCAAAGACCTTCCCCGCATGGGACAGAAAGCCCCGCACATATACAAAAGGCATCATCTTTCCCACGGTTCCTTCCGAAAACACGCCTCTGGAAAAATCCTTTCTCTGGTGAGGTTCACTGTTAATCATCATCAGATATTCCAGTCCGTACTCATCTTTCAGCCCGGCCAGCAGTCTGGCCGCAGCCCGCATACCGGCTGACAGATTTTCTTCGTCCGGTACGCCGATGACAATCACATTGCCTTCAAAATCCTCCAGCCTGCTGTATTCCTCCAGCAGCGCGTACTGAATAGAGCCTCCTGCTTTCATATCACAGCCGCCCCGGCAGAAAAGGAAGGAATCCTCCTTCAGGTCCCGGCGTGCGTCTTCCGGCAGTAAATCCGTATGTTCTTTCAGCTCAGCCGCCAGTTTCTCCGGGGAAAAGGCCAAAGGTTTCAAAAGCTTATAGTCTTCAATATCTACGATGTCATAATGGTGCACCAAGCAAACGGTCTTGTTACCCCTGCCGCGTACCATGGCCCAGCAGACATGTCTTTGAAGACTGTCGCCTTCCATGGGGTACAGTCCCCAGTGCCCGGGGTTCTGCTGAAAATACGGTATTCTGCCGAAACGCTCTGTGAAAAAGTCCTCCACAAGGCGCTCTCCGTCGGTATTGGTGTAGCTTTCAATTTTTACGTATTCGTATAGAATTTCCTGAATTTTTTCGCCGACCGCCTTAAAATCCAAGTTGTGATTTTTCATCAGTTTCACCTCAAACCGTTATTTTCTGCAGACAGGGCAGGTCAGGCAGGTAGGGCCTCCTGTTCCTCTGTAGGACAATTCCTTTCCCTCATAAGTGTACACCGTGACGCCGGCGTCTTCAATTTTTTTCTGAATCTCCGGACAGCCGTCGATGAGGATGCACTTGCCCGGTTCAAGGGCCAGCAGATTGGTGCCGAGATAATCGTACTCCTCGTCGCCGCATTCGATAAGCTGAATCCCTTTTTCAATGAGATATTCTCTGAAAAATACAGGCATGTACTTGGAGTAGACTACTGCCTTATCTGTGTCTACAAAGCTGATAATGCTCATCAGATGGAGGCACGCTTCCTCACCGTCTCCATGGGGCATAGGTACAATGATATATTCATCGATAAAGTCTCCCGTCAGTTCTTTAAACTGCCGGATACCCTCGTCGTTGGTTCTGTAGCCTCTGCCGATGGCTACGGTCTTTTCATCAATCCAGAGAACATCGCCGCCTTCCATCTTTCCCGGCGCCTCAATATAGCCCAGGGTCGGTACGCCGCGGGCAGTTAAAAACGCCTCTGTCGCCAGTCTTTCCTTGCTGCGCAGCTCTTTTCCCATAGGGAAGTAGATTGCTCCCTTTTCTGTGATTTTCAGGGAATCGTGGGTGTAGATAGAGTCCAGCCCTGTTCTCTCATCATAAGGCAGGTAGTAGATGTTTTCTACGTGGTCCTTGATGATAGCCTCAAAGGCCCGGTATTCTTCCAAAACTTTTTCATAGTCCGGGCAGCCGAAATATTTGAACTGCTCCCAGTTTTTGTCCAGATTTTCCTGGCTGACAAAAGCTGCTTCCGGTTTTTTCAGTAAAATCGTATCGATTTTTTTAACCATACTCTGGCATCCGTAGTTCATAATTACCTCCGTGACATATAAATTTTAAAATTTTTAAAAAACAGGGAATGCACTTTCATACATTCCCTGATTATCACATATATAAATGTTCTTTTCCGTTAAAATCAATAGCCTCTGTACGCCTTGTGTTCGGCTTTGATTTTTGCGAGGAGTTCCTCGTTTGTGTAGAGCTTTGCCGCCATAGTCAGCATATAATCGGCAGAATTTACGATAGCCTTGTGGGCTCCGCAGCCTGTCATCTCTCCGGCGAACTCCTTCGTATGAGGCTGATAATTTTTACCGATGCTCATAACCGGGTGAAAGGCCGGGCATCTGTAGTCCACGTTGCCGATGTCTGACGAGCCGGTCATGGCTGATTCACCTTTCACATAGTCGATGTTTAAATCTTCAAAGCACTCTTCCATGGTTGCCTTGCCCAGCTGACTGATATGGAGTTCATGAAACGGCGCCCCCACCAGAAACATCTCTACCTCGGTTCTGGTGGCCATGGCCGCAGCCTGGGCGCATTCTCTTACCCACGCCGTGATATCGTTTAAGTCTTCACGTCTCGGCGCCCTGGTAAGGAACTCAATTTCCGTGAAGTCCGGCACAATATTGGAGGCTGAGCCGCCATTTTTGATAAAGCCGTGCATTCTGGCTTCCTGAATCACATGCTGGCGCATCATATCGGTAGCGTCCATAAACAATCTGGCTGCGTTTAGGGCGTTTCTGCCTTCCTGAGGCGCTGCCGCCGCATGGGCCGGTTTACCGTGCCATTTAAAGCCCAGTCCGTCCAGAGCAATGAAGCTGACTTCCGCCGTGCTGAAGCCGCCCATATGTACCATGATTGCAAAATCATAACCGTCAAAGACGCCCTGGTCTGCCATGACGCACTTATCGCCGTTGATTTCTTCATCCGGTGTTCCGATAATATCCACTCCGAAATCCAGCCGGTCCTTCACCTGGTTCAGGGCCAGAGCCGCCAGAACGCTGGCGCTGCCGCTGGCACAATGTCCGCAGGCGTGGCCCAGACCCCGCAGAGCGTCGTACTCGGCAAGAAGAGCCATTCTTCTTTCTTTTTCCGGGTTGATAACCCCCTTAAATGCCGTGTCAAATCCGGCAAAGGGATATTCAACCTCAATTCCATACTTTCGGAGAAGGTCTACCATTCTCTGGGAGCTGTTATATTCTTCAGAACCCGTTTCAGGGTTTTCCGCCATATAGTCATTTAACCTTATTACCTCCTCCTCAAAGGCGCTTACCTGAGAAAGAAGCAAATCTCTAAACTCTCTTTCCTTCATCTTAAAAATCCTTTCTTAGCTGTAATTCATCTGTACCGCAATGAAGATAAAGAGTACCTGCAGTACGAAGAACACTGCGAAAATAGGTAAGAAGAATCTGTACCATTTTCCCATCGGGATTTTAGCAATACCGCACATGATTGTGCAGGACGCCGTCGGCCATAACAGGTTGGAGAATCCGTCGCCGAACTGATATGCCAGTACCGCAATCTGTCTGTTGACTTCTGACAGGTCTGCCAGAGGAATCATGATTGGCATAATTGCCGCAGCCTGACCGCTTCCGGAAGGAATAAAGAAGTTCAGGATGTTCTGTACTACCAGCATCATCTCGGCAGTGGCCCATGCAGGCAGTCCGTCCATCAATCCGTTCATAGCGTGAATAACTGTATCGATAATGACGCCGTTTTGCATAATTACCAGAATCGCTCTTGAAAAACCAACTACAACCATTGCTGTTGTCATCTCCGATAAGGATGTAATCAAATCTTTGCAGATGCCTTCCGGTCCTTTTCCGCCGATGATGGAAGACAGCACGCCGGAGATGATGAATACGCCGCTCATTTCATTGATATACCATCCCAGTTTCAGTGAACCGTATACGATGGTTCCTACGGTAACGACCATACCCAGCATCAGAATCTTATGTCTTCCGGTAAATTTGATATCGTCATTTCTCTCTACCTGAAACGCTGAGTAATCCATGCCGTAAAGCAGACTCTTGGTCGGGTCTTTCTTAATCTTAAGGGCATATCTCATAACAAGAGCCACTGCGACCAGATAGAATACCACAAAGATAATCCATCTATATGTCAATCCCGAAAACATCGGAAGCTGTCCAAAGGTCTGGGCGATACCAATGGTAAACGGATTGGTGGTCGCCGAAGCGAATCCTACTGCGACAGCCATGCCGGACATGCACATGCCGACTAAGGCGTCGTAGCCCAGCGCGATGGATAAAGCTACGAAAATAGGAATTAACCCGTAAACGGTTTCAAATTCACCGTATGTAGAACCTGCCAGAGCGAAAATAAGCATGACGATTGGCACAAATAATTTGCTGTCTTTGGCTTTTCCTCTCAGCAGGGAGTTAATCATTGCTGTAAAAGCCCCTGTCTGCATAACGGAATATACCCAGAAATATCCGAACAGAATCAGGAAAATAATCTGGGCGCCGTTGATAAAACCTTCCTGAATCGCTACAAACAATCTAAACGGATTTACCGGACTCTGCTCCGTATATGCAAAGCTGTCGCCGTCTACAACTTCATATCCTGTAGCTTCGTCCAGTACGTACTGATACTGTCCGGCAGGCACGATGTACGTCAGAATCGCGACAATTACAATAATTGAAAACAGCATCAACGTACTGCTTGGAAATTGAAATTTCTTCTTTTTGTCATTTAATGTTGGCATCTTTTCAAACCTCTCTTTCTCATTTGAATTTCATTTTGAATAATGGCGTCGCCCGCGATACAAAACAAAATATATAATATATCATGCGGGTTTTTATATATTATATATAATCTCCATTTTCTTGTCAATATCTGTTTCTGATTTTTCAGATATATACCTTTTTTGCCACAAATTAGGTTGACGACTGCGGAAGCATAGGATATATTATATATAGATGATATAACATGAGGAGATTCTACACGCATGGAAAGATTTAAAACACTGAAAGACCACGTTTACGATTACATTGCAGAGCAGATTCGAGACGGCGCGCTGCTGCCCAACCAGAGAGTCAACGAAAACGTCATCTGTGACGAGCTGAACATCAGCCGTACGCCGGTAAGAGAAGCCCTAATACAGCTGTCGGCCGAGGGGATTTTAGAGAACCGGGCCAGAAAGGGTTTTGTCATTCGTTCCATGACTCCTGCCGATATCAAGGAAATCTATTCAGTTATCGGCGTGCTGGACGGATATGCGGCAAAACTGGCCTGTGAATTTCTGACCGAACAGGATTTTGCCGATATGGCTTTCTACATTGAGACCATGGACCTTGCCATCAAATCCGGCAACTATGAGATGTATTACAAGCAGCAGGTTACTTTCCATCAGCTTTATATCGACAAATGCGGCAACAACGCTTTAATCGATACCATTGCCAAGGCCAAGAACAAGCTGCTGAAAAAGACGTACGTTGAAGATGAAAACCAGACTACCCAGAGCGTTTTCTATGAGACAAACAATGAGCACCGTCAGATTCTTCAGCTTTTCAAGGAAAGAGACAAGGACGGCCTGTTTACATATCTCTGTGAAACTCACTGGGCGCCGGCATACGCGGCCTATGATACCATCGTCTAATGCTTAGACTTTGAAAACACGTAAAAAGCAGCCTGAAATCGAAAAATTATCATTTTACTGATACCCTTTCTGAACCGAATTATTCAGATAAGCGTATCATCAATTTGGGATTTTTTCGACTTCAGGCTGCTTTTATATACTCGGGAAAGTCTTTGCTTTTTCGGCCGCATCCAAGAATAAACAGGGAAAAGGCTACGCAAAGCAAACCGTTAACCACCACGACTTTTCCCTGTTCATTTTGAACCATAACATATTATAATCCTTTTTACGAAAAAGTAAATACCATAGAGATAAATTGGGCAAACAATTTATTTATGGTAGGTTTCTCCGCGGATAATTTTAAATGCCCTGTAGACCTGTTCCAGCAGAATCACCCGCATCATCTGATGAGGAAATGTCATCTCCGAAAAAGACAGCTTAAAATCCGCACGACGGCTGACGCTTTCTGAAAGTCCCAGACTTCCGCCGATAATAAAAGCGATATTGCTGCGGCCTTCTATTCCAAGCTGCTCTACCTTTGCAGCCAGCTTTTCTGAAGAAAGGGTCTTTCCCTTGACTTCCAGGGTGATAACATACATATTATCCTTGATTTTTTTCAGAATTTCCTCCCCTTCGGCCTCCTTGACCGCCGTCTCTTCGGCGGGACCGGCTCTATCAGGGAGACGGGCTTCCTTCAGTTCTACAATATCCAGGCTGCAGTAGCTTTTCAGTCTCTTGCTGTACTCCTCCACAGCCTGACTCCAATACTTTTCCTTTAATTTTCCCACGCAGATTACCGATATATTCACCCTCTTACACCTCCAGCAAGACCCCGGCCTCATCTCTGTCAGCAACAGAAAGCTGCAAGTCCTTGTCTATGTAAAATTCCTCTTCAAACAGGATATTGCGGATAGTCAGGTATGCCTGCCCCGGTGTATTGTTTTCCTTGCTGAGATGTGCCAGAATTACAGTAGGAACATCCTGCACCTGCTTCTCCTGCCGGGCTTTCAGCATTCTGCAGAGACAGTCCCCGGCCGCCTCATTGGAAAGATGCCCTTCATCTCCCAGAATACGCCGTTTTAAGTAATACGGATAAGCTCCCATTTTCAAAATATTTACCTCGTGGTTGGCTTCCAGTACCAGGAGATTCGCCTTTTCGATATGGCTGAAAATTTCCTCGGAAATATAGCCAGTATCTGTAACGATAGTCAGCTGACGGCCTCCGTGTATCAGAGAAAATCCCATAGGCTCAGCTGCGTCGTGGGAGAGCGGAAAGGCCGCCACAGTAATATCTCCAATCTGAAAACGTTCAGATGGTCTGACTGCTCTGGCCTTATCCCCTTCTATTTTATCCATGACCGCGTTCAGCGTACCCGCCGAACCGAAAACTTTAGCACAGGAGGCTTTTTTACTGAGCATCTTAAGGCTCTTTACGTGGTCGATATGCTCATGGGTAATCAAAATCCCGTCCACCTCCTGGGCCAAAAGTCCCTGGTCCTGCAGGCTTCCAAGGATTCTTTTTCCTGTAATTCCTACGTCTATTAATATCGTCGTGGTTTCACTTTTAGCCATGTAACAGTTTCCGGAACTGCCGCTGGCAAAAGAGCAAAAATGCAATGCCATAACTTACCTTTCTCGCTGCTGTTTGTCCCTATATTTTCAATACTAGATATTCTAACATATTTTACGCAAGTTTTCATTGTACTTTTTGCAAAAAAAGGTATAATAGATATGTGAAAAAATTACAAAGGGGACAAGTATGGCGATTTTGAGAATTTACACCGACGGCGGCTGCTCAGGAAACCAGAGCAGCGTAAATTCCGGCGGATGGGGTTCCATTCTGGAATTTGGAGAACACAAGAAGGAGATGTTCGGCGGAGAGGCCAACACCACCAATAACCGTATGGAACTGACGGCGGTTATCGAGGCTTTCAAGGCCCTCAACCGGGACGGGCAGACTGTGGAGGTTTTTTCCGACAGCGCTTATGTATCCAACTGCTTCCGAGAGAAGTGGTACGAGAGCTGGGAGAAGAACAAATGGCGCAACGCTGCCAAGAAATCCGTAGAAAATCAGGACCTGTGGAAGGAACTGCTGGCTTTAGTAAGAAAGCATAACGTCAGTTTTTTTCGCGTCAAGGGACATGTCAATCTGAACAGCAAATCTACGGACTTCGATAAACTTTACGAGAAATTCGTTGGCTGGAACGGGAGCCGTTTCAGCTTCGATGATTTCAAATATATCACAGCGATGAACAATCGGGCTGATGAGCTTGCCAATATGGGAATCAGTCGTGTGAAAGGAGAATTATAATTATGGAAAGAAAAGTAGGAACCGTATCGAGAGGTCTGCGCGCCCCAATCATAAAAGAAGGTGAAGACCTGGCGCAGATTGTGATTGATACCGTTATGGATGCTGCGTCCGCAGGAGAATTTACCATTCAGGACAGAGATATTCTGGCTGTCACAGAGTCTATTCTGGCAAGGTCCCAGGCAAATTACGCTACTACAGACCACATTGCCGCTGATGTAAGAGCCAAACTGGGTGGAGAAACCATCGGCGTTATCTTCCCGATTCTCAGCAGAAACAGATTTGCTATCTGCCTGCGGGGTATTGCCAAGGGAGCTAAAAAGGTCGTTCTGATGCTCAGCTATCCGTCCGACGAAGTAGGCAACCACTTGGTAGACATCAACCTGCTGGACGAAAAGGGCATCAATCCTTATACTGACGTTCTGACAGAGGCGCAGTTTGAAGAGCTTTTCGGCAAATCCAAGCATACCTTTACCGGAGTAGACTATGTAAGCTATTACAAAGGTCTCATCGAGGAGGAAGGCGCAGAAGCAGAGGTTATCTTCTCCAACAATCCAAAAGCAATTTTAGACTATACAAAGAACGTGCTGACTTGCGATATTCACACCAGAGAGCGCACCAAGAGATTATTAACGGAAGCCGGCGCAGATGTTGTTCTGGGTATGGATGATATTCTCACCGCCAGCGTTGACGGAAGCGGCTACAACGACAGATACGGTCTCTTAGGTTCTAACAAAGCCACCGAGAACAGCGTAAAGCTTTTCCCAATCAACTGTCAGGAGTTTGTGGACGGTATCCAGAAGAAAATTAACGTGCTTACCGGCAAGACCATCGAGGTCATGGTTTACGGAGACGGCGCTTTCAAGGACCCTGTCGGCAAGATTTGGGAGCTGGCTGACCCTGTAGTTTCTCCGGGTTACACCAAAGGACTTGACGGCACTCCAAACGAAGTAAAGCTCAAATATCTGGCAGACAATGAATTTGCTGATTTGAAAGGCGACGAACTTAAAGCGGCAATCAGTGAATACATAAAGAACAAGGACGCGGATTTGGGAGATTCCATGGTAGCTGAAGGCACTACGCCTAGAAGACTGACCGATTTAATTGGTTCTTTATGCGACCTGACAAGCGGCAGCGGTGACAAAGGCACGCCGTTCATCTATATTCAGGGTTATTTCGACAATTATACAAATTAATATATTACAAAAAATAGCGCTGCCCGCATAAACGGAAATGAACCGTCGATGCGGGCAGTTTCTCTTTACCGCAAGACCCTCTGTCTTACAGTCCAAGTTCTTCCTTCAGTTTTTCCAGGGCTTCGTCAGTTCCCTGATTGTCCCCGGAATACTTTTCCTCCAGGGCCTTTTCTTCTTCGGCTGCAGTATCCTGATTGAGACTTTCCAGAACTTCTGCTTCCGCCAATTCCTTGGCGGCCTTTTCTTCCATTCGGGCAAAAGCGTCAAAGGCGCCGCTGTCAATTCCTTTATCCGCTACCTTAGCGGCTGCCTTGGTAGCTTTCGCCGTAACAGCCATAGCCTTGATTTGGGAGGCTTTGTTCTCCATGTCCTTAATTTCAGACACCATTTCCTTAAGCTTCCCGCGGAGCTTGTCTGCTGCAGCCTTAGCGCTGGTACAAATTCCCTCCTGTTTTGTAATGGCGGTCCTGTACTGGTTTTCCTTTTCCAGAGCCTTTCTCGCGTCTCCCTCGTTTCCCGCTTTTAAGGCGCTGGCCGCGATACCGTGCCATTTTTCGGCCTCCGCGTTAAGACGGTCCAGTTCCTTTTTGGCCATATTTTCGTTGGCCAAAACGGAGAGAGATTCCTTCTTTATCTTCGCGTATTCTACTTTAGCGTCAGCAATGGTCTGGTCCACAATCTTTGCCGGATCCTCGAATTTATCAATCAGTTCGTTGACATTGGCCTTTACAATGGTCGCCATGCGTTCAAAAATTCCTGCCATTAGTTATTTCCTCCTTGATTTTCATCTGAATATTTATGGATTAAGTCTTCTTCCTCCGGTGAATAACCCATATCTCCTACCGGAGTTTCTAAAATCTTTCTCATCTCTTCTGCTTCTCTGCGCTTCTGCTGGGCTGCCTTAAAGAAAATCAGACCTGCCGCCATAAAGATGAGGATAGCTACACTGATGATTACCAGAATTACGGCTGTTCTCGCATTTCCTGCCGTATCCTCCATGATGGTATCTGCCGAAGCGCGGAAAATCTTCTCAAAGTATTCCTCGTCGCTGAGAGAACTGTCCGTATAGTACCTGTCCGCATTATCCAGAAGAATCCCCCTTGCGCTGGCATCTATGACGCTGTCCGCAGACCTGCCGGTGTACACAAAGGTGATATATTCCGAATCATCGTATTCCATGAAGACGAAAATCATATGTCCTTCGTCTTTATAAAGCTTATTATACAGCGTCTGCAGGTAGTTTTCTGCCTCTTCATCGGTGATTTCTCCGCCGATTCCGTCTAAGCTGTCACAGAGCAGCAGATAAGGCTGTACACCGGTCTTATCGTAAAAATACTGAATCCCTGATTCCACCGTACCTACATCCGTGAGCCAGCCCAGCCGGTCATCTAAAACCTTTTCCGTACTGATACATGCCTCCGCACCCAGCTTTTCTCGGGTTACACTGTTGTCCGCTGCGCTTTTCAGGCGAACTGCAGAAAACAACAGAGCAATAATCACAATTACCATGACCGCGCACAGGAATTTATACCACCCCGGAACGCCGCTTTTTCTGCGTGGAGCCGTGTCCATACTATATGTATTGTTCCGCCCGCCTGTGTTGACAAACACCGTGGTCGGACGGAAAATGTTCCCGGAACGTCTGGGTCTTTGCGGTCTCGGCGGTCTCGGCGACGGCGTGGATCTTCTCTGGGATGTCCTGCTGCTGCCAAAAGAGACTCCGCCTCCCCTGGAACTTCTCGAAGAAGACCTGCTGCTGGAAAACCCTCGACTTCCGCCGCGGCTCATTCCACCTCCGCTGCTTCTGCCTCCTCTTCCCATAATATTTCCTCCTACTACAATTTTATTAAATTTACTGTATATTATATCATCTTTGCGCCCGAAAGGAAAGCAGGCTTTTGCCATGTGCCTAAGAAAGCCCTGCCTCCCAATCAGAGGATATCCCCCATTACTCTCAAAGCGTTGCCGCTGCTGATTTTATCGATTTCATCGTCAGTAAAATATTTTTCCATGCGTTCCAGCAGGGAAATAAAGCCTCCATAATTGACCAGTTCACCGTTGTTCTCTATGCCGTCAAAATCAGAGCCGAAGCCGATAGCCTCAATGCCCGCTTTGTCCCTCATATACAGAAGATGTCTGATAATCAGTTCAAAGGTGGCCCCCTCTAATCCCTCCTGCAGGAAAGAACTCTCAAAGTTGACGCCTACCACGCCTCCGGCCTCTCCCAGAACTTTCAGCTGATGGTCTGTCAGATTTCTTCTGTGATTGCACAAAGCTCTGGCGCAGGAGTGGGAAGCCACAAAAGGTTTGCTGCTGTATTTTTTTACATCATAGAAGCCTCCCTCGGACAGATGTGAAACGTCGATAATCATACCCAGTTGGTTCATCTTTTCTACCACTTCTATGCCGAAAGGTTTCAGTCCCTTCATATGTACCTCAGGGTCATCGCTGTTTGGAAAGCCTACGGAGTTTTCATAGTTCCAAAGCAGGGTCAAAAGCCTTACGCCCATGTCATACGCTTCCGTCAGACGCTCTATTTTCCCATCGAGAAAAACACCGTCTTCTACAGTCAAAAAAGAGGATAAAATCCCATTTTTATGGTTATTTTCTATATCTGCCCGACTATAAGCCGGTTTAATCAGGCCGCTGTTCTCCTCCATGACCTTGCAGTAGTATCCGTAAATACTTTTGAGAATATCGTAAGAGTCCATGGTTTTCATTTCTTCTCGCGGGAGCCATATGGCGAAAAACTGGGCCATACAGCCGCTTTTTTTCAATAAATTCAGGTTAACAGAAAGATTGCCGTCTAAAAAACTAATTTCCGGCTTTCTCCAGCCTTCCAGCAGGGTATCGCAATGCATATCGATGATTTTCATAAATTACCTCCTGTGCTTTTACTATTTAGAGTATACCATAAACAAGCGCAATGATTGTGCCAATTTTTTTTATTTTTTGTTTTGCGGCACGAGATTTGCGTTATATACTGCTGCCGGCCGGCGCAAAAACTCCCTGTAAGCCCCAATGGGGAATCTTACAGGGAGTTATGTACTTTCACTGTTTTATCAATTACAGTATGTTTATGGTTTTCTTTACGTTTTTCAGAATTTCTACGGCACTTGCCTCTTCCGTATGGTCTTCAAACTCTTCCGGCGCGTCCTGGTAACGAATCATGTTGCCGCTGCCGCCGACGCAGCCGCCGACGCAAGCCATACCCTCTATGAAATTATTTGGAAGCACCCCTCTGTTGGCCTTCATCAGCGCTTTCTTGCACTCTTCGATACCGGAACATGCAATGGGATTAAATTCAAAATCCTGCACATCCAGCTCCTTCAGCGCCTGGGTTACAGCTTCTGCAAGTCCTCCGGACCGGGCAAAAATTCTGCCGTAATAGGTCGCCTGATTCCACTTGGTTTCCTCCTGCTCCCGCAGAATAATGTTTCTGCTGTCAAATAGCGCCTGCAGCTCTTCAAAGGTAATGGCATAATCCACATATTTGCTGATACCCTGTTTCCGCACTTCCGCTTTCTTAGCAATACAAGGTCCGATAAATACGATAGTGTATTCCGGATGGCCTTCTTTTAGGAATTTGGCCAGTTCCGCCATCGGTGAATAATTGTGGGAAATCTTGTCCACCATACCCGGGAATCTGGTCTCGATAAATTTTACAAAGGCAGGACAGCAGGAAGAAGTCAAAAATCCCTTTTCTACAAGCTCCTGCGCTTCCTTGGTGGACACCATGTCCGCCCCTAAAGCCACTTCCAGCACTTCAGCAAAACCCAGCTTACGGATACCCGTAATAACCTGTCCCAGATTTGCGTACAAGAATTGGCTGCCGATAGACGGCGCTACTATGGCAACTGTCGGATTATTGGAATCCTTTCGTTTGCTTTCCTTGAGGCACTTGATAACATCCACGATGCTGGATACATCTACAGTGGCTCCGAAAGGACAGTGATACACACAGGAGCCGCAGCTGATACATTTATCATAATCGATAGAGGCCTCTCCTGTAGGCGCCATAGAAATAGCGCCCACCTTACACGCCTTTTCACAAGGTCTCTCAAAATTGTGAATGGCGCTGTAGCTGCACGCCTTGGCGCACCGGCCACAGTCCACACACCTGCTCTTATCTATCTTCGCCCGATGTTTATCATCGATGGTAATCGCTTTTAGTTTACATGCGTCGATACAGCTATGGGCCAGACAACCGCGGCACAGGTCAGTTACCACATAGCCGGCCTCCGGACATTCATCACAGGCAATATCGATAACCTGCACTACATTGGAATTATTTCTGCTTCCGCCGATGGCAAGACGCATACGTTCTGCTACTACGGCTCGGTCTTTGTAAATACAGCAGCGCTGCGGCGGCTCATCCTTGGGAATAACCTTATTCGCTACCTCGTTGAACTCAGCGAATACATCGTTACCTTTCCAGGTCTGAACTGCTACTTCACGAAGAACCTTATACTTGGTTTCCTGAGCTTTGTTGTCAAATAGCTTCATTTGCATCCTCCCCATTTCATATCTCCAGTCAATTATATAGGGCTGGCAGGCTGCTGTCAACGAGTCTGATAAGATTTTCACAAAATTTTTGTTCCTTATTGCCGTGACAGGTAATAAACGGCGTCGATTGCTCTGCGAATATCTTTTTGCGTGTTGAACGGCCCCACACTGAGTCTGACTGCACCGGTATCCCAGGTGCCCACGGTTCTATGAGCAAGACCTGCGCAATGGTAGCCTCCCCGAACTGCAATGCCGAATTGCCTGCAAAGTCTATCTGCTGTTTCTTCGCATTCCATGCCTTTGATATTGAAAAGACTGATGCCGCACTTTTTTTCCGGCGCTGGTCCATACAGCGCGACTCCGTCCATATTTCTTACAGCCTCATCAAAGCGACCAATCAGCTGCCGCTCATGGTGGCTAATAGCCTCTACACCAATCTTCTTTACTACAGCTGCAGAATAACCCAGACCGATAATGCCCGGCGCGTTAACCGTCCCTGCTTCAAAGCCCTCCGGATAATCGGCGGGCTGCAGCCTGCTTCTGGATTCTGTCCCCGTTCCTCCGAAAAGCAGCGGATTGATTTTTATGTCCGGTGCAACATATAGTCCTCCCGTACCCAGGGGACCCAAAAGGCCCTTGTGACCGGGAAAAGCCAACATGGAAATTCCCATTTTTTCCGGACAAAGGCTCATGTTCCCGGCACACTGGGCCGCGTCCAAAAGCAGAGGGATTCCCCTTTCCTGTGCCAGCCGCCCCACCTCTTCCACCGGCATGATGGTTCCCGTCACATTGGACGCACCGGTCATCACGATGAGTCTGGTGTTTTCCTTTATGGCTTTTTCAATGTCGGAAGCCGACACATACCCATACTGGTTGCCTGCAATAATAGAATGGCTGATGCCGCAGCTTTCCAGTGCTTTCAGCGGGCGCAGCACAGAATTATGCTCCATGGATGTGGTAATTACATGGTCCCCATCCTTCAAAAATCCAAAGATGGCAAGGTTCAGACTCTCGGTAGTATTTTTTGTAAAAATCAGACGACCCGGATTTTCAATCTGAAACAGTGAGGCCACTTGTTTTCTTGCCTGATAAACTTTTTCTCCTGTTTTCATGGACATGGTATGACCTGACCGTCCCGGATTGCCGCAATAATGCAGCATACAGTCTTCCATTTGGGCCGTCATGCCCCGCGGCTTTGGAAAAGAAGTCGCGCCGTTATCAAGATATATCATCTACTCACCCCTTAGCGGAAATCCCATTATAACAAAATGGAGGATTATTAAACCCTCCATTATCTTATTCGCTTTTCCTCGGAAATGTTCTCTTTTTTTCGCAGCCTCCAAAGAGAGACCAGGCCGTCCACTGTTTCAGGCAGAAAGCGCATGAAGAATATCACCAGAAATATCAGATGAATCCACGGGCTGACAGCCCGGATGATTGCTGTCACCAGATAATTGATGTGAAACACCAAAATCAATGCTGAAGCTCCTGCGAGAATGGGATGATACCAGACAAACCGGACTTTCTTTTCCCTGGAAATCCCGTTGCAGACGGCCGCACTGAGAAGACCCAGCACAAGACCGGCGACCAGGCCCAGGCCGAAAACACCGGCAAAATACTGAGGAGAACCGAGGTGGAAGACTGTTTCCAGAAAAACACTGCCCTGCAGCACCGCCAGAGCGCCTATACCAAAGGACATCAAATACGGGCCCCTGCAGATACCTCTGTTTATAAAGCCGTTTCCTTTCAAGGCAAACAGAAATCCTACCGCCGCCCATCCCAATATACTGTAGATAGAAAATAAAAGTAAAATTTCATATAATTGATATTCCATGTTTTTCACTCTCCGTGGGACACAATACCGCTTCCGCTGATTGGAATCACTTCGCCGCCCAGCACCGATTCAGGCTTTCCGATGGTTTTAAAAAAATCTTTGACCCTTGCCAGAATCTCCCGCATCTCCCTTACAGGCTGACCGGAATAAACCATCTGGTCGGAGGCGACGCCTACTGCGGAAAGTCCCAGCTTTTCTCCGATATACAGAGCTCTGTACTCGTGGTAAGTCTGGGTTACGACGATAAGCTTTGAGACGCCGAAAATTTCTTCGGCCCGATACATGGAATCATAGGTAGAAAATCCCGCATGGTCGCAGAAGATGTCTTCTTTGGGAACTCCTGCGTCTATGACGTAGTTCAGCATGACATGTATCTCGTTATGGCCCTCTGTGCCGTTATCTCCGGTCAGCAGAATTTTCGGCGCGGCGCCCATCTCATACAGCATAATACCTGTATCCAGCCTGTCTTTCAGCATAGGCGTGGGGGTCTCGTCATCTTTGATGCCTGCGCCTAAAATCATAATACATTGCGCGCCAAATTCCGAAATTGCCTCGGCTTCATCTTCTTCAAGGGAAGTCTTGTCCTCCGTAATGGCGTAGAGAATTTTATCTTTCTGTGTATTTACAACATGATTGTTTATGGTCATAGCGGCAACGCCGGCAATGCAGGCCGCGGCCACCGCAATAAACAGCAATCTTCCTATAATTTTCCTAATCTTTACTCACTCCTTAATTATGGCTTTTGCAAAACATGAAAAAATGTGTTACAATGCAAGTACCTATAGTATAGCATAAAAGAATGTACATTATCAATACAGCCGCTGCGGCAGGAGTTTAACGACATGAAAAAATTCGTTCTTTCCACTACAAACCCATACGATATTCTCATCGGGAAAGACCTGATTAAGAATGCAGGCGCATATATCAGCACCTGTATCCCTCCCTGCCACCTGTATGTGATAACAGACAGTACGGTTAATAATATCTATGCGCAAGTGGTTATGACCTCCCTGATGGAGCATGGCTATCGAACTTCCAAGGTGGTATTTCCGGCAGGGGAACATTCCAAAAACCTGAATACTTACTCCAATATTCTGGAAGCCATGGCCGACGAAGGTCTCAATCGCTCCGACGCCATTGTTTCTCTGGGAGGCGGCGTAGTGGGCGATATGGCCGGCTTTGTGGCCGCCACCTATATGAGAGGAATCCCCTATGTACAGATTCCTACCACCTACATGGCGGCTATCGACGCTTCCATCGGCGGTAAAACCGGTATCAACCTGCTGTCCGGAAAAAACCTGACCGGCGCTTACTGGCAGCCTTCTCTGGTTATCTGCGATTACAAAACCTTTGACAGCCTGCCTGCGGAAAAGCTGAGAGACGGTATCGCTGAAGCGGTTAAATGCGCCGTAGTTGCCGAGGATTCTCTCATTACTCCAATCAAAGAACACAATTACGAATACGTCATCGAGCGTTGTGTATCAATCAAGAAATCCGTTGTAGAGGTTGACGAGTGCGACAAAGGACTGCGCCAGATTCTCAACTTCGGTCATACCATCGGTCACGGACTGGAAAAACTCAGCGCTTTTTCCATTTCTCACGGACAGGCCGTAGCCAAAGGTATGGTAGTAGAGGCCCGGGCCGCTTACAAACTTGGACTCACCGATGTGGACATCAGCGGCGATTTGGAGAAGATTCTCTCAGAACTGGGTTTCAATCTCTCCATCGACTATTCATTAGAGGAGCTTTACCATTACGCGCTGATGGACAAAAAGATTTCCGGAGATAAGATTACCATGGTGATTCCGGAAACCATAGGAAAGTGCAGACTTCAGAAAATTTCTCTTTCTGAGCTCAGAAAATTTATAGAACTTGGTTTACACCCATAAGGAGGAAACAAACATGAGAAAAATCGTTGCCACAGAAAAGGCTCCTGCAGCCATCGGTCCTTACGCCCAGGCCAATATCGTCGGTGACTTTATCTTTACCTCCGGTCAGATTCCAATTAATCCGGCCACAGGAGATTTGATAGAAGGCGGTATTTTAGAGCAGACCAGACAATCTCTGGAAAACCTGAAAGCTATCTTAGAGGAAGCCGGTTCCGGTATGGATAAGGTCATCAAGACCACCTGCTTCCTGAGCGATATTGCCAATTTTAACCCGATGAACGAAGTATACGCACAGTACTTTACAGAGGGCGCATATCCTTCTCGCTCCGCTTTTGAAGTAGCCGCCCTGCCAAAAGGCGCTCTGATAGAAATCGAAGCCGTTGCAATGAAATAAAAGCCGTAAAAACTGGTGAAGTACAAAAATGGCCTGTCTGGCAGGAATGTTCCCGCTGTTTCAGGCCGTTTTTGTCATTTTTGTAAGGTTCCTTTTTCTATTTTTTCTGCCAGAGGCTATTTTTCATCGATACATACTTTCGTATTCTTCCTTCAGCATGGAAAACACCATGGAATCCCGCAGGGTTCCATCATATATTTTATAGAACCTGCGTATGGTTCCCTCGTAGGTGAAGCCGCACTTCTCAATAATACGCTGAGAACGTTTATTGACCTTACTGGTGCAGATGCCTACCTGGTCCAATCCAAGTTCGCAGAAGGCAAACCGCAGCACCTCTTTCGCCGCTTCTGTCATATAGCCCTTTCCCCAGTGCTCCTCGGCCAGATTGTAACCCAGTTCTCTGCTGCACGCGTCCGGGCGAATCTTATCCGGCTCCAGAGCAATGACGCCTACTACCTTATCGCTTCCTTTGATGCGGATGGCCCAGGCCTTCGGCGGCATAAAAACATCTCTGATAATTTCTCTGGATTCCTCCACACTCCTGTGGGGCGCCCAGCCGGCCGGGGGTCCCACATTTGGATTGCTCGCGTAAGCGTAGACGTCCTCCGCGTCCTCCAGCGTGAACATCTTCAATATTAAGCGTTCTGTTTCAAGGGTTTTCATCCTTCACCTCCGCGGCATATACCGCTTTTCTTCTGCATTTTACAATTCTCTTATTTACTCCGTGGTGCTGATAATCTCCTTATTGGATTTATCAATCTGGCTGACCTTCATGTCGGAAGCGTCCTCAGGATCCACTTCCTGCTGCAGTCCCAGCAGATTCGGACTGAGATAGATTGTCTTCAGCGTCTTTCCGTTGAGGGTAACTTTACTGTACTCCGTAAAGTTCTGCCCTTTAATATAGTATTTACCGCCGATATTTACCACTTCATCTATTTTGATTGGTTTCACACCCAGGCGCATGTCGACTCTTTCAAAAGGATTGGTTCCGCCGTATATATATCCGTTGCCATAATACATATCATATCCCAGAATCTTCAGGTTCTCCAAATAGCTTTCGGAATCGTGACTGGTATTCTGGTGATATTTAATGGTCGTGCCGGTATGGATACCTATGCGGTCAAACACCTCAGCGGCCAACTGATAGGCAGCCAGATTTTTATCCTCTTTTTCCATCTGGAAATTGCTCCAGATAATATATTCGGTCTGATAGAGATCTTCTTCGTCATAGTCCTCTTCCGTTACGTCCAGCGCAGGAATGTGGTCGCCGTACATAACCAGAATTACATCTTCGTCAAATTCAGACAGCGTGTCTGTCAAATCCTTTATGAATTGGTCCATTTCGTAAATCTGATTTACATAGTATTCGTACTGCCACTTTGTTTCTTCATCAGGGGCGCTGGTTACTTCAACCTCAGGATTTTTAATTACCTGCTCCGTCGGATATTTGCCGTGTCCCTGCACAGAGATGGTATAAATATAGTCATGCTGCGCCTCTGTGGACTCCAGAGTTTCCATAATCTGTTCAGTCAGAAGTCCGTCCTTGGCCCAGTTCTTCGGTGTTTTCGCCACGTCGCTCATGTATTCCAGAGAAGTGAAAGTATCGTAGCCGATATTGGCAAATACTTCGTTCCTGTTGTAGAACAGCGCTCTGTGATTATGGATGGCATGGGTAGAATAGCCCATGGATTTCAGGTCAAAGGCGATACTTTCTCCTGTTCTCTCGTTGAGAACGGATTTAAACGGATATTCACCCGGTCCGAAGAATTTAACACTGATACCGGTCATTACCTCAAATTCAGTATTGGCAGTTCCTGCGCCGCAGGCCGGTACCGTCAGATTTCCCGAAGAGTACTGCTCTTTCAGCTTGCGGAAATTTGGAGCCGCGTCCTTTGATAATTCTATGTGGTTAAACAGAGACGGGTCCACAAAGGATTCCAGCTGGAGAAACAAAATATTAGGATAGTCTTCATCTTCATCGGTTTCCACCAGTTTCATGGTACCGTCTGCATTGTAGTCTTCTTTATCAAAGATAGACTTCACCAATTTTTCGCTGTAGTTTCTCGGTTTTGAGATTCCGGTATTGAGCCAGGTGTTGATAAAACAGTACGGCACGCCGTAGTCTTCATAGGCATAGGCAAGATTCCCGAAAAAAGTGCTCAATACGCCGGCCCGGATAAGGCCGAAGGTAGCGCTGAAAGTTACCGCAATTACGACCAGTACAGCTGTCAAATTCCGCTTCCAGTTGACCGGCGTTTTCTTCTTAGGTCCTTTTATCCACAAAAGTAACATGGCCGCCACCGCAGCGATGACGCCGACGGCAATCATGATTATCTCATTTTTTGAAAAATAATTGGTGATAATGGTCGCCCCGTCAGTAATATTGCTCAAGTCTTTAACTGTAAACGGCGTCATCCTCTGCATCAGAATTACACCGTTGGTAATACCCAGAGCCAGCCACAAAATTGTAATTACCGTTACTACAAAAGCTCTTCTTTTAAATAAACAGGCGATTACCAGGGTGGTAAAAATCAGCAGGGTATTGTACAGAAAGACCAGCGGGCTTTCGTACAGAAATATAAAACCGCCGAAACCCTTTCTTGCCAGAGTTTCAATAAGCAGGTTCAGCAGAAATGCCCAGACCAGGCAAAAGACAAAACTGTTCTTTAAATATTTCCGGTAAAATTGCTTCATATTCTCCATCTTTTGTTTTCCTCTTTTCTACTCCCTTTTTATTCCCTTTTATATAAATCGTTTGCGATAGACGCAAACTCCTCCAAAGACAAGGTCTCCGCTCTTCTCTTTTCTTCGATGCCTGTATCCGCAAGGCATTGGCGTATCTCTTCCTTTGCAAAATCGCCTAATTGCGATAAAGAGTTCAAGAGCGTTTTTCGCCTCTGTCCAAAACCGGCTTTCACACAGCGGAAGAACAGTTTTTCATCCAGCAGTTCTACAGGCTTGTCCTTTCTGATGTCAAGACGAAGTACGGCAGAGTCCACCTTAGGCACGGGGAAAAATACCTCCTTAGGTACCACAGCCACCGTATCCGCTATACAGTAATATTGTACCGCCACCGATAAAGCGCCGTAGGCCTTTGTACCGGGGGCCGATTTGATTCTGTCCGCCACTTCTTTCTGCATCATAATAATAATGCTGTCAGCGCGGACTTGTCCTTCCAGCAGCCCCATGATGATGGGAGTGGTGATATAGTAAGGCAGATTGCCGATAATCTTCGTTCTTTTGCAGCCTGCTTCCGCGATAATCCCATTGAGGTCCGTCTTCAGCACATCCTGGTTGATAATTTCTACATTATCATGCTCTGCCAGAGTGTCCTTCAAAATGGGAATCAAATTCTTGTCTATCTCCACGGCGATGACTTTTTTAGCCAGCCTTGCGGCCTCCGCCGTCAGCACTCCGATTCCCGGCCCAATTTCAATGACCAAATCATCAGATGTAATCTCCGCGGCGTCAATAATTTTATCGATAATATTCTTGTCAGTTAAAAAGTTCTGTCCCAGACTTTTGGACAATTTAAAATCATATTTATCTTTTATTTCCCTGATTGCTGAGGGGGTATATAATTTCATTACAGTTCCTTTACCTTCTGATAAAATTCTTCTTTGGTAATATTAAACGAGTTCAGCTTCTTCAAAAAGGTCTTGTTGTTGCCGTACCCGATGGACAGGAGGTTCCCCAGTTTTTCACGTCTGCCTCTGGCCTCTTCACTGCCGGCCAGTCTGCAGGCAATCAGGTCCTCCATGGTAAAAATTTCTTCTGCCCGACCCTTGGTGCAGCGAGCCTGCTCCAAAGCTTCAATGATATCCTCCGGCAGCGCATTTTCCACACCGATGTTACCTTTTTTCAAGGCTTTACCCTGGGGCAGAAATGCCTGCTTGCAGCCCGGAAATCGTTCCGTAACTTTTCTTCTTATCTTCTCTCCCGCGTAATCCGGGTCGGTGAATACGATGATACCCTGTTCACGATATGCCTTTTCTATAACCGCCCACATGGAATCGGGCATCCCAAATCCGTGGGTTTCAATGGTCATAGCCGACACTGCCCGGTTGATAGCCGCCGTATCGTCTCTGCCCTCTACAATGATAGCTTCTTTAATTGTCTTCTTCACTGTCTTTATCCTTGCCTTCTTCCTGATTATTGTTTCCATCCAGAATGTATAATATCTCTCCGGGCTTAATCATCCGAAGCTGAATCCTGGCCTGTTCTTCAATATAATCCAGGTCGTTTACGTTTTCCAGTTCTTCCTGAAGTGCTTCTGCTTCCTGCTGCAGCGACTTATTCTTTTCTTGCAGTTCTTTTTGCTCTGCCCGCAAATCGAAGATATTTTTTACAGACACACCAAGAACCGCTATCAGTGCAACGACTATAACGGTCAGGATAATTCTTCCTCTGTTAATTTTTAATCTCTTTTTCTTTCGGCGAGGTGTAGATGTCTCAGGTTCCGGCGTTCTTCTCTCCTGTCGTTCCCTGCGGCTTTCCTCCATAGATCGCTGCATTCCGTTGTGCTCGAACTCTCTAATTCTCCCTTTTCTCCTCTTTTTCATGTGTATACCCTAGTTAATTTTTCAATTCGTATATAAAATCAATGGTCTCTGTCTTCGCTTTCAGCTCGCCAATCGGCGTGTGAAAACATTATACCATGACGATACCTTTGTAAATTGAATCGCCAGTCATGATTCAATGATTCCATCCTTGCGGCAACGCCGGTGTGATGTTGGAATCATTATACCACAAATATATTTTTTCCACAACAATATGCCCGCGCCCATGGACAAAAGGCCGTACAGGGTTACTACGCCGTGGGACGCGTGATACAGGAATTGAGAAAACAGAAACGCCGCGCAAAGCCAGGTTCCGAAGTAGATAACAACAGCCAGTCTTCTTCTTGTTCCACATCTTTCCATGAGCCGGTCTCTTCCGGTAAAAAGTACCATAATAGCCAGCCCGCAGTAAAACATGATAAAAAGTTCTGTCAGTTCTCTTTGTATCAGCGCTGTCATTTTTTAAACCTATCGAAGAACTTGTTCTTCGTCTTTTTCTTGGTATATGTCAGTGCTTCGATTTCGCCTTCGGCTACCAGCCTGCCCTCTTCCAAATCCAGCACTTCGATGTGCAGATTTTTACCGCAGATAACCAGGCCTTCCTCCGCCAAATTTGTAAAAATCGTTTCCTCATCAAATGCTTCCACAGAAGTAACTTCTGTCACTGTCAGGCGCTTCTTGTTCTCAAGCTGAATAAAATGGTTTTCCATTTTCTTGACCCCCCTTTTAGGTAAGTATATGCACGAAAAGGGAAAACCTTTCTTCTAAGAATTTTACAGACAGGCTGTTTCCAGCCTGTCTGAAGGATTTACAGGTAATTAAGCGGATTTACAGGCGAACCATTTTTGACAATTTCAAAGTGACAGTGAGAACCGTAGCTGTTGCCGGTATTTCCCACCTCAGCAATTTTCTGGCCCTGATATACTTTATCTCCTACACTGACATCTATGGAATTACAATGTCCATATCTGGTCCGCATACCGCTGCCGTGGTCAATCTCAACAAAGAGACCATAGCCGCTGTACCATCCGGCATAGACCACCGTGCCGCCGTCAGAGGCATAAATTGGCGTACCGGTGCTGCATGCCAAATCTATTCCGTCGTGGTTTCTGCCCCATCTCCAGCCAAATTCACTGGTCAGCGTATAGCCGGATACCGGCATGATGAAAGTGCCGGTCGGTGCGGTCTTCGGCAATTTCTTAGTACCTTTGATGACAATCTTTTTTACGGCTTTCTTGATGGTTTCAGTTTTGAGTATCTCTTTCCCTACTTCTTTTCCGTTTTCTCTGATAATTTCAGCCGTAACAACCCGCTTGCCGTTGACGCCTTTCTGCTGGACTCTTTCTACATTTTCATATAGAGAGTCGTCCTCCTGATACTCCGTCTTATACGCAATCTTCTCCGCGTAAGTGGCTTTTTCGGTAGTAATCACCGTCAGCGCAGGAACTGCCTGACTGATGATAATTTCGTCTCCGGGAAACAGCAAATCCATGGTAATGTCTGGATTATTTTCTTCCAGTTCTTCAAAGGTGGTATCAAATTCCTTGCAGATTTCCGAAAAGGTATCTCCGGCTTGAACGGTATATGCAATTTCTTCAGAGCCTCCGGTCATAATTTTCTCTTTGGCTGCTTTCCAGTTGCTGATATAAGCCAGTTTGGTGTCAACCTGTTTAATTTCTACGTCTTCTTTAAATCCAATCTTCAGATATTCTGTGTCATCATCATCTGTCATAAACTCCTGCTGTACCTTCTTCAGTGTATATTCCGCCGCTTCCTGGCTTTCACAGGTTACAAACAGCTGTCCATCGATATAGATGCCGTAGGCTTCTGCCTCCATGTCGGACATATAGGTCAGACGTTTCAGCACCGTATCGATATCATCAATATCCTTATCTAAAACTACCACATTCTTAAAAGTGATATTGTTCTCAGTGTCAATTTCAATCCTGGAACCATACTCCTTGGAGAGCTCTGCACTGACTAAATCCAGCACCTTAGTCACATCTTCCTGGTTTTTCACGTATCCCAGTACTTTTCCGTTGTAAGCGTATTGAAATCCTGTGGCATGATTAAACATGGCAACCATGGCAATGGCAACCAGCACAAACCCGGCAAAGTGGGTCATGATTGTCTTCTTGTGGTCGATGAGCTTTCGCCTGTTTTCGTGAACCATCTTGGCAAAGTTATAACGGCCAATCAATATCAGCCTGTCCAACTTCAGCTGCATATGGTCGTGAAAATTTACAATGCCGGCAGCGCCGCTGACAATATGCCCCCAGATGACCGGAAGCTTTCTGTCAAAACGAAGCTGCATTTCATCGTGCCAGTAAATCACCCCTGCGGCTGCGTCAATCAGCCTGCTCATTACTTTTCTAAACTTTTTTTCTTTACCCATAATTCCGCCTCTTCTGTTCTCTGCTTAATGCATGAGCACCTTTCCCCCAGGTCTGTAATTCCCGTATCATTGCATTTTTCACAGGCATACTTGATATCGGTATAATCCATCTCATAATTATTCTCGGTGAGAACAACGGCCCTTTCAGCCGCAAGCCGGTCCATAATGCTGTTAATTTTTCTGCCCTCATCCTCTGCGGAGCCTAATATCAATGCTTTAGAAAGCTGTGAACTCATTTTACGTATTTCTTCATCAATTTCCCTGATTCTAGGCAGCTTCTGATATACTTCTTTTTTCCTCGCATCTGCCTCTTTCTCCGCTTTTTCTCTCAGATAGTCGTAATACTGGTTCAGCACCCCCTGGGTCACGACTATTTTGGTATTGACGTCCACGCCTCTGTTATTTGCTTCATTTCTCCAGTTTTCTAAAACTTTGTTCACGTAGTTAAAATTAGGGCTGGATATACCGGCTGTCTTAGTGCACGCCTCCAGCACCCTGTCCATGGAGTATCCCATCTGTTCAAACCAGCTGTCCATCAGCTGCTTCTCGGCTTCTGTAGCATTTCTCGTAAATCCCAGGGCCTTTAATACGCGCCTGTAACGATAATACTTCTCGTCCATTTCCTGCAGCTTTTCACTAATCTGGTCAGTAGTTTCCAGACCTTCTGCGGCCCAGCCTTTGACCACGCTTTCGATATAACGCAGACTGGTCTTATTTTTTTCCGCCGAATATCTGACTGCGGCAAAGACAACCTCCGGCGTAGCGCCATAGGTTGTCATCCATTCCATAATCTGGGTCAGCTCCACTGAACTCAAAGTTCTTCCCAGAGTTTTCTCGATATCTCTGAACATGGTTTTTACCGCAGGATTTCCAAAGACTTTATCTCCCTCCGATTTCTTGGATTCTCCCCTGACAGGCCCCGTACTCTTTCCGTACATCTGCTCTTTCAGGTTAATAAATTCGACGACAAAATCCACGTCTCCCCGGGCGTTAAGATAGTGCTTTTTCACTGCGCCCATCTTTTCCCAGTAATCCCACGCCTCCAGAACCTGTTTTTCCGTAAGGCCCAGCTGCTTCGCCATTTTCTCAGTGCTCATATCCAGTCCGTACTCCGCGTACATGCCGGCAAAAAGAAACACTTTGACAAAATCTCCCGGCGCTGCCGGCAGATATTCGTTTATAAAAATATTTTCGACTTTTGCGTCTAACAGATAAAAGTCTTTTATCTTTTCTTTTATAAAATTCATAAATGATACTATTCCTATGCTTCTTTATTTAAGTCGCAAAGCAGCGCCTCTACGTCGATGCCATGACCTTCCGCCGCTTCCCGCAGGGTTTCCTGGGCGGCGCCGGGACATCCGGTACAGAGAAGTCCATGGTTTTCAAAAATGACTTTCATTTGGTCGCTCAGGCTTAGGATATCGCAAACTTTCATATCTTCTGTAATCTTCATCTGATTTCTCCTTTTAAAAGGACTAAACTACGCTTTGTCGCTGAATTTGGTATATCGAGAAACCCAGGTCAAATCGATGGTTTCTGTGGGCCCGCTTCTGTGCTTTGCTATATTGACTTCACAGATACCCGGCTTTTCTGAGTTATCCGGATTGTAATAGTCGTCTCGATACAGGAAAATTACCATATCGGCGTCCTGCTCGATAGCGCCGGAATCACGCAAATCTGACAGAACCGGTCTGTGGTCCTGCCGCTGCTCTGCCGCTCTGGAAAGCTGGGACAGCACCAGTACGGGACAGTCCATCTCTCTGGCCAGCAGCTTCAGATATCTGGAAAGATTACTAATCTCCTGCTGCCTGCTGTCGTTAGCTTTCCCTTCACCCTTCATCAGCTGCAGATAGTCGATGATGACTAAATCCAGTCCTTTTTCCGCTTTCAGTCTCCTGCATTTGTTTTTCATTTCCAAAACGCTGATACCCGGCGTATCGTCAATGTGTAAATTGGTTTTAGACAGGGAGTCCAAAGCCATATTGATTCTATCCCAATCTCCCCGCTCGATATTTCCGGTTTTCAGTTTCTGCATCTCCACTCTGGACTCCATGGACAGCAATCTCTGTCCTAGCTGCGCCTTGGACATTTCCAGGCTGAAAATCAGTACGCTGGCCCCGGATTTTATGGCCGCGTTCTGCGCGATATTCAGTACAAAGGCGGTCTTTCCCATGGCCGGTCTTGCCGCAATAATCACAAGGTCCGACCGATGCAGCCCGCTGGTAACTTCGTCCAGCCGTTTAAATCCGGTAGGAAGACCTACTACCTGCCCTTGGGTCTGTATGGCCTTGTCAATCATGGCAATATTCTCGATAAGAACTTCTTTGATTGGTGCAAAGTCGCTTTTCTGTCCCTTTTGCGCAATCTCAAAGATTCCTTTCTCGGCGTAATCCAAAATATCGGAAGCCTCCATGGATTCCTCGTAGCCCTTCTCTCTGATGTCCTCAGCAGTCTGAATCAAACGGCGCATGGAGGATTTTTCCGCAACAATCTTAGCGTACTCCGCCGCATTGCTGGTGGAAGGCGCAATAGAGGACAGAGTGGCAATATAAGCGCGGCCCCCTACCATTTCCAGAGATTTTCTCTTTTTCAATTCTTCGCATACGGTGACGATATCTACTGAAACGTTATTTCTGAACAGCTCTACCATGACCTGAAAAATTTCTCTGTGAGCTGCGTCGTAGAAATCCTCAGCCGCAACCTGGTCGATGACGTCTGCCAAAGCGTCTTTGCTCAGCATAGCCGAACCCAAAACAGATTTTTCCGCTTCCGTATTATGTGGTGGAATTTTTTCAACCATGTGTTGTAACTCCTTGAATAATCTATGGGCTGTTCAATTAATCAGTAACTTCTACTGTCAGTTTACCTGTGACTTCCTGAAAAAGCTTTACTTCAACTTCAAAGGTTCCCATAGTCTTAATGGGACTGCTCAGCTGAATTTTCTTTTTATCCAGATTGATGCCGGTCTGCTTGCGAGTTTCTTCGGCGATGTCTTTAGAAGTGATAGAGCCAAATAATCTTCCGCCCTCCCCGGATTTTGTCTTAATAACAACTTTGGTTTCGGCCAGCTTTGCCGCCAATTCTTCCGCAGCTGCTTTATCCTCTGCTCTCTGTTTGGCCTGCAGTGCCTTCTGTTTTTCCAGACTTCTGATATTGCCGTCTGTGGCTTCCGTTGCCCAGCCCTTTGGCAGCAGCATGTTTCTTGCGTAGCCGTCACTGACTTTAACAACCTCTCCTGCTTTGCCGGTTCCTTTTACATCTCTATTTAAAATAACAATCATCTTAGCTTCCTCCTTAAATTATTTCAGCATATTCAATACTTTTTCTATGGCTTCTTCGGGACTGCAGTCTACCTGCGCGCCCGCCGTAGTCAAATGTCCGCCGCCGCCCAGTTTTTCCATGATAACCTGTACGTTGATGTCTCCCAAAGACCGGGCGCTTATCACCGTGTTTCCATGCAGAGTTCTGCCTGCAACGAAAGACGCTTTAATGCCTCTTATGGTCAAAAGCTCGTCCGCAACCTGAGAATTCACCACCTGTGCGTCCTCATTGCGGCCCTCGCAGACAGAAGTGGCGATGCCGCCCTCGTGAAAATCTGCCGCCGCAATACATTTGGCGCGCACCTTAAAGCTATCTAAATCTGTCTGGAAAAAACGCTTTACTTCGGCGGTATCTGCGCCGGACCTTCTCAGCCACGCCGCCGCCTCAAAAGTTCTGACGCCGGTCTTTACGGCGAAACGGTTAGTATCGATGGTCATACCTGCCAGCAGTGCCTCCGCTTCCAGTTTGATTAAGGTCTTCTTAGGAGCGGCATACTGCAATATCTCGCTGACCAGCTCGGCTGTAGAAGAAGCATAGGATTCGATATAAGATAATGTAGGGTTCTCTACATAGTCCTCGGCTCTTCTGTGATGGTCGATTACTACGATTCTGTCGGTCATGGACAGCAGCCTGCCGTTTTCCGCATAGCTTGGCCTGTGAGTATCCACCAGCACTACCAGGGTATCTTTGTCGGTAATACTTTCCGCCTTTTTATTATTAATAAAATTATAATTTTCTGTTTCTTTAGCTTGCTTATATATAGCCTGCAGAGAATCTGTCACTTCATCCAGCAGAATGTAGGCGGTCCGTCCGCACATAACGCACATTCTGGAAATGCCCAGGGCGGCGCCGAAACAATCCATGTCCGGATGCTTATGGCCCATGATGACTACCCTCTTGGATTGCTCTATGAGCTGTTTCAGGGCATGAGCAACGACGCGGGATTTTCCTTTATTTCCTTTCTCCACAGTCTGCATCTTGCCGCCAAAGTATTCAATCTTACCGAACCGTTTTACCACGGCCTGGTCTCCGCCTCTTCCCCGGGCCAAATCCATAGCGGCTCTGGAAAACTCCTCAGTATTGAGCAGCGATTTGCCTCCCATACCGATGCCCAGGCTCAGGCTCATCGGAAAATCTGCTTCGGTTTCAATCTGCCGGATTTCGTCCAAAATACTGAACTTGTCTTCTATCATAGATTCCAGATAGGAATTCTGGAAATACATCACATACTGGTAGTTATTCAGTTTATTGATGGAACCGCCGTTTTTGGCTGCCCACTGTCTAATCATGCCGTCTGCCGCAGCAGTAATCCGCATTCTCATCTCCGGCAAAGTGCTGGCTGCAAATTCGTCATAGTTGTCTACGATGATTCTGCACACGCAAATCTTTTCGTCATTATATCTGTCCTTCAGGTTCTCAAAGTTGGTAATGTCGTAGAAGAAGACCAGAAGATTGGACTCCTCACTGTCGTCTTCCCTGCTTACCATCAATTTGAATTGTCTTCCGTTTCTCTCCAAAAAGTAGTATTTGTCATCCTCTACTTCCTTGTATAAGTCGGAAACTTTTACCCCTGTCAACGCAAAGAAGTCTGCGTTTTCAATTCCGTCATAAATGAACACATCGCTGATGTGCTCATTGGCGCTTACCACTTTCCCATTCTGATTGACAATACAAACGGGCAAAGGGATTTTAGCCGAAATCTCTTTCCCAAATAAAGTTTCTGCCATTTTCAATTCCTCTTTACTGCGCATGAAACTAATGTAATATAATTTAATATACCACATTAGTTAGTTTGCTTCGTGTTGTTTTTGTGATAATTAACCCGGCAACGCCAGGTAGTTTACATTGCAGACATTATGCCATAAGCTCTAAGCTCTGTCCTCGCCTTCGGCTTGCCAATCGCTAAGTGCTCTGGGCATCTGTTGCACATCGGCTCTGTCTTCGCTTCCTGCTCGCCAGTCGCCGTGTGCAGACATTATACCATATTTTTTACAGTTGGTCTACCTCTAAAGCGCCGCCGCACCTGGCGCACCGATAAATTTCAGGTTTTTGTACGATTTTACTCTTCTTAATTCTATAGCTGGTATTGCCGCAGCTGCTGCATCTGATGCGGTACCTGTACACATTCTCCGGATTCTGAGGTTCTGCGGTTCTCTTAATTGAATACCCATACGCTTTGTTTACTTCAGCGGCCAACTTTTTCCATAGGGCGCCGTGATTCAGACAGCCTTTACATGTATGCAGTACCTCATGTATAATAACTTCTTTTAATTTCTGTGACTCCCACTCCTTCAGCATAGTGGAAATCTCTAGCCGGTACTGGGGAAAAAGCCCGCCTTTTATCTGCCTGCAGCATCCCAGCCTGCTCTTTGCTCTGCTGTTTTCCCTGATGGACAGGATTTTACCATAGGGTCTGATATCTATTGTTTCCAATTCTTTTAGACATTCCTCCAGCAAGAAGTTCAGTCTCTTTTCATATTCAGTCATATGTACTCCTAAAACGGAGAAATGCCTCTGGAAAGAGGCATTTCATCTATGTTTCATGTGAAACACATTTTAATTTTCCACAGATTTCAACAGTTCTATCAATCTGTTGAGTTCTTCGGTGTTGTAGTATTCCAGCTGAATGGTTCCCTTTTTCCCTTTCTGTTCAATGGTGACTCTGGTACCGTAAATATCCTTTAGTTCACTTTCCACATGGAGGGTATCCGGGCTTTTAACTTTTCTGGCCGGTTTTTTCTTAGGCTTATTTCTGCCCTGTACCAGCTCTTCTATTTTTCTGACAGACAACCCTTCATCGATGATTCTTCTGCAAAGTTCTGCCTGCAGTTTCTTATCTTCGATAGGAATTAATGCTCTCGCATGACCTGTGGTCAGCTGTCCTTCCATAACCAGCTGCTGTATGGCCGAAGGCAGTTTTAAAAGACGCAGGGCGTTGGTGATATATGGTCTGCTCTTGCTGACGCTTTTAGATACTTCTTCTTGAGTCAAACCATAGGTTTTAATCATCTGATTCAGACCTTCAGCTTCTTCTATGGGGTTCAGGTCCTCTCTCTGCATATTCTCAATAATAGCAACCAGCATATTTTCTTCATCGGTGAAGCTGCGAATTAAACACGGTACCTCTTTCAGCTGGGCTTTTCTGGCTGCTCTCCATCTTCTTTCCCCTGCTACAATTTCATAGCCGTTCTTGCGCTTCCTCACTACCAGAGGCTGAATGATGCCATGTTCCGTAATGGAGTCTGACAGTTCATTAATCTTTTCTTCGTTAAAAGTTTTGCGCGGCTGGTTTTCGTTTGGTTTTATATCGTTGATATTGATATAAACTACTTTATTTTCTTCATCTATATCAGCAGCCGCAGCTTCATCTTCCCTTTCATCAGAGGGAGGCGCTACCGGCGCCTGCTCTGCGAAGAGCGCGTCAAGACCTCTTCCAAGACCTCTGTTCTTCGTCCTCCCCGCTGCCATTATTTATATTCCTCCCATTCAAGAAATTCCTCAGCAAAATCACGATAGGCTTCTGCTCCCTTGGATTTCGGGTCATATTCCGTGATAGCCATGCCGAAACTAGGTGCCTCTGCCAATCTGATATTTCTTGGGATTACAGTAGAATATACTTTAGACCCAAAGTACTTCTTTACCTCCTGTACCACCTGAATGGACAAGTTGGTTCTTCCGTCGAACATACTTAGGATTACGCCTTCTATTTCCAGCTCTCTATTGAGACTTTTTTTAACAAGTTCAATGGTGCTCATCAGCTGGCTAACTCCCTCCAGAGCATAAAATTCGCATTGAATTGGAATCAGCACGCTTTCTACAGCGGTCAGAGAGTTAATGGTTAAAAGACCCAATGACGGTGGACAATCGATAAAGATATAATCATAGTCATCTTTCACTTTCTGAATCGCTTTGCGAAGTCTCCCCTCTCTTCCCTCCAGAGCTACTAATTCTATTTCAGCGCCGGCCAAATCCACACTGGCCGGGATGATGTCTAAATTCTTCACATCTGTGTGAAGAATTGCCCTGCGGGTATCAAAATTATCTTCAATAAGCAAATCGTACACGGTATACGGAAGGTCTTTTTTAGAGATACCGATACCACTGGTGGTATTTCCCTGAGGGTCTATGTCAAGCATTAAAATTCTTTTTCCCAGTAAGGCCAGGCTGGCACCCAGATTGATGTTAGTAGTTGTCTTGCCTACGCCGCCTTTTTGATTAAATATTGCTATTGCTTTTCCCAATGTCTTTCCTCCTGCTATAAATCTACTATAGACATTATATATGATTTAGCGTCAATTTACCACATTTATTCAAAAAAAAGTGTGCAAAACAAAATCGGTGATTTCTTTGCACACATGCCGTCCCTTGCCTGGCGGCGTTTTATAATATTTCAACAGAGATGTTTCACGTGAAACATCTCTGTTCTTTAGGTATCACTATTTTTAACTCTATGTACTCGCCTTTATCATCCTCATAAAATTTTGCATTTTTTTCCATATCGTGTATTTGAGCAAATGCCTTTCTTATAGTATTAGTATATATTTTGTAGCTTATGTAATTAATTTTGCGACGTTTTCTATGTTCTGCCTCCTCTCGGGTCAGAAAATCATCAATTAGTTTCTCCGTCTGCTTCACATTCAGGTTGTTGTTGATGACTCGCTGCAGGACCTTCTCCCTGATGTCTTCGTCTTCAATTCGCAAAAGTGCCCTGGCATGACGCTCCGTCAGTTTTGCCTCAATCAGCTTCTCCTGAATGCTAGGCGGCAAAGTAAGAATCCTCAGCTTGTTAGAAATGGTAGACTGGCGCTTTCCTATTTTATCAGATAGTTCTCCCTGGGTCAGACCGAAGTCTTCGATTAACTTCCGATAGGCATAGGCTTCTTCTATGTAGCTGAGGTTCTCCCGCTGAACGTTTTCAATCACCGCAATCAAAGCCGTATCTCTATCGTCAAATTCTTTAATAACGGCTGGTATTTTAGTAAGTCCGGCAAGCTTGGCGGCTCTCAGTCTTCTTTCTCCTGCTATGAGAAAATACGACCCGTTTCCACTTTTCTTAACAAGAATCGGCTGCAATACTCCATATTCGGCAATGGAGTTCTTCAGTTCATTAAGCTCTTCTTCAGCAAAAAATTTTCTTGGCTGCTCCGGGTTGGCATACACGGCGCTGATAGGCAGCTCTACACTTTTCCTTTGTAACATTTTTTTACCCCCCTGTATCATTCCTAACTATAGAATAGCACTTTTCCCGGGGAAAGTGGCTATAAAATAACCAACAAAAAAACCCATATTCTTTCATAATATGGGCTCTTTCGCTGGAGTTCCTGCTTTTCTCGGATATTTCGCAGGGGTGTCCTTTATCTTTTCTATTACTACAATATTGTGCTCATATCCTCCCAAAGCTACGGGCTGGATTCGGAGAAATTTCCCACCCAGGATTTTAAATGCTTTTTCCGATTCTCCTACCTCTTTTTCCGCGTCGGGTCCTTTATATGCAAGAAGATATCCGCCTATCTTGAGAAAAGGCAGACAATATTCAGCCAAAACGGCCATATTGGCCACGGCCCGGGACACACAGAGGTCAAAGGCGCCGCGGTACTCCTTATTTCTGGCAATTTCTTCTGCCCTTCCGTGAATCGTTTCTACATTATATATAGACAGTTCTTCAGTTAAACGGTCGATAATCTTCAGACGCTTGTTCAGAGAATCAGCCAGCACGAAATTCTTATGGGGGCTGACAATGGCCAGCGGTATGCCGGGGAATCCTGCTCCGGTTCCCACATCTATCACATGGCTGCTTTTTTCATATTCAGGAAAATCATGGCAGAGAATAGAATCAATCATATGCTTTTCTACAAATTCTTCCCTGTTCTTTATGGCAGTCAAATTAATTTTTTCGTTCCATTCCAGAATACCGTCCATATATCCCTCGAACTGATGGAGCATTTCCTGATTCCAGGTAATATGCAGTTTTTCCATGGCTTCTGTTAGTTGTTTCATCTCTATGCTTTCTTTCTCCTCATTTTTTCCAGATAAACCAGAAGTACATTGATATCCGCCGGGGAAACACCGGAGATACGGGAGGCCTGCCCTACGCTTCTGGGCTTCAGCTGATTGAGCTTCTGCATGGCTTCAATCCTCAATCCTTCAATGAGGCTGTAGTCCATACTTTCATCCAAAGGTTTATTTTCCAGCTTCTTAAATTTTTCAATCTGGGCTATCTGTTTGTTTATATATCCTTCGTATTTAATCTGAACCTCAAGCTGGGTTTCAGCGTGGGAAGACAATTTTTTTCTTTCCGGGTCGATTTCAATCATGGCTTCGTAGGTGACCTGAGGCCGTTTCAGCAGCTCCGCTAAAGTTACCCGATTTTGCAGAGGCGCACTCCCTATTTTTTCTAAAAAATCTTTCGCATCCTTGGGATAAATATATGTGGTTTCCAAACGTCTGCGTTCTTCCTCCACTTGTTGTTTCTTCTCTAAAAATTTGTTATATCTTTCTTTATCTGCCAATCCTATCCTGTAAGATTTTTCCGTTAAACGCATGTCGGCGTTGTCTTGCCTCAGAAGCAGCCTATATTCCGCTCTGCTGGTCATAATTCTGTAAGGTTCATTTGTACCTTTTGTTACGAGATCGTCGATGAGAACGCCAATATAAGCCTCGCTTCTGTCCAGTATCAGAGGTTCTTTTCCATTTATTTCCAGAGAAGCGTTAATTCCGGCCATCAATCCTTGGGCCGCTGCTTCCTCATATCCCGAGCTGCCGTTGAACTGACCGGCACAAAATAAATTTTTTATATATCTATTCTCCAGATTAAGTTTTAAATCCAGAGGGTCTATACAATCATATTCAATGGCGTATGCAGGTCTTGTGATAATAATATTTTCGAGACCCGGTATGGTGCGGTAGAATTTCTCCTGCACATCTTCAGGCAGGCTGGAAGACATACCTTGAATGTACATCTCCTCAGTATCCAATCCTTCCGGTTCTATAAATGTCTGATGTCTTTCTTTATCTGCAAAGCGATTCACTTTATCTTCAATAGATGGACAATATCTAGGGCCTATTCCTTCAATCTGTCCGCCAAATAATGCAGAGCGATGAAAATTATTACGGATAACAGTATGTGTTTCTTCATTGGTATAGGTAAGCCAGCAGGATATCTGTTCCTTTTCCAGATTATCATTCATAAAGGAAAAGGGAATAATCTTTTCATCACCTTTTTGCTCAGTCATTTTAGAATAATCAAAGGTGGAGGCCAAGGCTCTCGCCGGTGTACCTGTTTTAAACCTGCGCAGCTTCATGCCATGTTTTTTCAGATTGTCTGCAAGCCGGACAGACGGAGCTAATCCATTAGGTCCGCTGGAGTAAGCGCTGTCACCGATAAATATTCTGCCCCGCAGAAAAGTACCTGTAGCAAGAATCACAGCCTTGGCAGTGTAATAGGTATGGGTCATGGTAACCACGCCATATACTTTTCCGTCATCTATGAGCAAATCTACAATTTCTGCCTGCTTTATGTCCAGGTTTTTCTGCTTTTCTATGGTCTTTTTCATTTCCACATGATATCTGTGCTTATCGGCTTGGGCGCGAAGAGAATGTACAGCCGGACCTTTAGCTGTGTTTAACATTCTGCTCTGGATAAAAGTCTTATCAATATTTTTACCCATTTCACCGCCAAGGGCGTCTATTTCACGTACCAGATGGCCTTTTCCGGTTCCCCCAATGGAAGGATTGCACGGCATCATTGCAATAGATTCTAAATTCATGGTAAACAAAACAGTTCTATTTCCCATGCGAGCGGCAGCCAGAGCCGCTTCACATCCCGCATGGCCGGCACCTACTACAATGATATCATATTCACCCATAAAAACCTGTTCCATATCATTAATTTCCTTTACTTTCCTAAACAAAATCTAGAAAACACTTCATTGATGATATCATCCTGAACTGTTTCGCCGATAATTTCTCCAAGCGCCTCATAAGCGCTATTGATATCTATTTCTATAAATTCCAGAGGCTCTTTCATTTCAACCATGGAGACTGCGTCATCTATGGATTTTTTTGCTTTTTCCAGTATATCCTTATGGCGGGCGCTGGTTACCATAACACTGTCCTTTTGGCTCACCTTGCCTCCGTAAACCATGGATACAATCTGTTCTTCAATTTTCTCAATACCTTCTCTGGTTTCCATAGAAGTTTCAATAATTGTGGTCTTCGGCAGCATTTTTTCTATGACCGACTTATCCACAACCTTTTCAAGGTCAATTTTATTGAGCACTACAATCGTCTTTTCCTCATTGATAAATTCCATAATTTCTCTGTCCTCATCGGTGACGGGTCTGCTGGAATCCAGAATAAAAATTACTAAATCCGCATGGTTAAAGGATTCTTTTGACTTCTCAATTCCTATCTGTTCAATAATGTCATCGGTTCTGCGGATGCCTGCCGTATCGGTAAGCCGTACCGGAATACCTCTGACGCTGAGGTGTTCTTCTATGGTGTCTCTGGTAGTTCCCGGAATTTCAGTTACAATAGCTCTGCCTTCTCCAAGCAGACTATTCATCAAAGAGGATTTTCCTACATTTGGTTTTCCAATGATGGCAACGGCCAAGCCCTCCTGAATAATTCTTCCTGTTTCGGCGCTGTCCGTCAGAGCCGTAACACTGCCTCTCACATTCTCCAGGTCTTCTTTCAGCTTATCGTAAGTAATTTCCTCTATATCCTCATCGGGATAATCTATATTAACGGTGACATTTACTAAAATATCCACCAATTTTTCTCTGATACTTTTTATCTTCTTTGAAAAAAATCCTTCCAGCTGGCTCATGGCTACATCAAAGGTTTTATCGGTCTTGGCTTTGATAACATCGATTACAGCCTCCGCCTGAGATAAATCCAGTCTTCCATTTAAGAATGCTCTTTTGGTAAATTCTCCCGGTTCAGCCATTCTTGCGCCGCAGGAAAGCACCAGCTCTAAGGTTCTACGCAGCGGAATCATTCCGCCGTGACAATTTATCTCTACAGTATCCTCTGTAGTATAGGTTTTAGGACCCTTCATATATACACAGAGAACCTCATCTACAATTTGACCTGTATTTGGCATCACAATATGACCGTAGGTCATCTTTCTATTTTCTACGGCGTCAGAATTGGCAGGTTTAAAAATATCGTTTAAAATTTCTCTCGACTTTTCACCGCTGATTCTAATAATACCTATACCGCCCTCCCCCGGCGCTGTAGCGATTGCAGTAATCGTATCTTCCATTGTAATTCTCCTATATCTTTACAAATTTAGCCAATACAGAAAAGAAAGAAGCCCGCAGGTTATTCTGCGGGCCATAAATTATTTCAGCTCAATGATAACCCTTCTATATGGGTCCTGCCCCTCGCTTCTGGTTGTAACGCGGGAATTATGCTGAAGAGTAGCATGAATAACCTTACGTTCATAAGGATTCATCGGTTCAAGCCTTACACTTCTTTTAGTTTTCACTACTTTATCTGCAAGTCTGTTTGCTAATTTTTCGAGAGTTTTTTCTCTCTTAGCTCTGTAATTTTCAGCATCCACGACTACTCTTACGTAGTTCTCCTGATTCTTATTGACTACCAGGCTTGTCAGATACTGAATCGCATCCAAAGTCTGTCCTCTCTTACCAATAATTGTTCCTGAGTCCTTACCCTGGATGTTAACAAACACATTATCGTCGTTAGCTCTGGCTGAAATTTCGATATTCAGTCCCATCTGCTCAGTAACTTCCTTTAAAAAATCTAAAGCAACATGATTTTCTACAGGGAAAAGTTCGCCTGCTTCTCTTTCTACAGAAGACTTTCTTTCTGGTCTTTCTTTCTTTTCAGTTCTCTCGGCCCTCGGCGTTTTCTTATTTTCGGCTCTTTTTGATTCGTTTTTTATCTTCTTCGATTCTACGGCCGGTTTTTCCTTAACCTCAGAGACAGGCTGTTCTTCAACTGGCTTTTCAACCGGTTTCTTCTTTTCAACCCTGACTAACGCTAATTTAGAACCAATCCCGAAAAAACCTCTTGATGGTTCCTCCAGAACAGTTACATCGACTTCGTCTATGGTCAACTTTAGTTCTGCCAATGCCAGATTCACTGCGGTATCGACATCAGTTCCCCATTTTTCAGAAACATCCATATTTATTTTTTCCTCCAATAGCTCTTATTTTTTCTTTTTCTTCGGTGTAGTTTTCTTTTCCTTAAGAGCTTTTCTAAGCATGTTAAAACGCAAATTAAAGAAGATTTGAATAAATTGGCTCATAAACCAGTAAATTGCCAGGCCTGATGGATAAGATCTGGCAAGCCATACAATCATGATTGGGAATAAATATTTCATCATGATGTTCATCATATTGCCGCCGGCGGCCATCTGATTCGGATTGGTCTGCTGATTCATCCAGAAAGAGAAGAAAGTGGCAATACCTGCAGCAATCGGAAGAATCCAAAGGTCAGGCTGACTCAAATCCTTAATCCATAAGAAGCTTTCATGAATGGCGAAGTACATGCTTTCGTCAGTAATATAAAGCATAGGATTTCTAAGCAGACCGAAGAGACCCATGATAACAATCATCTGCACAATCATCGGCAGACAACCGCCCATGGGATTGAAGTTCTCTTCCTTATAGAGCTCGGCCATCTTTTGATTCAGAGTTTCTTTATCATTTGCGTATTTCCTTTGAAGCTCCTGCATTTTAGGCTGCATATCTGCCATACCGGCAGTAGAAAAAATCTGTTTCTTATATACAGGATATAATGCCAGCTTTACAACTACAGTTATGATAATAAGACAAATACCGTAATTTCCTACAAGACTATAAAGCTGCGTTAAAAGCCACCCCAAAGGACTAGCCAATATTCTAAACATTAATTTTCCTCCGTTATTTTAAAGGGTCGTAACCGCCGGGATTGCCAGGGTGACACTTTAAAATTCGTTTAATCCCTAAGTAACTACCTTTTATAACGCCGTACTTTCTGAGAGCCTGAATAAAGTACGTCGAACAGGTAGGATAAAACCTGCAGGTAGGCGGAAATAAAGGTGAAATACATTTTTGATATATTTTAATGAGGAAAATCATAATTTCCTCAAAAAATTTTCCTATATATTTCATGATTTCTTTACTACCCCGGTTCTTCTAAGGGCAGATTCTAAGGACTTCCTTACTTCTGCGCACTTAGCGTCGACAATGGTATTTCTGGCGATAAAAATTAAATCATAGCCTTCCGGAACCTTCATATTTGTCAATCTGTAACTTTCTTTCATCAGTCTTCTGGCTCTGTTCCTACGCACGCTGTTGCCGACTTTTTTACTCGCTAAAAAAGCTTTTCTGGTGTAGGGAAGGTTATTTTTTCTATAAAATACTACCACATACCTGTCCCCTACCGATTTACCTTTACTGTAAATGCCGGTAAAATCACTTTTTTTTCTTAAAACGTTTTTTCTAAGCATGTGAAAATTAAGCAGTTAATCTTTTTCTGCCTTTTGCTCTTCTTCTCTTAAGAACGTTTCTGCCGTTTTTAGTGCTCATTCTTTTTCTGAAGCCGTGCTCTTTCATTCTCTGTCTTTTCTTTGGCTGATAAGTCTGTTTCATTTCTTTTACCTCCTTACTTATTGTAAAATCCGGTGCGCAATCTAAATTCCAATCCACGCACATATGCCATACTATTATACTTTCAAAGGGACATTATGTCAATATTTTTGTCCTTTTTATTGTCGATTTCGGCTGGAAAAAAAGAAATGCCACAGAACCGGCATTTTACAAAACCGTATGGCATCTTTTTTTATGGTTTCTATTATCATTGCATTTGCATCCAAAGAAAAGGGGCTACTAATAATAGTAATCCAACTGACGATATCAGCAACGGAATAAAGTAATTTTCATTTCCTTCTATTAAGCGTTTTATACCGAATGCCAATCCAAAAATTGTCACAATGGGCCAAATCCAAATTGTATAAACAAAAAATACTATCATTCGTAATACTCCTTTTTCTATTTTTCATTTATTTTCTTGACCATCCTTAAAAAGTATAACACAAACCTATGAACAATTCTACCTTATGTCAATCTGTAGGCAGAGTTATTCTCCTCTTGTCTTTTTTGTTTTATGGAAAATATGCACAATTTTATCCATATATTGTGGATAACTATGAGGAAATTTAATTTTTCAACGATTTAAATTTGCACTTGTATATGGATAACTTATTAGGTACAATGAAATTATACCAAAACTAGAAGGTGAAACATGAAAAATATTTGGAATCAAGTTTTAAAAGTAATACAGGAAGACACCACTCCTATCAGCTTTGATACCTGGTTTAAACCGCTGAAGGTCAAGAATATCGACAAAAATGTAAAAATAGCATATTTAGAAACGGACGAAGATTTCATCATCAAAGTTCTGAAAGACCGTTATCTTCAGCTTATTGAATCCAGTTTCAAAACGATTACGGGAGAAGATTACAGAGTTGTCATTAAAAACAGCGCTGACTACGACGGAGATAAAGAATCTCCTGAACCGCAGCAACCCGTTCTCATGGACCCAAAGCTGCGCAAGCAGAAGATTTTTAATCCAAGGTATACCTTTGACAATTTTGTAGTAGGAGGAAGCAACAAATATGCCCATGCAGCAGCTTTGGCCGTGGCAGAATCTCCTTCTGTAGCCTATAACCCTCTTTTCATCTACGGAGGTTCCGGCCTTGGAAAAACACATCTGATGAACGCCATAGGTATCTATCTTTTAGAACACAATGAAAATCTCAATGTACTCTATGTATCGTCAGAAATGTTCACCAACGAGTTTATTAAAGCCCTTGGAGAGAATAAGACCAGAGAATTTAAGAACAAATACAGAAAGGTGGACGTTCTCCTCATCGACGATATTCAGTTTTTGGAAGGGAAAGATACCATGCAGGAGGAATTTTTCCATACCTTTAACGCCCTCTACGATGTGAACAAGCAGATTGTCATTTCCAGTGACCGGGCGCCCAATAAGCTGGACAAATTAGAAGAAAGGCTTCGCTCCAGGTTTATGTGGAATATCATCGCCGATTTACAGCCGGCCGACTATGAAACCAGGGTCGCCATTCTGATGAAGAAAGCTGAAAACTCAAATATCGAGGTGGACGATGAGCTTTACGAAGTAATCTGTCTGATAGCGGAAAAAATCAAAGACAATATCAGAGAATTGGAAGGCGCTTTCAACAGAATTGTCAGCTTTTCCACTTTAATGGAAGAGAAAATAGATAAAGCCTTTGCAAAGAGGATTCTAAAAGATATCATTCAAAACAGCGGAACCAGTCCTACGCCTGAAAAGATAAAAACCATTGTCAGCAGATACTTTAAAATCAAAGTTTCCGACATGGAAAGTTCTAAAAGGACCAGCAATATTGCATTTCCAAGGCAGATAGCCATGTATCTGTGCAGAGATATGACTGACTACTCCTTACCGAAGATAGGGAATCTATTTGGAGGCAGACATTACACCACGGTTATGCACGCTTGTGAAAAGATTCAGGAAGAGATAAAAAACAATGAATCGGTGAGAGAAATTATAGAAAATCTAAAGAAGGATATTTCTGAATAACTTTTACAACTTATCCACATATTTTGAACAACAACTTTTTCAGTCAATACAAGGGGTCTAAAAGTTATCCACAGAATCCACAGGCCTTACTACTAATACTACTAAAATAATATAAGAAAAAAATAGCATTTCGGAGGTTTTTTATTATGAAATTCAAATGCAGTCAAAGCGTACTTACCAAAGCTTTAAATATTGTTTCAAAAGCTGTAACATCCAGAACTACCATTCCTATTTTAAAAGGAATTTTATTAGAAGTATCTGATGACGGTAAATTGAAAATGTCAGCTTCAGATTTAGATATTACCATTGAAGAGACCATAGATGTGGAAGAAGCTTCCGCCGGTTCTGTAGTGGTACAGTCCAAACTCTTCGGTGATATCATCAGAAAACTGCCAAACGCTGATGTAACTGTCACTTTAACAGACGGAAATATCATCATCAACTGTATGAATTCTCAGTTCAGCATTATCGGGCTTTCCGCAGATGAATTTCCAAGTGTGAAAGATATAGAAGAAAGTCAGGATAGTATTCTTTTCAACAAAGCTATCCTCAAGGATATGATTAGAAAAACTTCCTTTGCTGCCAGCGTAGACGAATCAAAGGGAGTTATTACAGGGATTTTAATTGAACTCCTGAAGGACAGCATCAACATGGTTGCCATCGACGGCTATAGAATGGCTATTACCAGAGAAGCGATGATTAACATAGAAGAAAAAAATGTTATCATTTCTGCTAAGATTATGAATGAAATAAGCAAGATTTTAAGCGAAGCTTCCGAAGAAGAGGAAGATATAAAGCTGCTTCTCAATGATAAAAAGGCAATTTTTATCATCGGTACTGTTAAAGTAGTTCTGCGGCTTTTGGACGGAGAATTTATCAAGTACAAAGATGTACTGCCGAAGGACAACAAGATTAAAGTAAAAGTAAATAAGTCGGATTTAATGGAAAGTATCGAAAGAGCTTCCCTTCTGTCTAAAGAAGGAAAGAACAATCTTATCAAGATGTCCATTAAAGATACTATCGTGACCATCACTTCAAAATCCGAAGAAGGTAATGTAAAAGAAGAGGTTCTCATCTCAAAAGAAGGAGATGATTTGGATATCGGCTTCAATGCCAAGTATGTACTTGACGTGCTGAAATCCATCGATGATGAATCTATTTACATGTACTTTAACACGCCTATTACGCCTTGTCTCGTAGAGCCCCTGGAAGGCAGCGCTTTTGAATATTTAATTTTACCGGTCAGAATTACAAATAATTAATATGTATATTAAAAATATAGAATTAACCAATTTCAGAAATTACGAGCATCTGAAAGTAGATTTCAACCGGAACGTCAATCTTCTTCTGGGCGATAACGCCCAGGGGAAGACAAATCTTCTGGAGGGAATCTATCTTACTTCTATTGGAAAATCCTTTCGGACCAGCAAAGACAGCGACCTTGTAAAATTTGAACAATCTCTTGCCAGAGTCAGGACTGAGGCTTCAAAGGAAGCCTTTGATACGGCTGTGGAAATTCACATAAAAAGAGATTCCAAGAAAGCTATAAAAAAAGACGGCGTCAATATCAGAAAGACTTCTGAGCTCTTAGATAATATTCTCATCGTCATCTTTTCTCCGGAGGATTTGAAAATTGTCAAGGATGAGCCGGAGAAACGGCGCAGATTTGTAGACAGGGAACTCTGCCAGATTCAGCCGCTGTACTATAACAGCCTGAATAATTATAAGAAAACGCTGCTGCAGAGAAATACTTATTTAAAAGAGGAAAATATAGAAAACAGCATTTTGGATTTATGGGATACACAGCTTTCCCATTACGGCGCTCGTATTATTCATATCAGAAAAAAATTTATTGAAAAAATAAGCGGTTTCAGTTCTCAGATTCACAGCAGCATTACAGCCGGTAAAGAGAGTCTCTTTTTGGAATATAATCCCAATGTGGAGTATATGGACGATGTAAAGGAACTGGAAGGTTTTTTTTACGATGAAATAAAAAAAGCTTTTAAAAACGATTTCAGGCAGCGTACTACGACCAGGGGCCCTCATAAAGATGATATTTCCTTTTATGTGAACGGCGTCAATATGAGAAATTTCGGTTCCCAGGGACAGCAGCGTACCTGTGCTCTATCCCTGAAACTGGCGGAACTGAATTTAATCAGAGAGGAAACTGGAGAAGAAGCGATTTTGCTTTTAGATGATGTGATGAGCGAACTGGACGCTACAAGGCAGGAATATCTGATAAAAACCCTTAAAAATAATCAGCTTTTTATTACGACAACCGATATCGACGAGAATATTTTAAAATCCTTTCCAGACGCAAAAATTATTTATATAGAGAAAGGTAAAATAAGAGAAAATTGAACCTATTAAAAATTATGATATATATCGACAATTTTTAATAGGTTTTTTCGTGTTAAATTTTCGATTTTACGGATTTTTTGATATAAGTTAGATAAAAATATTAAAATAGACTATTTTTCTTGCGAAATCGCCTGTTTTAGTATATAATAAATACTGAATGTCCTTCTCTTTTACAGCAGGAGGAATTTTCTTAAATGATTCATATGTGAAAAACCATAATTGATAAAGAAAATTCATATAAAGGTGGGTGTAAGATGAGCACAGAAGAAAAAAAGCAAAATCAATATGATGCCGCCCAGATTCAAGTACTGGAAGGTCTTGAAGCGGTCCGAAAAAGACCGGGTATGTATATCGGAAGTACAGGCCCCAGAGGACTGCATCATTTGGTATATGAAGTCGTAGACAACAGTGTGGATGAAGCGCTGGCAGGCTACTGTAAATCTATCAGTGTTACGATTCAGAAAGACAATTCTATCATGGTAGAAGACGACGGCCGGGGAATGCCGGTAGATAATCATCCCAAGCTTGGGATACCGGCCGTAGAAGTTATCCATACGGTTCTCCACGCAGGAGGAAAATTCGGAGGCGGAGGATACAAGGTATCCGGAGGTCTTCACGGTGTAGGCGCTTCAGTTGTAAACGCTCTTTCTACCAAGATGGAGGTAGAAGTTAAGCGTAACGGTAAGATTTACAGACAGGAATATGAGAGAGGAAAGACTGCTACGCCTCTGACTGTAGTAGGAGAATCTAAAAAAACAGGTTCTAAGACTATCTTCTGGCCGGACCCTGAGATTTTTACTGAAACTACGGAATACGATTATGAAACTCTTCAGCATCGCCTGAGAGAAATGGCTTTTCTCAATAAGGGTATCAAGATTACCCTGATTGACGAAAGAGACGGAAAGAAGAAAAAAGAAGTATTCCATTATGAAGGCGGTTTAAAGGAATTTGTAAAATATCTGAACAATAATAAAGACGCCCTTCATCAGGAGGTCATTTATTTTGAAGTAAGTAAAAAGGATATGGAAGTGGAAGTTGCCATGCAGTATACCGACAGGTATAACGAAATGGTTCTTTCCTATGCCAATAATATCAATACCACCGAAGGCGGAACTCATATGGCCGGATTCAGATCCGCACTGACAAGAGTGTTCAATGATTACGCCAGAAAAACCAAGGTTTTAAAAGACAATGATAATTCCCTTGCCGGTGAAGACGTCAGAGAAGGTCTTACGGCTATCGTCTCAGTAAAACTGACTACTCCTCAGTTTGAAGGACAGACAAAGACAAAGCTTGGAAATACAGAAATGCGCGGTTTCGTAGAAACCTCCACCAGTGAGAATCTGACCGCGTTCCTCGAAGAAAATCCGTCACAGGCCAGAATCATTTTAGACAAATGTCTCAGAGCGTCCCGGGCCAGAGAAGCGGCCAGAAAAGCCAGAGAAGTAGCCAGAAGAAAAAGCGCTCTGGACAGCATCGCTTTGCCGGGTAAGTTATCCGACTGCTCAGAGAAAGACCCTGCAAAATCAGAAATTTTCCTGGTAGAGGGAGATTCCGCAGGCGGCAGCGCCAAGCAGGGACGAGATAGATTGAGACAAGCCGTCCTTCCGCTGAGAGGTAAAATCCTGAACGTAGAGAAGGCCCGGCTGGATAAGATTCTCAATTCCGACGAGATAAAAAATATGATTACAGCCTTTGGCTGCGGTATCGGCAGTGAATTTGATGAATCCAAACTCAGATATCATAAAATTATCATCATGACCGATGCCGACGTTGACGGCGCTCATATAAGAACGCTGCTGCTCACCTTCTTCTTCAGATATATGACGCCGCTCATAGAAGGCGGATATGTCTATGCGGCAAAACCTCCTCTTTTCTTGACCAAAAGAGGAAAGGAAGAGTATTATACCTACAGTGAGCCTGAACAGGAAAGACTCATAGAAAAACTGAAAGCGGACGGCAAATCAGGTAAAATCGATATTCAGAGATACAAGGGTCTTGGAGAAATGGACTTCCATCAGCTTTGGGAAACTACCATGGATTATAACAACAGGACCCTGATTCAGATTACCATTGACGATGCGGCAGCTGCCGATGATATCTTTACCGTACTGATGGGCGATAAAGTACCGCCGAGAAAGAAATTTATCGAAGAAAACGCTCATTTGGCAGAGCTTGATATTTAAGAAAGGAGGGCTAAGAGATGAATACATTATTAGAAGATACTAAATTAGAACAGCACGAAATATCTAAAGAAATGAAAAAGTCATACATTGACTATTCCATGAGTGTTATCGTAGGAAGAGCCCTTCCTGATGTCAGAGATGGTCTGAAGCCGGTGCACAGAAGGATTCTCTACGGAATGAGTCAGCTGGGCGTAACACCGGACAAGCCTCATAAAAAATCCGCTCGTATTGTCGGTGAAGTTATGGGTAAATATCACCCTCACGGCGACAGTTCTATCTATGACGCCATGGTAAGACTTGCTCAGGATTTCTCCACCAGATACATGCTGGTAGACGGCCACGGAAACTTCGGTTCCGTCGACGGCGACGGCGCGGCGGCCATGCGTTATACAGAAGCCAGAATGACTCCTTTCTCCCTGCAGATGATTCGAGATATCGAGAAAGAAACTGTAAATTTCATCGATAACTTCGACGGAGAAGAAAAAGAGCCGGTAGTTTTACCCAGCAGATTTCCAAATCTTTTAGTCAACGGTTCAAACGGTATTGCCGTAGGTATGGCAACCTCCATCCCGCCTCACAATTTAGGAGAAGTCATCGACGCTACGGTAAAGCTTATCGACGACGAAAATGCAACTGTTGAAGATTTGATGAAAATCGTCAAAGGTCCTGACTTTCCAACCGGAGCCACTATTCTTGGAAAAGCAGGCGTTAAGGAAGCATATAAAACCGGCATCGGCAAGGTCAAAGTACGTTCCTGCTGTGAAATTGAAGAGACTGACAGAGGCCGTTCTCAGATTATCGTGACAGAAATTCCTTTCCAGGTAAATAAGGCCCGCCTGATTGAAAAGATGGCCGAACTGGTTAAGGATAAGAGAATAGAAGGCATTTCTGCTATTCGAGACGAATCCAGCCGCAACGGTATGAGAATTGTCATCGAACTGAAAAGAGACGCCAATCCGCAGATTACACTGAACAGATTGTATAAGCATACGCAGCTGCAGGACAGCTACAGTATGATTATGATTGCGCTGGTAGACGGAAAGCCGAAGGTGCTGAATCTTTACGAGATTCTAAGCGAATATCTGAAGTTCCAGAAAGAGGTTGTCACCAGGAGAACCCAGTTCGACCTGAAAAAAGCCGAAGCCAGAGCTCATATTTTAGAAGGTCTGCGTATCGCCCTTGATAATATCGATGAAATCATCAGAATCATCAGGAGCGCTTACAACGACGCCAAAGAAAAACTGATGGAAAGCTTTGGACTGTCAGAAATTCAGGCCCAGGCGATTTTGGACATGCGTCTTGCTCGTCTGCAGGGATTGGAAAGAGAGAAAATAGATAAGGAATACGCCGAACTGATGGAGAAAATTGCTTACTATAACTCTCTGCTGGCAGATGAAAAGCTGTTAATGGGCGTTATCAAAGATGAACTTCTTGAAATCAAGGATAAATACAGCGATAAGAGAAGAACCAAGATGGTTGCCGATGTAGATGAATTTGACGATGAAGATTTGGTAGAAGAAGAAAAAGTAGCCATTACGCTAACCCATCTTGGATATATCAAGAGAGTTCCTGCTGACACCTACAAAGCCCAAAGACGCGGCGGTAAAGGAATTACAGGTATTACAACCAGAGAAAATGACTTTGTAAAAGACCTGATTATGACCTCAACCCACGATTATCTGATATTCTTTACCAATACCGGTAAAGCTCACAAAATCAAGGCATTTGAAATTCCGGAAGCCACCAGAACCGCCAGAGGAACCCCTGCGGTCAACTTCCTGAACCTGATGCAGCGGGAAAGAATTACCGCTGTTATCCCGGTACAGGAATTTTCCGATGATAAGTATCTGATTGCGGTAACTAAGTGGGGTACCATTAAAAAGACGCCGCTTTCTCAGTTCGATACCCATAGAAAGACAGGTCTTATCGCCATAAATCTGAAAGACGACGACCAGCTTATCGGTATTAAGGAAACCAACGGAAACAACAACGTCATCATAGTCACCAAAAAAGGCAAGTGCATCTGCTTCTCTGAAGAAGACGTCAGAAGTATGGGCAGAATTGCCGGAGGCGTCCGCGCTATCAAGCTGGAAAAAGACGATGAAGTTGTGGCTATGGAACTTGTAGAGCCGAAACAGGAGCTTTTAGTAGTAACGGAGAACGGCTACGGTAAGAGAACGCCGGTGGAAGACTATAAGATTCAGGTTCGCGGCGGCAAAGGACTTCTGACCTATGATAAAGCGAAGTTTAAGAAGACAGGAGCCCTAATCGGCGCTATGGTAGTAGATGAAGACGATGAGGTGCTGATGATTAATTCTGAAGGCATTATCATCAGAATCAGAGCCGGTGAGGTTTCTAAGCTGGGCAGAGCAACCCAAGGCGTCAAGATTATGAAAGTTGACGACGATACCAAGATTGTCGCCATGGCTAAAGTCATCAAAGAAGATGATGAAGAAGTCGAAGAAAAAAAGCCCGCTAAAGAAAAAAAAGCGGCAAAATCCGAAGATGAGCAGCTGAGCCTGTAATCAATCTGACTGAAAAGAAAATATAGAAAAAAAGCTGCGCTGCTATCTGTGGCGTAGCTTTTTTTCTGTTTTTAGTTTTCAGCTGCCTTGTCGAGTTGATAAAGAAATGCAGAAAAAATATGATTTACAATAAATATAGGTATTTTACATTTTTTTAATATGGTGATATAATAAATACAATAAATCTAATTCTAGTATAGTTTACAGCTTTAGATAATATGCTTCAGGAAATTTTTAAATTGACGAAGTAATGGTATGATAATTTCTTAGCAGCATAAATGTTGCTAAGAAATGACGGAAGGGGTACATGATGAATAAAAGGCTGATAGTTATTGGATTTGGAATTTTGCTTTTTTCAATAAAACTTGATCTTTCTGATTTGATTTATCTTGATGAAAGAATATCAATTCCATTGAGATTGCTTGGATTGGCATTTATTATTATAGGGGCAATGAATAAAGATTAAAGTTATTAAGGTATAAAAAAATGCCTGCAGTTATAATTAAAACTGCGGGTATTTTATTTTTTTCTTTTCATAAGTCTCCGGTCGGAAAGTGGGTATAAATAAAAAATAAAGACTTGCAATTTATTTTGAAGAAAGCTATGCTAATAAGTATAGCAGAGAAATCTTAATTTGAAGGAGAGATTTTAATGGACAATTTGAAATTTACAATTCCGGGCAAACCAGAGTATCTGACAATGGTACGTCTTGCAATCAGCTCTATTGCAGCTAATGCGGGATTTGACCTGGACGCGGCGGAGGATATCAAGACAGCCGTTTCCGAAGCCTGCAAGCTGGTATCCTGCCATGGCTTTGACGGTTTTTCAGATAAATATGAGGTACAGTGCAATGTAGAAAACGGTAAAATGGAAATTATCGTTGAAGACATGTGCGAAGAGCATACCTTGGAAAAACATGAAAAACCTTGCTGCAACTGTCCGCAGGAAGGTGATATCGGCGTATTTGTCATTCATTCTTTGATGAATGAAGTAGAATTTGGGAGAGAGAACAACGGACGAAAGTCCATTAAAATGGTGAAAAATGTATGACGGAACAAGAACTGTTTATCAATTATAAAAATAATCCAAGCATAGAAGTTCGTAATGAAATCGTAGAAAAGTATCTCTATATGGTAGACATTCTCATACGAAAATATCTGGGAAAAGGCGTAGATTACGATGATTTATACCAGATAGGCGCTTTAGCGCTGGTCTCGGCTGTTGAACGTTTTGACCCGGATAAAGGTTTCAGCTTCAGTTCTTTTGCGACGCCGACGATTTTGGGAGAAATCAAGAAGTACTTCAGGGACAAGCAGTGGAGCCTGAAAGTGCCCCGCCGTCTCAAGGAAATTGCCGCAAAAGTACAGGAAGCAAAGGATTGTTTGTACAACCAATATCAGAGAAAGCCTACCGTAGAAGAAATTGCAAAAGCTACGGGTTTTTCTGCTGAACAGATTATCGAGGCCATGGAAGGCTCTCAGGCTTATGGTACCTATTCTTTAGATAAAACTTTCGATGATATGGGAGAAGACGGGGACGGCTCTTTCCTTGAAAAATATACGGGTTTCGATGAAATGGGATATGAGAGAATTGAGATATCCGAAATCATCAAGAAGGTTTTGGCGGAATTTGACGAGCGGTCACTGTATATCTTCAGACAGAGATTTATCTATAACAGGTCTCAGGCTGAAATTGCCAAATACCTTGGGGTCTCACAGATGACAGTTTCGCGGGCTGAACGGAATATCATAAAGAAGTTCAGAGATGAAATGCGCAGGTAGGAATAAAATAGTAAAAAATAAGGGATATGCTATCATTAGGGATAGAGAGGAGGTTCATTATGTGTTATACTATTGACGAACTCAAAGAAAAAACCATACCGATAGCCGAGCATTATGGGATTAGAAGTATGAGTATCTTCGGTTCTTATGCCAGAGGAGAAGCAGATGAGAACAGTGATGTTGATTTACTTGTGGACAAAGGAGAGCTGCGCGGGCTTATACAGTATTTTGCATTTGTACACGAATTAGAAAAAAAGCTGCAGTGTCATGTAGATGTTGTAACCACGGGTATACAAGACCAGAATTTTTTGGAAAGTATTGCAAAAGAAAGGATTTTGCTGTATGAGAAATAGAATTGATGATATTACAGTAATCCGAAAAATGATTGGTTATTGTCAGGATATTAAAGACCTTATGTGCAGATATGAACACAGTTATGAACTTTATCAAACAGATATTTCTTTTCAATATTCCTGCAATATGTGCATTATTCAGATTGGAGAGCTGGTTTCTCGACTAAGTGAAGAATTCATAGAGAAGCACCGAGAGATTCCCTGGTATGAAATAAAGGCTATGAGAAACCTTCATGCGCATGATTATGATAATGTAAATTTTGAAATCGTGTGGGAAACTTTGATAAATGACATTCCTCAATTAGAGGAAGCATTAGAAAAAATAATATAATCAAGGAGCAGCCAATTAAGACTGCTCCTTTTAAAATTCCGTTATTCCTCGGGCAGGGTTACGGTAAATGTGCTTCCCTCCCCTATTTTACTGAAAACCTCTGCTTTTCCCCGATGCGCTTCAGCTATCCACTTTACCATGGAAAGACCCAGACCAAAGCTGGTGTCCTCCCCTGTTCGTGATTTGTCCGCTTTATAAAATCGGTTGAAAATCAATTCCTTGTCTTTCTCGGAAATTCCAATGCCGTTGTCTGAAACCTGAATGATAATCTGATTGTTTTCCGTTTTCAGAGTCAGTTTGACAAAGGAATCCGGCCGGTCCTGACGATACTTGATGCCGTTGGTTAAAAGGTTCATAATTAGCCGCATCATTAGAGTCTCGTCGGCGTAGATTTGAATATTGTCCTCAATAGAAGTCAGCATTTGGACGCCCTCCTCTTCTGCTACCAGCTGCAGCTCAGCGGCGATGCTTTCACAGAGGATGGATAGGTTGATTTCTTCCTTTTCTATGGCCTGTCCGGTATTGATGGTTCTAGAAACCTGCAGCAGCTGCTGAATCAAAGACATGGTCCTGGCGCACTGGGTCTGAATCGTCTCCAGAGATTCTTTATATTCTTCAATATTGCGGTTTTCCTCCAGAATGTATTCGCACTCGGCCATAATCACAGAAATAGGCGTTTTCAACTCGTGGGAGACATCGGAAGAAAATTCTTTTTCTGCCTGGAAAGCGCCTTCAAGTCTTGCAATCATTTGATTCAGCGTTTCTGTCAGATAATAAAGCTCGTCTTTGGCTTCTCCCTGAGGCAGCCGCTTGGAAAGATCCAATCCGTTGTTGATGGAATCCGCTGCCTGAGTGATTTCCGCCACAGGCTCGAAAGCCCGTTTTGTAATTCTTCTGCCGGCCAGAATAGAGACCAGAACGATAATCGGAAGTACAATAATCATAATGCCTATGACCGCATTCAATGTACGCAGGGTGCTGTCCATGTTGTAGATACCGCGAACCCAGATACCCTGTCCATTGTCATAGGAATTAAACAGGTCGTAAATCAGCCAGGTATCTTCTTCGTCCTTTATTTCCTGGTAGGTGCCTGTGGAAAGAGGTGTATAGGAGGGAAAGCCGCTGGGAACAGAACCCTTTATCAGCTGTCCGCTTTCACTGTAGACCAGCAAGGTCACACCCTTGTGAAATGAATCGAAGTCGTTGTCAATTTCCAGAATTTCATTTTCATAGTCCACATTTTCAAAAGAATTTTGCACGGCTTTCATAACCGTATCTTTGGAAACAATATTGACCTGTCTGCTGGCTGTCAGCAGAAATACGCCGAAGACGAGAACTGTGATGGAAACTAGTACGATGGAATAGTACAGCGTGACCCTCTTTTTTATAGAACTATTTCTCATCTTCATAACGATTTCTCTTCACCTTTGATGACATAACCCATGCCCCGGACTGTCTGAATCAGTTTTTGTTCAAAATCGGCGTCTACTTTGTTTCGGAGTGTTCTGATATATACGTCAATGATGTTGCTTCCGCCTTCATAGTCGTAATTCCAGATATGATGCATGATTTTTTCTCTGGAAAGAACAATCCCCTTGTTGTGCATCAGATATTCTAAAATAGAATACTCTTTAGCAGTCAGGGAAAATTCTCTTCCCTCTCTTATGGCGGTTTTTTTCTCTGTGTCCAAGGTAAGAGGTCCTACAGTGATAGTATTGTCTATCCTTTCTACGCCGCTTCTTCTAATCATAACACGGATTCGGGCGGAGAGCTCGTCCAGAGAAAAAGGTTTGGTAAGGTAGTCGTCGGCGCCGCTGTCAAGTCCCTCTACCTTATCTTCCACACTGCTTTTGGCCGTCAGTAAAAGCACCGGCGTCTTCAATTTTCTGCCTCGGATTTTCTTCAATACAGAAATTCCGTCAAGGCCCGGCAGCATGATATCCAAAATGACTGCGTCGTATTCCGTACCATTTATATAATCTAAAGCGTCGTTTCCATCATAACAGGTGTCTACGGTGTAACCGTCTGCTTTCAGGTGTTTAGCTACCGTCTGACAGAGACGCTTTTCGTCTTCAACAATTAAAAGTTTCATAGTTTACCTCCCTTCTTTATTTAATCATAAAGCAAAAAAATGAAAATTCAATGAAATTTTTCATTTTATTTTCATTTTTGGAGGGTATGATAAGCGTACAAAATGAAAATAAAGCAAAGAGGATATAAGGAGAAAGAATTATGGAAAAATATTTAAACAAAAAGACAGGCATTGCCGCGGCGGCGGTGGCCGTGATAGTCATTATCGCTATCATCGTTTCTACAACCCAGTCTTCTGCTCTAACTTTAGATGAAGCAAAAGAAATCGCTCAGAAGTATGTGCCATCTACGGCAGCCTTCGTGACCAGTGAAGAAGAAGACAATAAGTTCGAGGTTATGTTTCACGATGGTGAAAACGGCGAGGGTTTCGAGGTAGAAATCAATAAAGAGACCAAGAAGGTAAAACAGATTGAGACCCAGCTGGATAACGACCTGGGAAGCGAAGAGGTCGTGCTGACGGAAGAAGAGGTGAAAGAAATCATCAAAGAAAAATTTGAAGGCGTAACCAGTGTGACAGTACAGCTGAATATGGACAACGGTCTCTATGAATATGAGGCGGACTTTAAAGCCAGCGATTTTTACGGAGACGCAGATGTACATCCGGTATCGGGCGCAATCCTGGACAGTACCAAGAAATTCGGTACAGTGGTAACCATTCCAACAGATGAAAACAGCAACGATAACAGTTCCGGAGATTTATTGACTTCTAAAGAAGTAGAGGAATTGGTACTTGAAAAAGCCGGCGGCGGATTCGTAAAGGATATGGACTTAGAACGTGAAAACGGAAAATACTACTATGAAGTAGAAGTAATAAAAGACAATATGGAATACGATTTCTATGTTGACGCTACCACCGGCGAAATCTTTGAAGAATACGAGCACGAAAGCTATTTTAACTACGATAACAATACTGGCTCCGGTGGAAATTCCGGAAGTACAGGAAACAGTTCCGGCAGCACAGGAAATACAAATAATAACAGTGGAAACAGCAGTACAAACAGCAGCTCAGGACAGATTTCCGCTGAAAAAGCAAGAAGCATCGTCCTTGCCAAAATTCCTGGGGCGAATATCACTGAACTGAAGCTGGACAGAGAAGATGGAATCTACGTATATGAAGGTGAAGCCATTCTCGACGGTTATGAATACGAATTTGAGATAAATGCTTCTTCCGGCGTAATCATCAGCTGGGAGTCTGAAAGACTTGACTGGGACGACTAAGTCAAAAAAAGAAAAGCGGCGCATTTTTATAAAATCGTGTAAACGATGCAAAAAAGGGACTAAATGAACGTCCCTTTTTTTGTGCTTAGTATGATAGGAGTTATACACATATATGGACAACCATGTGGATAACTTTCAATTTATTAAGATGCTTTGCTAACATTTTCAAAACAATAGTATATGTGAAAGACTTTTTTAAAAAATTTTTTTGATAGAATTTAGTGAAATCTATAAACTAAATATAATATATTTTATATATAAATATAAAAACGGTAAATATATTGACGTTAAAAAAATTTATATTATAATAATTATTAATAAAAAAATAATAATAAGTTAAAAGAAAGAGGGGTAATATATGAAACATAAGTATTTTAAAGTAGTGTGTTCATTAATTTGCTTAATGTTAATTATGACAAGCAACAGCTTTGCATTATCAAATGATGAAGATGTATCAACAGGGCAAAATCAGTATACCATTACAGAATCATATGAGTATCCGGTTGTACCTGGTACAGATGAATGGAAATCTTTTACAAGCCATGTTCAAATGATTCAGGCATGTCAAGTGCCAGAGAATATTTTAAAAAAAATGACAACCGAGGCATTGTTCCAAACAGTAATGGACTTTCCTTTGTTGGGCGATGCACTTTTATTTGATGATAGTGATGCAGGTTACAATGCGTTAAAAACGAATTGTAATGCATTGAGGGAGTTATTAGAGCGCGAAGACGCTAGTACTCTTTTTAATAATTATAATAGTCAAAGGTATTTAACGTTTGCTTCTGATATTGGAATATATGAAGGTTATACAAAGTACATAGCAGAACAATGTTTTGATTTAATCTATAGTAAAATTAATAATGCCACAATAACTCTTAGAGCAACCCCATCAAAGGTAACAAACGCCAATGTTAAAACTCCGAAAGGGAAAAAAGTTCCTCATTATGAGAATCTAACTAATTCAGATCATGGAGATACCAGTAGTACAGTAGCCAGTTATGAAGCATATTTGAAAAATACATATCCATCGGCAGTAAAAATTAGCGGCCCTAAACCAGCATATAATTGTCATAGTTATGCGTGGCATAGTACATCTACTACTAATAATAATTGGATAGATGGTGCGGATTCTAAGTTGTATTGGGAGGATGGAAGTTATAAAAAGACAACTTCTCCTAAGAATGCTGACAAGGTTGTGTACAAGAATGGAACCACTATTACGCATTCTGCAATTTATTTCAACGCACCAACAAATGTAGTATATTCCAAATGGAATAGATATGGAGTATATAAACATTCGAGAAGTTATTGCCCATATATTGGTAAGGATAATACATATACTTCATATACAAAATCTTAAATATTAACAACTTCATTGCTGACAGCTAGGGGGATAAAATGAAGTTTAAAATTCGATACATTATACTGTTATGTTTGATGATGACTTTCTTTGCAGGATGTCAAAAAGAAGAAGCGCAGAATATCAACAAAAGACAAGAAGATATAGGGATGGTTTATACGCTGGATGATGAAAGTGGAAAAACTCTAATCAGAACATTTAATAAAGACGATACAGCCTTTGAAAGTCTGCGGGATGAACTGTTGAATCGTGCTCAGCATATTGCAGGAAATCTCGAAAGTGATTTTGTTTCATATGTATATCAGGTTGAATTTCCTATGGAAGAAACAAAAGAAAATGATAAATATTATAAGCTGCGAATTGGATTTGCCAATGGGCATGTCGTCGGCAGCGGAGATTCCTTGCATGATGTGGACGCTTTTTATGGTGTGAAAAGCGAAATGACAGAAGAAGATTTTTTAAAGCTGCTCGGAGAATAATACCTGGTGAATAAATCAAATAAAACAGCCTTCTATGATAAAGTAAAACTATCCTGGAAGGCTGTTTTGTCATAAAGTAAAAATTACCTTCTCCGGCTTTTACAGTCCCAGCTGGGCGGTCATAGCCGCTTTCGGCAGGGCGCCTACGGTTTTAGCTTTAATTTCGCCGCTCTCGAATTTGGCGCAGGTTGGAATTGTCATGACTCCATATTGCAGGGCCAGCTCCTGCTCTTCATCGATGTTGATTTTGCAGACCTTGTATTTTCCGTCGGCTTCTTCTGCCAGCTCTTCAATTACGGGCATCAGGTTGATGCAGTGTCCGCACCATGGCGCCCAGAAATCAACCAATACAGGAACATCGGACTCTAATACTTCCTTTTGGAAGGTATCTTTCGTTAAATTGATAATCATAATTCTTCACTCCTTTTCAGTTCTATTTTTCTCTTTATCAACCAGTTCGGCCAGAGTTTCTCTAATATTATTTTCCACTTGGTGCGGAATATTCGCCAGCTCTTGCCTGTCTAAAGATTTGGTATCGATGGCAGGAAGGACTTTTACATCGATAACTACGCCGTTTGTAAAAATGCCTCTGTCTTCAAAGAAGTGGCGGGTACCGTTGATAGCCACCGGTACGATAGGCACCTTTGCTTTAGTAGCTAATTTGAAACTGCCGGGTTTAAACTCGCCCATTTCCGGCCTGCGGCTTCTGGTTCCTTCAGGAAAGATAACCAGATTAAAGCCTTCTTTAATATGATTTACACCTGCCTGAATAGACTTCAGAGCTTCTCTGGCGTCGCCCCGCTTAATGTACACACCGCGGATGGCAGAAATCCACTTGCCGAAATACGGTACCTTCTGCAGATTTTCTTTGGCAATGAAGCCAACCTGGCGTCCTTCCATAACTTTTAAAAGCACTATAATATCTGCATACCCCTGATGGTTGGAAATAAACACAAATCCGTCCTCTCGAGGAATATTCTCTTTTCCTTCAATATTGATGGTAATATCGTAAAGCCTCATCAAGTCGTCAATCCAAACGGCTACGTTTTCGCCGATTACGGCTTTTTCCTTTTCTTTGTCCCCTGCTTCCCTGGCAGCGTCGATGGTTTTCATGGCCTTGCCGAAGACGCGTACAGAATTGAAGAGTTTAAACCCTCCCGGTATATTCCTGAAAAATTTCAAAACAATCCCTCCACAACATATACATTCTCTTTTCTCTAATATACCATAAAACTGCTAGCAATATCTACCTAAAAAGAGTATAATAATAACAATAAAGAGATATAAAAAGGAGGAATCATTTTATGAAACTTATCACCCTTGAACATATTCCGGGTCAAGAATTTGACGTATTGGGCATGGTAAAAGGCAACGTAGTACAGTCCAAGAACTTAGGAAAGGATATCGGCGCCAGTTTTAAGACTTTAGTCGGCGGCGAACTCAGCGGCTATACGGAGATGCTTCAGGAAGCAAGACAGATTGCAACCAAGAGAATGGTTGACGACGCGGAGAAATTAGGTGCTGACGCAGTTATCGGCGTTCGCTTCGCATCTTCTGCAATCATGCAGGGAGCAGCAGAAGTCATCGCCTACGGAACAGCCGTAAAATTCAAATAAAGAGGTTTATAGATGCAGCCAGGGGATTTGAGTAAAAAATATACGAGGGCAGTTATGATAGGCGGAGCGTTATTATGCTTCGCCTATCTTGCATACCTGATAACCAGTCAGGAAACGCTGGCCTTTGATACAGTAATCAGGGAATGGGTATACGCCCGCAGAAGTCCGGGGCTCAGTGCTGTCCTTATCGCCATTACCTATATGGGAAATTGGCAGAGCATCGTATTTTTGGGAATGGTACTCCTGCTGTACAAGGGTACCCGCAGGGAAATCGGCGTGCCCTTTGCGGTGATTTCCCTTTGTTCTACGATATTGTATAAAGCGGTAAAGAGTTTTTTTGCAAGGCCGAGACCGGACTTATCCGTGCGTATCATTGAACAGGGCGGATATTCTTTTCCCAGCGGTCATTCTATGAACGGTATCGTGTGTTTTGGAATTTTAATTTATCTGGTCAGGCGATACTGTAAAAACAGGAAAGTTGCTAATCTGCTGACGGTGCTGCTGTCCCTGCTGATTATAGCCATTGGATGCAGCCGGGTATATGTGGGCGTGCACTTTCCTTCGGATATCCTGGCAGGTTGGAGTCTGGGCGCGGCATTTCTCTGCAGCGCCATTATCGTCTTAGAAAGAATACGAGGTGACAGCAATGATTTATAATTCAGTTACGGAAGTCATCGGAGGTACTCCCCTGATGCGCCTTTGGGCCATTGAAAAAAGCCAGGGAGCGGAGGCCGCTGTTTACGGCAAGCTGGAGGCCATGAATCCTGCCGGCAGTATCAAGGACCGAGCCGCGCTTTTTATGATTCTGGAAGCGGAGGCAAGGGGGCAGCTGGCGCCGGGAGGGACCGTCATAGAACCTACCAGCGGAAACACCGGTATTGGCCTTGCCGCCATTGCGGCTGCCAGAGGTTATAGAGCAATCTTTGTATTACCGGAAACCATGAGCGTTGAACGGAGGAAGCTTCTGGCAGCTTACGGAGCGCAGGTGGTTCTGACAGAAGGCAGCAAGGGCATGCAGGGAGCTGTGGACAAGGCCCGGGAGCTGCAGCAGGAAATTCCAGGCAGTATCATAGCAGGCCAGTTTGAAAATCCCGCCAACGCAAAAGCCCACCTTAAGACGACGGGTCCCGAAATCTGGGAGGCCCTGGAAGGTAAGGTTGATATCTTTGTTGCCGGCGTAGGCACAGGAGGGACAGTTACCGGATGCGGAAAGTTTTTTAAAGAGAAAAATCCGGAAATACAGATTGTCGCAGTAGAACCGAAAAACTCGCCCCTGCTCTCTCAGGGCAAGGCCGGCCCTCACAATCTGCAGGGTATCGGCGCCAATTTTGTGCCGGAATTGCTGGATAGAAGCGTTATTGACGAGATTATCACCGTCGGTGAAGAAGATGCTTATGATTTGGCGCGGCGGCTGGCAAGAGAAGAAGGATATCTTTCCGGTATTACCTCCGGCGCAAATCTTTGGGCGGCAGTGCAGCTTTCCAAAAGAGCCGAGAATAAAGGCAAGAACATAGCAGTAATTTTACCTGACTCGGGAGAACGATATTTATCCACAGTTCTCTTTGATGTATAAAGAAAAGGAGTCGACATGGCCGTTACTATCAGAGATTTTTTAGCTCTGCCAATCATGCAGGATTTTAAGGTGGTGGCTGGAGCAAAGGGGCTGGACCGTGCTGTAACAGCAACGGAAATCCTGGATTTTGAGCTGATTCAGGAAGGAGAGGAATATCGGGAGCGAGGTTTTACCGGAAATAGCCTGGTACTTTCCAGTTTGCTCTTTGCCAAAGACAAACCGGAAATGATTCTGCAGTCTATCAAAAAGCTAATCTCCCAGAATGTACAGGCGCTGGCATACAAGCCGGTATTTTTCAAAGAACTGCCTGAGGAGGCTTTGGCTTACGCTGACGATAGAAATTTCCCTATTTTGGAGTTTGGCCATGATGAATTTTTTGAGGACATCATCTTCAGCATCAAGGACCTTGTAGAAAAGGACGATGTTATTTTGCATACGGAGCCGCTGCTTTCCCAAATGCTGACCCGGGATTTTACAGCGGAGGAAGCCTTGGACGCCTGTGAAAAGCTGAACCATACATTTCGGCCCGTCTTGGCGGCGGTCTGCATAAAAGCGGAAGGCATGACAGCCGAGGCGGCCGCAGGTCTAATCAGACGGGGACGGCCTGACAGAAAGCTGCGCAGTAAAACTTTTGTGGGAAAATACGAGGATTGTATCTTTGCGGTACTTTCCCAGGACGAAGTGAATCCGGACAGATTTCAGGCACAGCTTACCGATGTGCTTATCGCTTACGGCCTCATGGGCAGAAAAATAACTGTGGGCATCAGCGAGGAAGGCAGTACCTCCCGCCGCCTCGATAAAATGGTGAGAGAGGCATATTGGACAGAGAAAGTGGCAGAAATTGAAAAAAAAGATGTTAAGCGCTATAGAGATTTGGGTATTTATAAGCTAATCATATCTAATCTGCACAACGGAACCATGGAGGAGTACATGGAAAGCTATCTTGCACCACTCTTTGAGGAGGAGGAAAAAGACGGCGAACTTCTGCGCACGGCGGCTGCATATATTCTTGCCAAAGGTGATACAATAAAGACGGCGGAACAGTTGTACTGCCATAAGAATACGATTAGATACAGGATTGGAAAACTGCAGGAAAAGCTGGATCCTGACAGCAATGAGAAAGAATTTTATCAGAATCTGGCTGCTGCAGTAAAAATATATTTGCTATTGCATAATGACAAGGAGGAAAAACAATGAAAAAATATGTATGTGGAGCATGCGGCTATGAATATGACCCTGCGGTAGGCGATCCTGATAACGGAATTAAGCCGGGAACAGCCTTTGAAGATATTCCGGAGGATTGGGTATGTCCTCTCTGCGGACTCGGCAAAGAGGTCTTTGAAGAAAAATCCGAATAAGAAGGGGTAATACTATGAGCGCAATGTTTAAAATCAGTTATGGACTTTTCATCTTATCCGCAAAGGAGGGGGAAAAGGACAATGGCTGTATTATCAATACGGCAATGCAGGTGACACAGGATCCGAAACAGGTCTCCATTTGCGTAAATAAAGAAAATTATACCTGTGGTATGATTGAAAGAACCGGAGAATTTAACCTTTCCATTCTCAGCGAAGAAGCAGATTTTGAAGTGTTTAAACACTTTGGCTTCAGAAGCGGAAAAGATACGGAAAAATTTGCAGGCTATGGCGAGGCGGAAAGGGCGTCCAACGGTATTTTGTATGTGACGAAAGCTGTTAACTCGATGGTGTCTGTTAAGGTAAACCGTACCGTGGATTTGGGAACCCATATCATGTTTGTCGGTGACGTTACAGAGGAAAAAGTCTTTTCCGACGTTCCGTCCGTAACCTATCAGTATTATTTCGACCATATCAAACCCGCGCCGGACGCAAAGCCAAAGACCAAGGGTTATGTCTGCAAAATCTGCGGATATGTATATGAAGGCGATGAATTACCTCCGGATTTCATCTGTCCGATTTGTAAACACGGAGCTGAGGATTTCGAGCCTATTAGTTAAAAAAGAATATTATAAAAACAGGTATTTTATCGCTGGCTGGCGAAAAAATGCCTGTTTTTGTATATGATACAAATAAAGTGCCAAAAAATTATAAAATATTACAAAGACATAAACATTCATCTTTGTTAAAATATATCCGTACACAGCAGGAATACGTTTGGGAAGTGTTTCCACCCATAATAAGTCCTATAAAATAAAATCCTACACTTAATTGATACTAAAATCCAACCAGCAGAAACAATTCCCAAACTGTTTTCTGTATAGATATTGTCAGTTGAAGCAGCGTTTTCGGCGCTGTTTTTTCTTTTCACAGGGCTTTCTGACAGCGCAAACTGTGGGGGCTGTACGGCATGAAAAATAGGGCCGATTATAATAAGACGGCCCCTGCCCCTCTGTCAAAATAGATACTCTTGGCGCCGGTAAAGAGGGGAATCCCGTAACAGACTCGCACATCTTCAGGGAAGAGTCCCATTCTGACAGCACCTCTGCCGGCGGAGTACATGACCCGGTTATCAATTCTGTGGTCCGCCGCCACAGAGACTGCCGAGCCTACAGCTATCCCCAAATCCGTAATGTTGAAGGCGCAGTTGGCCCCTGCCCGCTTCATGGCAGCGCAGTTTTCAAAACCGCACATTCGGCAGTGATTCAGACCAAAGGGTACGGAAGTAACGCCGATTAAAATGACGCAATGGCTGTTATCCACGTTGCCGGCGTCCCGCTCTATAAATTCCTCGCCGTATTCTGCAGCGGCACGGCGCATTTCTTCTGCCAGTGCAGCTTTGTCCTCGCCTGTGAGAATCATGGTGATTACTTTGTCTTTGCCGCTGCCCTTGGGCGCCGTTCTCGCAGCAGCGGCCATAAGGTCTGCCACCTGAAGAGCAGCGTCTCTTTCCGCAGCTTCCATATATTTAATCATATTCTTTGTACCTCCGTAAGTTTTTCTGGAATGGATATATTATATCACTTGCGGCCCAAAATAGGGATACTTTTTATCTAAATTGGAATGGCTTCAACGACACTGGCCTTGCAAACAACCTTTGTGAATAATATAATAAACAAAAGGAGGGAACTTATGTTAGAAGTAGAAATCAAAGCCTGCCTGGGCGATGCTGCGATGCAGGAGCTTAAGGCAGCGGCACAGCGGCAGGGATTTGTCTTTGACAAGACTCTGCACGAGGTGGACATATATTTTAACGGCAATAATCGAGATTTTTTGAAAACAGACGAAGCCCTGCGCCTGAGATGTTATGAAAACCTGACAGCGGGAACCGAAGAAACAGTGGTTACTTATAAGGGTCCAAAGCTTGACGCAGTGTCCAATACCCGCTTGGAATATGAAACGCAAATAGGTGATTTGACAGTTATGAGCAATTTGCTGGCAGCCCTTGGATATCGGCCGGCATTTACTGTGGAGAAAACCCGGGAAGAATGGGCTCTTTACGAGGAGGGCGCTCCCCGCGTCACACTGTGTCTGGACGACGTGAAAAACCTGGGCAGGTACCTGGAACTTGAGACCCTGGTGGAGAAGGAAGAAGAGAAAGAAGCCGCAGTGGAGGAACTGCTGACGCTTCTGGATGGCTTTGAGATTGGAAGGGAAAACCTAACCAGAAAGTCTTATCTGGAACTGTTGTATTTCGCAAAGAGATAATCGTTTTTGTGGACTAACTTCATGAAACGGTTGACCTAAATATCGGAAGAAACTCTCCCTGTCCTTTCCGAACCATATACCCCTAGGGGGTATACGCCTGGGAAATTCAGGTGAATAAATCCCGCATAAACTTAGCTGCACAGTGTTGCGGGACGTTTTTTGTGTCATTCAGTAAGTTGAGAGCCCGAAAGCAGCGTTTTTGGCATGGTTCTAAGTCTTTTTAAGACCCATATAATTCCATATATAGAAAAAAGAGTAGATTTACGAAAAAAATCAGCTCCAAAAAGAGTTTTTTCTTCGCTGAAAGAGCCGGATACCCCTCCCCTCTCAGCAAAAAGCTTCCCGCAAGCAGGGCAGCGCCCGAGCTGCGGGATAACTGCTGCTTGCTTTCTCAGCCGCCGCAATTTATGATAGTATTTCTCTCAGTTTTTCTATGACCTGATAGAAATTTTCATAGGGCTCATAGCTTTTCCCAATCTTATCCAGATACTCCGCCAGCACGTCTCTGGCAAAGCAGGTATCTACGGCGCGGGCCATGTTCTTGTCGGTCAGGCTGTCGCCGATACCGATGGCGTGTTCGTACTGATAATGGGCCATGACGTCGGTCTTTTTCAAAAGTTCGTTGCCGTCGTCATAATCGGAGAGCAGCTTTATCCTGTCTCCGTCCACGGACATCTCCACCGCATGAAGGGCGGTGATTTTGTCCATGTAAGGAGCCAGTTTTCGCTGGGAGAACTGACGAAAACCACCGGATATAACCACCACGGGAATCCCGCGGGCCTGCATCTCATCAAGAAACTGCTTAAATCCCGGCCGAATCTCTACACCGTCTATATATTCCAGCATTTTCGGCATCCATTCTGCAGGACGGTCGTCATAAGCGTAGCGAACCACCTGACTCAGGGTCATTTCGCCGCTGAAAAGTTTTCCGTTGTACTCTTTAAACTCCTTGGGATCCACAAAAGGCAGAATTGCGCCGGTCAGGGTATCCTCTGTAGTAATGGTTCCGTCAAAATCGATAAAAACGATATTCTTATACAAAAAAACACCTCTTTTTTAAAGAGAGCCTCCGACGGGGCGGAGGCTCTGATACAGTTACAGCATTAAATCAAAGTTTTTCTTCAAATCAGGATTGAGGAAAGCCAGCATTCTCGCCAGTTCTCCGTGATTTTTGGCATATTCTGTCACAGGAATACCCTGCATGGCAGCGTCGATGGCCTGCCGCATGGATTTTGCCCCTTCCTCGCTGCCGTTTGGATGGCCGTGGACGCCGCCGCCTGCCGCCAGCATGACGTCGGTACCCACTTCCTTGATAATCTTTTCCACTGCCATCTGGGTGGTGCCCCCTGAGCAGGCGTACATCATCGGCTTGATGTGCCACCACGGCTGGGTGAAGAACTTAAAGCTGCGGTAGAATACCTTGTGGGATACCGGGAACTTGCCGAACGGATGACCGTTGATTTGGAAGTCTGCTCCGGCCAGACGGGTAATCTTACCGATAAGCAGCGGTGCGGCTACGCCGGTATAGGTGGAGCCGGCCATGGTTCCCGCATAGTTTACGTGGGCCAGAATCGGCACGTTGATGTTCGGGTCGTCAGCCAGCATTTTCAGGGTGTCGTGACCGGTGGTGTATACGTTGACCATGAGGCAGTTTCCGCCGGCTTCCAGCACTCTGTATGCGTTGTCTTTGACTTTATCTGTGCTGTCGGAGATGTTTACCGCATATAAGCTGTGCTCACCGGTCTCCTCATATACTTTTTTCTCCATAGCCATGAACTTCTTTACTCTTTCCTCCAGCGGGCAGAACGGCCCGTCGGCCAGCATCAGTTCGTCGTCCTTGATGACGTCTACGCCGCCTTTGCAGGCTCTGTAGAACAGCTCCGCGCCCTCATCCGGCGTCCATCCGATATTTGGCTTAATCATGGCGTTGAGCAGCGGTCTGTCTTTAACGCCCAGAACTTCTCTCATACCTTCTACGCCGAACTTCGGCCCCTGGAATTTTTCAATAAACTTCTTTGGAAAGGCCACGTCGATGAGACGAATCATGCCGGAGGCAGAAATGTTTCCAAAGAGAACGGTCATAATGGCCGCCATGCTGGTGGAGAAGTTTTCCATGGGATAAGCCACCTGGATGATGTACATCGGCGGCTCATCGGACATATAGTCGCAGCCCATGTCAGGGACTTCGTAAAGGGCCACAAGCTTGGAACCGAATCTCTTGGTCTTTTCCAAGGAATCTGCCCCTACCTTAATCCAGGTGCCGGTGGTCTGCTCTGCGGCGATGGCCATGGCCAGTTTTTCAATATTAGAGGTCTGTACCTTTGCCTGGTAAGTGGCAATCACGTAGTCCTCGGACAGGGCCACCTCCGGAAAAGCGTAAGTTAAATTTTCCATATCCAATTTTCGAATCATAAATTTGCCTCCTATTCAATATTTGAAAATACTTCGTCGAATGCAGCAAGGGTCTGTGCGATGGTTTCGTCGTTGTCCGCCATGCTGGTGTAAATTCTGCTGCCTGCCAGGGTAATCACACCGTTTGCGGTCAAGGCAGCGCCAAATTCTTCGATATAGTGCTGACGCTCAGGAATCTTCTGGAAGATGTCCGGGTCAGTTACGGAAAGATACATGACGCCGGAAACCTCGAAGTGGACGATGGATCCGGTGTTCCAGGTCACAAAAGGCAGATTGTATTTGTCGATAAGCTGCTGGATTCCGTCACAGAGTTTATCGCCGTTTTCCCCTGCTTTTCTCGCCGCATCCTGTCTGATAATCTCGTCGATGGCAAAATAGCCTGCTGCGCAGCTCAGCGGATTTGCGGTCAAAGTGCCGCCTACATAGGCTTTTTTCTTGCCTGCTTTCACCCCTGCGGCCACGCAGGACATAATCTCTTCGCTGCCGCCTACGCCTCCGGCCATAGGGTAGCCCCCGGCCACGATTTTGCCAAAGACGGTCAGGTCAGGTTTTACATTGAAGAAACCCTGAGCGCCTCCAGGGCCAACGCGGAAGGCCGTAACCACCTCGTCGAAGATGAGCAGAGCGTTAAATTCGTCGCAGAGCTCTCTCACCTTAGCGGCAAAGTCCATGGCTACAGGGCGGGTACCGCTTTCAGGGCCGAAAGGCTCGATGATGACAGCCGCCGTGCCGCCGTTCTTCTCGTTTTCCTCCAGAACCTTGCGCAGTCCTTCCACATCGCCGGGATAAAACTCTTTGGTGTTCTGGGAGGCTTCCTTTGGAATGCCGTGGGCCTCAAAGGTTTTGGTGTAAGGGATGTGCAGGGAATATACCAGCTGGTCGCTCCAGCCGTGGTACGCGCCTCCGACCTTGACGATATTCTGCTTGCCGGTGTAGGTACGGGCGATACGGATGGCTACCATATCGGCTTCTGTGCCGCTGGCAAGGCATCTGTACATCTCCACCCACGGCATACACTCGCGAATCTTTTCTGCCAGCAGCTTTTCGTATGGATGGAATAGGCCTGTTACAGGGCCGGAGTCCTTGACTACTTCCCAGACCTTCTGGTTGACCGGCTCGTAGTTGGAACCCAACAGAGTCGGGCCGCCTGCCTGCAGATAGTCCACGTAGCGGTTCCCGTCAATATCGTAAAGGTAAGCGCCTTCGGCCTTTTCGATGACTAAAGGGAACGGGTAGTTGAAGGCCAGGTTGTGCTGCACGCCGCCTGGAATCACTTTCTTCGCTTCCTCAATCATGGCCTTAGAGCCCTTGCATTTTTCGTCAAAATAGTTCATGTACCGTGCCATGGCTTCCGGTTTGATGTGACGGAGAGGCTGATTTACCAGATTCTCCATCTTTTTAAAAATCTCTTTTTCGTCCGGCCAGCGGGACACGCCGTATTTTGCTTCCATTGTTTTATACCTCCTTTTTCTTTAGCCGTTCAGTGCGGCAAATGCTTTTTTGTTATTCTTATATAAATCCTTGAAGACCGGCAGCAGTTTCTGGTATACTGCATGGTTTTCCGGATTTGGCTTGTAAACCTGGTTTACTTTGATAATCTTCTTGATGTCCTTGATATCGTCCAGCATACCGAAACCTACGACAATCAGCGCTGCTGCGCCCATAGCGCCGCACTGCCTTGGATTTTCGATGATTTCCACATCTCTGCCCAGCACATCTGCCATGACCTGACAGATATACGGGGAGACGGCGCTGCCGCCTGCGAACCGGACGACAGGATTGGTTTTAAAGGTTTTTTCTGTGGCTTCCAGACACCACAGCATGTGCATACATACGCCTTCGATAACCGCCTTCATCAAATCGCTGCCTCGGGTTGTGATATCCAGATTGAAGAAAACGCCTCTTGCGTTTGCATCGTCAAATGGACAGCGGTTACCGTGCATCCACGGTGAAAAGATGACGCCGTTGCTTCCGGCAGGAGTGTCTTTGATGTAGTCAATCATCTGGTCGTAGTTCATTTCCAGCTGGTCAATTCTGTCTTTGACCCATTCGATACATTTGCCGGAGGTTTCAACTTCGGCGATATAGTTATATGTAGTCGGATCTGCGCCTACCAGAGCCGCAATCAGATTGTTCAAATCCAAATGGAGTTTATCCACAGTGGTCGCTACCCAGCCGTTGGTGCCGGAGTAGACCAGGGTGTCGCCCACTTCTACGCAGCCTGCGCCTACGGAGCAGAGGCTGACGTCGCTTCCGCCGGAAATGACGGAAGTCCCCGGGGCCAGCCCCAGCTCCTCGGCGGCTTCCGGCAGCAGCTTGCCCACTTCGTCGGTGGATTCGCAAAGGTCAGGCAGATGCTTCATGTCGACGCCCAGCATGTCGCAGAGGGTCTTGCTCCAGCATTTGTTGTGCACGTCGTACAGGAAGGTACCGCCTGCGTCGTCGTAGCTTGCAATCATCTTGCCTGTGGCTCTGCAGGTCAGGTATTCTTTGGTGTCCAGCCATTTATATGTCTTTGCAAAAATTTCCGGTTCGTTTTCTTTCACCCACAGGTATTTCCAGGCCGGATCCTTGGCGCTGGCAGAAACGGCGCCGGTGATTTTAAGGTATTTCAGCACTTTGAAGATGTTCAGCCCTTCTACTTTGATGCCTGTTGACATATTGTCCTTGAACTGTTTATCGGCGCGGCTGTCCATGGTGCTCATGCCGCGGCGAAGGGGCCTGCCCTTTTCGTCTACCATGACTACGGACATGAACTGGGAACAGAAGGAGATGCCTTTGATTTCTTCCTTTGCTGTGCCGGTCTTTTGGAGAAGTTTCTTCGTGGCTCTTGCCATGGACTGCCACCAGTCGTCGGGCTCCTGCTCGACGCCGCCGTTTTTCAGAACGTGAAGGGCGTAGTCCTCGGTTTCTCCGGCAATATAGCGGACGCTGTCCTCTGGGGAAATGTCAAAGAGACAGGCTTTCATACCGGTGGTGCCGACGTCGTAGGTAATTACTTTTACTGACATATTCATTCCTCCTATCCAAAGATTATGTCTATCATCCTTCTCATTTCGGCTTTCATCTTTTCATTGTCAAAAGGCTGATTGTACAGGTGGTAATGGTTGATTAATCCGTAGTAAGCCCCCATGAGCAGCATAACGGTTTCGCTTCCGGCGCTGTCATCCAGATTTCTGGAGATAAGCTCCTCAATCATCTGCAGGGGATTGTTTTCGCTGCCGCTGACTACGGCGCTGTGAATAATCTGGGTCACCAATCCCGGGTATTTGGCGGTATCGTCGATGAAGGTATCGAAGATGCTGATAATTCCGGCTTTCCCCTGTTTTCCGCCGGCAGCGTACGCTTTCTCCAAATCGTCGATTTCCTGTCCGCAGAGGGCGGTCAAAAGCTCGGCGCTGCCTGCGAAGTAATTGAATACGGTGCTTCGCGAAACCCCCGCCGCCTGGGCGATGTCACGGAAACTTGTGTTTTCTATCCCTTTTTCCTCGAAAACCCCTCTGGCCGCACGCATGATGGTGCGCCTGGTGATCTCTTTCTTTCCTGTTTCCATAGGCGTTCCTTTTCTTAAATTGGACTGTAGTCCAATTGTACTTTGGTCTAATTATCTCACTTTTTTGAAAAAAGTCAATGACTTTCACGGAAAATGTTGTGTATACATAAAGGGAGGGACTTTTCGCAGGAAGCTTCAGCAGGCGATTTTACGGCAATTTGATACAGCAGTATCCGGATAAACCTTGACGAAGGAAGAGGTTTCAGATAGACTAATGAAAGGACAATGTTTTCTGTCTGAAGAATGATGAGTGAGGAGTTTTGTATGAACAAACCGGTTTTAGTGATTATGGCCGCAGGAATGGGAAGCAGATACGGGGGGCTGAAGCAGATAGATCCCGTGGGAAGTCAGGGGGAAATTATTCTGGACTTTTCTCTGTACGACGCTATGATGGCAGGCTTTGAACGGGTTATTTTTATTATAAAGAAAGAAAACGAGGCGGATTTTCGAGGGCTCATTGATGAGCGGGCCGGAAAACACCTTCAGGTGGAATACGCTTTTCAGGAAATATCGGATATTCCGCAGGGGTATCAGGTTCCGGAAGGCAGGGTCAAACCCTGGGGGACTTGCCACGCTGTACTCAGCGCCCGCGGACGCATTGACGGACCTTTTGCAGTGATAAACGCTGACGACTATTATGGACCGGGGGCTTTTCAGTCTATTTATGACTATCTGGAAAATGCTTCAGACGATGAAAAATATCGTTATTGCATGGTAGGTTATAATCTGGAAAATACGCTGACCGAAAACGGTCATGTGGCCCGGGGCGTCTGCCAGGTGGGAGAAGACGGTAATCTGCTGGATATCGTAGAGCGCACCAGGATTATGCGTCGGCCCGGCGGCATTGCTTTTACCGAAGATGACGGACAAAGCTGGACAGAGCTTGCGGAAGGTACGACCGTTTCCATGAACTTCTGGGGATTTACCCAGTCTTTTATGGCAGAGATGGAAGCCCGTTTCCCTGCTTTTTTAGATAAGGCTCTGAAAGAAAACCCTCTCAAAGGCGAATATTTTCTGCCGGGGGTTGTGGACCAGCTGCTGCAGGAGAATAAGGCTTCGGTCAAGGTGCTGAAGTCCCGCGATAAATGGTACGGCGTCACCTATAAAGAAGACAAACAGGGGGTTGTAGACGCGCTGCAGTCCATGAAGGATAAAGGCATGTATCCGGAAAAACTCTGGGATTAAATAAGGCTGCGCCCGCTTTGCAGGATTATTTGCTGCAGGCGGGCGTTGTTTTGTGAGAAGAATCCTGCGCCTAAAACGGCGGCAAGTCATGCAAAATCGCAAAAAGCGGTATGTTTTGCATACCAAAAACTTCAAAAAAGCATGAAACGAGGATAGAAAAAAGGGGACTTACAGGAAAATTTATCAAAAATAGTTGCAAAGGGATAGGGATATGTGTTAGTATTGATTCGTTAGTTAATATGAGTGTATTTCCCTGTTTCAGCGGATATACTTAGAACTATGCTCTCTGGAGAGAACCGCAAGGTCGCCGAAGGTTTAAGCAGTTGAGATTAAGCACCTCGACTGTGATATCTCAGGCAAAGAGGACAGAGCCAATAGTATTCAGTTACATAGCTTATGTCATCTCTCTGGAAGCCGGATATTTTATCCCGGCTTTTTTGTTTTACCATAAAAAGAAGAGGAGATGTGAAATGGAAAAATTCAATGAAATCTTAGGCCAGATAAACGATTTGGCATGGGGCATACCGATGTTGTGCCTGATTATGGGCACCGGCATTGTGCTTACCGTAAGAATGGGCGGCCTGCAGTTCAGAAAGCTGGGCCTTGCCCTGAGACTGATGGTAAAAAACGAAGACGGCGGAGAAGGAGAAGTTTCCAGCTTCGGCGCCCTTTGTACAGCCATGGCGGCCACGGTAGGAACCGGAAATATTGTAGGCGTGGCAGGCGCTATGATGGTAGGCGGTCCCGGCGCCTTGTTCTGGATGTTTGTTGCCGCTTGTCTGGGGATGGCTACGAAATATGCGGAAGGGCTTCTGGCAATTAAATACAGAACCATAGACGAAAACGGAGTAGCCCTGGGAGGCCCTTTCCTATATATTGAAAAAGGTATGGGCAGAAAATGGAGATGGCTTGCCAAGATATTTGCCGTCTTTGGCATCGGCGCAGGTCTTCTGGGTATCGGAACCATGACCCAGGTTAACGGTATTGCGGCGGCAGTACAGAACTACTTCGACCCGGAAAAGGCGAATATCGCATTTTCCATGGGAGACAACAGCTATACTTGGGCCACCGTTATCGCAGCCATCGTGGTAACTGTATCTGTAGCCCTGGTTGTAATAGGCGGTATCCAGAGAATTGCCGGAGTGACTACTATTATCGTGCCGTTTATGGCGATTCTATACGTGGGTGTATGCGTGGCAATTCTCATATGCAATATTTCAGAAATTCCTTCAGCAATAGCCGCTATTTTCAGGAGCGCTTTCGGTCTTGACGCCGCGGCGGGCGGAATGCTGGGAGCACTGTTTATGGCCATGCAGAAAGGCGTTGCGAGAGGTGTATTTTCCAACGAGGCAGGTCTGGGCTCCGCACCGATTGCCGCGGCAGCTGCCAGAACCAAAGAGCCTGTAAGACAGGGACTGATTACCATGACAGGCACTTTCATGGATACCATCATCATCTGTATGATGACCGGATTAACCATTTTGGTAACTGATTCTCATCTGACCGCAGCCGAAAAAGGAATGGAAGGCGCTGAAATCACAGCAAACGCTTTTGGAGTGGGACTTCCATGGAGTCAGGGCGCAGGTTCTTTCGTCCTGATGCTGTGTCTGGCTTTCTTTGCCTTTACGACCATTCTTGGATGGGACTACTACTCCGAAAGATGTTTGGCCTATCTGACGGGCGGTAATATGACTACGCAGAAAGTCTTTAAATGGCTGTACGTTCTGGCAGTGCTGGCAGGTCCGTTCCTGACTGTAAGTGCGGTATGGACGATTGCCGAGATTCTTAACGGTTTCATGGCAATTCCAAATCTGATTGCCCTGCTTGTGCTTAATGGCGTTGTCGCAGCAGAGACCAAATCTTTCTTTGCGAGACTAAAAGACGACCCGACTTTGATAAAATAAAATAAAAAGTTCTTGCAAAAACTGAATTAACAATATATAATAATAGGGCGTGATTTTGCGCACAATTCTCTGCGTAAGCACAGGGCTTACGCCATTTAGTCCACAGGGAGGTGAAACCAATGAAAAATTATGAAGTTATGTTCATTATCAATCCTGCTTTAGAAGACGCTAAGAAGGAAGCTACAGTTGAGAAAGTAAAAGATATCATTGCAGCTGACGGAGAAGTTTCCAAAGTAGACACTTGGGGAATGAGAAAGCTTGCTTACCCAATTCAGAAAAAGAACGAAGGCTACTACGTTGTAATTGAATTTGCTGCAAGCACTGAGTTACCTAAGGAACTCGACAGAAGACTGAGAATTTCTGACGATGTAATGAGACACATCATTATCAGCAAAGACGCTAAATAAGAAGCGAGGTGCAGTTTTATGAATAGTGTTGTTCTAATTGGAAGACTTACTCGTGACCCGGAGGTCAGATATACTGCAAGCACACAGATGGCAGTGGCATCCTTTACTGTTGCCATTGACAGACCTGTCAGAGCAGGCGGTGAAAAGCAGACAGATTTTCCACGGGTTACCGTTTTTGGGAAACAAGCGGAGAACTGTGAGAAGTATCTGGCTAAAGGAAGATTAGTCGGCGTTCAGGGAAGAATCCAAACCGGAAGCTACCAGAACAAAGACGGCGTCACTGTGTATACGACTGATGTTGTAGCAGACAGAGTAGAATTTTTGGAGTGGGGCGATAGACCGCAGCAGAGTAGCGGCAATTTCGCACCAAGACAGAACGCATCTTCAGGCTTTAATCAGCCGAGCGGCAGCAGTATGCCGGAAGAGATGCCTGATTCATTCCAGGCAATCGACGAAGATGTTCCATTCTAAAGAAAGGAGATAAGAACTATGATGGATAGAAGACGGGGCGGCATGAGAAGAAAGAAAGTATGCCAGTTCTGCGCTGACAAGACAGAAGCAATCGATTATAAAGATACAGAAAAACTCAGAAAGTATATTACTGAGAGAGGCAAAATTCTGCCTAAGAGAATCACCGGTACTTGCGCTGTACATCAGAGAGAAGTAACAACAGCAATCAAGAGAGCAAGAATTGTTGCACTGCTTCCTTATGTTGCAGACTAATAGAACCGCTGTAAATTGGTAAATAAAAGTCCTTAATCCCTGTTGGGGTTAAGGACTTTTTTTCTGCCTCCCAATTATCCGGTCAGAACATTGATATCCAGTACGAGGATATGTATGGGTTAAGATTTAAACAGATGACAGTCTAATGCGGCGTATAGGAGAAGTTCAGCCCGTTCAGCCAGGCTGGAGACTTCGGCATATTCTGCTTTACTGTGATTGTTTTCCCCTGTAACACCCATGGAGCAGAGAACAGGGGTATTGGTTTGACAGATGTAAGCAGCGTCTGAAGCGCCTCCCAATATCTTTTTTTTAGGAACCGGAAGATGATATTTCTCCGCAATGGCAGCAAGGTAATCGAACAACCTCTCTTCCTTTTTGAAAGTTTCAAAAGGAGGCAGCATACCGGAGGATTGAATTTCCGTAAAAGTTCCTTCTACAAATTGCAGAGCGCAGATTTTTTCCAGCTCATTTTTTATATAAAGATGGTCTTTCTCACGGAGAAAACGAACATCAACTTTAAACGTACATAAGTCAGGAATAATATTACTTACAGTACCGGCGTGAATTGTGCCCACATTGATGGTATAGGAGAAATCGTCTGCGGTTAGAGCCTGCATGAGAACGATTTTATGTGCCGCCTCCAAAATTGCGTTGCGGCCCCTCTCGTAGAAATTGCCTGGATGGCTGCTGACGCCTTTGGTAGTTATGACATACTCTTCCACCCCTTTTCGGCCGATGCAGACGGAGCGGTCGATACATCCGGTTTCCATGTTAAAGGCAAAGAGGCAGTTATCGGTATGCTCTTTCAGCAGGCGGATTGTGTCGCAATTCTCCCTGTTTGACTCTTCATCTCCTGCGAGAACTATCTTCAATGGAACATCTGCCGCCAGAGCCTGCAATACTTTGCAGATAAGCCAAATAATCGCAATACCGCCTTTCATGTCCAGCACTCCGAAACCGCGGGCAATATTTCCGTCTATATGAAATTTATTCTCGCTATAAGAGGAAAACGGAAAGACCGTATCGTAATGTCCGGTAAACAATACCGGCTGACAAGTTTTTTCGCTGTAATTTGCACCTACAAGAATAGGCGGATTGTCCGGGCCTGTTTCTATAAGGCTGCAGCTTAAGCCAAGCTTTTCAAATTCGTCTTTTAGAAATTCTGCCAGAGAAAGCATGGCGTCCGTATCTGAAACACAACCGCCCATATTGACGATGGTTTCCCAAAATGTTACAGCCTGCTGGTGGTATTTCTCCAGCAGCAGAGGGATTTCGGATTTGTTCATAGGTTGGCCTCCCTTAAAAGAAATTTCTGACTATTATATAATATATTATAGACAAAAGAAGAAAAATGGTCTAATATCTAAATTAAAATAAAAGTATAAGTTAAAACTTATAGAAAGGGAAAAAGATATGGAACTGCGACAATTAAAATATTTTTATAAAATTGCAAACAGTAAAACCTTAACCCAGGCGGCAAAGGAATTGCACGTATCTCAACCGTCCCTCAGCGGTATGCTCCGAAAAATGGAAGGTGAATTAGGAGGCAAGCTGTTTATGAAAGAAGGAAGAGTCCTTCGCCTCAATGAGAGGGGAAAAATTCTGCTAAAATACACTTCTCAGATTTTGGACAGTATGGAGGCGATGCAAAAGGACATTTCACTGTTTAACGAGAAGAAAAAGTCGCAGCTGCTTATCGAACTTCGCGCTGCCAGTCAGCTGGTTCTGCCTGTTGTAAAAGAGTTTCAACGCAGGCATCCCGGGATAAAAATTACCATTGTACAGAATCCTTCAGCCGGGGATAAAGAAAGGGAAGCGGATATCATAATTACTGCGGATTATAAAATGCCTCCAGGCAGCGGAACGCTGCTCTTTGAGGAAGAATTGATGCTGGTGGTTCCCAAAGGACATAGATTGGAAGGTAAGGACTCCGTTGTAACTGAAGACTTATCAGAGGAAGGTTTCATTCTTTTATCCAAAGGTAAAGTACTGAGAGATATTATAGAATACTACTGTAAAAAAATGAATTTTACTCCTAGAGTAATCCTGGAAAGTGACGACTTGGAAATGGTTAAAACCTTGATTCGCAGCGGCTTCGGGATTTCGATAATCCCCAGTAAAAGCTGGCAGAATGTGTCCGGCGAGAGGGTTATTGAGATACCTATTGCAGACTGCCCGTGCAAAAGGTATGTATTTATACTGCAAAAGGACAAAACTGTGGCCAGTGATGCGGCGAAGCTTTTCTCCGAAGAGGTGCAAAACGCATTACGATATTTGCAAAATGCTTAATGGGAAACACGGCGCATTTCCTTATTGACAACACCCTGTGAATTGCTTTAATATGATAATGTAGTAAAACGACAAAGAGGTAATAAATATGAAAATACTGAAAAAATCTAAAGAAAGAACGGCGGAAGATAACCGCAGTCTCAGAGACGCGGTTACGGCTATTATAGATGATGTCTGCCAGCGAGGTGATACGGCCTTGCGGGAATACAACGAAAAATTTGACGACTGCCGCAGGGAGTTTCTTCGGGTCAGCAGACAGGAGATAGAAGAGGCCTATGGACAGGTCACAGAACAGGAGCTGGCAGACCTTAAGGCTGCCAAAGAAAATATCGAGAAATTCGCTGTCGCCCAGAGGGGTACCTTAACAGAGCTGAAGGATTTCAGCCCGCAGCCCGGTATTTATCTGGGCCACAGAATTATACCGGTGTCCTCCGTCTGCTGCTACGTGCCGGGCGGAGGATATCCCCTTTATTCCACTGCCCTTATGCTGATTACACCGGCAAAGGTGGCGGGGGTAAAAAGAGTGACTGCCTGCTCTCCTACCGTAAAAGGAACTTCTAAGATTCACTATAAAACTTTGGTTGCCATGGATTTGGCCGGCGCCGATGAAATCTACGCAGTAGGCGGCGCCCAGGCAGTTGCAGCGTTCTCTTACGGGACAGAGGAAATTAAACCGGTAGACATGATTGTAGGTCCCGGAAATCGCTACGTGACGGAAGCTAAGCGCCAGTGCTACGGACAGATAGGAATTGACTTTGTAGCAGGCCCCAGCGAGGTGCTGGTTATTGCAGACAGCAGCGCCGTCGACAAGACTATCGCTGCGGACCTTCTGGCTCAAGCAGAACACGACCCCAATGCTAAAAGTATTCTTGTCACCACCGACGAAGACTTTGGGCTTCGGGTAATCAAGGCTGTAGAAACCGAACTTGCTGTCCTGTCTACGGCGGGTATCGCAAGGAAATCCTGGGAGGATTACGGCGAAGTCATAGTGGTAGATTCCATTTCCCAGGCGGTAGCTATGGCAAATGATTATGCCCCTGAACATCTGGAGATTAACATTGCCAATCCGGAAAGCATTGTGGAAAAGCTATATAACTACGGCTCTCTATTCATAGGCGGCAACACCGCCGAAGTATTCGGCGATTACGCCTCTGGAACCAACCACACTCTGCCTACCGTAAAGGCCGCCCGCTATACCGGCGGCGTCTGGGTGGGAACTTTCCTGAAGACCTGCACCCAGCAGAGCATGACCGCGGAAGCCTCAAGAGTTATCGCGCCTCTGGTTGCCAGAATGGCATACGGAGAAGGCCTGGAGGGCCACGCGAAGGCGGCGGAGGAAAGATATTAAACAAAACATTCAAAAACCGCCGGCGGCGTATGGCGATTAGATATCATACGTGCCGGCGGTTTATTTATGCCTGGTCAGGAGAGCCTTCTCCCGGTACAAGGACAGAGATTGTCTTTGTCACCGTCTGATATGGCGTGTACAAATTTTTTACTGTATATCGGACCGTATAGCTGCCCGGCTCTGTAAAGCAGAAAGCTTTGGCCTGCTCGGATGTCAGCACACAGAAATCTGTATCTGACGGACCTTTGACAGCAACTTTAACCCGGCTGGTTACATCCTTTCCGTTGTGAACGGCAGTTACGCCTGTAATTAAGTCGAAGACGCTGCCTTGGGACAAGGTCAGATTGGCGGTGCCCGTTCCGCCAGAAATATCGCCGGTCAGGGTTTCCGGCAGGGTCAAAACAGGATTTTTGTTGACTGCCCCTGCCTTTGATGTAACGGTGACGGTTTTGCTGGCCGCCTTATACGGGCTGTACTTGTTCTTCACCAGATATTTAATCTCGTATTTTCCGGTCTCAGAGAACTGATACTTCTTCGCTTGGGTGTAGGTATAAACCTTGTATTTCTCTGCACCCGGCGCCTTGATATATACCTTAATGGCTTTGGTTCTGTCCCCGGTAGCCTGTTTGGCTGTCACAGAGCCCGCTGCGTCTTTGCTTCCCCAGGTCACGGTGCGGTTCTTGGCGCCGGAAATGGTCGGCGCTTTCAGATTATCGACCACTTTAATCTTAATGGTCTTAGAGGCTTTTCCGCTGTACGGGTCGTTGACGGAATAGGTCACTTTATAGGTGCCCAGAGACTTGGTGCTGAATTTTGCCGAAACGTATTTGCCCTTTGAAGAAGAATACTTCTGTACCTTGGACACCTTCAGCAGACTTGTCAGCTTCATATACGTATTGGGGTCCTTGGCAGTGACATAGCTCTTTAGATTATAGGTGCTGCCGTACTGAACTTCAGTTTTCTTCTTGGAAGAAATGGTTATGACAGGCTTTTTCAGCTTATAGTACGGGTTTTTCGGGTCAGGGTCTGTGGGGTCCCAATACTGATATCTGCCGGTGGATACAGTGATACCGGCGGGTTTGCCCAGAGGACCGGGATTGCTGCTGCGATAAATGGTTACCTTGGTGCCGACGCTGCAGTTATCATATACCCACTTGGCGTCCATGACAGAAAGCCGTACGCAGCCGTGGGAAGCGGCAGTGCCCAGACGGTTGAACTGGGCCGTAGGCTGAGACTTCTTGTCATATTGTTTGGTATAATAAACCGAGTGAAACAGAATATCGCTGGTAATATGGGTGCAGTACTGGCCGTACACATCGTTAACCAGAGCGCCCCAGTTCCATTTTCCTTTCGTATAAAATGTGCCTCGCGGCGTTGTGCCCCCAATTCCTGTGGAGCAAAGCATGGCGCGCACGGCAACCCATTTTCCGTTTGTTTTCTTGTAAGCCGTAACCACATTCTGCTGTTCATTGACTTTAAGCCAGTATTTGCCGGTATAGACAGCGGCTTCAGATACAGAAATCGTTGCCGATAGAGTAGTGATAATCAGAGCCAGACACAGCAAAATACTAATCCATCTTTTTGCGTTTATCTTATTTGTCATCTTCTTTCCCTCCCTTGTACATCCCCTTTTGCGGAAAGCCTATTGTTTTCTTGCTCATATTATAACATGACTGCTCCGATAAAACAGCAGAATAATTTCCGAAATAGGGGTATTTTGGGTTAAAAAAATCTTTACGTGTTTGTATATTTATTTAACAAAGTTGTCTTTTACCACGGAAATAGAATATAAAAAGCTGCAAGAAAAATGCTGCACCGGGCATTTTTGAAAAAAAGGGGAATATTTCAAGGATTCTTCCCAATTCTCCATCAAATTTAATAAATATACACAGTAAAGCGATATCTGAGTAAAGTGGTAACGCGGAAAAATATATACAGATAATGGTAAAGAATTTTCTGACTTTGGACCTGAAAACGTGATAATATTGTGTTTTTTGTAAAAAAACTATGGTACAACTTTCAAAAAAAATGTATAATATTATCCAACAGGCAAAGGACAGAAAAGATTCATAATTATACCTTATTATGAATTATTATTAAAAAGATTGGAGAGATTATTATGGCAGTTATTATCAACGGAAAAGACCTGACTGTAGAAGAGGTCATCTGCGTTTGCCGCGGCAACGAAAAAGTAGAAATCGCACCGGAAGCACAGGCGGCTGTGAACAAAGCGAGAGACTACATTGAAAGAAAGCTGGAGGAAGGCGCTATCATCTACGGATTGACTACCGGTTTCGGTAAGTTTGCCAATGTCTTTATCTCTAAAGAGGAGACGGCCGACCTGCAGAAAAACCTGATTATCAGTCATACCTGCACCTTCGGCGAACCATATCCGAGACAGTACGTCAGGGCCGCCATGCTGCTGCGCTGCAACGCTCTGTCCAGAGGAAACTCCGGTATCAGATTGTCCACCATTCAGACCCTGGTAGATATGCTCAATGCCGGGATTCATCCGGTGGTTCCAAGAAAAGGTTCTCTGGGCGCTTCCGGCGACCTGGCCCCGCTTTCACATATCGCTTTGGGTCTCATCGGCCTTGGAAAAGTAGAGTACAAAGGTGAAATTGTAGAAGCCAAAGACGCCATGGAGGCAGAGGGGATAAAGCCGGTTGAACTGGCAGCAAAGGAAGGTCTGGCGCTGAACAACGGCACGCAGATGATGACTGCCGTGGGCGTCAACGTACTCTGGGACGCTATGAAGCTTCTGAAGGTGGCTGATATTGCAACGGCCATGACGGCGGAAGCCCTCCACGGTATCACCAAAGCTTACGACCACAAGGTTCACGATTTGAGAGGACATCAGGGACAGAAGGATACTGCAGAAAATCTGCTGGCCCTGCTTGAGGGCAGCAAAAACGCTATGGACGAGCAGCCGACCAAGGTACAGGACCCGTATTCCCTGAGATGTATCCCGCAGATTCACGGCGCGTCAAGAGACGCCATTCAGTATGTATACGAGGCTGTTTCCCGGGAAATCAATGCAGTTACCGATAACCCAATCGTATTCCCTGATGAGGATGAGGTTATCTCCGGCGGTAATTTCCACGGTCAGCCTATGGCTCTGGCCTTTGACTTTATGAAGATGGCCATTTCCGAGCTGGCAGATGTTTCCGAACGACGTGCAGAACGCCTGATTAACCCTGCCCTTTCAGAGGGACTGCCTGGTTTCCTGACCAAGCACGGCGGCGTTTGCTCAGGCTTTATGATTGCTCAGTACGCAGCGGCTTCCATGGTTTCTGAGAACAAAGTCTACGACCACCCGGCCTGTGTTGACTCCATTCCGTCATCGGGCAATCAGGAGGACCATGTGTCCATGGGTACCACCTCCGCCAGAACTGCGGCTATGGTGCTGGATAACGCACAGAAAGTTTTGAGCATTGAAATCGCCGCGGCAGCGCAGGGTATCTGGCTGAGAGAAGAAATCGGAGAAAGCCGGATAGACAATTTGGCCCCTGCTACCAGAGCCGCTTACGATTACATCAGAACTCTTTCCGACCCTATCGACGGCGACATTATCATGCATGACGAGCTGGCTAAGTTTGAACAGATGGTGAAGGACAACAGCCTGCTGGAAGCAGTGGAAAAAGTCGTGACCCTGAAATAATACTTTTGAGAGGATAAAGGGAGGTAATACCAATGATTGATAACAAAACTGTTGCAAATGCAATGACAATTCAGCTGGGCAATGAATATCCGGACTACCCTGCTTTTCAGGAGGGTATCAGAAGAGCGCCGGACAGAGGTTTCAGACTGACAAAAGAACAGACAAAGATTGCCCTGAAAAACGCCCTTCGCTATGTGCCGGAGGAACTTCACGAAAAGCTGGCTCCTGAATTTATGGAGGAGCTGACTACCTTGGGCAGAATCTACGCCTACAGATACCGGCCGGAGGGAAGGCTTTACGGAAAGCCTATCGATGAATACAAGGGTAAGTGCCTGGCCGGTAAGGCTTTTCAGGTTATGATTGACAACAACCTGGACTTTGAGGTAGCCCTTTACCCATATGAACTGGTTACATACGGCGAAACCGGTCAGGTTTGCCAGAACTGGCTCCAGTACAGACTGATAAAGAAATATCTGGAGGAACTGACCGAAAACCAGACCCTGGTAGTAGAATCCGGACATCCGCTGGGACTGTTCCCGTCCAAACCAGAGGCACCGAGAGTTATCATTACCAACTCCATGATGATTGGCATGTATGATAACCTGGAGGACTGGGAAGTGGCAGAGGAAATGGGCGTTGCCAACTACGGACAGATGACCGCCGGCGGCTGGATGTATATCGGACCGCAGGGTATCGTACACGGCACCTTCAACACCATCTTAAACGCAGGCAGAAAGTACCTGGGCGTTTCCCAGCAGGGCGATTTGGAAGGACACACTTTCGTATCCTCCGGTCTTGGCGGCATGAGCGGCGCACAGCCAAAGGCTGCCAACATCGCAAACGCTGTAGGTATCTTTGCAGAGGTGGATTATTCCAGAATTGTAACCAGACACGACCAGGGCTGGGTAGACGTAATCATGGATGATATCGACGAAATATTCAAGCTGGCCGGCGAGAAGCTTGCCGCAAAGGAGAGCATTTCTATCGCTTACCACGGCAATATTGTAGACCTGCTGGAAGCAGCAGTGGAAAAGAAATTCCACATCGACCTGTTGTCAGACCAGACCAGCTGCCACAATGTATATAACGGCGGATACTGCCCGGTAGGCATGACCTTTGAGGAAAGAACCGAGCTTCTGCACCACGACAGAGACAAATTCTGTGAAGAGGTCGACAAGACCCTACACAGACACTATAAGGCCATCAAGTCCCTGACTGAAGAAGGTACCTACTTCTTCGACTACGGCAACTCCTTTATGAAAGCCATGTACGACGCAGGCATTAAGGAAATTTCCAAGAACGGCTACGACGATAAAGACGGCTTTATCTGGCCTTCTTACGTGGAAGATATTATGGGACCGGTGCTCTTTGACTATGGCTACGGCCCGTTCAGATGGGTCTGCCTGTCCGGAAAGCCGGAAGACCTGGATTTGACGGACCAGACCGCTATGGACTGCATCGACCCGAACAGAAGAGCACAGGACAGAGACAACTGGGTATGGATACGCGACGCAAAAGCCAACAAGCTGGTAGTAGGGACTCAGGCAAGAATCCTTTATCAGGACGCCGAAGGCCGGACCAATATCGCTCTGGCGTTCAACAAGCTGGTCAGAGAGGGCAAATGCGGTCCTATCATGATGGGACGCGATCACCACGATGTTTCCGGCACAGACTCTCCATTCAGAGAAACTTCCAACATCAAAGACGGCTCCAACGTTATGGCCGACATGGCGGTACAGTGCTTTGCCGGCAACGCTGCAAGGGGCATGTCCCTGTGCGCTCTTCATAACGGCGGCGGCGTAGGTATCGGCAAGGCCATCAACGGCGGCTTCGGACTGCTGCTGGACGGCTCGGAGAGAACTGACGAAATCATCAAGTCTGCTATGATGTGGGACGTAATGGGCGGCGTTGCCAGAAGAAACTGGGCGAGAAACGAAAACGCTCTGTCTACTTCTGTAGAATACAACAAGAACTATGCAGGAAAAGGACACATCACAATCCCGTTCCTGGCAGACGACGAACTGGTTGCAGCAACTGTAGAAAAGTTTGTGAAATAGCGGGAGTTCGTATCGGTTTCATGGCAGCCCAAAGGACAGTCTGTGGCTGCCACCATGAGGCTGACAAAATCCACTAAAAGCAGTAAATTTGTCAGCACTGCCGAAGATATATTTGGCAGAAGCTGCAGTTTGCAGACAAAACAGACAACTTTTTGAAATTTTGTCAGGTCTGTCAGTATTTTAGCTAAAATGCCTGACCGAACAGACAAAAATCCGAAATCCTGTCAGGTTTGTCAGCATTTTGGCAGAAAAACACCTGCTTTTGCTGTGAAATACAGACAAAACCCGAAAAATTTTAGAATTATGTCTGGAGTCAAACCAGCCAACGCAAACAAAACAGAATTAAAAGGGGCCGCAGGGATGCAGCCCCTTAGAACGAAGGAGACTCTATCATTTGCTTTATACACCTTTGACGAAGAGGGCTATGAGAATCGCCTACGACGCCCACCATGGACAAATAGACAAGAGCGGAGACCCGTATATTTTTCATCCTTTCCATCTGGCTGAGCAGATGGAGAGCGAAGCGGAAGTCTGCGTGGCCCTGCTCCACGATACAGCAGAGGATACGGATGTAACTCTCGAGCAGCTGGCGGAGGAATTTCCGGCAGAAGTGATAGAGGCCCTGAAGCTTTTGACCCACGAGGACGGAACGGACTATTTTGATTACGTCAGAAAACTCAGAGAGAATCCCATCGCAAAAGCGGTAAAGTTGGCGGATCTTTCCCACAACAGCGACGAGACCAGATTGACCGGCGCTTATGGTATAACGGAAGCGGACATTCTCCGCCGACGGGAAAAATACGCCAAAGCAAAAGAAATTTTACGAACTGAAACACAGGAGATATAGAAAATGGCGACATTATTAGTAAAAAATATCGGTTTGCTGCAGACCCCTGTAGGCAGTTTCAGCCATAAAGGGCAGCAGCAGGGCGAGAACCTGAAGCTGGAAAAGGCGGCTATCCTCATTGAGGACGGCGTCATCCGGGAGATTACTGACGGCGGCAAGCTGCCTGCAGGAAGCGAGCATGCCGATACGGTCATCGACGCGGAGGGCAAGCTGGTAACGCCGGGGCTTGTAGAGGGCCATACCCACATGATATTCGGCGGCTACCGCCAGCACGAGATACCGATGAAGCTGAAGGGCGCAGGCTATCTGGATATCCTCCGGGCAGGCGGCGGCATTCTGGACACAGTGAGAAAGACCAGAGCCGCCAGCTTTGAGGAACTTTACGATAAGACAGAAGGCTTCCTGGACGAGATGATGGGCCTCGGAGTGACTACCTGTGAGGCGAAGAGCGGCTACGGCCTGGACTTCGACACGGAAGTCAAAATGCTTGAGGTCCTGAAAAAGCTCAACGAAGACCACCCCATGGATGTGGTCTCCACCTTCATGGGAGCCCACGCCATTCCGGAAGAGTACAAGGAACTGGAAGACGGCGCAGATCGGTTCATCGACATGCTGTGCGATGACCTTCTTCCTTATGTAAAAGAGCACGGTTTGGCAAAATATGCCGACGTGTTTACCGAAGACTCTGTGTTTAACTATGAGCAGAGCAAAAAATATCTGGAGAGAGCAAAAGCGCTGGGTTTTGACCTGAAGATACACGCTGACGAAATCGAGGCTATCGGCGGCAGCGTCCTGGCAGGAGAACTGGGAGCCGTCAGCTGCGAGCACTTAATTGCCATCGATGAAGAGGGGCTGGAATCTCTGGCAAAGGGCGGCGTAACTGCCATGTGCCTGCCGGCAACTTCCTTTTATCTGGGTGCCAGCTATGCACCTGCCCGCCGCATGATAGAAATGGGTATTCCGGTGGCTGCAGCGTCGGACTTCAATCCGGGCTCCTGCCCGTCCCTGAATCTGCAGTTCGTCATGCATCTGGCCTGCATGAAGTACAAAATGCTGCCGGAGGAAGTTTTGACTGCAGTGACCATCAATCCTGCCTGCGCCATCGGCATGGGAGATAAAGTAGGCACTCTGGAGGTCGGAAAACAGGGAGATTTGGTAATTTGGGACGCGCCGGACTGCGATATGCTGGTATATCGGTTCGGCTCAAATCTGGCACTGCAAGTAATTAAAAAAGGAGAATTGATGTAATGAAACTCATAGATATGCAGGTAAACGAGTATTTAGAAGTGTTAAAGTCTGATGCGCCGGCCCCTGGCGGCGGCAGCGTCAGCGCCCTGGCCGGAGCCCAGGGCGTAGGCCTTTTTATGATGGTGGCTGACCTGACTTTGGGAAAAGAAAAATACGCTGACTATCAGGAGGTTTGCAGAGAGGCTAAGGAAAAAGGCATGGCGCTGTACGAAGAGTTGGTAGAGGCTGTGGATAAGGATACGGAAGCTTTCAATCTGGTAGCGGCCGCGTTCAAAATGCCGAAAGAAACGGATGAGGAGAAAGCTGCCAGAAAAAAAGCCATTGCAGATGGAACGCTGGTTTCGACGCAGGTGCCTTTCCGCACCATGGAGCTGGGATATGAGGGCCTTTGCCTGGCCCAGACCATGATTGGAAAATCCAATCCTAACGCTGCCAGCGACCTGGGAGTTGCCATTCTCAACCTGACTGCGTGCATTAAAGGCGCCTGGCTCAATGTGAAGATTAACCTGCCGGGCGTAAAGGACGAAGAAAAGGCAGCCTATTATGCAGAAGAAGGGCAGAAAATGTATGACGCGGCAGACGCCGTAGCTCACGACCTGTACAACAGGGTAGCGGAATCACTGTAAAACTTGTTAGATATTGAATTTAGGAGGATATATAACCATGGCACAGATTATTGAGAGCATTCCTAACATCAGCGAAGGAAGAAGAATAGATGTAATTGAGGCCTGCGTGGACCAGATTAGAACCACACCGGGCTGTACACTGCTGAATTACAGTTCTGATGAAAGCCACAACAGAACCGTTATCACTTATATCGGTGACGCAAAGGGCGTAGAAGAAGCCAGCGTAAAACTGGTGAAGAAAGCCGCTGAACTCATTGACTTGACCAAGCACGAGGGTGAACACCCGAGAATGGGCGCAGTGGACGTTATGCCGTTTCTTGCTATCAAGGACTGCACCACAGAGGACTGCGTAGAGCTTTCCAAGGTAGTCGGAAAGAGAATCGCAGATGAAGCCGGCGTACCGGTTTTCTTATATGAGTACTCCGCCACAAGACCGGAAAGACAGAATCTGGTTAAAATAAGAAAAGGACAGTTTGAGGGCATGGCAGAAAAGGTGCAGGAGCCTGACTGGGAACCGGATTTCGGCGGTAGAAAAATTCACCCTACTGCCGGCGTTATGGCGGTAGGCGCAAGACCACCTCTCGTGGCATATAACCTGAACCTGAACACTGACGATGTACAGATTGCCAAGAACATCGCCAAGATTATCAGAGAAAAAGACGGCGGTCTCAAATGCGTCAAGGCTATGGGTTTTGAAATTGAAGATGAAGTTACCGGAAAGAAATACGCTCAGGTATCTATCAACATGACAAATTATGAGCAGACGCCTCTTTACAGAGTCACCGAAATGGTAAAATCCGAAGCAAAGAGATACGGCGTCTTGGTAACCGGTACAGAAGTCATCGGACTCTGCCCGATGAAAGCCCTGGTAGACAGTGCAGAATATTATCTTCAGATAAAAGATTTCGATTTCCACACACAAGTGCTTGAAAATCACATTTTGTAGTGCTATAAATATATGTGTAAATAAAAAAACACCGTATTCTAAGGAGCACACATTATGGCTGGCAGCAATAACTTTTCTAACGCATTTTCGCTGACGGATGAAATCGCAGATATCATTCGTGACCGGATTCTCAAAGGGGAATACAAGATTGGGGAAAAGATTAAGGAGAATCAGATTGCCTCTGAACTGCGCGTCAGCAGGACTCCCATCAGAGAGGCGTTTAAGCTGCTGGAGAATGAGGGGCTGATTGACTACGTACCCAACCGGGGCTGCTTTGCAAAGGGATTTACCAGAAGAGATATCGAGGACATTTATGCTGTCAGAAAAGCACTGGAGGTTTTGTCTGTAGAATGGGCCGTAGAGAGAATTACGCCCCAGCAGATTGAGGAACTTCAGGAGCAGAGCGACCTGATGGAGTTTTATACCGGGCGTAAAGACGGCAAAAAAGTGCTTGAGATTAACTCGGATTTTCACGGCGTCATTTACAACGCCACAGGCAGCCGGTTCATGGCCCAGGTATTGCGGTCCTATAAGGATTACATTGAACAGACCCGCAAGGTACTTTACTACGAGAAGGAATATCTGGAAGAGATTTTTGCCGAGCAGAAAGAACTTCTGGAAGCCATCAAGGCACGGGACGCTGCACGGGCCAAGGAGGCTATGGCAAAGCATTTGGAGGGTTCTCAGCGCAGGGCCAAGTTTATTTACAATATCACAGAGTAACCGAAACAGAAGAGACATTGTTCAGCTGAGCAGTGTCTCTTTTAGTGTGAGACAAAGATGGTGTATTTATATACAGAAAAACGTGTATACATTATGCATGACAATACTTCGGAAAGTATGTTATAATGACATATAACGCTTAATGGTTATTATAGTAGGAGGCATTTTTATATGGAACAAAGAAACAGCAAAAAGATGGCCGGATTTCTGGTTCCGTCTATCATCGGTATTGTACTGTTTATGATACCGGTGAAATATGATGGAAACTGGACGGTCACTGTAAAGATTATTGCAGACTGGATAGGCGGGCTTCTGGCCGGCATTTTACCGCTCCTCTGCGTACTTATTATTACCGTATCCGCTGTACTGTCCCTGATTGCGTTGGCAAAACCTAAGTTCATTATGGACAATGCGATTCTGGCAGACACCTTTTCAGTATCAGTGGTTTGGGTAATCGTAAGATGTATTGGTGCAGTTTTCGTTTGGATGGTATATCTGGGATTGGGAACCGAGGGAGGCACAGACCTTGTCAGCTTGATTACAGACGGCGGCGCAGGTGGTTTCGTAGTATCCGACCTGCTGACTGTACTCGTTATTATTTTCCTGATTGCAGCTTTATTACTGCCTCTGCTTCTGGACTTCGGTCTTTTGGAGTTTGTAGGCGCACTGCTGACAAAGATTATGCGTCCGGTATTTAAAATTCCAGGCCGTGCTGCAGTTGACTGCATCACCTCATGGATTGGAGACGGCACACTGGGCGTTATGCTGACCTGCAACCAGTATGAAGGCGGATATTATTCCGAAAGAGAAGCGTCCGTGATTGCCACAACCTTCTCAGCAGTATCCATCACCTTCAGTATTGTAGTATTAGAGCAGGTTGGTCTGATGCAGTATTTCGGCCTTTACTATCTGATGATTTGTCTCGTAGGCGTTGCTTGCGCGATTATCGTGCCTAGAATCCCGCCTCTTTCCATGAAAAAGGACAGATACGTAGTAGAGGGAAAAGCTATGCCGGATACTCTGCCTGAACCATACAAAACTTCCACGGAATACGGACTGGACCTGGCGATGAAGAAAGTCGGCGAATTTAGAGGAATCGGTCAGTTCCTGGAAAACGGCATGAAGAACGCTGTAGGCATGTGGTTTGGCGTACTGCCGACTGTAATGGCAATCGGTACAATCGCACTGGTACTGGCAAACAACACTCCAATCTTTGAAATCTGCGGAAAGCCGTTTATGCCGCTGTTAGAACTGCTGCAGGTGCCTGAAGCAGCAGAAGCGTCAAAGACTATGATTGTCGGCTTCACAGACATGTTTACACCTTCCATTATCGCAGCAGAGGGTATCGCCAGCGAAATGACAAGATTCATCGTAGCTTCCGTATCCGTAACACAGCTGATTTACTTATCCGAAGTGGGCGGTCTGATTTTAGGCTCCAAACTTCCTGTAAACATTGTAGAGCTGTTCATAATCTTCTTGGAAAGAACGATTATCAGCTTAATTATCATTTGCCCGTTGGCACACTTAATTTTTTAGGAAATTCGATAGGATGAACCCATTAAGCAAAGAAAAAGAGGCCGATTCGCGTCAACGGGTCGGCCCCTTTTTTGTTGATTGTAAATCAGATGCACGTCAAACTTCTGCAGAAGTAAAATTAGTCGGCGGTTTCAGCTTTTTCATACACCCATTCCAGGCTGTCTCCGTCCTTCAGAATAACTTCTCCCGCCGGCTCATCCCGCAGCTGGCCGTTTATCTTGAATTGCCAGGTTCTGCGGGCAAAGATATCGCCGTTTAGCAAATCATTGATTCCCACTACAGTACCGTAGGTGGTTTCCACGGTGACAGGCATTTCGTTGACATTACAGTAAAGCTGAATGGCCTCCAGAACCGAGGAGTTTTCCTCAATGGTAAAGGGAACCGCTTCCACATCTTCCATCTCCGACCTGGCAGGGTAGTCGATGGAAATGGTAATATCCACAGGATTGATAACCGGTCCCTCCTCCGGTTTGTCTCCCGCGCAGCCGGTCAGCAGAAATGAGGACGCCGCAGCGGAAAGACACAATATGAAACAGATAAGTTTCTTTCTTTTCATAAATGATTTTCTCCTTTATTCAAAGTGCAGTATTGCAATAGGCTACTTCTATTGTATCACAGACACCGTAAAGTTATAAGTATTATAAGCGCATTGAAACCAGAAGCTCGTACATTTCTTCATCACAGGCGGCTTCCTGGTCGTAAACTATCTGGCTGTCGATAATCGTCATGGAGGCGTGCATGGACGAAAAATATTTCAGCGATTTGTCCAGAGGGTTTTCTTCAAAGACGGTAAAATCTGCCCATTTACCCTGTTCGATGGAGCCCAAGTCTTTGGATACGCCCAGCAGCTTTGCAGCTTTTACAGTAAGTAAATCTATGGCTTCTGATACGCTGCCTGCGCGGGAGAATACGGATTCACCAAGATAATCTGCCGGCCATGTAGTCAAAAACGGCAATTCGTCGTCTTCTTCAATTTGAGGTTCTGCGGCGAGGACAAAGGTATTGTTCTTACAACCTTTGCCGCGCAGATAGGCGAAGGTTTCGGAAGCTGTTTCCGCAGCCTCCTCGTCCAGTGCATCCAGGTAAATGTGATAGCCTCTGTCAGCCGCCCCAAGACAGATGGACTGCAGTGCGTCCTGAGAGAAAGGCGATAAGCTTTCTTCTCCGCCTACCTCCAGATTGAGAAAATCCCAGGTAATCAGATTGTCCAGTTCAATACAGTTGGTTCGCCCGGCAGAAAGCTTGTGCAGGACCAGTTCAGGGGCGAGAGGTCTGTTGACATACAGGCCGGCGAAGAGCCGCTGTCTGACGGGGGAGCTTTCTCCGATAAGAGCGATTAGGCAGTCCTGATATTGATTGACGAAATAATCCGGCGTGTTCTGTGAAAAGACTGTAGTAATACCTCTGTCGCTGAGATTACCGGAAGCTTCGATGACGGCCCTTTCCACCTCTTCAAAATCCAGCGGTGACAAGACACTGAGAATATAGTCGGCGGAGATGTACTGTATACCGTCCTCCTCCATCGTTTCTTCGATGATTTGAGCAGTCAGGCTGTTGAACCAGCAGTGAACGCCGCTGGCGCCAAGAAGCAGAACAGGCCTTTCCTGCTCGATTTCATCCAGAAGCGCTTGTACCTGGGACGCTTCTTCGTAATCTTTCAGAATACCTTCGTGATAACCGTAGGCAAAGATAATTTCTCTGTCAGTGCTTTGGGCGTATTCTGCTACTTCTTCCAGCACGGTATTCAAATCCCATACGGGGTCGATTGCCAGGTACTGACCCTCAAAGGCGTTGAGAATAGCCGTGTTGTGGGTCTCCATGAATCCCGGAAACATGTACTGCTCTTTTAAATCTATGATTTGCGTATCATCGGAGATGATTTCCTCCATACCCTCGAAATCGCCTACTGCCATGACTTTGCCGTCTTTGCAGGCTACCGCTCCGGCCCAGGGAAATACAGGGTCCTGAGTATAGATATGACCGTTTTTGTAGATGATATCTGCCGTATTCTTTTTCTTAAACAATCCGAATGCCATGTCAAACCTCCATAAATAATGTAAAACTATTTTACCACAAAAACGATTTGTGGTAAACTTGAGATATGAAGATTGAAAAATATGAAAAAACCATCGGCGTGCCCGAATATATCCAAGGGTATGTCAATGTGGAGGAATTTCTGGAATGCTGTAAGGTCTGCGGCAACTTTGACAGAAAGTGGTCCTGCCCGTCCTATGACTTCGACCCTGTGAAAGACTACTGGGAAAAGTTTGATAGTCTGTATGTAGTCGGTAAGAAAATGGTTCTCACAGAGGAGGAAAAAGATAACTGGGAGAATCTCATGGAGGAGGTCAAAGGGCAGCTGACCAAAGAACTCTTTATGGAAGAGGAGAAGCGTCCCGGCAGCAGGTCTCTCAGTGCGGGAAGCTGTCACATCTGCGGCGAGGACAACTGCAGCAAGCCTTTGGGCGAGCCCTGCAGATTTCCCGAGAAGATGCGTTATTCCATAGAATCCCTGGGCGGCAACGTGGGCCTGACTGCCAGCAAGCTGCTGGGCATTGAGCTTCAGTGGATTGAAGAGGGTAAAATACCCGATTACTTCGTATTGGTGGGAGGTCTGCTGTATTAAACTTTGCGTATTTAAATAAACGGCGATATCTCTGCCGCCGCTGTTAGTACGGATTAGCATGGGATATCGCCGACGCTGTTAAGGATTAGCCTCGGTCTGTACGGGAACTGGTCGATTTCATCTCTGCCGGTTACACCGGATAGCACAAGAATCGGGTCCAGACCGCTTTCTACACCGCCGATAATATCGGTGTCCATTCTGTCTCCAATCATGGCGGCGTCTTCTGAATGTATCCCCAGAAGTTTCAGCCCCGTGCGCATCATCAGCGGATTGGGCTTTCCCACGAAATAGGCCTGCTTTCCCGTTGCCATTTCAATGGGAGAAATCAAAGCTCTGCATGCCGGGATAATGCCTCTGCTGGAAGGACCGGTCATATCGAAGTTGGTGCCAATCAGCTTGGACCCGCTGCGCACCAGAGTCACCGCTTTACAAATTGCGTCGTAGTTGTAATTAGGCGTTTCACCTACAATCACATAATCCGGGTCTTTGTCGGTAATTGCTACGCCGCACTGATAGAGGGCGCCTACCAGTCCGGGGTCTCCAATGACGTAAGCGCTGCAGTGATGGGTCTGCTCGCTTACAAATTTGGCAGTTGCCAGGGCGCTGGTATAGAAATGCTTCTCATCGATATCAAGTCCCATGGTCTTAAGTTTCAGCCTCAGTTCCAGGGGTGTCTGACTGCTGTTGTTAGTCAGAAACAGAAACTGTTTATTCTCCTTGTACAGCCATTCCACGAACTCCCTTACTCCCGGAAGCAGTCTGCCGCCCCAGTAGATGACGCCGTCCATATCGCAGATGAACCCCTTCTTTTCTCTCAGTTTGTTCATATGTTTCCTCCTTTCTTCCTGCTTTTCTAGTGTATATTATATAGTCTCTTTTGTAAATCATACACCGCAATAATGTAAATTAAAAGAAAAAAATATGTAAAGTTTAAATATATTTAACCCCCTTCGCTGTTGCGTCCCCTGAAATTTTCAGTATAATAAAAATAGCATTACAAAAAAGCTTTTTGCAAATGAAGGAGGAAATCTAACGTGGAACAGAAAGTAATGGATAGAATCGATACAGTTGTTGCGCAGCTGGCGCCGGACCTGAAGAAGCTGGCCCTGGATATTCACGGAAATCCGGAGCTTGGCCATCAGGAGGTAAAGGCGTGTCAGTGGCAGGTTGAGCTACTGGAAAAGTACGGATTTACAGTAGAAAAGAATTTCTGCGGCATGGCTACTTCTTACAAGGCCGTGTATCAGGGAAAGAAATCCGGTCCGAGAATCGCCATGCTGGCTGAATACGACGCGCTGCCTGAGATTGGACATGCCTGCGGGCATAATCTGATTGCCATGATGAGTGTGGGAAGCGGCATCGCAATGCGGGAATTTGCCGACGAGTACGGCGCCGAAATCACTGTTATCGGTACTCCGGCAGAAGAAACCGCAGGAGGCAAAGTGGAAATGTCCCGCAAGGGAGCTTTTAAAGGCTACGACGCTGTGATGATGGCGCATCCGTATCAGGGCAGCGGCAGTTCTATCAATACCATGGCCATGGTCTGCAGAACTTTTGAGTTTTTTGGCAGAACCGCCCATGCGGCTGCGGCGCCGGAAGAGGGCATCAATGCGCTGGACGCCATGATTAATTTCTTTAACATGGTTAACGCGCTGCGGCAGCAGACCAGACCTGACGCACGAATCCACGGGATTATCGAAAACGGAGGTGTAGCGCCTAATATTATTCCTGACTATACCAAGGCCCTGTTTTATGTCAGAGGCGCTAAGATGGGTTATGTAGAAGAGGTTCTGGAAAAAGTAATTGCCTGCGCCGAAGGCGCTGCAAAAGGTACAGGTTGTACCATGAAAGTCAGCCTGGCTGAAGAGGATTTCAAAGATACCGACAGCAATATGTACCTTTCCGAACTGGCATGCGAACAAATGGAAAAACTGGGTTACAACATGGTGAGAAACGGGCGGGAAACCGTTCCCGGCTCTTCCGACCTGGGCGACGTCAGCTACGAAGCGCCGTCCATTCAGCTGATGGCGGGAATGGGCAAGTCAGAAGGCGAAGCCGACTACGTACCCCATACTGTAGAATTTGAGGCCCACGCCTGCAGAGAGGAATCTCTCAACATGGGACTTGACTTTGTCAAAGGGTTTACGATGACAGCCGTGGAGCTGATGACAAATCCGGCCCATCTGGAAGAAATTAAAAAAGAATTTACACTGGTAGGTCAGAAGAAATAAGGAGTCTGAAACAAGGGCAGCCGTATCGGGTATGGCTGCCCTAAGCCTTGGGAAAAACAGGGGGATATTAAGATTTTTTTAAGAATTATATCGAGTTTTTTCTAAGGGGACCATGGTATTGTAAAGACAAGGATATAGAGAAAGGACGAACATAAAATGAGCGCGGAGACTATTTTAATTGTAGACGACAACCGGGAGATTGTGGACTCTCTGGGAAAGCTTTTGAAATTGGAGGGATACTTCATATTGTCTGCCTATGACGGCATGGAGGCTCTGGAAGTGCTGGAGAAAAATCCGGTGGATTTGATTCTGCTGGATGTGATGATGCCCCGGCTTAACGGACTTTCCGCTTTGATGAAGATTCGCGAAAGGTATAAAATTCCGTGTATTATTCTCTCTGCCAAAACCGAAGAAAGCGATAAGGTTTCCGGCCTGGTGCTGGGCGCCGACGACTATATCAGCAAGCCTTATAATGCCGCGGAACTGATTGCAAGGGTCAAAGCGCAGCTGCGCCGTTACAATATGTGGGGAGGCAGCTCACCTAAAGCAGATGAAGACACAGTGGTCAACGGAGGTCTGGTACTGGACCGAAAAAAGAAAATCGTGGTTGTGGAGGGCAAGGACGTCAAGCTGACTGCCACGGAATATAAAATCGTAACCCTGCTCATGGAGAATGCCGGCCAGGTTTTTCCGGCGGAGCAGATTTACGAAAGCGTATGGGGCGAAGAGGCGACCTACGCCGTGGAGAATACGGTTATGGTTCATATCAGGCATATCCGCGAGAAAATAGAAATTGATACGAAAAATCCCAGATATATAAAGGTGGTGTGGGGAATTGGCTACAAAATGGAAAAACTCAGTTAAAGAAATGTGGAGGCTGCTGCGAAGGCACAGGAATATAACTCTCGGTATACTGGCTGCAGCTTTAAGTATGGCAGGATTTGTAATACTGTTTAACAATTTTGGAATTATGAATACCAAGCAGACGTGGACTGTGGGATTTGTCTGCAACCTGCCTTTAGCCGGTGCAGTCCTGCTTTTACTTCCGCCCTTTCTTCGCCGCATTTTCAAAAGCTGGACGCCGGAAAACGGAGACTTTTACGAGGATTGGAAGCATAAATGGGCCAGACAACATAAGACGTTGTTTGCCATTTTCTTGATTCTGCTGGTGCTGGCGCTGATGTTCTTTCGCTTTTTATCCGCCAACCGTTATTTCTTTTACTATTACCCGTACAATTACTCTATGGGCTATTTAATGGTAGCCACGGTGCTTGTGCAGATGGCTGTCTGTGAGACATGTGTGATTCGTTTCATGAAAGAGCGTTTGGACCAGATGATGGATAGGGTTATGGAAATTAACAAGGAGAGGCTGGCCGAAGCCGTGGAAATTGAGAGACAGAGCCTGGAGAAGGCTGCCAAAAGCGAGCAGCTGAAAGTGGATTTGATATCCAATGTATCCCACGACCTGAAAACGCCGCTGACCTCTATGGTAGGCTATCTTGAGCTCCTTAAGAAGGAAGAACTCGACCAGGTGTCCAGGGATTATGTGGAGGTTATTTCTGATAAAGCTGAAAAGCTGAAGGAGATGATAGAAAGCTTGTTCTCTCTGGCAAAAGCAAGCAGCGGAAATATCCAGATTCATTTGGAGGCCGTAGAACTGAATCGCCTCATTGAACAGATTTTTGCCGATATGGACAGCCAGATTTCCGGCAGCGGGCTTCACTTTGTGACAACCCTGACCCAGGAGGACACACACCTGATGACAGATAATCTCCATCTGTACCGAATCTGTCAGAACCTCATAGAAAACGCTTTGAAATATTCTGCCAGGGGAACCCGTGTGTTTGTGAAAACCTTCTTTGCCGACGAAACCTTCGGCGTCGATAATCCCGGCAAATCCGGCTCCCAGCGGCGGCTTTATCTGGAGATTACCAATACGGCAGGGTATTTCATGGATTTCGATAAGGAGGATATCATCGAGCGGTTTGCCCGCGGCGACAAAGCACGTTCCAGCGAAGGCAACGGTCTGGGGCTGGCCATTGTCAGCACCTATGCCGGCGCCCTTGGCGGAGCCTTTGATATCGCCATCGACTGCGACCAGTTCAAGGCCACTTTGAGCTTTCCTGCGAAAAAGGAGCCGTCTGACGACGAAGGACCGGAAGCAGTTTCAAATGAAAAAACAGAAAAATAGAAAGCCCTCAATCTGAGGAAGGGTATATACCTGAATTTTTTAAGACTGCGTGTCCCGCATAAGGCTTGTAGAAGCCGTTGCGGGACATTTTTATGTTGGGAAAGGGGCTGAAAGACCCTTTTTCAATAAAAGTAAAAAAACTGTAACTTTCCCGAAACTGCTTTGATACAAATGGGCCTTAAGATATTTTTAAGAAACGTATAAGAATTATTACCCGGTTTAATTAAGAAATCTGATTTATGATAGGGATGAAATCAAGAAAAGGAGAATTGTCAATGGTAAGCTTAGAGAGCAGGAAAGTTTGGGAAAAACAGCTGGGCAGCGGGATGGAGATTCTTTTACCCCATATTTTTCTGACCGGTCTGACGCTGTTGCTGCTGTTTCTGCCCGTTCCGACAGACGCCATATTTGGTTCTGAGGGAGATTGGTACAGTCAGCACGTAGGAGCAGCGGAAGCCCTTCGCCAGACTATTTTATCTTCGGGAACGATTTTTCCTCAGTTTGCAGGAATCGGCGGTGGTGCCAGTGCTTTTGACCTGGCTTACTACGGGTATCTGCGCCCCGACGTACTGATTTCCTGTCTTCTGCCAAATACAGATATGAGGCAAATCATTTCCTTTTACGGGGCGGCAGAAGTAATTGCAGCGGTGAATTTAACTTATCTTTGGCTGAAAAGTAAAAAGTTATCCACAGGGTTTTCCTTGTGCGGTGGACAACTTATGGCAGCGGCAACATGTTTTTTTCACGCCCACCATCAGATTATGTTCGTCAACTATATGCCTTTTCTGGTTTTGGCTCTTTGGGGTATTGACCGAATCCTCTCCGGCAGAAAGGGCTTGCAGCTGTCAATGTCGGTCTTTCTAATCTGCATCCACAGCTTCTATTATGCCCCGGCTTGCCTGGTGGTATGTCTGCTTTACGGGCTAAGTCAGCTTGGGCGCGGCGCCGCAGACGTCGGATGGGAAAGGCTGCCGGAGACGAAATTTAGGACAGCAGTCAGAGCCGGCGCCGCGGCGCTTCTGGGCGTCGGACTGGCAGCAGTATTGCTGCTGCCTACCGCCGTGGATATTCTGTCCACCAGCAAAGACGCCGGCGCTTTTATGGACAAGCCATTTCCCGCTGTCAGCCTGACATTCAAGAGTCTTTTGTATTATCCCTATGGCTGCGGCATGACCATGCTGGCCCTTTACTGCCTGCTTCTGTCTCTGACCGGCAAAGGGAAAAGGGCGCTTTCGGCGGCAGCGCTGCTGTTTCTGACAGTACCGGCTGTTTGGTGGGTATTAAGCGGATTTTTGTATCCAAGGGAAAAAATTCTGATACCGCTGGTGCCGGTTTTGGTATGGATTTGCGCCGATACGCTGCAGGCAATATACCGAGAAGAGCAGCGTCCATATGTACTTCCTGCACTGCTGTGTTTTATCCCGGCCTTTTTGTCAGCAGAAAGCAGGTGGCAGAGCCTGATGTACGTCGATGCCGGGCTGATTCTGGCATGGGTACTGGCCTTGAAGCTGAGGGAATCGCCTCTGGCGGTGAAGAAAACCATGATAGCTGTCCTCCTTTTGCTTCCTCTGTGCACCAGCCTGGGGATAAACGGTATCGGTGAAGATTATCTGGCTGCAGACGATGAACGGCAGAGCCGCTTCAGCTTCGGCGATATCACTGTGTTTGCGGAGGATATCAGATACCGGTTCGATTATCTGGCAAATAACTATATCAACAGCAACGTGCTGCCTGACGGCAGTCTCAATAAGACCGCCAGCTATTTATCGGTAACCAACAGCCTGTATGGGGATTTTTATTACAACACAATGGGCAATCCCATCAGTCTGCGGAACCGGGTGGTGCTGATGCCCAATCAGAACAGCTTATTTAATTACTTCATGGGCGTGCGCTATGTGTTGACAGAAGAAAACCGCATTCCCTACGGCTATGAGAAAGTCTTCAGCCGAAACGGATATGTGCTGGCAGAAAACCCCGATGTACTGCCGATTTGCTATGGAGTCCGCAGGATAGTCTCTGAGGAGAAATTAGCGCAGCTGGATTTTCCTTACAATGCGGCGGCCCTTTGCGGGATAAAGGTAAAAAAAGAGGTTCCTGAGGAGTTCTTTAAAGGGGAGTTTCCGGTCAGCTTCGACACGGCAGTATCCTCAGCTGTGGATAACAATGTGGAAAAGTTTTTAGAGGGAGAAGGGGACAAGGCGCCCGCAGAACCTGGAAGCTGCATGGTGCCGTTAGCGAAAAAGTCTGAGAACAGAGTCCTGTTTATCTGCTTTGATGTGAACAGAAGAGATGGAAAAGAAGTCTGCATTACCATAAACGGCATGAAGAATAATCTGTCAGGGAACAACGCTCCTTACCCTAATGAAAACTATCATTTTACCTATGTGCTTTCCGCAGAAAAAGGAATTGAGCAGTTGAATATGGAATTTACAAAAGGGGATTATGAAATAGAAAATTTACAAGTCTATACAGGGGATATGCCTTCTGGCGACAGCGCCGAAATCACGTTACCGACCCTGGATGAGGATTTCCGCAGCAACGGAAAAAGCGTTTTTAAAGGGAAAATAGAAATGGAAGAGGACGGTTGGTTTGTCACCTCCTATCCGTGGAAAGAGGGTTATCGAGTTACAGTGGACGGACAAACTGTTGAGGCGGAAAAGGTAAACACGGCTTTCACAGGATTTCAGATAAAAAAAGGAACCCACGCTGTTGAAATCCAATATGAAGCGCCTGGATTTAAAGAGGGGTTAATTGTCAGCGGGGTTTCACTGGCAGGACTGCTGCTTTCAGCGGCGGCATTGTTAAGGGAAAGGAAGAGAGAGAAATGAAGAAATTACAAGCATCGCAGCTGGTGCGCTACGTATTGACAGGCGGCATGACTACCGTAATCAACTATATAATTTATTTAGGTCTGAGCATGCTGACGATAAATTATCTGGCTGCCAACAGCCTGGCATGGCTGGGAGCCGTGATATTCGCTTACTTCGCTAACCGAGAGATGGTTTTTCAGTCCAGAGGAAACCGAAGCCGGGAATTTTTACAGTTTTTCTCGCTGCGGCTTGCTACCCTGGCTGTGGAAAACCTGCTGCTGCTTCTATTGGTAGGCTGTGTAGGCGCCGGCAGCCTGGTCAGTAAAATTGCGGTCAGCGGGATTACTGTAGCCCTCAATTATTTCGCATGTAAATACAGCATTTTCAGAGAAAGGAAGGTTTCCCATGAGTAAGAGAGATTTAATCAGTGTTATTGTACCGTGCTTTAATGAAGAGGAATCTTTGCCGGCTTTTTACCGGGAAACCTCGAAAGTGCTGGGGAATATGAGACAAGTGGATTGGGAAATGGTGCTGGTAGATGACGGCAGCAGTGACGGAACCCAGGCAATTATCAAGAAGCTGGCGGAAGCTGACAGCAGAGTGCGGTACGTGGTTTTTTCCAGAAACTTCGGCAAAGAAGCCGGTATGTATGCCGGTCTCAAAGAGGCCGCCGGCGACTACTGCGTTATTATGGACGCGGATTTACAGCATCCGCCGGCCCTGCTGCCTGCCATGTATCAGGGAGTCAGCCGGGAGGGTTTTGATTGCTGCGGAGGACTGCGCATGAGCCGGGAAGGAGACGGATTTCTTCGCAGCTTTTTTTCCAGAGCCTTTTACAAAATCAGCAAAAAACTGACCCATATGGACATGTCCGACGGACACGGAGATTTCCGCATGATGAGCCGCGCCATGGCAGACGCCATTTTGGAAATGAAGGAATACAACCGATACATGAAGGGATTATTTTCCTTTGTGGGATTTAATACCAAATGGATTGCCTATGAGGGAGTAGAGCGGGCCGCAGGATGTACCAAATGGAGCTTCAAAAGTCTGTTTGCTTACGCTTTTGAAGGGATTCTCTCCTTCTCCACCGCCCCTCTGAAGCTGGCAGGCTTTATCGGTCTGCTGCTGTTTTTCGCCGGCATAGTCTTTATGGGATGGAATCTGGCAGAGTATCTTTGGCTTGGGAGAGCCGTCGGCAGTATGGACGTATTGCTTTTCGCCATGCTGATGCTGGGCAGCCTGCAAATGCTGTTTATTTATATCCTGGGGGCCTATCTGTCAAGGGATTATCTGGAGAATAAGAAAAGACCGGTCTACATCGTAAAAGAAAGAGGCTGACAGGACTGCCCGTCAGAGCAGTCCTTCCAGCGCGTCCAGACTTTCCACAGGATTGTGGCAGACGTGGTCTTTACAGAAATAGTAACGCAGCCCGTTTTCGGGGAGAGGATAGTTTTCCATATATGGAGAAACTTTGTGGAGAATATCGGCCGTATTCGGTGTCTTAAGCAGAATATCTACATCCAAATCCCAAAGCTCACAGAGAACTTCCGGCGGCAGGTTTTCTTCGGCGTCAGAAGCTGCCGCCGTACAGATTAGCTGTCCCCGGTCGTCCAGGGCCTGGGTTAATGCCCAAAGATAAAATCCATGGCCGGCTGCTTGACCCAGACACTGTTTATCCATATATCTCCACTGTTTTTCAGCCGCTTCTTCCCATAGAATTTCTCCTGTGAAAAAGGCCAGCTTTTTCATTACCAAAGCAGCAACTGCATTGCCCGAGGGAAGGGCGCCGTCATAGGTTTCCTTTGGACGAATAAAGAGCTGTTCGCTGTCTTTCCCGTAAAGATAACAGCCGCCCTTTTCCCGGTCAAAAAACTGTTCTAACATTGTGCGTCCTACCAGATTGGCACGCTGCAGGTACAGCGGATTAAAAGTGGTGCTGTAGCACTCCAGAAGCCCCCACGCATAAAAAGCGTAATCGTCCAGGGTTCCGGCAAAGGCCCGATGGCCCTGCCGCCAGCGGGCATATAGGTAAACTCCTTCAGAGTTACGGTGGTTTTCACTGTCGCTCTCTTTATTGCCCCGGGACTCCGGCGGATTTTTTACACAGAGGTTGTCCCATATAAATTCAGCAGAAGACAGAGCCGATTCCAAAAAATCGGCCTTTTTCATCTGGCGGGCGGCCTTAGATAAAGCGGCAATCATCAGGCCGTTCCACCCGGTGAGAATTTTATCATCCCGGTGGAGCGCAGTCCTCTCGAGCCTGTAGTCGCACAGTACGCGGAGGAGGTCCTCGTCTGGCAGCTTGCTATAGTCTTCGCAACGGAGCAGATTAGGAATACTTTTTCCTTCAAAATTTCCCTGGGCGGTGATATCATACTGAGCACAGAAAGCGGCCGCAGGTTCCAGATGAAGCAAAGCGCGGATTTCTTCCGGGGTAAACAGATAGAACTTCCCCTCCACGCCGTCACTGTCTGCGTCTTGTCCGCAGTAAAAGCCTCCGTCAGGGTCAGTCAGTTCTCTTCCAACATAGGCTGCAATTTTCTCCGCTACAACCCGGTATAAACGGTTGCCGGTTTCCACATAAGCCTGACTGTAGGTCAGAAGCAGCAGGGCATTATCGTAGAGCATTTTTTCAAAATGGGGAACCAGCCAAAATTCATCGGTAGAGTAGCGGCAGAAGCCGCCGCCGATATGGTCGAAGATACCCCCGCGATACATTTGAAGCAGAGTTTTTTCTGCCATATCCAAGTACTTATCTGCCTTTTTCCCTTTTTGAGCCATTAAGAAAAGAAGATTATGAGCCGTTGGAAACTTAGGTCTATCGCCGAACCCTCCATTTACTTTATCAAAGTTTCGAGAAAAATAGCTGAGGCCTTCGTCAATCAGCAGCTGAGGGCGGTCTGCTTCGCCAGAGAAGTCTTTTTCCCCGGCGGCAGAGCCTCCGGACTCGGCGGACCTTAAAAAATTGACTATCTGAGCACTCTGGTCAAGAAGGACGGTTCTGTTCTCTTTCCACTGTTTTGAAACTGCCTGAAGAATACGCAGAAGGCCCGGAAGTCCCTGGCGGTCGTGTTTGGGAAAGTATGTGCCGGCAAAAAACGGCTGTTTGTCCGGAGTCATAATGACAGTGAGAGGCCATCCGCCGGATCCGGTCATAGCCTGACAGACGGACATGTAGACCCCATCGATGTCCGGGCGCTCCTCTCTGTCCACCTTTACAGAAACAAATTGTTCGTTGAGCGCCGCGGCCACTTCTTCGTCCTCAAAGGATTCGTGGGCCATGACATGACACCAGTGACAGGTAGAATAACCGATACTCAGGAATACGGGCACGTCTCGCTGTGCGGCAAGAGAAAAGGCTTCCTCACACCAGGGATACCAGTCAACAGGGTTTTCACTGTGCTGCAATAAGTATGGAGACTTTTCAAATTTCAAATGATTCATATTTCTGATTCCTTTCCTAAGGCAATATTACCATTAGTATGGACAAAATAAACAGAAAAAAACCTGTCCGGCTTTGAAAAACCGAACAGGTTAGGATTTTTACCTTATTGTGTAACCAAAGTGATGATACGCAGAAGGAAAAGTGCTCCGGAAATCCACATAACGGCAGGGATGTCCTTTACTTTTCCGGTGATAACTTTCAGAATAACCCAGGACAGGATTCCGAACATGATACCGTTGGCGATGGAGTAGGTAAAAGGCATTATGATAAGCGCCAGGAAACCGCCCACTACATCGGCGATATCGCCGTCAAAGTGCATATTCTTAACAGCACCAATCATCAGAAGGCCGACCCATACCAGAGCAGGAGTCGTCGCAAAGGACGGGATTGCCAGGAAGATTGGTGAGAAGAACAGGGCAACGATGAACAGCACTGCGGCAGTTACAGCAGTCAGACCGGTTCTTCCTCCATTGGCAACACCGGCGCTGGACTCTACATAACTTGTAACCGTGGAGGTACCCAGGCAGGCACCTACAATCGTACCGCAGGCGTCGGCCATCAACGCGCCCTTTACTCTCGGCAGATTGCCCTTTTCGTCCAGCAGGTTGCCCTTTGCAGCGACGCCGATAAGCGTTCCTACAGTATCAAAGAGGTCAACGTACAGGAAGGAGAAAACGATGACGATAAAGTCAATCACATGGGCTCCAATCCAGCCGAAGTCAAAAGAAAACATAGTCGGTGCAGCCGGGATAAAGCTGGAACCGCTGAAGTTAGGGAACAGGGAGTATACGCCTGCTTCTATATCAACTACATACCAGCCGACTGCTTCTGCAACCATACCTAAAATCCAGGTTGCCAGAATACCGATAAGGATATAGCCTTTTACATTGAAGTGGTATAAAGCGGCAACGATAATCAGACCTACTACAGCCAGAATGAACTGAGGGCTGCTGAAGGATCCCATAGCTATCAGAGTAGAACCGTCATCGACGATAACCCCTGCGCCCTTGAGGCCGATAAAAGCGATGAACAGACCGATGCCGGCGGTGATACCGTACTTCAGGTTAGCGGGAACATCGTTTACCAGCTTTTCTCTGAAGTTGCACAGGGAAAGCAGAACGAAAACCAGACCTTCAACTAGGACAGCCGCCAGGGCGATTTTCCATGGGTCTGTGATGCCCTGCTGCATCATCGGGATGCAGACGGAATACGCGAAGTAAGCGTTGAGGCCCATGCCGGAGGCCAGAGCGATAGGGTAGTTGGCAAAAAAAGCCATGAACAGAGTCGCGATTGCCGCGGAAACTGCAGTGGCAGTGAATACACTTGCGCTGTCCATACCTGCGTCAGCCAGCATGCCCGGATTGACCGCAAGGATATAGACCATTGACAGGAAAGTGGTAGCACCGGCTACAATTTCGGTTCTCACATCGGTGCCATGTTCCTTTAGCTTAAAAAGTTTCTCCATGTTGAACAATTCTCCTTTTTATCCTAAAACAAAAAATAAATTACAGATTCATTATATACTCTAATTTGATAAAGTCCAACAGGAAGTTCACAATTTTGACGAAAAAAATATAAGATACCGGAGAATACCGAAGTATTCCTGGAATTTTACGAATAAAAAAGGGGAAACCTCGTCAAAAAGTTCATATTTTTTCCGGGAAAAGTAGTCTTTGATTTTATCTGTGTATAGCTTTATGATAGAACCATGAAAATCTTACAATATATTTTAGGCGCTATAGCGGCCTTTGCCCTGATTCTGATACTCTTGATTACTTCTGTTGAGGCGGTAGTTTATTGGACTCCGGGCTATTTTGAAAAAGAATATAGAAAACATCAGGTGCTCACCCAGGTACAGATGGAAATGGAGGATTTGCTGGAAGTGACGGACCACATGATGGCGTATCTGCGGGACGATGAACAGCAGCTGCAGATTGTCACCACAGTGGGAGGAGAAGTGCGGCAATTCTTCAATGAGCGAGAGCTTGCCCATATGGCAGATGTAAAAGGGCTGTTTCTTTCAGCCATAAGGCTGCGGCGGATGGCGCTGATTGCCTGCGCAGCAGCTTCGGGTATTTTGATATGGAAAAAGCAAGGCCGGATTCTGCCGCGGGCAGCGACAGCCTGTATTGGAGTATTTCTGACAGCCGCGGCTTTACTGGGCCTTCTTGCTTCTACGGATTTTACCAGGTACTTTACAATTTTTCATCATATTTTTTTCAGTAACGACTTATGGATATTAAATCCGCAGACTGATTTGCTTATTAACATCGTGCCGGAGCCCTTTTTTATCGATACTGCCCTGCGTATCGGAATTGTTTTTGCCGCCGGACTGACAGTAGTGCTTACGGGGAGCCTTCTTGTCATAAGGAAAGAAAGGCGGGCAAAAAAGCAGGCGCGGCAGAAGGGACCAACCCCCGCCGCTTGATTTACTATGGCAGACTGCCCCTACTCGATTTATGAATTGGAGGGGAATACAGTTGCTCAGCGTGATGGATGTTGAAGAAGGCAAGGAACAGAGAAGCATTAACCTTTTTTGCCTGTAAAAGCGAATTTATGTATAAAAAAATCATCGAAATTATACATAACTCTCAGGTTTTAATGAAAATATGTATAACTTGAAGCTAATCAGAAGACAGCAGAAGCAGTAACCCTACATAAAAATGCGGGAGAAAGGGGCAAAATAGCCCACCAATTGGTGGAATTTCTACATAAATTCAGTGAAAATAATAAAACATGTATAACTATCACCTTGGAGCAGGAAAAAGAGTTATACATGTTTTTTGTTTTTTTGGTTATTTAGGTTAATTTCTATTTTACATAAACCTTTGGAAGCCTCTGACCGAAGGCGCAGCAGATTTCGTAGTTGATAGTACCTGTTGCGTCGGCGATATCGTCAGCCAGAATCGTATGTACACCGTCTGAGCCCATGACGATAACTTCGTCGCCTACTTTTACGCTAGGTACCTGAGAAACATCAATCATACACTGGTCCATGCAGATGTTTCCGGCAATGGGGCAAACCACGCCGTTTACGATGACCTTTGCCTGGGCGGAGTACGGACGAGGATAGCCGTCGGCGTAGCCCAAGGCGATGGTTGCGATTCTTGACGGTTTATCGGAAATATATTTTCTGCCGTAACCAACTGAAAAGTTCTCAGGAACATCTTTCAGATGTACGATGTTGGCTTTGACGGACATGACAGGCTTCAGGGCCAGCTGTTTCTTATCCACCTCGTGGGACGGATAGCAGCCGTAAAGAATGATGCCCGGACGAACGGCATCGAAGTGGATTGTCGGCAGTTCCATGATAGAAGCGCTGTTTGCCAGAGTACGCATAGGTACATTGATACCGGCCTGAACCAGAGCGTTGTAGAAGCGATTATACTTTTCTTCCTGCTGGTGGGAGTAGGTCTTGTCATAAGCGTCGGCTGTGGACATGTGGGAGAAGAGCCCCTTAATTTTAAAATTTGGAAGCGTAGCAATCTTCTTGATATCGAAGACGGCATTTTCTATCTCATCTGCCAGATAGCCGATTCTGCCCATGCCCGTATCGACTGCAATCAGTCCGGAAACGGTTTTTCCTGCCTTGGCCGCTGCGTCGCTGATAGCCTTTGCGTTGGAAGCGTCGCATACGACAGGTGTAATGTCATATTCTACAATCGTATCGGCGTACATGTCAGGGGTCAGACCCAGCATGATAATTTCTTCAGCGGCGCCGGCTTCACGCAGCGTAATGGCCTCCTGCAAAGTAGCGATTGCAAAAGTTTTTACGCCGTTTTCGCGGAGCACATTGGCGCACATTACGGAGCCGTGGCCGTAGGCGTCGGCTTTGATAACGCCGATGAGTTCCTTATCGGAACCTACTTTAGCTTTAATATTTTTAATATTATAATCCAGATTACTTAAATTGATTTCAGCCCAGGCGGGTCTGATTGCGTCCTTATACATAGCTGTACAAATCCTTTCTTCCATATCTAAAAACTCTCCAAACATTATAGCATTTTTGCAGAGAGGTTTGCAAGAGGGGACGGGGTTGACGGGCCCGCCAGAAGACAGAATCTGCGATTTTTCTGCCCTGACCGCCCTAAAATATGATATACTGCTTTTAACAACACATTCATAGGAGGGAAGTGCCATGACAGAAGCGAGAGAGGGACGCGTAAAGGAAACAGAAAGATTTGAGACAGAGAATCTTATCATACGAAGAACCCAATTTGAGGACCTGGAGCAGTTTTATCTCTGGGAGCAGAGGCCGGAGGTCACGGAATTTTTCAGCATCAGGGATGGCCAGACCAGGGAAGAGGTCTATCACAAATTCTTTGCAGACGAGGACAATCCTTCGGCAGAGCAGTTTACCATCCTCATGAAGAACGGCAGCCCCATCGGCCGCATCGTGCTGGCCGACATCATTCCCGGCTGGAAGGCCGAACTCTGGCGCATTTACATCGGCGACGCCTCTCTTCGGGGCAAAGGCTACGGGCGGCAGGCCATGGAAGCGATAATGGCCCACTGCTTTGAGGATTTGCAGCTGGAGCGGCTGTATCTGGACCATTACACCGGCAATCCGGCAGGCTTTCTCTATGAGAACCTGGGCTTTCATCGAGAAGGCGTCCTGCGAAAGAACTGTCGGAAAAACGGTGTCCTCTACGACGTCCACCTGATGTCCATGCTGCGCAGCGAGTATTTTACAAAGTAAAAAGCCGCCGCGCCCGGATTCCTGTAAAAGCCTTAAGGACGCTGTGCGGTTCATTGGTCTGCCGTGGGTTGACGAGATGTCCCGAAGAGAGTATAATTTTGTCAGCTTTCAGAAGAATAGGAGGAATGCGGATTGAACAGGACGGATTCACTATATAGAACCTACGTTGAAATTTTAGAAAAGGAATTGATTCCGGCGATGGGCTGCACCGAGCCTATTGCTGTGGCTTACTGCGCTGCGAAAGCAGGAGAGCTGCTGGACGGTACGCCTGACCGGGTATTAGCCCAATTCAGCGGTAATATTATCAAGAATGTAAAAAGTGTTATTGTTCCCAATACAGGAGGGAGAAAGGGACTGGAAACGGCAGTTGCCGCCGGTCTTATCTATGGAAATCCGGAGCTGAAGCTGCAGGTGATTTCTCAGGTAACAGACCGGCAGAAGAAAGCAATGGAGGAATATCTTGAAAAGAAGGTTATCAAGGTAGAGCCGCTGGAAACTCTCCATCCGTTAGATATACTGATTACCGTGTACAAAGGCGAGTCCTCTGCGCAGGTACGGATTACAGACGACCATACCAATATCGTACATATGGAAAAAGACGGGCAAGTGATTTTTCACAGAGAAATCGGAGAAGTCAAGGAGGAGGAAGACGCAGAGTACAGTAAGCTTACCATGGAAAAAATCTACGATTTTGCTGTAACTGCGGATTTGGAAGATGTAAAGGATATTCTCGATTGTCAGATTACCTATAATTATAATATCGCCAGGGAGGGACTGGACAAAGACTATGGAGCAAACATCGGAAAAGTCCTTCTAAAATCCTTTGGCAGCGATGTGATGAATCGGGCAAAGGCTTATGCTGCGGCAGGCTCGGACGCTCGCATGAACGGCTGTGAGCTTCCGGTAGTTATCAACTCCGGAAGCGGCAATCAGGGATTGACTGTTTCGCTGCCGTTAATCGTTTACGCCCGGGAACTTGGAGCCAGTCAAGAGGAGCTTTACAGAGCGCTGATTATTTCAAATCTTTCAGCTGTGCACCTGAAGACGCAGATTGGCAGACTTTCTGCCTACTGCGGTGCGGTCAGCGCAGGAGCAAGCGCCGGCGCCGGTATTGCCTACCTGAAAGGGGGAGATTTGAAGGTTATCGCCCACACTATCGTCAACGCGCTGGCTATCACTTCCGGCATCATCTGTGACGGGGCCAAAGCTTCCTGCGCCGCGAAGATTTCTGCATCGGTGGACGCAGGCATATTGGGATATGAGATGTACATGAACGGCCAGCAGTTCTATGGAGGAGACGGTATTATTTCCAAGGGAATAGAAAATACTATCCGCAATATTGGACTGCTGGGCAGCGTAGGCATGGTTGAAACCGACAAGGAGATTATCCGAATCATGACCTGTGTGGATTAAAAACATAAATGAATTGAAAAAATAGCGGATTCCGGAAGGCAAAATTTCCGAAATCCGCTGTTTTAATCTATGCAGAAGGTACGTTTTCTGATTTTGTGATTTGCAAAGCAACACCCAGTATGATAAGGCCCAGGCCTGCGTAGGAGGACCACTGAGACGGTTGTAATGCTTTCCCACAAAAAACCTGACAGCGTAATCAATGTAAAAGTCGAGTTTGGCGAGGGTGAGGGCAAAGTACCGCTTGATAATATTGCTAAAAGAGCAGAAGCGTATAAGCCAAAAGAGAGAGTTACCTACAAAATGATAAAGGAGTACATAGAAGCGAAATATGGCTTCAAGGTACATACCGCATATATTGCGGAGGTAAAAAGGGCTTTAGGCTTGCCGATGTATGATGCTCCTAATGCGGTAGAAGAACTGAAACATCCGAGGAAACATCCGACGGCAGAGAAAGTGGAAGCGATAAAGGACGCTTTGAAGCATTTTGAGGTGATTTAATAGTCATAAGCGTATCATTAGAAATAGTGGTACGCTTATTTTTTTACCCTTATTGCACATTTGAGTACCCTGACCGTTCTTCTATATAATGAAGGTAAGAAACGGAGGTGCTGATGATGAGAGAAACAAAATACCACGCATATCTGGATAGTGAGGAAAGAACAATCCTTTTACATAGCCTTGTGGAATTGAAAAATCAACTCATTCAGCAAGGCAGATATACAGACTGTGTTGATGAACTGATTGTCAAAGTCATAAACGCCCCTGTGAAGAAACTAAAAGTATTGGTGTAGGAGGTTGTGATGTATGACAAAGATTTTGCCGAGCTTGTGAAAATTGCAGCGGAGAAATTAAAAGAGGATACCGTTTATAAAATGCTCATACACAGCGAGGATTATCAAAAAGAAAGCGACGAAAGGGATAAGGCGGAACGAAATTATGAAAATCTTGATTTGACAATGGAACAGAGAAAGGTCTGTGATGTTTTTTTAGATTACAGAGATAGGCAGAGCTTGGAATACTCTGATTATTCCTATTTGGCAGGCTTATATGATGCGTTCCGTATCATGGCGGTCATTTTCCCCGATAGGTGGGATATGGAGCAGATACAGAAAGCCTTATTCTTAATTGAAAACTGAATATAGAAATAGATACATAGCCGATTGGTGTAACAGCCAGTCGGCTTTCTTGCGTTCAGAGCGAAGTACATAGCCGCCTTTGACAAAGCGGCTAAATAAAAGCGAAAGGAGGACGCTATATGTCAAATTGCAAAGTGATCGCTCTGACCAATCAGAAAGGCGGTGTGGGTAAGACCACCACAGCCGTCAATCTGGGTGTGTGTTTATCGAAGCAGGGGAAGAAAGTCCTGCTTGTGGATGCAGACGCACAGGCGAATCTTACAATGTCGCTTGGCTATCCACGACCAGATGATTTGCCCATATCCCTTGCGATGATTATGCAGGACATCATCGACGATAAACCCTTTGATGTTCAGAAAGGTATCCTGCATCACAGCGAGGGTGTTGATCTGTTACCCTCAAATATTGAATTATCAGGTCTGGAAGTAAGGCTTATCAATGCAATCAGCCGTGAGCGTGTTCTGACGACCTGTATTAACGAGGTTAAAAAGAATTACGACTATGTGCTTATTGATTGTATGCCGAGCTTGGGTATGCTGACAATCAACGCATTGGCGGCGGCTGACAGCGTGGTTATTCCGACACAGCCGCATTATCTTTCTGCAAAAGGTCTGGAGTTATTGCTTCGCTCTGTGTCAAAAGTCAGGCGGCAGATCAATCCCCATCTTCGGATTGACGGTATCTTAATGACGATGGTAATGCCACGCACGAACATTTCTAAGGAAGTGACCGCATTGGTAAGGAGTGCATACGGTCAGAATATCAAAGTTTTTGATGCTCAGATACCACATTCTATCCGTGCAGTAGAAGCTACCGCAGAGGGAAAGAGCATTTTCGCCTATGACAAAGGCGGTAAGGTTGCCGCAGCTTATGAGCAGTTTGGAAAGGAGGTGGCAGATATTGGCGAGAAGCAGAAAAAGCAGCATCGAGCTGACCGCATACGATGACCTTTTTCAGACAGACGAAAGCCGTGCAGAAGCGGCATTAAGTAAGATAAGGGATATTCCCATTTCTGAAATTGATGAGTTCCCAGACCATCCTTTTAAGGTTTTAATGGATGAGGATATGGAACAGCTTGTTGACAGCATAAAAAGAAACGGTGTAATGACCCCTGCGACTGTCCGTTTGAAGGAGGACGACAGATATGAGCTGATTAGCGGTCACAGGAGAAAAAAGGCTTGTGAGCTTGCGGGGCTTGATACGCTGAAATGTGAGGTCAAGGAGTTTTCCCGTGATGAAGCCATTATTGTAATGGTGGAAAGCAACCTGCAAAGAACGACTATTTTGCCGAGTGAAAAGGCGTTTGCCTATAAGATGCGGTTGGAAGCGATGAAACGACAAGCAGGCAGACCATCAAAAGATAATTATTCCCCAGTGGGTAATAATTTAGGTTTTGCAACTTCAAGTGATGAACTTGCCGAGAAAGTAGGAGAAAGTAAAAACCAGATTTTCCGCTATATCCGCTTAACCGAGCTTGTACCCGAAATTCTGCAAATGGTGGATGAGCGTCAGATTGCGTTCCGTCCTGCGGTGGAAATTTCTTATCTTTCCGAGGAACAGCAATACACCCTGCTTGAAGCGATGGAATATAATGATGCCACGCCCTCACTTGCACAGGCTATCAAAATGAAAAAGTATATGCAGGAGGGAAAGCTGACAGACGGGGTGATCAGTTCCATTATGGAAGAAGAAAAGCCGAATCAGAGAGAAAAGCCTGCTTTCCGTGATGAAAGGATAACCAAACTCATTCCAAAATCTGTACCCAAAGGGAAAGAATCCGATTTTGTGGTCAAGGCGTTGGAGTTTTATAACCGCCATCTGCAAAGAAGCAAGGCACAGGAACGATAGCCACACATCAAGGGACAGGTCTGTTTGCTTGGGTGGATAACCTTTTTTTCGCTTTCCCCCTCTCCACACCTCTCCCCCTTAATACTGCCAGTTACTATCCGAGAAAAGAAAAACAATAAGCTGCCAGAGGGCGGCTTTTTTCGGTTAGCAGGCAACATCTATTTTCAATATCAACAGGAGGTAAAGATGAAATTCAAAAAAATATTCCAAAAGGCTGCGGCTGTCGTGATGGCTGCGGTTACGGTATTCTCCGTACTGCCTGCCACCACAGCCTTTGCAGCCGTAGGAGATGTTGGTACGATTTCCTTTTCGCACACTTATGACGGGAACGGAAATGCAATGAGGTACAATTCAAGTGCCAACATCAACGGTTATATCGCAGGCGGTACGGGTGACTATAAATACCGTATGTTTGTGGATGGCGACACAGCATTTTGTTTACAGCCAGGTGTACCGCTAAAAACGGGCAACACCTTGAAAGAAGCATCTTCCGAAGCATGGAACGCTCTTTCGGGAAGCCAGAAAAAAGCAGTTGGGCTTGCCCTGCTCTATGGGTATCAGGGAAACCGAGGAAATCTGTCTGGATTAGACGATGAGAAATGGCTTGCGACCCAGACTCTTGTATGGGAGTTTGTTACGGGATGCCGTGAAGCCACAGGCTCATACCGCCAGACGAGCAGCACCGTGTACAGCCTGCACTTTGGTTCTCATTATCCAAACAGCGGAGCAAAGAAAGTCTATGACCAGATTGTTTCGCTGATGAGTAAGCACAATACCATTCCGAGCTTTATGTCAGGCGGGAAAGACGATATTACAAAGGAGCTTGTCTATAAAGACGGGAAATACAGTTTAACGCTGACCGATAAAAACGGTGTGCTGTCCGAATATTCCTTTGCAAGTTCCAGCGATGCGGTCAGTGTAGCAAAATCTGGAAATAAGCTCACGCTCACATCAAAGAAAGCCTTTCATGGTTCTGTAAGGATTACAGCAACCCGAAACGGAGTGCCTGTGGTTAGTCAGAGTGCCAAACTGATTGCTTATGGTGATCCGAACTTGCAGGATGTTATTACAGGTGTAGAAAACGCTTCTCCTGTATCTGCCTATCTCAATGTGGAAACACCGACAGGTACGATTGCCCTGAAAAAGACTTCTGAGGACGGCGTTGTAGCAGGCATTCCGTTTACCATCAAGGGCGAGGGTATCAATAAGACGGTAACGACCGATGAAAACGGAAATATCACAGTAGAAGGTCTGTTCCCTGCCACTTATACCATCACAGAGCAGACCATTGACCGTTATGAACCACAGCAGACCCAGACGGTAACACTTATCGGCGGCAAGATAACCACAGTCAACTTCAACAACACCTTAAAGCGTGGCAGCCTTGAAGTAGTCAAGACTTCCGAGGACAATCTGGTGGAGGGCGTGAAATTCCATTTGTACGGCACATCCCTTAGCGGACTTGCAGTGGATGAGTATGCTGTCACCGATGGAAATGGTGTAGCCAAGTTTGAGGATGTCCTGATTAGCGGCGATACCCCGTATGTGCTTGAGGAAGTGGATACGGCAATCCGCTATGTCGTTCCTACATCCCAGACCGCACCGATTGAATGGAATAAGGTTACAAACCGCAGTTTCCAGAATATTCTCAAGAAATTCAATGTGACGGTAACTAAGACCGATGCAGAAACAGGAACACCACAGGGGGACGCTTCTTTAGCGGGTGCGGTTTATGGCATTTACAAGGGCGAAGAACTGATTGACACCTACACCACCGACGAAAATGGTCAGTTTACGACCAAGTATTATGTGTGCGGCGATGACTGGACAATCCGAGAAATCAGTCCGTCCGAGGGGTATCTTCTTGACCCGACCATTCATAAAGTCGGTGCAGAACCAGAACTTTATGAGGTGGAATATAATTCTGCAAAAAATGATGTGAATGAGCAGGTTATCAAGGGAAATATCGCTATTATCAAGCATACCGATGACGGCGAAACAGGCATCGAAACGCCAGAAGAAGGTGCTGTCTTTGAGGTATTCCTTAAATCGGCAGGCAGCTTTGAGCAGGCAAAAGAAAGCGAGCGTGACAAGCTCGTCTGTGATGAGAACGGTTTTGCCCAGACAAAGGATATGCCTTATGGCATTTATACGGTAAAACAGACTTATGGATGGGAAGGGCGTGAGCTGATGAAGCCGTTTGATGTGTTTATCAGTTCCGACGGTCAGACCTACCGCTATCTTATTAACAATGCTAACTTTGAAAGCTATATCAAGGTGGTGAAGAAAGATGCGGAAACAGGGAAAACCATCCCGTATGCAGGGGCAGGCTTCCAGATTTACGACCCGAACGGCAACCTTGTGACGATGACTTTCACTTATCCAGAAGTGACAACCATTGATACTTTCTATACGACCGCAGATGGCGAGTTGGTCACACCAGAGGCTTTAGAATACGGAAAGGGCTATTCTCTTGTGGAAGTACAAGCCCCATACGGCTATGTGCTTGACCCTGAGCCTGTGTATTTTGATGTAGTGCAAGAAAATTCGGAGGAAGAAAGCGGAATTACCGTTATTGAGGTAGTACGATCCAATCTGGCACAAAAAGGTACGATTACCGTAGAAAAGTCTGGAGAGATTTTCTCAAGTGTATCGGAAAACAACGGAATGTATCAGCCAAACTTTGCCGTAGGAAATCTGGAGGGTGCGGTTTATGAGATTACCGCAGCCGAGGATATTGTAACCTTAGAGGGAACAGTCCGAGCAAAAAAAGGTGAGGTGGTAGATACCCTGACCACAGGTGCAGACGGTACGGCAAAATCAAAGAAATTATATCTTGGAAAATATGAAGTGAAGGAAGTGACAGCTCCGAATGGTATGGTGCTGAATGATGAAATTCACTCCGTTGAGCTTGTCTATGCAGGACAAGAAATTTCAGTAACAGAAACAGAAACGAGTTTCTACAACGAGCGTCAGCGTGTGAAAATCGACCTTGTAAAGAGCCTTGAAACCGATGAGCATTTTGGTGTGGGCAATAACGGGGAAATCTTTGATGTTGCCTTTGGGCTGTATGCAGAAAAAGAACTGACTGCCGCAGACGGTACGGTCATCCCTGCTGACGGACTGATTGAGATTATTACGCTTGACGAGAACGGAAATGGCAAGGTTAAGACTGACCTTCCGATGGGCAATTACTATGTGAAAGAGATTGCAGCAAACGAAGCGTATCTTACAAGTGATACGAAATACCCTGTAAACTTTGAATATGCAGGACAGGATACCGCCATCGTCCACCTTGCAGTAAATGACGGCGAACCCATTGAAAACAAGCTGATTTATGGTTCTGTAAGCGGAAAGAAAACCGATGAGGACGGCAAGGGCTTAGGTGGTGCTGTCATTGGCATCTTTAAGACCGGCACAGAAGAATTTACAAAAGAACATGCGATTTTAACTACCACATCAAAGGATGACGGTAGTTTTTCTTTTGCCAAAGTTCCGTATGGTTCTTGGATTATCCGAGAGGTAGAAAGCCCGAAAGGCTTTGTACTGTCCGAGGAAGAAATTCCTGTTACGATCGGCAAGGTGGATGAAGTTGTGGAAATCGAGCTTGTGAATGAATTTATCACAGGCAATATTGAGCTTACCAAAGTCGATAAGGATTATCCTGACAATAAGCTGACAGGTGCAGTTTTTGAAGTCTTTGCCGATACCAACAAAAACGGCGAGTACGACAAGGAAGATGAGCTGCTTGGCGAAATGTCTGAGCTTGGCGGCGGCATCTACCAGATGAGCGAGCTTCGATACGGAAAATATTTTGTCCGTGAAAAGACAGCACCAGAGGGCTTTGTCCTTGATGAAAATGTCTATACCGTATCCATTGAGGAAAATGGCAAGACCTATGTGGTGGAAAATGAAGCAGGCAAAGGCTTTGTGAACGCCCCGCAGTCTGGCAGTCTTAAAATTGTCAAAACATCTTCCGATGGCAAGGTGGAAGGCTTCTCTTTCCGAGTGACAGGTGCAAATGGATATGACCAGACTTTTAAGACCGACAAAAACGGAGAAATCGTGATTGAAAACCTGCGTATCGGAGAATACACCATTTCCGAGGTCAGTGATAAGGTATCGGCAAACTATATCCTGCCTGCCGAAAAACAGATCACGGTCAAAGTGGGATCAACCACGGTTGTCCAGATGCACAATGAACTGCGTGACACCCCGAAAACAGGGGATGACTTTAATCCGTTCCTCTGGGGAGGACTGGCGGCAGCTTCCCTCATTGGTGCAGGTACGCTCTTGATCGCAGGGCTGAAAAAGAAGAAGAAGGAGGACTAAGGAATGGAAGCAAAGACGGTGATCGCCATTGTGCTTGTGATGTTCATTGTGGGCGGAGCAATCTGGCTGAACATCCGTAACCGAAAGAAGAAGTAAAGTGTCTGGGGGCAGCCTTTTCGGGCTGTCCCCTTTCCATATACGGAGGTATGTATGCAAAAATTGAGAACCATTGAGGATAAGGTGCGAGCCATTCTGAAAAAGGACGAGGAAGCCAGAAATGACGATATGGTGCTGTATCTGAAAGTATGCAACAGCTATTTTAAGGACGCAGGGGCGATGCCCTTTGCGGAAGTGATGTCGCAGTACCGTTATCTGGGACTGCCGAGCTTTGAGAGCGTAGGAAGGACACGCCGAAAGCTGCAGGCAGAACATCCAGAGCTTTTAGGCAGCGTCCGTATCCAGAAACTCCGTGCCAAGCAGGAACAGAATTACAGGCGTTACGCCAAAGAATGAGAGGTGGCTTATGAACGAAGAAAAACGAATGAACGGCGGTTATGAAATTATTGAGAGCTGTCAAATCGGGCGTACAGAGCTTGTTATCGGGCATAACTCCAAAGCCCCGAACCCTTATGTGTGTTGGTACTGTAAGGACGGATCAGATTATTTTTGGGGGTATTATTGCAATCAGCTTTCCGAAGCAAGGGATAAGCTGAATGAACGCTATCAGAACGAGTGCAGGATGCCCTATAACCAACCAGAAAAGAAACAGAGGAATCACAATGACCGAGAACGCTAAGAAAAAATATGATTGTGCGACCTGCCCTTATCCCCGCTATAAGGAAGGGACGGTTATTTTCTGCGATGTATGTATGCAGAAGATTTTAGACAGGAAGAAAGAAAAACAGCGACAGGAGGAACGCTGATATGGAGATACGACCATTAACCCCGACAGAACAGAAATACACTTATGCCCAAAGTATGCAGATTGAGGGGCAGACAGGTACAATCGGACATCTGCGTGGAGATTTTGCAACAACAGGCTATGGCTTTTATACCACTTGGTTTGATACCAGACCCCAATGGAAATCGGACGAATTTAAGACAGACCTTGATACCGTCATCAATGCCTTGCGTGAGGATAAAGGACTTTTGCACAATCGCTATGATATGGGTGCTTTTGCAAGGAAATATCCTGAAAGTGCGATGCAAGGGAATTATTGTACGGAATATGGTTTTCGTGTGGACACAGGAAAGCACGCTTTTCTATTTCGGTGCAATCCCACCAAAGGCGATTATAACTTTTACTGTTATTGCTATGTGAAGGAATGGCTGAATCAGCACATGGAAAAAGCTGAGCAGGGCATCCGTTTTATGGATACGCAGTATAAAGAACTGTTCCGTATCCCAGACGGTGGGAAGATTATGGTAACGACCGCTTGGGGCGAAAAACGGGAATACACCTGCAGCTTTATTGACGAATACCATACGGAAGTCGGCAACAACCTGTATCACATCAGTGAGTTTGCCGAGTTTCTGCACAAAAACGGTGCAGCCTGTGAGCCGATCCGTAAAGAGCCGCAGGCAACGAAAATACCGAAACACAAAGACTATGAACGATAGGAGGAATAGGACAATGGCAGTCAACCAGAAAGCGGTAAAAGTTTTGAATAAAGTCTTTGAAGCAGGCTTTGCAGATGAAAAAGCAATCGCTTCTATGACAATGGACGATATTCTTTCCATGCAGGGCATTACGGTGGCAGATATTACCCTGATCAACGACCTGCAAAAGAGTATCAAATCGAACAAGGTCATTTCCTTTCTTGGTGGTGGTATGAATGAGTGAAAAAAGAATGATCCATTTCAAAAATGAAGAAAACGGGATTGAAGTTTCTGTTCCAGACGGAGGTATGCTTCGGCTGTTTTCTGAAAACGGGGATGCACAATGTGTCCTTTGCCGCTATGTAGATGAAAACCACACAGAGATTGACGGTGTGCTGTATGACACCAAAGACTTTATCAGACGAATGAAACACAATAAAATCAGTTACGCCCCTGCCTGATCGCAGGGGCAGATAACAAGGAGGTGTAAAGAAAATGGCTGCAAAGTATCAGCTAATCACGGAGCTGTATCGGCGAACAGGCGTGTCGGTTGCGAAAAGTCCGCAGGCGTGGCAGAGTTTTCTGTCCTCTGCCTGCCGCAACTATAAGTGCCGCTTTGACGAACAGCTCTTAATTTATGCTCAACGCCCCGATGCCGTAGCTGTGGCAGAACTTGGCACTTGGAATAAGCTCTTTAAGCGTTGGGTAAATAAAGACAGCAAAGGGATTGCCGTGTTCGACCCGAAAGGTCGCAGGAACACGCTGAAATACTACTTTGATATATCCGATACCCACGAGGGTTATTATGGCAGCCGTCCTGTTCCGATCTGGCAGATGGATGAGCGATATGAGCAGGCAGTAAAGGAAAGGCTTTCTGACCGTTTCGGAGAGCTTGAAGAAACAGACTTGGCGGAAACACTTTTTAAGACTGCTGAGAACGCTGTGGAGGACAATCTTCCCGATTACCTGTCACAGCTCAAAGGCGTAACCCAAGACAGTTTTTTAGAAGAACTGGACGAATACAACATTGAAGTGCTGTATAAGAGGCTTGCGGTCAACAGCGTGGCATTTATGCTGATGAGCCGCTGCGGTCTGGATGTGAAGGAATATTTTGACCGAGAAGATTTTGCCGACATTGTGAATTTCAATACGCCCCATACGATAAATGCAATCGGGATTGCCACGAGCGATATATCGGAGATGGCACTTCGGGAAATTTCCGCAGCTATCCGAAATGTGCAAATGGAAGCCAGAGAGGAAAACCGCACCTTTGCACCAAAGTCCCAATCCCGTTATGATGTAGGCAGAAAACAGCCCGAAAGGAGTGAAAATAATGAGCGAAATCACATACACAAGGCAGGGGGATTATCTTATTCCAGACCTAACATTACCGACAGAGCCAGAGCTTCCGCTTGGCAGATACGCTATGATGCACAGGGAGTATCTGGAACAGCACAAGAGAGTGACCTATCTGAACCTGCTGACAGAGGGGATGCTAAATCAGCATCTTTACGAGGTGGAACAGACGGCACTCAAACGGTTGGAGCTTCTGACGAAGCAGCTCTCAATGGAGCAGGGCGTGACGGAGGAACTGAAGGAAAAAGCCCCGATGCAGTGGGTAGGATTGATGAACAACATCCGCAGCCAAGCGGAGGAAGTCATCTTGACGGAACTGATTTACAGCTAAGCATTGCCAATGAGGAAGAAGTAAGTGCCAATCTTCCAACGGTTGAACAGCAGATAGAAAAAATCACACAGGCAGAGGATGAAAAGTCCTCTGCTTTTGTCGTTTCACAGGAAGATATTGACTCTGTTTTACAAAGCGGAAACAATTTTGTGAATGGAAAGTACCGTATCTATCATCAGTTTCAAAAAAACCATGACAGCAAAACGAATATTGAATTTCTGAAAGAGGTATATGGTACAGGCGGCGGAACACACATTTTTCCAGACGGAACACAGGGCGGAAGATGGGCAGACAGTAAAGGGATCGCCATTGAAAAACAGGGTTCTTATACCGAGCCAGACCTGCGATTATCTTGGTCAAAGGTGGAAAAACGCCTGCGTGAGCTTATCAAGAATGACCGCTATTTAAACCCCAAAGAGAAAGACCATTATGCGGACTATCTGGAACAGGTATCTGCTCCGCAGTATGAAATCGACACCCAGAGAAAACTTGCAAGACAACGGTTTATCCAGTCTAAGCAGGCACTTTCCCCTGCTGACAAACGGGACAGCCTTGCCCTGCGTCTGTCTGATTTTATCCGTGATTTGGACGGTTATGAAAAAGAGCTTTTGTCGCAGGTAAATCGTACCGACCTTGCCAATATAAATGACAGGCAGATGGAGGAACAGCTTTCTGATCCTGCGACGGTGCAACAGCTTCTTGATTTTCTGGCTCTGGTACAAGGTAAAACGAGCGACACTTATAGCCGCAGTAATGCGTGGTATTTTTCCAAAGAACTGACGGAGCTGCATCCAATGCACTACCTTTGTCACGAGGGCGATGTGGTGTATCTGGGGGCAGACAAATATGAAGTGCAGTCCGTTACCGAGGATAGGGTGACTTTGCAGAATGTGCAGTTCCCGATTTTGATGCAGGCGTACAATCATACAAAGCTAAGCGAACTTCTGAACAAAAACCCTGCTAATGACCATCTCAAAGTCGTAGTAACCGACAGGCAGAAATCAGAAACACTCACCGAGAAAAAGCCTGACAGCTTAGAATTTTCTATCGGCTTTTCCGAGCATCCCTGCTTTTATGACAAGAAGCTGAATGACCGATTTACCAATCTTAGCTTTGCTCTTGGAAACAGGTTACTTGGTATTTTAGATGAAAAGCAGCACCGAGAACGGGAGGACGAGAGCAAAGCGGTCGGTTGGTATCACAAGACCGATTTTGATATTTCCGCAGTTATTGATGGCGAGGATATGCACTATGACGGGCGTTTTGACATTGGGGATGGAGAGGGCGATTTGATTGCCCATATCAAAAATCATTATGATTATTGCCTGTCGCCGAACTGTCCGTTTATCCCAGAGTGGAAAAAGCAGGGCGAGGATGCGTATCGGGAAAAGATGGAAAGTCTGCGGTGGGGGCGTGAGGTGTTCATTCCCTATTTGGAACAGCACGCAGAACTAACCCCAGAGGACGAACAGCTCCTTTCCGAAATCCTGTCCTTTGAGAATGAATGGTTTGTATCCTCCGAGCAGGCATTATTGGAACAGGCAAAGGAAACGATTGACGCATTCTGCCGCAGGGAATACGAACAGGAGGAGGGTGCGGATTATACCGATCTGTCCTCTGTTAAAATCGCATTTACGACGACCGAGGATGAGATGCACGAGATACAGGCAGTCGTCAACCTTACCGAGTACCGTATGGAAACCTATATAGATGATGTGCTTGTGGATTGTGTATCGTATGGCAGTCTGGCGTCTTTGGTGCAGGACGGACTTGGGTATCTTGATTTTGACAGCCTTGTATCAGTCACGGAGGAACAGCTTGAGCCTTTTTACAAAGAGGAAGCACCAGCTCCCGCAGAAATACAAGACAACCAAGAGCTGATAGGAAAAGAAGTGGTGATTGATAACCGCCGCTATGTGATTGAGCGTATCAGCGAAATCAGCGGTGATGTGTCAATGCGGGATGTAACTTTCCAAAATCAAGCAGGTATTCCGATAAATCGTGTGGAGAAAATCGGTTATATTCGCAGCCTTTTGGAACAGGAAGTATTACCACCCGAAAAAGAAAATGTAGATGTTCCCGTTCCGTCTGATGACCGTCGAAACTTCCGCATTACGGACGATGCTTTAGGCGTGGGCGGTGCAAAGGAGAAATTCAGAAACAATATCGCAGCGATCCAGACACTTCACGAGCTTGAGATTGAAAACCGCCTTGCAACGCCAGAGGAACAGGAAATTCTTTCAAAGTATGTCGGCTGGGGCGGTCTGTCACAGGCATTTGATGAAAATAATGCGGCGTGGGCAGATGAGTTTATAGAGCTTTATGAGAACCTCTCCCCAGAGGAATATCGTGCGGCAAAGGAATCGACACTTACAGCCTTTTATACTCCGCCTGTGGTGATTAAAGCGATGTATGAGGTGCTTGACCGTCTGGGCTATGAGAAAGGAAATATATTAGAGCCGTCCTGTGGCACAGGAAACTTCTTTGGTCTGCTCCCTGAAAAGATGGCAGGCTCAAAGCTCTATGGCGTGGAGCTTGATGATCTGACGGGCAGGATTGCAAAGCAGCTTTACCAGAAAGCCACCATCGCCGTACAGGGCTTTGAAGATACCAAACTGCCAGACGACCATTTTGATGTGGTGCTTGGCAATGTACCCTTTGGAGATTTTCGGGTCAACGACAGCCGCTACGCACAGCAGAAATTCCTTATCCACGACTATTTCTTTGCAAAAGCCCTTGATAAAGTAAAGGCAGGCGGCGTTGTAATGTTCCTTACCTCAAAAGGCACAATGGATAAGGCAAGTCCCGAAGTACGAAAATATATTGCCCAGAGAGCCGAGCTTTTAGGGGCGATACGGCTTCCAGACAACACCTTCAAAGCCAATGCGGGAACGGAAGTTACAAGTGACATTCTGATCTTAAAAAAGCGTGACCGAGTTATGGAGATAGAGCCAGAGTGGGTACACCTTGACACGGACGAGAATGGGATCACAATGAACCGCTATTTTGTAGAGCATCCAGAGATGGTGCTTGGAACAATGCAGATGGAAAGCACCCGTTTCGGTATGGATACTGCCTGTAAAGCAGACAAAGAACATTCCCTTTCCGAGCTTTTATCGGAAGCGGTGCAGCGTATCAATGGGGAAATCACAGCACAGGAAAATCAGATTGATGAAATCTCTGATGAACAGGCAGAAAGCATCCCTGCCGACCCTTCGGTGCGAAACTTCTCTTATACTTTGGTGGACGGCAGGATTTACTTCCGAGAAAATGATGTAATGACCCCTGCCAAAGTATCTATGACTGCCGAAAACCGTATCAAGGGTTTGGTGGAGATCAGGGACTCTGTCCGCAGGCTCATTGACTACCAGACCAACGATTACCCTGATGAAGTGATACGCAAGGAGCAGGAACAGCTTAACCGCTTGTACGATACCTTTACGGGAAAGTACGGGCTTATCAATAACCGAGGGAATTATCTTGCCTTTGCGTCCGATGAAAGCTATTTTCTGTTATGTTCCCTTGAAGTGCTTGACGATGATGGGAAATTTAAGCGGAAAGCGGATATGTTCACGAAACGGACGATCAAACCGCACCGTACTGCAACTTCTGTGGAAACCGCAAGCGAAGCCCTTGCCCTTTCTATTGGAGAAAAAGCCTGTGTTGATTTAGGTTATATGGAACAGCTTACAGGGAAAACACAGGAGGAACTGATTGCAGATTTGCAGGGTGTGATCTTTCGTGTACCCAATGCCGAGCCTGCCCGTTATGTGACTGCGGACGAGTACCTTTCTGGGAATGTAAGGGAAAAGTTGACGGTTGCAGAAATTGCGGCAAAGCAAGACCCGTCGCTGTCTGTCAATGTGGAAGCCTTAAAACAGGTTATTCCCAAAGACCTGCCTGCCAGTGAAATCGCTGTGCGTCTTGGTACGACTTGGATACCGCAGGAGGATATTCAGCAATTTGTGATGGAACTTTTAACCCCGTCACAACACGCAAGAGGCAGGATCAAAGTCCGTTATACACCATATAATGGCGATTGGTTTATCGAAAATAAAACTTCCGATTACGGGAATGTCAAGGCGGACAGCACTTACGGTACGAAAAGAGCTTCCGCCTATCGTATTATCGAGGACACGCTGAATCTGAAAGATACCCGTATTTTTGATTATGTGTATGATGAACACGGAAACAAAAAAGCGGTGTTCAATCATAAGGAAACCACAGCAGCACAGGCAAAGCAGGAAGTGATTAAACAGGCGTTTCAGGATTGGATATGGAAAGACCCTGAGCGAAGAAACCGCCTTGTCCGTTACTATAACGACACTTTCAACAGTATCCGCACCCGTGAATATGATGGAAGTCATATCACTTTTGGCGGGATCAGTCCAGAAATTCAGTTAAGACCTCATCAAGTGAATGCGATTGCCCATATCCTTTATGGAGGGAATACACTTCTTGCCCATAAGGTAGGTGCAGGCAAGACCTTTGAAATGGTCGCTGCCGCACAGGAAAGCAAGCGTCTGGGACTGTGCAATAAGTCTATGTTTGTTGTGCCAAATCACTTAGTGGGACAATGGGCGTCTGAGTATTTAAGGCTGTATCCTTCTGCCAATATCCTTGTGACGACCAAACAGGACTTTGAAACAGCAAACCGAAAAAAGTTTTGTTCCCGTATTGCCACAGGCGACTATGATGCGGTCATCATCGGACATTCCCAGTTTGAAAAAATCCAGATGAGCGTGGAACGCCAAAGGGAGCAGCTTCAGAAACAGCTTGACGATATTGAGCATGGGATTGAAGATGTGCAGAAATCAAATGGCGAGCAGTTCACAGTCAAACAGCTCATGAAAACAAGGAAAGCCATTGAGCAGAAGCTGAAAAAACTCAACGATACCAAACGAAAGGACAATGTGATTGACTTTGAGCAGTTAGGTGTTGACAGGCTTTTTATTGACGAGAGCCATTTTTACAAAAATCTCTACCTCTATACCAAGATGCGGAATGTGGGCGGCATTGCCCAGACCGAAGCCCAAAAGTCAAGCGACCTCTTTATGAAATGCCGCTATCTGGACGAAATCACAGGTAACCGTGGCACGATTTTCGCTACGGGAACGCCGATCAGTAACTCAATGGTGGAGATGTATTCTGTACAGAGATACTTGCAGTATGATACACTTGTAAGGAACGGTTTGCAGCATTTTGACAGTTGGGCGTCCACTTTTGGTGAAACCATTACAGCATTAGAGCTTGCCCCTGAAGGGACGAACTACCGAGCAAAGACAAGGTTTGCGAAATTTTATAACCTGCCAGAGCTGATGTTAATGTTTCGGGAGGTGGCAGACATTCAGACTGCCGATATGTTAAAACTCCCTGTGCCAAAGGTCAACTATCACAATATCAAGACGAAGCCAAGCGAGATACAGACAGAAATGGTAGTTTCTCTTGCTAAGCGGGCAGAAAAGATACGGGCAAGGCTTGTTGAGCCGCAGGTCGATAATATGTTGAAAGTGACCAATGACGGACGGAAACTTGCCCTTGACCAGAGGATGATTGACCCGATGCTGCCTGATGATCCAGAAAGCAAGGTCAACACCTGTATCGACAATGTGCATCGCATTTGGGAGGAACACGCTGACACAAAGGCAGCACAGCTTATATTCTGTGACCTTTCCACGCCGAAGAACGATGGCTCATTTAATGTTTATGATGATATACGGGAGAAGCTGATCCGCCGTGGTGTTCCTGCCGAGCAGATACGCTTTATTCACGAAGCGACTACTGATGTGCAGAAAAAAGAGTTATTTGCGAAGGTTAGAAGCGGCGAGGTTCGTATTTTGTTAGGTTCTACCCAGAAGATGGGGGCAGGTACGAATGTGCAGGACAGGCTTGTGGCACTCCATAATTTAGATTGCCCTTGGCGACCAAGCGATTTGGAACAGCGGCAGGGGCGTATTGAACGACAAGGAAATATGTTCCCAGAGGTGGAGGTTTACCGTTATGTAACGGAGCAGACCTTTGATGCCTATCTGTATCAGTTGGTGGAAAGCAAGCAGAAATTTATCAGCCAGATTATGACAAGCAAAAGCCCTGTCCGTTCCGCAGAAGATGTGGATGAGGTTGCCCTTTCCTTTGCGGAGGTCAAAATGCTTGCCACAGGGGACGAGCGTTTTAAAGAAAAGATGGACTTGGATATGCAGGTGTCGAAACTCAAGGTGTTAAAACAGAGTTACCTTAATCAGCATTACGAGCTTGAGGACAGAGTTTTGCAGCACTTTCCGAAAGAAATCAAAGAGCTTGAACAGCTTATTTCTGCCTATGGGTGTGATGTTCCCCTGCTTGAACAGCATAGACCAAAGGGCGAAGATCGGTTTTGTCCAATGACTTTGCAGGGTGTGACTTACACAGAAAAAGCCGATGCAGGCAAAATGCTTCTTGCCATCTGTAAGGAATATCCGCTGACACAGCCGAAAGAAATCGGCAGTTATCGGGGCTTTCGGCTTGAGATTTACTATGATACGGTCAATACCCATTATTGCCTGAACTTGTGCGGCAAGACAAAACACAAGGTCAACTTGGGCGAGGACGCTTTGGGAAATCTGACCCGAATAGAAAATGAGCTTGCCAGAATCCCTGATAAGTTGGAAGCGGCAAAGACCAGACGGACGGAAATTTTATCGCAGATTGAAAATGCAAAGGAAGAACTGGCGAAGCCTTTTGATTTTGAGGACGAGCTGAAAGAGAAAACGGAAAGGCTCAATGCTTTAAATATTGAGCTGAATCTGGATCAGAAAGACCCTGCGGTACTTGATGCAGAGCCAGAGGAAACGAGCGAACCGCCCGAAAGAAAAGCGGCTGACCGTGAGCGATAATCTTCTTTTGCACATTTGAAAAGCCGTTATTGGGGCGGTATAATGGGAAAAGATTGAATCATCGGAGGTGGAAAAATGTCTTTGGAATTTCAGTTTGAAACATTTGTAGATGTGTACCACAGCATCTTTTCCGAATATCTAAGCTCTGTTGTTGC